>CAZTCJ010000104.1:0-12414 GCA_964612085.1 uncultured Alphaproteobacteria bacterium
CGTGGCGGTAAGCGCTGCGGGCTGACGGATCGAGCCGCCGGTATCGGTCGCCGTGGCGCCCAGGCACAGATGGGCGGCCACCGCCGCCGCCGAGCCGCCGGAGGAGCCGCCGGGCACCAGCTTGGCGTCATCATCCGTACGCCGCCAGGGATTGATCACGGGCCCGAAAAAACTGGTCTCGTTGGACGAGCCCATGGCGAACTCATCGAGATTGAGCTTGCCCAGCATCACCGCGCCGTCTCGCCACAACTGGCTCGTCACGGTGGATTCATAAGGCGGCACGAAGCCTTCCAGAATGTGGCTCGCCGCCGTGGTCTGGAACCCGTCCGTGCAGAACAGGTCCTTGATGCCGAGCGGCAAGCCCTCAAGCGGCCCGCCCTCGCCCTTGGCGATCCTGGCGTCGGACGTCTTGGCCTGCTCAAGCGCGTGCTCGGGCGTCTCAATAATGAAGGCGTTGAGCGCGCGCGCCCGTTCGACCGCCGCCACATGGGCTTTGGTCAGTTCTTCAGAAGAAAAATCCTTGGCCTTGAGGCCGTCGCGCGCCTCCGCCAGTGTGAGATCGGTCAGCTCGGTCATGTCGTTTCTCCGGGGCAGCCCGCGCGGGCTTATTCCACAACCTTGGGCACGGTGAAGAAGCCGTCTTCACCCTGGGGGGCGTTTTTGGTCACCCGCTCCGGGTAGCCGCCATCGGTCACGGCGTCTTCCCGTTGCCGCAGGCCCATGGCGACGGTCGAGGTGAGCGGCGGCACATCCTTGGTGTCGACCGCGTTCAACTGCTCGACCCAGTGGAGAATGCCGTTCAAATCGCCTTCCATGGCCTCGGCCTGGGCATCGGTGATGGCGATGCGCGACAGCCGTGCAATGCGGCGTACCGTGTCCTTGTCAACGGACATAGTCGGTTCCTGTCTTGGTTGCTGGAAGTGATCCCTCTGGAGCGCATGACCCGAGAGTGATAAGGCGCAGAGCTAACAACCCGCCGCGCGCTTGGCAAGCCAATCGAGCACGCGCTTTAGAGGATCAGTGTTTTGGCCCAGGATCCGACCATCGCCCTCACCGATCTGCCCGCCCTGCTGGCGCCCGGCACGCGGCTCATGGGGCTCGATCCGGGCACCAAGACCATCGGCCTGGCCCTGTCCGACGTGTCGCGCCGGATCGCGACACCGCTCGAGACCATCCGGCGCAAGAAATTCGCCGGCGACGCGGAGCGTTTGCTGGCGCTCGCCGCAGAGCATGAGGTAGGCGCGCTGGTGATCGGCCTGCCGGTCAATATGGACGGCAGCGAAGGGCCCCGCGCCCAATCGGTGCGCGCCTTCGCCCGTAATCTGCGGGGGTGTACATCCTTGCCGATCGCATTCTGGGACGAACGCCTGTCCACCGCCGCCGTGACACGCACACTGCTCGATGCGGACACAAGCCGCCAAAGACGGGCCCAACTTGTGGATAAGTTGGCCGCGGCGTACATCCTTCAGGGGGCATTGGACCGCCTGAACAGCCTCTGAGCGTCAAGGTGCGCGCCGCTACACCAACGCTCAGGGGGACGCAAGCGTAATTTTCCCATAATTCACAAGTTTACCCCTTGAATCAGGGGCACGACAGGATCAATGTGTGGGCTTCAGGGATTACCGACATCTTCGGTTAAAAGGGGGTAGGGCATATGTCCATGCGGTGGGTTGCTTGTGGTATTTCGGCTGCTTTGTGCTGCGCGTTTCTGGCGCTCGATTGGACTCAGCTTCGAAGCAGTATCGATGCGGGAGCGACTATCACCGGCCTCGATTTCTTCCGTATGGGAATGGGTATGCTCGATCAGGCCCATCGCTTTAATGACGGCCAGGTGATGGCTTACGCTTGGGTTGTGATTGCTCCGGCAACGACCATTATCGCGACCATCACCATCATGGCCGGCCTGCCCAGCCGCCTCTTCGTGACCCTCGCCGGTTTGAGCTTCGTCGCCGCCCCCTTCTATGTGGGCCTCATGGGCGCGTTCAACGGCGGACAAATCCTCTTCGGCGCTTACTTAACCGCTGCTATGGGTCTGGCGTTCATCGTGACCGGCCTGGCCGCGCGCCGCGAAAAAACCCCGGCTTTCGTCACCAGCGCCGCTTCGAGCGCCATGTAAAAAAGACCGGCTTGGCCGGTCTTTCGGTTTTAGGTTTGTAGCCGCCCGGATGATCGTCCGGGCGGTTTCTTTTTTGCGCAGGCCCTAATCGAGACGCCGCGGGCCGCGCTTGCCCGACTGCTCCTGGGCCATCTCGATCATCGTCTCGATACGGATGAGACGCTTCTCGTGATCCATGATCTGATCGGACAGGCCGCTCACACCGTCGGCCAGGCGGTCGATCTTGTCCTGCATCAGGATGATGCGGCGGATCTGTTCGGCGAAATCCGACCAGGGGCTCATGCCGCGTCGTCCTTGGAAGCGGGCTCCTTGATGGCGAAAGGCCAGACCGTGCCGCTCTTCTCCAGCGCCTTGCGGGCCTCGGCCCGCATCTGGGCCCGGCGCGCGGCCATGCGTTCCAGATCGTCGAGCCGGGCCAGGGCCCGGTCGACCTGCGCCTCGGTCCGGTCGACCGTCATGGCAATCTCCCGCGCCAGAACCTGAAACTGCTCGTCGTCCATGGACGGGTCGTAGACCCGCACCGCGCGGCGCACCAGTTCGCTCATGCTGATCTTGAGGCGGCTGGCGCGCGCTTCGATCTGCGTCTTCTCATCGGCTGACATCAGCAAATTCACTCTGGCGGATTTCATACTGGCGGATTTCATGGGGACCCCTGCGGTCGGACATACGTATACACATGTGTATAATAGGATAAACCGCCCGAAAAATCAACTCACAGGCGGTCCCGGCCCGATTGCCATCGCCTGCGCCTTCGCGCCATCATTAGGACTCCCCGTGCATTCGGCATGGGCTTGCAACCCATGACCGCCGAGACTTGTGCATGGCCGAAACCACCGCGTCTCTTCTGCCCGTTTTTGTCGTGATCGCGCTCGGCTTCGCCCTGAGCCGGACCGTCTTTCAGGACAGAGAGATGTGGCGGCTCCTGGAACGGCTCAATTACTTCGTGCTGTTCCCGGCCCTGCTGATCTCCACCCTGGCCAATGCCCAGTTGGGGCCGATCGCCATCTGGCCCCTCATTTTGACCCTGTTCACCGGCCTGTTCACGCTGGTCGCGGCGCTGGCTTTCGCCCGCCCCTATCTGGGCCTGAGCGGCCCGCAATATGCCAGCGTGTTCCAGGGCGCGGTGCGCTGGAACGGCTTCGTGGCGCTCGCCACGGTCGAAGCCCTGTTCGGGGCGCAAGGGGTCGCCGTCGCAGCGCTCGTGATCGCCGTGCTGGTGCCCACCATCAACATCCTGTCGGTCGTGGTCTTGAACCGCTACCGGGCGGACGGCCCGGCGCCTTTGGCGATCCTGCCCGGCGTCTTGATCCGCAATCCGCTGATCCTGGCCTGCCTGACTGGCATCGCCCTCAATCTGACCCTTGGCGGTCTCAGCGGACCGGTGGGCGTCACGGCGGAGGTCCTGGCGGATGCGGCGCTGGCCTTTGGCCTGCTCAGTGTCGGAGCGGGCTTGAGCCTGACCGCCCTCAAAGGCCGGGAAGTGCTGATCGCCGGCACCTCGCTGCTCAAACTGGTGGCCATGCCCATCATCTTCGCTCTTTGGGCCTGGGTGTTCGGCGTGGAGGGTCTGACCCGCACAGTGGTGATCGTCTGCGGCGCGGTGCCGGGCGCCACATCCGCCTATATTCTGGCCAAGCAATTGGGGGGCGATGCCGATCTGATGGCGGGGCTGGTCACCGCCTCGACGCTGGGCGCCATCTTCACCATGCCGCTGATGCTCTTATGGTTGACCTGAGCCCGCTGATCACCGGTCTTGCCCCGTTCCGGCACACTGCCTATACAGCCAAGGACCATGATCAGCCCTTGAAAGCCCGCAATGTCTGAGCCCATCGCCTTTCCGCATCGCCATCTCCTCGGAATTCAGGGGCTGTCGCATCTTGAAGTCACGGCCCTGCTGGATCTGGCCGAGCGCTATGTGGACCTGAACCGCCAGGTGGACAAGAAAGACGCCATCCTGAAAGGCCGGACACAGATCAATCTGTTCTTCGAACCCTCCACCCGGACCCAAAGTTCCTTCGAGCTGGCGGGCAAGCGGCTGGGCGCGGACGTCATGAACATGGCGGTGACGGCCTCCGCCGTGAACAAGGGCGAGACCCTGCTCGACACCGCCGCGACCTTGAACGCCATGCATCCCGATATCATCGTGGTGCGTCACCAGTCCTCGGGCGCGGTGGAGCTTCTGGCCAACAAGGTGGACTGCGCGGTCGTCAATGCCGGAGACGGATCGAACGAACACCCGACCCAGGCCCTGCTCGACGCGCTCGCCATCAGGCGGCGGCTCGGGCGGATCGAGAACGCGACCATCGCCATTTGCGGCGACATCCTGCACAGCCGGGTGGCGCGCTCGAACATGTATCTCCTGACCCTGATGGGCGCGCGGGTGCGTGTCGTCGCGCCCTTGACCCTGCTTCCCACCAATGTGGACCGGCTGGGCGTCGAGGTCTTCACCTCCCTGGAAGAAGGCCTCAAGGGCGCGGATATCGTCATGATGCTGCGCTTGCAGATGGAACGCATGACCGGCAGCTTCATTCCCAGCATGCGCGAATATTTTCAGTTCTACGGCCTCGATCACGAGAAACTCAAACAAGCCGAACCGGACGCCTTTGTCATGCATCCAGGTCCCATGAACCGGGGCGTGGAGATCGATTCTCTGGTGGCGGACGACCCCAAACGCAGTCTCATCGCCTATCAGGTGGAACTGGGCGTCGCCGTGCGCATGGCCGTGCTCGACGCCTTGAGCCGCCGCCTGCCCAATCAGCCGCCTTCGGAGGATCCGGCATGACCAGCGCGACCGGTAAGACCGCCTATATCAATGCGCGCCTTCTCGATCCGGCAAGCGGCCTCGACGGCCCCGGTGCGCTGTTAACGCAAGACGATACGATCGCGGATATCGGCCCCAATCTCTTCGATGGTGCGCCGCCGGACGATGCGCGGGTGATCGACTGCAAGGGCAAGGTGCTGTGCCCCGGCCTGATCGATATGCGGGTCTTCACCGGCGAGCCCGGCGCGGAACAGAAGGAAACGCTTGCCTCCGCGTCGGAAGCGGCGGCGGCGGGCGGCGTCACCACCATGGTCGTCATGCCCCGGACGGATCCGGTGATCGACGACGTCTCCCTCGTCGATTTCATTGAGCGGCGCGCCCGCGACACGGCGATCGTCCATGTCCACCCCATGGCGGCCCTGACCCGCGGCCTTCAGGGCACAGATATGAGCGAAATGGGCCTGCTGGCGGATGCCGGCGCCATCGGCTTCACCGATGCGGGCCAGTCGGTCACCAATGCCCGCGTGTTCCGCCGCTGCCTCGCCTACGCCAAGACCTTCGACGCCCTGATCGCCCATGACGCCCTGGAGCCGTCTCTCATCGAGGGCGGCGTCATGAACGAAAGCGAGTTTTCCACAAGGCTCGGCCTCACCGGTATTCCGGATGCGGCGGAAACCATCATGGTGGAACGGGACATGGTGCTTCTGGAACTGGCGCCCGCGCGCTATCACTTGAGCCAGGTCTCCAGCCCCGCCTCCCTCAACGCCTTGGACCGGGGCCGGGCAAAAGGCCTGCCGATCACCTGCGCGGCCGCCGTCCATCATCTGACCTTGAACGAAATCGACATCGCCAATTACCGCACTTTCTTCAAGGTGCTGCCGCCTTTGCAGCCGGAAGACAGCCGCCAGGCGCTGGTCGAGGCCTTGAAGGCGGGCCGCATCGACGTCATCACCTCAAGCCACGAGCCGCGCCCGCCGGAAGACAAGCGCCTGCCCTTCGCGGAAGCCGCTTTCGGCGCGGTCGGTCTTGAAACGCTGTTGCCGGCGGCCTTGGAAATCCACCACAGCGCCGGCATGCCGCTGATCGATCTCCTGCGCGCCATGACCCTGCGCCCCGCCGAGATCCTGGGGCTTGAGGCGGGCCGTCTGGCCAAGGGCGCGCCCGCCGATCTGCTGCTGATGGATCCGGACGCCCCCTTCATTCTCGATGCGGAGCAGTTGCGCTCACGCTCGCGCAACACGCCATTCGACGGGCGGCGTTTCCAGGGCAAGGTCCTGCGCACGGTGGTCTCCGGACGGACCGTCTTCGAGGCATCGGCGTAAAGGGGGAGCTATGCCGGATCCGATCAATCTGCAGCTTGTCCTGCCGTACTATCTGCTGGCTTTCGCGGGCGGCTATCTCTCAGGCTCGATCCCGTTCGGCCTGATCGTGACGCGGCTGGCAGGCGCAGGCGACATCCGGGCCATCGGGTCGGGCAATATCGGGGCGACCAATGTGCTGCGCACAGGCAAAAAAGGGCTCGCCGCCGCCACGCTGGTCCTCGATGCGTTCAAAGGGGCGCTCCCGGTGCTGATCGCGTCCCTCTATCATCCGGATCTGATGGTGTTCGCCGGGCTCGGCGCGTTCCTGGGCCATCTCTGGCCCATCTGGCTCAAATTCAAAGGCGGCAAGGGCGTCGCCGTGGCCCTCGGCATCCTTTTAGGCTTGAGTTGGCTGCCCGCGCTGTTGTGCCTGGCCACCTGGATCGCCGTGGTGGCTGTCTCCCGCGTCTCGTCGCTCGCGGCGCTTTATACGGCAGCCCTCGCACCGCTTTACTTCTGGGCCTTCAGCACCGCTCAGTTCACGGAATTCGTCTGCCTGCTGGCGGTGCTGGTGTGGATCACCCACCGGGCCAATATCGCCCGGCTGTGGGCAGGCACCGAACCGCGCCTGGGCCAGAAGACCACTTAACCCGTCCCCAGATCCACGTCGAGCCGCCGGATGGCGTGCACGAAATTGTTGGGCGCAATGTCGATATCGCCGGTCCAGGTGATATTCGGGAAGCGCGTCAGGATCTGCCTGTACGCTGCCTCCAATTGCATATTGGCGACCCGTTGCCCCAGGCAGACATGGGGCCCCAGCCCGAAGGCGATGTGATCCTTGGCGTTGTCGCGCTCCACATCGAACCGGTCGGGATTGGGGAAGGCGTCCGGGTCCCGGTTGGCGGCGCCGTAATACATCACAACCTTTTCGCCTTCCGCGATCTTCTGGCCCCGGATCTCCGCATCCCGCGTCGCCGTGCGGCGCATATAGATCACCGGCGAGACCATGCGGATCGCCTCATTCACCATATTGCCGATCTTGGACGGATCCTCGATCAGCTTCTGCTTCTCGTCCGGAAACTCGGTCAAGAGCTTCATGGTGCCCGACAGCGAATTGCGGGTGGTGTCGTTCCCGGCAAAGACGATCAGCAGCCAGGAGCCGTCCAGATATTCATCTGACAACAGCTCGCCATCGACTTTGGCATTGGCGATGGCCGACAAAAGATCCGCGCGCGGATTGCGGCGGCGGTCCTTCAGCACACTCTGGCCGTATTCGAACATCTCATGGACATTGTCCAGAAACGCCATCAGCACATCCGGATTGACCGTACCCAGATCTTGCTGCTGCAGCGTATAAGACGCCAGTTCCAGATGATGCATCCAGCGCACCAGCTTGGGCCGGTCCGGCTCGTCGATGCCGAGCATCTCGCTCAAGGTATAAAGCGGCAGTTCGGCGGAAAAGGCTTCCACCATGTCGAGTTTCGGGCCCTGCGCGGCCATGCCGTCGAGCAGCGCGCTGACTTTGGCATCCACTTTCTTGCGCAGGTCTTCGATGTAAGCGGGCGTGAAGAACGGCATGTGCTCCCGGCGCAGGGACAGGTGAAACGGCTGGTCGAGACAGATCATGGTGTCGAGCGAGGCCCGGTAGAGCAGCGGATGGCGCTTTTCCGGCGGCCCGTAGGTCATGAGAATGCCGCCGCGCTGGGACGAGAACGTCCCGGTATCGAGTTCCGTCGCGCGCACATCGTCATACCGGGTCAGGACCCAGCAGCCCGGCCCTTCCTTTTCCGGCAGCCAGGCGATCGGCGCGCGCGAGCGGAGCTGCGCGAAGGCCTCGTAAGGCTGACCCTGGGTAAAGGTCATGTTGTCGGCCAGATTCACCGGCGGTTCGAAATCGTAGAGCTTGGGAAATTTCGGCCCTTTGGGCAGTTCGGCGGTATCTTGCTGGGCTGTCTCGCTCACCGGACGCAGCATGGGCGCACTCCCTTTTCAGACCTGTCCTGACGCAATGCCTTAAACGAAATCGCTCGATACTATGCCACGGGGCGCGTGCGAAAAACCATGGTGTTGGCCTTGAAAAGCGCAACGGCGTCCCGCTCCGACCGGCGCGGCGCGGCGTTCGATACGATGTTTACGCTTGGCATCCCTACCCCTTATTCCCGGATAAATTCCTAATCCTTTTTCGAAATTTACCACCAAGAGAGGTACGGAAACTTCCTCGTCTGCGGGTTCTTCTACCACTAGAACGCCTCGTCTTCAGGTTCTACTGAACAGACGTCCATGATATTCTGCCGCCCACTGAGATGATTTCTCGTTGCGAGAGGCGTACATCCATGGTGACGCAATTTAAAAGTTCGGATCTGTTCAAACTTCTCCGCCTGCCCCTTATCGCTGGGGCGCTCATGGGCCTGACAGCCTGCGCGGGGATTTCCGTATCCGACGTATCCGCCCCGGCGGATGATGAGACGACGGACGGTCTGCGGTATTACGAGACCGCGCCTTTCGTTCTGGTCTATGCGGACGGTCTTGGCGGGCTTCACAGCGAGATGCTGTATCTGCCCGACACCACCCGCAAAAAGGCCATCGATCCCTTCGCTTTCGTCTCGCGCAACACGAGTTCCCTTGCCTTCTCGAACGGAACGCTGGCGCCGACCGATATGCTGCTGACCCCGGCCGATCTGCCCCAGAGCATTCTGAACGTGGCCGAGAACGCGGCGCGCCATGCGTTCCGCGATGTGGCCCGCCGGGCGCCCAAGGGCCCCAACGGCGAACGGGCCGTGCCGCCGCCGGCGCTCTTCCGGATCGTTGTGAAGCCGGACGGATCGATCGGTCTTGTGGGCGGCTATGCCCGCGGTCCCCACAACGGTCAGAGCGGCAATGTGCAAGTGATGATGCGTGAGCCCGCCGAAGGAGAGACTGGATCATGATCGGATCGTTTAACCTGACATCGGCGCGCAGCACGCTGCTGGCGCGCGGGGCGGCCCTGGTGCTGGCGGGCGCGGCGCTTTCTGGATGCGCCACCTATCTGAAGAGCAAGCCTGCGGATTCGGGCGTGAAAGGCATCGAATATGCCCTGCCCTTGCCGATCATCGAAGTGGTGCCGCAAACCGATGGCACGGTCGAAGTGAATGTGAAATATATTCCCGACCCGAACAACCGCTATGTGGTCCGTGGACGGTCGTTCCTGCGGGATTACGACCTCGATATTCAGACCGAGAACGGTTTCCTCAAGAAAGTCACGCTCGATGCCAGGGCGGAACGGGAACGCAACGGTCTGGGCAGTATGAGCTTCCTGTCTGGCCAGATGGCCCGTGCCGGGATCAATACCTATCAGGCGGCCTGGGAAGCGGAGCGGGACAAGCTCAACCGCCGGGCGGAACTGACCTTCGCGGCCCGCGAGCATGTGGACGATGCCAAGCTGACGGTCGAGAAGGCCAAGGCCAAGCTCGCCACCCTGAAGCGCATGTCCGGCCGGAACGGCGTCAGCAGCGATGACGTGGCCAATGCCGAAGTCGATCTGGCGGTCGCCAAGGCGGAACTGCGGGCGGCCTGGATTCAGGCGGCGGATTATCGCGGCGGCGTCGGCCTCGACCCGCAAGGCAACACGCAAGTGGACGGCGCCGTGGGCGACGGCTTCTGGGGTCCGGCTTACTACCGCATCAAGCAGACCATGGATGCGAGCGGCCAGATCGTCGATGTGCGCCTGCTGCCAGCCATCTATGTGGACATGGACCGGCCCGATTTTCAGGCCACCCAGCTCAGTCCGCAGCGCTATGCCCTGCCTCCCGCGTCCGAACCCGCCGAACGGGCGGATGAAGAGATGGACGACTGGGACGAATAAGACCCTTTCCGGTCCGGCAGACTTGCAGTCCGCGCCCCATCGGGCCCTAATACGGGCATGATGGGGACGCGGCACACTCACACGCTCACCGACGCGCAGCGGCTGGCCTGGCTCAGGCTGGCGCGCAGCGAGAATGTCGGCCCCATTACCTTCCGTGAACTGCTCACCCGTTATAGCGATCCGGAAACGGCGCTCGACGCCCTGCCGGATCTGGCGCGGCGCGGCGGCCGGCGGCGCGTGTTGCGGGTTCCCCGCCCGGAGGACATCGAAGCGGAGATCGAGGCCCACGACCAGTTGGGCGCCCGCCTGATCGCTTCCTGCGAGCCGGACTTTCCCGCCCCCCTCGCCGCCATTGCCGATGTTCCGCCGGTGCTGTCGATCCGGGGCGACGCGGGCCTGCTCAGCCGTCCGGCCGTTGCGATCGTCGGGGCGCGGAACGCTTCGGCTTTGGGGCGCCAGTTCGCGGACCGGCTGGCGCGGGATCTGGGCGAGCAGGGCTTCGCCGTGATCTCAGGCCTTGCCCGCGGCATCGACGGGGCCGCCCACCAGGGCGCGCTCGAGACCGGCACCGCCGCCGTGTTGGCGGGCGGCATTGAGTATGTCTACCCGCCCGAACACGAGGATCTGCAAGAGCAAATCGCCCGCGACGGCGTTCTGGTAGCAGAGATGCCATTGGGCTTCCGGCCCCAGGCCAAGCATTTTCCCCGGCGCAACCGGCTGGTCTCGGGCCTCTCCCTCGGCGTCGTGGTGATCGAGGCGGCGGAGCGCTCAGGCTCCCTGATCACCGCCCGCTTCGCCCTGGAGCAAGGCCGCGAGGTGTTCGCCGTGCCCGGATCGCCGCTCGATCCCCGCTGCCGGGGCGCCAATCTGCTGATCCGCGACGGCGCCACCCTCGTGCAACGGGCCGCCGACGTCACCGACGTGCTGGCCCCTTTGGTCGAACGCGGATTATCCGAACCCGACACGCTGCCCTTGTTCGAGGCCCTGCGGACGGACCCGGACGAAGATGCCCTTACCGAAGCACGCACGGCCTTGCGTCCGCTGCTGAGCGCCACACCGACGCCTGCGGACATGCTGATCCGCACAGCGGGCCTCGCCCCCGCCCATTGCCTGACCGTGCTACTGGAATGGGAGATTGCCGGCGTGGTGGTGCGGGACGGCACAGGCGGCGTGATGCTCGCCGATTTCGACGCGCTGGATCAGGACTCGCCGTCCGTATCCTGAGGACTGGCCTTGCGCAGCGCATCGGCCTCCAGGGCCGCCATCTCCAGATAGTAGATGAGATCGCGCATGACGATGGGATCGGTCTGAGCCAGGTGCACCAGCCCCTGGATCATCTCGAACATATAGTCGGCACACGCCCTGGTCCCCTCGGTTCCAGGTGGCGCATTGTCCCCCGGACCACCGGTTTTCGCGGACTGATGTGCCCCGCCGCGGCCCTTACTCGTTGGCATTGTCGGCTTCACCCACCACACAAACTCGGGCGCATCCGAACCGGCGCCGGCCAGTCCGCGAACCAAACGGGATGCGAAGCCCCCGCCCGTGCGGCCGGTGTGCGAACAGGACACGCAGCCCGCACGGTATCGTTTCTCATAACAGCCCCATCGGCGTTTTCGCTTTCCCTAAGTGGTCATCTCCTGGACAGACATCCGGCCCAGAGAAGACATATAGACACCCCGTGTGCTCGGGGTATGGTACAACCAGTATTGGCGGCATCGTTTGGCACAATTCGCACCGCCCCGGTACTAACCAGAACGCGAAAAACGTGTGCAGACTCCGAAACGCACTCATAACAGGTTATTTTTCACGCATAAGTGTATATTCGGTTGAAGAGTAGACTGAGAGGTCCCTCTTTGCAGCCCGATGGAGGGCTCTTGAAAGGGCTTGGTTGACAGAGAGGACCGTTTTCACCATTGTCCCCGCCCGTTACGCGCGGTTAGGCGGAGTCAGGGGTTGGAAACGGTGCGTGTGATTTAAGAAAGCTTGGGCTTTTGCCCGGCGCGCTCCATCGGACCGCTCCGCAACACATATATAAATGACGAGGCGCAATGGACGTCGTCATCGTGGAATCGCCCGCCAAGGCGAAGACGATCAACAAATATCTGGGTTCCGGCTACAAGGTGATGGCCTCCTACGGCCATGTCCGCGACCTGCCTGCCAAGGACGGCTCCGTGCTACCCGACTCGGATTTCCAGATGGCCTGGGACGTGGACGCCAAGTCCCAGAAGCGCCTGCGCGAAATTGCCGATGCGGTGAAATCCGCCGACCGTTTGATTCTCGCGACCGACCCGGACCGGGAAGGCGAAGCCATTTCCTGGCATGTGCTGGAAGTGCTGCGCCAGAAAAAGGCGCTGAAAGACAAGCCGGTCCAGCGGGTGGTGTTCAACGCCATCAC
>CAZTCJ010000105.1:0-12376 GCA_964612085.1 uncultured Alphaproteobacteria bacterium
CGCATCGAAGAGGCCGAGCGCCGCGATCACCGCAAGCTCGGGCGCGAGATGGGGCTCTTTCACATGCAGGAGGAAGGCCCGGGCTCGGCCTTCTGGCACCCCAAGGGCTGGCGGCTGTTCCAGACGCTGGTCAGCTATATGCGCCGGCGTCAGACGGAAGCGGGCTATGAAGAAATCAACACGCCCGACATGCTCGACCGCTCCTTGTGGGAAAAATCCGGTCACTGGGAAAAGTTCGGCGAGAACATGTACACGACCGAGACGCCCGACGGCCGGGTGTTCGCGCTGAAGCCCATGAACTGTCCGGGCCATGTGCAGGTCTTCAAGCAGGGCCTGCGCAGCTACCGGGAACTGCCGCTCAAATTCGCCGAGTTCGGCAAGGTTCACCGGTATGAGCCCTCGGGCGCGCTCCATGGAGCCATGCGTGTGCGCCATTTCTGCCAGGACGATGCGCATGTGTTCTGCACCGAAGACCAGATCACGGAGCAATGCGTCGAGGTCACCAAGCTGATCCTGAGCATCTACCGGGATTTCGGCTTCGAGGACGTGCGGGTGAAATTCTCCGACCGCCCCGAAAAACGGGTGGGCTCGGACGAGATCTGGGACAGGTCGGAAGAGGCCCTCAAGCTCGCGGCCGAAGCAGCCGGTCTGGAGATGACGTATAATCCGGGCGAAGGGGCGTTCTACGGGCCGAAGCTCGAATTCGTCCTGCGCGATGCCATCGGCCGCGACTGGCAGTGCGGCACGCTGCAGGTGGACCTGAACCTGCCCGAGCGGCTGGGCGCGTCCTATATCGGCGAGGATAGCGGCAAGCACGTGCCGGTCATGCTGCACCGGGCGCTGTTCGGCTCGCTGGAGCGCTTCACCGGCATTCTGATCGAGCACTATGCGGGGCGCTTCCCGCTGTGGCTGGCGCCGGTGCAGGTGGCGGTCGCGACCATCACCTCCGACGCCGACGACTACGCCATGGATGTGGTGGCCCAGCTTCGCAAGGCAGGCCTCGAGGCCGAACCGGATCTCCGGAATGAGAAGATCAACCTCAAGGTGCGGGAGCATTCGCTCCAGAAAGTGCCGCTGATCTTCGTGGTGGGCCGCAAGGAAGCGGAAGACCGCACGGTTTCCGTGCGCCGGCTCGGCAGCGACAAGCAGGAAAGCCTTGCGCTTGAGGCCGCGATTCACCAAATTTCAGAAGAAGCGTTGGCGCCGGATATGCAGCCTGGAGATGTGCAGTCGCGGGCCAGCGCTGCGGAATAACGGATGCGAAACAGAAAGAGCCGCGCTTTAGTGTGGAATCTGCGCCACACTAAGGCGCTCTCAAGCGTTCTGTGATACACGTGCCGTTGTGAGATATGAACCTTGGGTGCATATCTCACACCGTCGGAAGCGGTTTTGAAGTTTTGAGCCGCCGGTTGGCCCCGCTTCACGACGGATAAGCCCCCTGCTGGACCGTCAAAGATCCAAAAAGCAGCCGGGCTTATGAAAGTGCCGCCCGGCGCCTATCGAAGGAGAAGTGGAAAATAGCTCGTCGTCCTATGAACGCAAAGCCGGAGCCGCGCGACAGCGGCCCGCGCGTCAATGACCAGATCAGGGTCCCTGAAGTCCTGCTGATCGACGAAACCGGTGAAAAACGAGGCGTGGTCGCCACCAACGCCGCGCTTGAAATGGCTGCCGAGGCCGGCCTCGACCTTGTCGAAGTCGCCGGAACGTCCCAGCCGCCGGTCGCCAAGATCCTCGACTACGGCAAATTCAAATATCAAGCACAGAAGCGGGCCAATGAGGCGCGCAAGAAGCAAAAGACCGTCGATGTGAAGGAAGTGAAAATGCGTCCGAACATCGACAAGCACGACTATGACGTGAAGCTGCGTGCCATGCAGCGGTTCTTCGAGGAAGGCGACAAGGTCAAGGTCACCTTGCGTTTCCGGGGCCGGGAAATGGCGCACCAGAATCTCGG
The DNA here is from genome assembly GCA_964612085.1 of uncultured Alphaproteobacteria bacterium. Taxonomy (GTDB): domain Bacteria; phylum Pseudomonadota; class Alphaproteobacteria; order JAJFIK01; family JAJFIK01; genus CAZTCJ01. The sequence goes on from CAZTCJ010000105.1 coordinate 1,952, forward strand.
CATGGAACTGATGAAGAAGGTGCAGGCCGAAGTGGATGAGATCGCCAAGGTCGAGGTCTATCCCAAGGTCGAAGGCCGCCAGATGATCATGGTCATGGCGCCGCGCTAACCCGCAGCGGCGCTCTACCCGTCCAGTGATGCAACGAGGGCTCTCAACGTTTCCTCGTAAGGGTTGTTTTGTCCCGTGACGGACGGTTCCGCCTCACAGGGCGTCACCGGACTGCCGAGAATACTTGAAATCAGAGTCATGAGCTTGGCCGGTTCGATCGGCTTGGCCATATAGCCGTTCATGCCAGCGGCCAGATAGCGTTCCCGGTCGCCCACCATGGCATTGGCCGTGATGGCGATGATCGGCACGGACGCATTGGCATGATCGAGCGCCCTGATGCGCTGCGTCGCTTCCACGCCGTCGAATTCCGGCATTTCGATATCCATCAGGATCAGGTCGAGGGGCTCGCGGCCCGCCGCCTCGACCGCCGCCCGGCCGTTTTCGGCAATCCGGATCTCGAAACCCATGCGCTCCAGAATGGTCCGGAACACCGTGCGATTGACCGCATTGTCCTCCGCGATCAGAACGCATGGGGTGTGATCCGCAGGACGGTCTTGCACCATGGACCCGGCCGCCCCCTTAACACCTTCCGCGACCGTATCGTCGGCCTCGCAGACATCCGCCGCCTGCGCCGGCCTCAAAGGCAGGGTGACGAAAAACGTGCTGCCTTCCCCTTCGACGCTGTCGCAGCCGATGGTGCCCCCCATGAGATGCACGAGCCGTTTGGTGATGGCCAGACCGAGACCGGTACCGCCATATTGGCGCGTCGTGGACATATCGGCTTGCGCGAACTCCTCGAACAGGCGCGGCTTGACCGCATCCGGGATCCCGATGCCGGTATCGCAGACGAAGAGGCTCAAGACTTTGTGTGCGGAGTATTCAAGGATGATGCGCACCGACCCGTGATGGGTGAATTTAACGGCATTGCCCAGAAGGTTCACGACGACCTGACGCAACCGCACCGGATCGCCCCAGACATAACGGGGCACGCCGGTCCCGGTCACGACCGAGAAATCGAGATCGCGCTCTCTGATTTGTGCCCGGAACATATCGCCCGTCCGCTCGATCATGTCCGCCAGGTCGAAGGCGACCTGTTCCAGCTCCACCTTTTCGGCATCGAGTTTCGACAGGTCGAGAACATCATTGATGATGGCGACCAGGGCGCGCGCCGAAGACTGGATGGTCTCCAGCAATTGCCGTTGCTCTTCGTCGAGATCGGTGTCTTCGAGCAAGCCCGCCATACCGATCACGCCATTCATGGGGGTACGGATTTCATGGCTCATCACCGCCAGAAACTCCGATTTCGCCCGATCGGCGGCCTGCGCATCGCGCTTGGCCTTGATCAGATCGAATTCGGCCTGTTTGCGCGCCGTGATATCGGTTGCCGAGCCGACGATCCGGACCGCGCGCCCTTCCTCGTTCCACACGGCCTGGCCCGAGGAATGCACCCACCGGACCCGCCCATGCGCATCGAGAATACGGTGTTCGATGTCATAAGGTCTGCGGTGGACGATATGACTACGGATGTTGTCATCGACAAGCTCAAGGTCATCGGGGAAAATAACGCGGGTGAAGTCTTCCAGTGTCTTGATCTTCAAAACCTGCTCTTCGCCGAACACCTGGGCGGCGCGCGGCGTCATTTCGAAAGAGCCCGTGAGCAGATTCCAATCCCATAGCAAGGCGGAACTGCCCTGCGCGGCCAGGGCATAGCGCTGCTCGCTGTCGCGCAAAGCCTGTTCAGTACGGTCCCGTTCGGTCACGTCGACGGCGGACAACACCACCTGATTGATCGTTCCGTCATCCCCATAAAGGGGCGCGGACATCACTTCCGCCGTCACCCGGTCTCCCGTTATAGTGTCTCCGGACAGAATATGGCGCACCAATTCACCGCCCGCAGCCCGGCGCACCATATCATCGAGGGCATCGGCCAGTTCCGGCTCCCGCGCGATAAAGGGAATGTCGCGCAAGAGGGTTCCGGGGGCCAGCGGGTCTTTACCGATAAAGGTTTCCTGCCCCTTGGTGTTCTGCATGACGACCCGGCAATCACATGTGACCACCATGATCGAGATGCCAAGCGCATCGATCACTTGCCGCAGGTAGCGTTCGCGCGCGGTGAGAAGCGCTTCTTCCGCCTTGAGTTTCGAGATATCGGTGAGGAAGGATACGCATTCCATGTCATGGGGAGAGTGCGACGCGCGCATCATCAAACGTTCGACTGCGAACCAGATCCATGATCCATCGGCGTGGCGAATGCGGCAGGTGAACTGATCGAGCGGCAGCCCATCCAGAATCTTCACATGGGAACGCAGGATGCGCCGCCAGTCATGGGGATGGACCAAAGCTCTCAGGTCGTCCGTATCGATACGATCAGCCGGAATACCCAGAATGCGCTGAACGCTCGCGCTGATATCGGTGAGCCGGCCCTTGCGGTCGTGGCGCAGGATGATGTGCTGATTGGTATCGGCGAGCTGGCGCAGGCGGCTCGCGCCCAGAACCTCAAGATCTCTGGGCGGCCGCGACGACCGCGTCTCGATCACGCTGGTCTGCAGGACGGTCCGTCCGCCGAACTGAATGGGCCGGACGATGGCGCGAATCCAGATCGGGGACCCGTCTTTCCTGAAGCCCTGGATCTGCCCGATCCGGTCGCCCGTCTCGCCCGCCTTGACCTTCTCGTACCCCGTCTTCAGCAGCGTCAGCACATCGGATGAAAAACTGCGGGCGAAGGAGCCATGGGCCAGCATGTCTTCGCTGGAGTGGTAGCCGAATGCCTGGGCATGGGCCTGGTTGACATAGAGCAGGTGGAAATCGTCGTGGATCGCGATGGGCTGCGGCGATGCCTCGATCAGATCCCGCACCAATTGGTGGGGATCGTACGCCGCGAGGGCTCCGTCCGGCGCGGCCGGCGGCGTATGACATGATTTCCAAAACACCCTTAAAAGGTACAAAATAATGGGAAAAGGACCGTAAAGAGCGGCCTTGCGGAAGCGGCCGGCGGAACAAACCCTTGCGTCCTGCGAAAGCGCGGCTATAACAGCCGTTCCAATCAAGTGGATCGTCCGGCGGGGCATGCCGTGTCGATCTTGACTGGCACCTCATCAAATCGAGGCCTTCAGGTTTGCCGCTCTCGCGGCGGACCCTGTTTTAAGGAGTGCAAAATGCCCAAGATGAAGACCAAAAGCGGTGCGAAGAAGCGCTTCAAGATCACCGCATCGGGCAAGGTGAAAAGCGCCCAGACGGGCAAGCGTCACGGCATGATCAAGCGGACGCCGAAGCAGATCCGGGATCTGCGGGGAACCAAAACCCTTTCGGACCAGGACGCAAAGATCGTCAAGCAATGGATGCCGTACGGCTGATCCAAACGCCTTTTCAATTCCCGATGGAGTATGAGCAATGTCTCGAGTGAAGCGCGGCGTGACCGCCCACCGGCGTCACCGCAAGATCATCAATCAAGCCAAGGGCTATTACGGCCGGCGCAAGAATACCTTCCGAACCGCCAATCAGGCGGTGGAGAAGGCCGGCCAGTATGCCTATCGCGACCGGCGCGTGCGCAAGCGCAATTTCCGGTCCCTGTGGATCCAGCGGATCAACGCCGCGGTCCGGCAATACGACATGACCTATAGCCGATTTATCGCCGGTCTCGGGCGGGCGGGGATCGAAGTGGACCGCAAGGTCCTGTCCGATCTCGCCATCCACGAGCCCGAGGCCTTCAAGGCCCTGGTGACGAAAGCCCAGGCGGCGCTCGGCTGACGCTTCGATCTTTGTTGGTCCCGCGCTTGTGCGGCTCCCGAACCAGGGCAGCGGCCGATCCCAATCGGCCGAACACCGCCGCGCGGACGAAACGGACCGGTCCTGACACGACCCCTCTTTGATCTGCGCGCGGCTTCGGCTACGAAACCTGCGACTGCCTGCGAAAGAGGATGACTCATGTCGGAGATCGAAACACTCGAACAGGATGTGTTGGGCGCCATCGCCAAGGCGGACACCGAGGCCGCGCTCGATGACGTGCGCGTCTCGGCGCTTGGCAAGAAGGGCCGGGTCAGCGAACTGCTGAAATCCCTGGGGAAGATGGACCCGGAGGAGCGCAAGACCAAAGGCCCGCTGTTCAACACCCTGAAAGACCGCATCGCCGAGGCCATTGCCGCCCGCCAGAGCGAACTGCACAGTGCCGCGCTGGACGCCAGGCTTGAAGCCGAGCGGGTGGACGTGACGCTGCCCGTGCGGCCTCAGCCGCGCGGCGGCATTCACCCGATCAGCCAGGTGATGGACGAGGTCACCGCGATCTTCGCTGATATGGGTTTTGCCGTCGCCGAAGGGCCGGACATCGAGGACGACTATTATAACTTCACGGCCCTGAATTTCCCGGAAGGCCACCCGGCCCGGGAGATGCACGACACCTTCTATCTGGAGCCCAACGCGGCGGGCGAGCGCAAGGTGCTCCGTACCCATACGAGCCCGGTGCAGGTGCGCACCATGCTGGCCGGTCCCCCGCCCCACCGCATCATCGCGCCGGGGCGCACCTTCCGATGCGATTCCGACCAAACCCACACGCCCATGTTCCATCAGGTGGAAGGCCTGCTGATCGACGAAGAATCTCATATGGGCCACCTGAAATGGGTGCTAGAGGAATTCTGCAAGGCGTTCTTTGAGATCGATGACGTGACCATGCGCCTGCGCCCGAGTTTCTTTCCGTTCACGGAACCTTCGGCGGAAGTGGACATCCAGTGCGACCGCTCCGGCGGCGAGCTGAAGATCGGTCAGGGCGAGGACTGGTTGGAGATCCTGGGCTGCGGCATGGTGCACCCCAATGTGCTGCGCAACGTCAAGCTCGACCCGGACCGGTATCAAGGCTGGGCCTTCGGCATGGGCGTCGACCGGCTCGCCATGCTCAAATATGGCATTCCGGACCTGCGCGACTTCTTCGCCGCCGATTTGCGCTGGCTGAAGCATTACGGCTTCGCCGCCCTCGACATGCCCAATCTGGCCACCGGCCTGAGCCGCTAAGCGGGAAGGATTGATCCGATGAAATTCACGCTGAACTGGCTCAAGGATCATCTGGAGACGGATGAGAGCCTGGACACCATCACCGAGAAACTCACCCAAGTGGGCCTTGAGATCGAGGATGTGCAGAACCTGGCCGAGACGCTTGCCATTTTCAAAGTGGCGGAAGTGCTAGAAGCCAAGAAACATCCTGATGCGGACAAGCTCAAGGTCTGCCGGGTCAAGACGGCGGAGGGTGAGGTGCAGGTGGTGTGCGGCGCGCCCAATGCCAAGACCGGCATGAAGGCCGTCTTCGCGCCGTCGGGCTCGACCATTCCAGGGTCCGGTCTTGTCTTGAAGCCCACTAAGATCCGGGGCGTGGAATCGAACGGCATGCTTGTCTCCGAGCGCGAAATGGGGCTGTCGGAGGAACATGACGGCATTATTGATCTAGGGAATACGGGCGCGGCCGTGGGCACGCCCATGGCCGAGGTTCTGGGCCTTAACGATCCCATGATCGAGATCGCCATCACGCCCAACCGGCCCGATTGCCTGGGCGTTTCCGGCGTGGCGCGGGATCTGGCCGCCGCCGGGCTGGGCACGGCGAAGACCGAAAAGCCCGACGCCATCAAAGGCAGCTTCCCCTGCCCCGTGCCCATCGATCTGAAATTCGCCAAGGGCACGGAGGACGCCTGCCCGGTCTTCGCGGGCCGCGTGATCAAGGGCGTGAAAAACGGTCCGAGTCCGGATTGGATGCAGCAGCGCCTGCGCGCCATCGGCCTGCGCCCCATCAATGCGCTCGTGGATATCACGAACTATATCTCTTACGACCGGGGCCGCCCGCTCCACGTCTATGACGCGGACAAGATCAAGGGCACGATCCATGCCCGCCTGTCCGACACCGGCGAGACGCTGGAAGCGCTCGACGGCAAGACCTATGAACTCGATGATTCCGTGTGCGTCATTGCCGACGATTCCGGCGTCGTAGGCCTGGGCGGCGTCATGGGCGGCGAAAGCACCGGCTCGACCGAAGAGACCACGACCGTGTTCGTGGAAAGCGCTTATTTCGACCCCATACGGACGGCCACGACGGGCCGCAAGCTCGGTATCATCTCCGATGCCCGCTACCGTTTCGAGCGCGGCGTGGATCCGGCCTTCGTGGAAGACGGGCTGGAACTGGCCACGCGGCTGATCATGGATCTGTGCGGCGGCGAGCCGAGCGAGGTGATTGTCGCGGGCAAGGAGCCCGTCACCGAGAAGATCATCGCGTTCGACCCGGCGGAAGTGCAGCGCCTGACGGGCCTCGCCCTTGAGGATAAGCGCATTACGGACATTCTGACCGCGCTTGGCTTCGCGGTGTCCGGCAAGGCGCCAAAACTCTCCGTGAGCGTCCCAAGCTGGCGGCCCGATATCGACGGCAAGGCGGATCTGGTGGAAGAGGTGGTGCGCATTCACGGGCTCGACCATGTGCCCTCCACGCCCTTGCCGCGCGGCGTCGCCGTGGCCAAGCCCGTGCTGACCAACCGCCAGAACCGCCTGCGGCTCGCCAAGCGTGCGCTGGCCGCGCGCGGACTTTATGAAAGCGTCACTTGGTCCTTCGTGTCGGACGAGCAGGCGGCCTTGTTCCGGGGCCCGGACGACCGGAAAGTCAAGCTCGCCAATCCGATCGCCTCGGATCTCGACACCATGCGGCCGAGCCTTTTGCCGGGGCTGATCGCCGCGCTCGGCCGCAATATCGACCGGGGCTTCGGGCGGCTCGGCCTGTTCGAGGCGGGTCCGCAATATGCGGGCGATGCGCCAGACGATCAGACCCGGGCCGTTTCCGGCATCCGCCGGGGCGAGGCGCCGCGCACCTGGTCCGGCGATGGTCATGGGGCGGATGTGTTCGACGCCAAGGCCGATGCCCTGGCCGCGCTGGAAGCCGCCGGCGCACCTGTGGACAGCTTGCAAGTGTTCCCTGAGTCCGCGTCCTGGTATCATCCGGGCCGCTCGGGATCGCTCCGTCTGGGCCCCAAAACCGTTCTGGCGCTCTTCGGCGAAGTGCATCCGCGCGTGCTCGACGCCATGGACGTCAAAGGCCCCGTGGCGGCCTTCGAGGTCTTCCCCGACCGCATTCCCGAACCCAAGGCGAAGGCGGGCCGCACCCGCCCGCCGCTCGATGCCTCGAACCTGATGGCGGTGGAACGGGACTTCGCGTTCATTCTTGATGCGGATGTTGCCGCCGACACGCTGGTGCGGGCCGCCAAGGGCGCTGAGAAGAAACTCATCGCGGATGTGCGGGTCTTCGACCTTTACGAAGGCAAGGGCATCGAGGAGGGCAAGAAATCGCTGGCCATCGAGGTGACGCTTCAGCCGCGCGACAAGACGCTCACGGACGAAGAGATCGATGCGGTTTCCTCCAAGATCGTTGCGCAGGTGCAAAAAGCGACAGGCGGCGACTTGCGGAGCTAAAGGGTACTTGCACCCCAGCTTTAGGAAAGCAAGGGGTACACCCGCGAACGCGGCGCTGCGCGCCCTTGCGTTCCTAAAGCCGGGGCACAGAATGCTCGGAAAGGCCGAATGGCGGAAAGTGCCATTCGGCCGTTTCGTAGCAAAAGCTTAAGATGCAAATCCTTCAAGCGCGCTGACCACATTGGTGCCTAGCGCCTCCACCGCATAACCGCCTTCCAGAATGATCGCGGTCGGCAGGCCGAGCCTGGCGATGCGCGCCCCGATCTTGGTGAAATCCTCCGTGGTCAGCTTGAATTGCGAGATCGGGTCGCCGTCATAGGTATCGAACCCGAAAGAGACAACAAGCAGATCCGGCGCGTACTCCGCGACCCGCGCGCAGGCCGCCTCAAGGGCTTGCGCATAGACCGCCCAGTCCGTACCGAAGGGCAAGGGCAGATTGGCCGTGAAACCCTCGCCCGGCCCCTCCCCCGTTTCGTCCGCATAGCCCAGAAAGTAGGGGAACTCATGGGCGGGATCGGCATGGATATTCACCACCAGCACATCGTCCCGGTCGTAGAAGATCGCCTGGGTACCGTTCCCGTGGTGATAATCCACGTCCAGAATGGCGACCCGGGCCGCACCGGCGTCCCGCGCGGTCTGGGCGGCGATCGCCGCATGGTTCAGATAACAATACCCGCCCAGCACGTCTTTCGCCGCATGGTGGCCCGGCGGACGGCCCAGGGAAAACGCGAACCGCTCTCCTCCCGCCACCAGGGACACCGCCGTCAGAGCGCAAGACGCGGTCGAGCACACCGCCTCCCAGGTGCCTTTCATGACCGGCGTGCCCGCATCCATGGAGAAGTAAGAAAGCTGCCCGTCGATATGCAGGGGGCGGACGGTCCGCAGGCTCCGCACGGGCCAGACGAGCGGCAAGGCGTCCGGCGCGTCGTCTTCCGCCACGCCGCGTTCGGCCACCCAGGCGTCCCACACCCCTTCCAGAAAATCGAGGTAATCCGGACTGTGCACGCGGACGAGCGCGGCACGGTCCACCGGCCCGGGCGTCACCCAGTCGGCGAAGCCCGCCTGCCGCAGCGCGTGGGCGATGGTCTCCACCCGTTCGGGCCGCTCATGGCAGGGCATGATCACCCCGTCATTAAGCTCCCCCTTGCCGTGATGAAGCGCGTGGCGCGGCGAATAGACGATTTTCATGGGCACCCTCTCAAACCGGTGGAAACCGGGGCGCAGAATAGCATGCCGCGCCCATCTGGCCCCTTGGCGGGGGCCCGCGCGGGTGCTATCTCACATGCCATGTCAGAGCTGTCCAGAATCCGCAATTTTTCGATCGTCGCCCATATCGACCACGGCAAATCGACCCTTGCCGACCGGCTCATTCAGATGTGCGGCGGCCTGACCGACCGGGAGATGAAATCCCAGGTGCTCGACTCCATGGATCTGGAGCGCGAGCGCGGGATCACCATCAAGGCCCAGACCGTGCGCCTGACCTACAAGGCCGAGGACGGCGAGACCTATACGCTGAACCTGATCGACACGCCCGGCCATGTGGACTTCGCCTATGAGGTGAGCCGGTCGCTCTCCGCCGTGGAAGGCTCGCTGCTCGTCGTGGACGCGAGCCAGGGCGTCGAGGCCCAGACGCTGGCGAACGTCTATCAAGCCATCGAGCATAATCACGAAATCGTGCCCGTGCTGAACAAGATCGACCTGCCCGCCGCCGAGCCCGACCGGATACGCGAACAGATCGAGGACGTGATCGGGCTCGATGCCTCCGACGCGGTGGAGATTTCCGCCAAGACCGGTCTGGGTGTGGACGCTGTGCTGGAGGCTATCGTCAAACGCCTGCCTGCGCCGAAAGGCGATCCGGACGCGCCTTTGAAAGCCATGCTGGTCGACAGCTGGTACGACGCCTATCTCGGCGTGGTAGTCCAGGTCCGGATCATCGACGGCACGCTGAAAAAAGGCATGAAGATCCGCATGATGCAGACGGGCGCCACCTATCCGGTGGACCGGGTGGGCATCATGACGCCCAAGGGCGTCGTGGTGGATGCGCTCAATTCCGGCGAGATCGGGTTTTTAACCGCTGCCATCAAGCAGGTGGCCGACACCCGGGTCGGCGACACCATCACGGAAGAAAAGCGCCAGACGGCGGAGGCTCTGCCGGGCTTCAAGCCCGCCCAGCCGGTGGTGTTCTGCGGCCTGTTCCCGGTGGACTCGGCTGAGTTCGAAGATCTGCGCGATGCCATGGGCAAGCTGCGCCTGAACGATGCCAGTTTCGAGTTCGAGATGGAGACCTCCGCCGCACTCGGCTTCGGCTTCCGCTGCGGTTTTCTCGGCCTGCTCCATCTGGAGATCGTCCGGGAACGGATCGAACGGGAATTCAATATCGATCTGATCACCACCGCGCCGTCGGTGATCTATCACATCTACATGACAGACGGCTCCATGATCGAGTTGCACAATCCGGCGGATATGCCGGACCCGGTGCAAATCGACCGGATCGAGGAACCGTGGATCAAGGGTACCGTTCTGGTGCCGGACGACTATCTCGGCGCGGTGCTGAAACTGTGCGAGGATCGGCGCGGCATCCAGCAGGACCTCACTTATGTGGGCAGCCGGGCCATGGTGGCGTATAAACTGCCGCTCAACGAAGTGGTGTTCGATTTCTACGACCGCTTGAAATCGGTGACGCGCGGCTATGCCAGCTTTGATTATGAAATCATCGGCTACGAGGCGGGCGATCTGGTGAAGATGTCGCTGCTGGTCAATGCGGAACCAGTGGACGCGCTGGCCATCATCGTGCATCGGGCGCGCGCCGAGGCCCGCGGCCGGACCATGTGCGAGAAGCTGAAAGACCTGATCCCGCGCCATCTGTTCCAGATCCCCGTGCAGGCGGCCATCGGCGGACGGGTGATCGCGCGCGAGACCATCAAGGCCATGCGCACGGACGTGACCGC
>CAZTCJ010000106.1:0-11579 GCA_964612085.1 uncultured Alphaproteobacteria bacterium
GGCTTGCGGCGTGCCGAAAACATCGACCATCACCGAGTGGTCGATCACGAGATCGACCGGCGCCAGCGGATTGATCTTTTTCGGATCGCCGCCCAGCATCTGCATGGCCGCGCGCATGGCCGCCAGATCGACTACCGCGGGCACGCCGGTGAAATCCTGCATCAGCACGCGGGCCGGACGATAGGCGATTTCCGTCGTGCTGCGCTTCTCATTGAGCCAGGCGGCCATGGCGGCGATGTCGTCCTTGGTCACCGAGCGGCCGTCTTCATAGCGCAGCAGGTTTTCCAGGAGCACTTTCAGCGAAAACGGCAGGCGCGAAATGCCTTGCAAGCCGCCTTGTTCCAGGGCGGCGAGGCTGTAATAAGCGTAAGTCTGGCCGCCGGCGGTGATATCCTTGCGGGTGCCGAAGCTGTTCAATCCGGTCTGTGTCATGGGTGGTCACCTTTCGGCTGGTCGGCCCTCACGCGCTTGTCGCACGGGGCGCAGGTGGGAAAGACGGTGAGCGCATGGTCCCCGCCCATCCCCTGGATGGGCCCCTTGCGGGCGGACTGCGCTCTCACGCCGCCCGTGATACACCATAGAACCGGTAAACGGGAGACATCATGACTTCACAGGTGGACGAACAGCACGCAGTCCGCGTGGAGCGGAACGGGCCGGTCACCACGGTCATTCTGTCCCGCCCCCATGCCCGGAATGCCGTGGATCGGCGGGCGGCGGATGCCTTGGCGACGGCGTTTCTGGCATTCGATGCGGATCCGGACGCCCAGGTGGCCGTGTTTCACGGCGATCATGGGACATTTTGCGCAGGCGCCGATTTGAAGGCGATCACGGATGGCCAGGCCAACCGCTTCGAGCCGGTGGGTGCGGTCAGCGCCGAGGATCCCCTGGCGGGCAGCGGTCCCATGGGGCCGAGCCGCTTCCTGCTATCGAAACCGGTGATCGCATCGGTGGCGGGACACGCGGTCGCGGGCGGCATGGAGCTGGCGCTCTGGTGCGATCTGCGCGTCATGGAAGATAACGCGGTGATGGGGATCTTCTGCCGCCGCTGGGGCGTGCCTTTGATCGATGGCGGCACGGTGCGCCTGCCGCGCTTGATCGGTCATGCCCGCGCCATGGATCTGATCCTTACAGGCCGGCCGGTGGATGCACAGGAAGCGCTGGCCATCGGGCTGGCCAACCGGGTCATGCCGGCAGGGGAGGGGCGGGCCGGGGCCGAGGCCTTGGCCCATGAGATCGCGCGGTTTCCGCAAGTCTGCATGCGCAACGACCGGCGTTCCGCCTACGAACAATGGGATTTGTCCTACCGCGACGCCATGATCAACGAATACCGGCTCGGCCTCGACACGCTCAGGAGCGGCGAGATGTTCGAAGGCGCGGCGCGCTTTGCCTCCGGCAAGGGCCGGGGCGGCCGGTTCGACGATATCGAAGAGGATTGAGGCGATGCGCCTGACCATGTTGCTGCCCGTTGCGGTGTTCGCGGGGCTTGCCGGGCTGTTGTTCGTTGCTCTGTACAAGCCGGATCGGGATACGCTGCCTTCCATGCTGATCGGTGAGCCGGTGCCGGCCTTCGATCTTGAGGCCCTGCCGGGCCGTGGCTTGGCTACCAATGGGAGGGCTACCGATGGGGCGGCGGCGGACGGTCTGAGCGCGGAGCTGCTGGGGCAAGGGCAGGTGACGCTGGTCAATTTCTGGGCATCGTGGTGTGCACCCTGCCGGGTCGAGCACCCCTTGCTGATGGAGCTTGGGCGTCTGGACGGCGTGACACTTCACGGTGTGAACTACAAGGACAATCCGGCGAAGGCGTTGCAATTCCTCACGGCGCTCGGCGATCCGTACCGGCGCATCGGGGTCGACGATACGGGGCGTACGGCCATTGATTGGGGGGTCTATGGCGTGCCCGAGACCTATCTGGTCGATGGCACGGGCACCGTAATCTACCGCCATGTAGGCCCGCTGACGGAGGAAGCCTGGCGCAAGACGCTGCTGCCCCTTGTGGAACAGGCCCGCGCGTCAACGCTTCCCTAACCATGCTCCTTAACGGGACGCAAAGCCTGGGCTGCTAGTCTGCGCCACAATGGCTCCCTGGGGCGTCCGGAGTGTTTCCGGGCAGACGGTCCCATGGATCCCTGGCAGACAGGTGCTTTTGGCAATGGTTCTTACCGTTTCCCCGTCTCAGATTGCAGCCCAGGCCTATCGCGGCGTTGAAAAGCCTGCGGTTCAGGATGTCCGGCAGGCGGACGATCAGCGCGCGCTGGATACGGTCCAGCGGGCCGGACGAACCCCGGAACGGCCGGTCGACCGGGTGGACCTCTCCGACGCGGCGCGCCGTGCGGAAGCTGCGCCCCAGCGTGCCCAGGACACCCAAAGCGCGCGGGCGTCCCAGGGCACGGATGATCCGTCCGGGCCGGAAGAGCCGTCCGGCGGCTTTGGCGGGCAGCGTGAAGCGCCTCTGGCCGGCCTTGCCCCGCCGCCCCCGCCCGGATCGTCCGTCAATCTCGTGATCTGACCTCTCTTCTTTGTGAACAGCCCACAGAAAAAGCCCCATGCACAGCGCATGGGGCTTTTGGTCGTGCCTGTCTGTCGGCGGACGGACTAGATCAATCCGCCATTCGTCGGTAGACGTGCCTTACCGGCGGGCGGTTTTCCGCTTGGCCGTGGTCTTGCGCTTGGCCGTGGTCTTACGCGCGGCAGGCGCCTTACGGGCTGTCGTCTTCTTCTTGGCGACGGTTTTGCGCTTGGCCGTGGTTTTCTTGGCTGCGGTCTTCTTCTTGGCGGCTGTCTTTTTCTTAGCCGTGGTCTTTTTCTTAGCCGTGGTCTTCTTCTTGGCAGCGGTTTTCTTACGGCCCGTGCTCTTGCGGCGGGTCGTCGTGGTCCGCGAGGAGGCTGCGGCCTCTTCCTCATGCTTGTCGGCGGCATCGGAAATGATGCTCAGCGCCTTGAGGAAGTTGGAGCGCATGCTGGCCGGAACGGAGTCCAGAATGCGGCTTTCCGCGGCCATCACCTTTTCCTTGACCGTGTTCAGCGCCGAACGGCCCGAGGCCGTGATGCTGACGGAATTGGCGCGGGCGTCGGATTCCGTACGCTTACGCGACAAGAGGTTCCGCTTCAGAAGCCTGCTGATCATGTCAGCAAGCGTGGAGCGGTCGATGCCCGTGCGGCGGACCAGGTCCGTCTGGCTCAGGCCTTCATTTTGTTCAACAGTGAGCAGCACCGCGAACTGGCGCGGTGTCAACTCGCTGGATCCAACTTCTTGGGTATAGAGATCGAACGCGTATTGACTTGCCCGACGCAGCAAGTGCGACGGAGCATTTCCGAGATCGATCTTTCCTGCAGGCTTACGTGCCATTGTCTGCCTCCCGGCCTCATTACTACAACAACGAAGTGATTCGGATAGCGCCAAGATACACGTTTATTGTCCGTGGGCAATGCATAATCATTGGTCTACGCATCACCAAAAGGCAAAATCCGGAAAATCAGGACGGGTTTTACCGGCATTCCATTAAGAAACGCCTCAAAAAAACGTATCGGAGCCAATACGGAGTACCCTTTTCTGGACGAATGCACTGATGAGTGCCACATTACGGTCATGTCGGAAGATCAGTCGTCCCAAAACCAGCCATCCTTCTCCCGGACCGTGCCTGAAGGCGATAACCGGGAACGGGCCGTATGCGACACCTGCGGATTTGTTCAGTACGAGAATCCCAAGATCGTCGCGGGTTCCGTGGTCTATCGCGATGACCGGATTCTCCTGTGTAAACGGGCGATTGAGCCGCGTCTGGGGTTCTGGACCTTGCCTGCGGGGTATATGGAACTTCAGGAGACGACCGAAGAAGCGGCCCGCCGCGAGGCGTTGGAAGAGGCGTGCGCGGACATCGAGATCGAGGCGCTGCTCGCCGTCTACAACATTCCGCGCATCAGCCAGGTTCAGTTGATCTACCGCGCAAAACTGGGGGAGTCCGGGTTTTCGGCGGGTCCGGAAAGCCTGGAGGTGGATCTCTTTCGGTGGGAAGACATTCCGTGGCGGGATCTGGCGTTTCCCAGTGTGCACTGGTCGCTCAGGGCCTATGAGGCGGCGCCCAAGGACGGTCCCTTCGCCCCCTTCACGAACCCGGACGATGGGCAGACGGACAAGCTGCCTCCCGGCATATAAGCCTGAAAAGCGCAGAATTCGGTGCTTTCAATGTTCGTTTGAAAATGCGCCGTAAAGCGCATTTTCAATTGCCCGACCAGCCCGCTCCCCCTCCCGGCCACCCACAAGGGTACCCTGGATTGGGTGGCCGGGAGGGGAGTGGGCTGGTGGTGCCATTCCCAAACGAATTTTCAGATGTGACGGCTGTTACGGACCGGCCTGGTCCTGGCTGCCCGGCGCGGCATGCGGATCGTCGGTCGCCTGATAACGGGTGATCAGCGGCAATTGGGCCATGGTGAAGAGGATCGTGATGGGGAAATTGCCCCAGACCTTGAAGGCCACCCAGAAATCGGTCGAGAAATTGCGCCAGATCACTTCATTGAGCAGGGCCAGGAAGATGAAAAAGCCGGTCCAGCGGATGGTCAGCTTGCGCCAGCCTTCGTCGGTCAATTTGAAGGCTTCCTGAAACAGCAGTTTGAGCAGGGGCCGGCCGGTCATCAGGCCGACGATCAGGATGCCCGCGAAGATCAGATTGACGATGGTGGGCTTCAGCTTGATGAACAGCTCGCTGTCGAGCGCGATCGTAAGCCCGCCGAAAATCATCACAAAGACGCCGGTGATCAAGGGCATGGGCGCAAGACGCCGCTCCAGCGCGTAGGTGATGCCCAGCGAGACCACCGTGGCCACCATGAAGGCGCCGGTGGCGGCGATCAGGTCGATCTTGGCGTTCACGACAAAGAATGTCACCAGGGGCCCCAAATCCAGGACCAGCTTCAGCAAGGGATTGATGCCGTCGTCTTTGGTTTCGGCCGAGGCGCTGGCGCCGGATGTCCGGGTCTGGTTTTGCGTCATGAAGGATCCCCTGTCAGCGTGCCTTGATGTGTATGCGTGCAGTTAAAGCGCCAGAACCGCCCGCTGGCGGATGGTCTGTATGCGCCCGCTCCCTGATATCAAGCGTTGGGTGCGCCGTCCGTGTCGGCCCCTGTGAGCGCCTTTGCGAAGGCTTCCGGATCGAAGGGCTGGAAGTCCTCGATCCCTTCGCCGACGCCGATGGCATGGATCGGCAGGCCGAATTTCGCCGCCAGCGCCACCAGAATACCGCCGCGCGCCGTGCCGTCGAGCTTGGTCATGACCAATCCGGTCACGCCCGCCACATCCTTGAACACCTCGACTTGCGAAACCGCGTTCTGGCCGGTAGTAGCGTCGAGCACCAGAAGCACGGAATGCGGAGCGTCCGGGTTCTGTTTTTTCAGCACCCGTGTGACTTTCGCCAGTTCTTCCATCAGGCCTTGCTTGTTCTGCAACCGTCCGGCGGTGTCGATCAAAAGAACGTCATGACCCTCTTCGCGGGCCTGTTGCAACGCATCGAAAGCGAGCCCGGCGGCATCGGCGCCGACATCGCGGGCGATCACAGGCGACTTGGTGCGTTCACCCCAGATCTTGAGCTGGTCGATGGCCGCCGCCCGGAAGGTATCGCCCGCCGCCATCATCACCGACTTGCCTTCGCCCCGGAACCGGTGCGCCAGCTTGCCGATGGTGGTGGTCTTGCCGGTGCCGTTGACGCCCACCACCAACACCACATGGGGCTTGAGCGCAGGATCGAGGATGAAGCTCTTGGCCACCGGTTCGATCCGCTTGGCGATGATCCCGGCCAGGGCTTCGCGCACTTCGGCGGGCGAAATGGCTTTGTTGTAGCGGGTCTTGGCCAGTTCCTTGGTGACTTCGCCGGACACTTCTACGCCCAGATCGGCTGTGATCAGCAGATCCTCAAGCTCTTCCAGGGTTTCGTCATCGAGCTTGGCCTTGGTGAAAATACCCGTGATGCCGTCGGACAGAGCGCTGGTGGAGCGCGACAAGCCCGCTTTCATCCGCGCGAAGAAGCCTTTTTTCTTCGGTTCTTCCTGAGGGTCTTCGGCCTCGGGCGCTTCCTCGGCAGGGCCTGAGCTTTCGTCCGCTTGTGACTCATCCGCCAGCGCCGCGTCCGCGAAGATGTTCTCAGACTCGCGCTCCGCTGGCGGAGCGTCGCCGGGCTCATGGTCCGGCGTGCGAAGATCCGCCTGCGGCGCGGCGGGTATTTCAGGCGCCGGATCCGCAGTATCGTCGTGCTCGACGGAGGCGATGTAGGGCGACAGGGACGGGGCAGGCGGGGTCTCGGGCTCAGCGGTTTCAGCGCTCTCGGGTTCTGCGATCCCGGCGGGCGTGTCCTCCGCCGGAGACGGATCCAGCATCTCCTGTTTGGCTTTGCGCCCGCGCAGTCCGAACCAGGAAAATCCGCGCTTTTTCTTGTCCTCGTCGCTCATAGGACTCTTCCCCCTTGAAGACTGTGGCCGGTTTCGGCGGGCGCAACGCTCAGCCGGGCGCCGTCATGACCTGTCACAATCATGTCGGCGATCAGGCCGGGCGCCATGGGCCAGTCCGTCAGGACCTGGGTGTAATCCGCCGTGCGCCCCTGGTCCGCCGTTTCCATCAGCACGCTGAGGCGCTTGCCGGTCTGGCTGTCGAGATGGCGGCGCAGAGCCTCCGCGCCTTTGTCGCGCAGACGGCTTGCCCGTTCCTTGACGATCGGGCCGGGCAGTTGCGGCATGCGGGCCGCCGGCGTGCCGGGCCGGGCCGAAAACGGAAAGACATGCAGATAGGTCAATCCGCAGGCCTCCACATGGGCGAGCGTGTTCTCGAACATGGCGTCGGTTTCGGTGGGAAAGCCCGCGATCAGATCGGCGCCGAACACCACATCGGGCCGCAAGTCCCGCGCGGTTTGGCAAAAGCGTTCCGCATGGGCGCTCAAATGGCGGCGCTTCATGCGCTTCAGGATCATATCGTCCCCGGCCTGGAGCGACAGGTGTAGATGGGGCATCAGCCTGTCTTCTTCCGCGAGGGCCGCGCACAGATCATCGTCCACTTCGATCGTATCGAGGGACGACAGGCGCAGGCGCGGCAGCTCCGGTACCAGGCGGAGGATCCGGCGCACCAGGGTGCCGAGGCTCGGCGTGCCCGGAAGATCCGTGCCGTAGGAGGTGATATCGACGCCCGTGAGCACCACTTCGCGGGCGCCGTGTTCCACCAGATGCCGGATCTGGCGCACCACCTCGCCCGCCGGCACCGAGCGCGACGGTCCGCGTCCGTAAGGAATGATGCAGAAGGTGCAACGGTGGTCGCAGCCATTCTGGATCTGCACGAAAGCCCGCACCCGGCCCTCGAAGCCGTCGATCAGGTGCGACGCGGTCTCGCGCACTTGCATGATGTCGTTGACGATGACACGCGGCGCATCGGGACCCAGAAAATCAGTCCCCTGGAAGCTCCGTGGGTCCATCTTTTCCGCATTGCCGATGACGCGGGTGACCTCGTCCATGGCGGCGAAGGGTTCGGGATCGATCTGGGCGGCGCAGCCGGTGACGATGATACGCGCGTCCGGGTTCGCCTTGCGGGCCTTGCGGATCGCCTGGCGGGCTTGGCGCACGGCCTCTTGGGTCACCGCGCAGGTGTTGACGATCACCGCCGGCCCGGTCTCGGCCTCGGCCGCCGAGGCATGGGCGCGCATCACTTCCGACTCATACGCGTTCAGCCGGCAGCCGAAGGTGATGACTTCCACGTCTTGGCGCGCACGTTCGCTCACGATCCGGCCTCCACCGACAGCAGCGCGGTGAGGGAGGCATCCAATTCACCGGCGAAAGCGGTGGCGACCGGTCCGGTCAGCATGACGTGATCGTCCTCGCGCCAATCGATGTCCAGAAAGCCGCCGTCCAGTTCGATCGTGACCCGGCGTTCGGCCAGGCCCCGCCTGGCGGCGGCAACGGCGGTGGCGCAGGCGCCGGAGCCGCAGGCCGGTGTAATCCCCGCGCCCCGTTCCCAGATTCGCAGGCGGATGTCGTTGGGCTCGCGCACCTGGGCGATGCCCACATTGGTGCGCTCCGGGAACAGAGGATGATGCTCCAGCACCGGTCCGAAACGGGGCAGATCGAGCGCTTCTGCGTCCTTCACGAAGAACACGCAATGGGGATTGCCCATATTGACGGCGCACGGATTGTCCAGAACCGGATCCTCGATCGGACCGATGGTGATATCGAGCGCCTTGGTGTCCTGGTTGTCCGAGAGGGGAATTTGATCCCAGGCGAACCGGGGCGCGCCCATATCGACCGTCACCCGGCCGTCGGCATGCAGGGTGGAGGGCAGCAGTCCCACCACGGTTTCGATGGTGATCTCGGGCGTCGCGGCGTCCTGGGCCAGCACGCTGGCGACACAGCGGGTGGCGTTGCCGCAGGCCTCGGCCTCCGAACCGTCGGGATTGAAAATGCGCATATGCACGTCGCCGCCGCTTCTGGGCTCGTCGAGCACGATCACCTGATCGCAGCCCACGCCGAGCCGGCGGTCCGCCACATGGCGCAGAAACGATTGGGTGAAGGTCTTGGGCATCTGTCCGCCGCGCAGGTCGAACACGGCGAAATCGTTGCCCAGGCCGTTCATTTTCCGAAATCTCAGGGTCATAACCTTGCTTATATGGCGAGGGGAGCGCGCTTGGCGAGTCCTCCATGCTCCTGACCCTAAGACTGGGGGCGCCGCCGTGGGGTTGCGCTTTTGCCTGCGGGCGGGAATGATCCCGGGGGGTTGAGGTGATTATCAATGGGAGGTCAGGGGTTATGAGAAAAGGCTGGATGTTGTCGGCCGTGCTAGGCACGGCGCTGCTAGGGGGCTGTGTGACCGTACAAGAAGAAGAAAAAGTCGAAGTCGATCCGTATTTGTGGCTTGAAGAGGTTGAAGGGGAGGAGGCGCTCGACTGGGTGCGCGCCCGTAACGCGGAATCTTTGGAGATCCTGGAAGAGGATCCGCGCTACGAGACCTATCTGGAAGAGGCCGAGGACATTGTCGCGGCCAAGGACCGGATCCCCTACGGCGCCTATCGTGGCGGCTATGTTTATAATTACTGGCAGGACGACGAGCATGTGCGGGGCCTCTGGCGGCGCGCGACGCTCGAGTCCTATGAGACCGAGACGCCCGAGTGGGACGTGATCCTCGATCTCGACGCCCTGGCGGAAGAAGAAGACGAGAACTGGGTCTATAAGGGCTCGAACTGTCTGGCACCGGACTATACCCGCTGCCTGCTGACGCTCTCGCGCGGCGGCACGGACGCTTCGGTCATCCGCGAATACGATATCGAGGCCCGCGCCTTTGTGGACGACGGCTTCGTCATTCCGGAATCCAAGGGCTGGTCCGACTGGCTCGATCAGGACCGCCTGCTGGTCGCCACCGATTTCGGCGAAGGCACCATGACCACGTCGGGCTATCCGCGCATCGTCAAGATCTGGGAGCGCGGTACGCCGCTCGACGAGGCGGTGACCCTGTTCGAAGGCAAGGTTGAGGATGTCTGGGCCCGGGGTTTCACGATCGACTCCCCCGAGGGTTCGGTCGCGATGATCTCGCGCGGCATCTCCTTCTTCCAGTCCGAGTATTTTGTGCTCGACGATCAGGGGGCGTTGAACCCGCTGCCGGTGCCCGATCACATGGAACTGTCCGGCTATCACAAGCGCCAGGTGCTGATCGAGCCCCAGAAGGACTGGACGGTCGGCGAGGGCGACGATGCGGTGACCTATGCCAAGGGCTCGCTGCTGGCGTTCGATCTCGATGTCTTCCTGGAAACGGGCGATGTGACGCCTTTGACCGAACTGGTGGTGCCGGACGAGCGCAGCTCCATCCGCTCCGTGGCGGAAGGCCGCTCGGCCATCATCGTCAGCATGCTCGACAATGTGACGGCCAAGATGGAACGGCTGCGCTATGACGACGATACGGGCGAATGGTCCCGCGATACGGTGGCGATCCCGGAAAACGGCACGGCCTCGGTCAGCTCGTCCAACCCGTTCACCGATGTCATGTTCGTCAATTACGAAAACTATCTGACGCCGGACACGCTCTATAAGACGCGGGCGGACGAATGGGCCATGCGTCCCATGAAGTCCTTGCCGGAGCGTTTCGATGCGACGGGTCTCGTGACCCAGCAGTTCGAGGCCACAAGCGCGGACGGGACGAAAGTGCCCTATTTCGTCGTGCACCGGGAAGACATCACGCTCGACGGCAGCAATCCGGCGCTGCTTTACGGTTATGGCGGCTTCCGGATTTCGCTCACGCCCAGCTATTCCGGCACCACCGGTAAGATGTGGCTGGAGCGGGGCGGCGTCTACGTGGTCGCCAATATCCGGGGCGGCGGCGAGTTCGGTCCGCGCTGGCATGAAGCGGCGCTCAAGACCAACCGTCAGCGGGCTTACGATGACTTCGCGGCCGTGGCCGAAGATCTGATCGAGAAGGGCATCACCTCGCCCGACAAGCTCGGCATTTATGGCGGCTCCAATGGCGGGCTGCTGGTGGGCGTTGCCTACACGCAAAACCCGGAGCTTTACGGCGCCGTGGTCTGCGCCGTGCCGCTCGCGGACATGCTGCGCTATCACCTGCTGCTCGCGGGCGCGAGCTGGATGGGCGAATACGGCGATCCGGACGTGCCGGAAGAGCGCGCCGCCATCGAGGCCTATTCGCCTTATCAGAATATCGAGGCGGATGCGGACTATCCCCCCGTTTTCTTCGTGACCTCCACGAAGGACGACCGGGTGCATCCGGGCCATGCCCGCAAGATGGCCGCGCGGATGCTCGAATACGATCACGAGACCTATTACTACGAGAACATCGAAGGCGGGCACTCGGCCGCGGCCAATCTGCTGCAAACGGCCCGGCGCCTGGCGCTTCAATACGTGTTCCTGAACCGGGAGCTGGTGGACGAGTAAACGTCTGGTTTCTTTGACGAAACGGCGGGCGCGGGCTCTTTCCTTGACGGAAAAGGCCCGCGCTTTTATTTTGCGCGCTTCCATAGGGCAGATTTGTGCTCGCGGGTCCCGGTTTTCGGGGATCTCCACCAGTCGGCGAGGGTTCGCTCACTGGTGTTTTTCGCGTATGCATAAGACCTTGCCACAAAAGGAGTTTTGATGTTCGAGACCCTGAGCGATCGCCTGGGAGGTGTGTTCGACCGTTTGCGCGGCCGGGGCAGCCTCACCGACTCCGATGTCGCGGAGGCCATGCGCGAAGTGCGCATCGCGCTCCTCGAAGCGGATGTGGCGTTGCCGGTGGTCAAGGACTTCGTGGCCAAGGTGCGCGAAGAGGCGGTGGGCCAGGAGGTGGTGCGCTCGGTCACGCCGGGCCAGATGGTCATCAAGATCGTCCACGACGCCATGGTCGAGATGCTGGGCTCGGAGGAAAGTGCGCTTAATCTGAATGCGCCGGCGCCGCTGCCGATCATGATGGTGGGCCTGCAGGGCTCCGGTAAGACGACATCGACGGCGAAGATCGCCTACAAGCTCACCAAGCGGGAAAAGAAGCGTGTCCTGATGGCCTCGCTCGACACCCGCCGTCCGGCCGCCCAGGATCAATTGAGAGTGCTGGGCGAGCAGACCGAAATCGACACCCTGCCCATCTT
>CAZTCJ010000107.1:0-11456 GCA_964612085.1 uncultured Alphaproteobacteria bacterium
CCGCGCGCAAGGGCATCACCGTGAACTGCATCGCGCCCGGCTATATCGACACCGACATGGTGGCCAACGTGCCCGAGAAAGTGCTCGAAGGCATTGTTGCATCCATTCCGGTGGGCCGCCTCGGCACCGCCGAGGAGATCGCCCATTGTGTCCGTTTCCTGGCGGACGAGAAGGCGGGCTTTGTCACCGGTTCCGTGATTACCGCCAATGGCGGCCAGTATATCGCCAACGGATAAGCCTCTAAGCCTTTGGCGCCGTTTGGCAATTGCGGGGCAGGGCGGCACGCGCGGCACGCCGGTTGCTTGTCTCCAGGTTTGGTGAAACACGGCGCACCGGACGGGGCGGGCGACCACGCCAGTGTCACACTCAAGACACATGGTTGCTCGAATCCCACGTCACGATCCTCAAATCTGAATAGGTGATCTTTAATCAGCCGATGAGATCATCCAGATTTAAGACAGACGCCAAAAACAGGGCTTTTGGAGTGGGCTATCGGCCCGATCCGGCCCGTCAAGTATGAAACGGTTCGCGAATGACACGGTTGAGCGCAACAGATCTGATGGTCCACATCACCCGGCACCACAACCGGTCGTGGCTCCGTCCCCTTCTTGCTCTCACCGTTCTCCTCATGGCCGTCCAGCCCGCTTCGGCGCAGGATTCCATGCGCGACGAGCAGCGTCTGTCCTTTTACGTCAGTGGCGATGGAAAAGTGGGCTTCGTGCTGGACCGCACGGGCCAGTTGCCCCTTATGCGGATGAACGGGTCGAGCGAGGTGATCGTTCTGCATCCTTATCCGGCCACGCGCGGCGATATCGTCATGCACAACAAGGCCGGCGACATCGTTCTGCGCATGACCTCCTATGGTCCGGCAACGTATTTTCCCGATGGGGACAAACGCGGCATTCCCCTGCTGCGCTCGAACCATCCCAAGCCCATCGCGGTTCAGCGCGCCGTTGAAACCGGACAGCCGTTCGAATACAGCACGGCCGCCTCCGATCTGCGCTGAGTTAAACCTTTCCCGGAGACCATCCGGGGACGGCCATTTCAAATCCTGAAAATTCAAACCCCGGCGCGACGGTGCAGCCGACCAGCGTGTAGGCGCCCAGACTATGGGCCGACTGCCATGCGCCTGCGGGCACGATCGCCTGGGGCCGTTCGCCTTGGGCCAGATCCTGTCCCAGCCGGTGGGCCGTCACGCCATCGCCCGTCCCGGAGATCTCGAGGGCAAGGGGCGCGCCTGCATACCAGTGCCAGATCTCGGCCGCATCCACCCGGTGCCAGTGGGAGCGCTCACCATCCCGCAGAAGATAATAGATCGCGGTGGACACGGCTCGGCCCTCCACGGTCCGGTCGTCGCGAAAGGTCTCGCGGTAAAAACCGCCTTCCGGATGGGGCGTCAGGTCGAGCGCCGCGATCATCTCATCTGCCGTCATGGATGGTCTCCTGTCTGTTGGATCGGTTCTGCCTATCATCCCGCCGGGCGGTTGCCGAGAGCCATGCCAAGCGGCTCCGGAACGGGTACACTGCGCCCACCGGTATCGTGGTGAGGGATCGTGGCAATGAAACTGCGCAGCTTTCTCAGTGGCGGACAAAGGGGCGGGCCGGGAGGCACCGGACCAGTGGACGGGGCATCCATGCTCGATGGCTATTCACGCACGGTGATCGCCGCCGTCGATAGGGCCGCCCCGTCGGTGGTGAGCATTCACCGTCTGCGGCGCGGCCGCCCGCTTGGCGCCGGATCCGGCATCATTTTGAGCGAGACCGGCGAGGTTCTCACCAATTTCCATGTGGCCGCAGGCGAAGGGGAGACCGTCATCGGGTTCGCCAATGGCCAGGACTTGCCCGCCCGCATGATCGGCGGCGATCCCGATACGGATCTTGCGCTCCTCAAAGTCGATACCTCCGGCCTGCCGCCGGCCGCGCTGGGCGACTCCGATGTGCTCCAGGTCGGGCAGCTTGCGGTTGCCATCGGCAATCCGTTCGGTCTGGAAGCGACGGTAACAAGCGGCGTCATCAGTGCCCTGCGCCGTACGCTGCCTAGCACCACCGGCCGTTTGATCGAGGATGTGATCCAGACCGACGCGGCGGTCAATCCCGGCAATAGCGGCGGCGCTCTGGTCGATAACACCGGTGCCGTGGTCGGCATCAACACCGCGATCATCAGCGGCGGCGAGAGCGCCGGGTTCGTGGGCATCGGGTTCGCGGTGCCGGTCAATACGGCGAAATGGGTGGTGCCGGAACTGCGCAAGGACGGACGGGTCGCGCGCGGCCGCTTCGGGCTGGTGGGCCAGACCTTGACCTTGACGCAGGAAGCCGCAGAGCGCCTCGGCATCGAGACCCGCTCTCTCATCCGTATCGTGAGGATCATTCCCCGCTCGGCGGCGGACAAGGCGGGCCTGCGCGAAGGCGACCTGCTGCTTGCCGTGGACGGCGTGCCGGTGGGCTCGGTCGATGAGATCCGTCAGATCCTGGTGCGCGACTCCATCGGCAAGTCCATGGAACTGACGGTGCTGCGCAACAACCGGGTCATCAAGCTGACAATCACACCGGAGTCGGACTGACCGTCAGGTCGAGACGCGCAGGGTCAGGCCGTATCCTTCCGTCGGCGGACTTCCGCGAAAACTTCCGCGTCGCGCGCATCCGCCAGGCCCAGGCGCTCGCGGATTTCCGGGCTTGAAGCACGGACGAAGGGGCTGGTGCGCCGTTCCAGACCGATGGTGGTCGGAATGGTCGGTTCGCCGCGCGCGCGCAAGTCATCCACATCCTTAACGCGGGCTTGAAGATCCGTATTGCCAGGCTCGATGGTCAAGGCGAAATGGGCATTGGACTGGGTGTATTCATGGCCGCAGTAGACGCGGGTGTCGTCGGGCAGGGCCATGAGCTTTTCCAGGCTCGTCCACATTTCCTCCGCACTGCCCTCAAAAAGCCGTCCGCAGCCCATGGCGAACATGGTGTCGCCGACAAAGACCGCCTTGGCATCGGCGAAGTAATAGCTGATATGGCCGGCCGTATGGGCGCGGGTGTCGATGACGTCGCCGACCTGGCTGCCCAGGGTCACCTTGTCGCCTTCGCTCATGCCCTGATCGATGCCGGGGATCTTGTCGCGTTCGGCTTCCGGACCCAGAACGGGAACGTTGTAGCGGCTTTTCAGCGCTTCGTTCCCGCCCACATGATCCATATGGTAATGGGTGTTGAGGATGACCGAGAGGGTCCAGCCCGCCGCGTCGAGGGCCGCGATCACCGGACCGGGCTCTGCCGGATCGACCACCGCTGTGACATTGGTCGTGGAATCGTGCAGCAGATAGGCATAGTTGTCGCTCAGGCAGGGGACGAGGCGGATGTCCATGGCTCAACGCTCCTTCAGTGAGGCTGCGCCCTGGTTAGCATGGACCGGCGGGCGGGCGCCACAGGCCATCTCGGGTCCAGTGCCATCCCGGGTGACGTGAAAGCGCCACGGTATCCTTATATGATAGGTTGTCGAATGGGACGGCAGGCAAGGCTGACCGGCGGGATGCGGACCGAACCATGTGGATAGATGTCAGGGAATTGCGGGATTTCTACGCCTGTCCGCTGGGGCACATGGCCCGGCGCTTCGTGCGCCGGCGTATCCGCAGCCTGTGGTCCGACGCCGACGGTCTCGACGTCCTGGGCATGGGTTATGCCACGCCCTATCTGCGGCCTTACAAAGACAGTGCACGGCGCGTCATGGGCTTCATGCCGGCGGGCCAGGGCGTCGTGCGCTGGCCGCTCGACGAGCCCAGCCAGACGGCGCTGGTCGATGAAACGGCTTTGCCGCTGCCCGATGCCAGTATCGACCGTGTACTGTTGGTTCACGGGCTTGAGAACGGCGAAGCGATCCGCCCCATGATGCGCGAGATTTGGCGCGTCCTGGCGCCGGAAGGGCGCCTGCTGGTGGTCGTGCCCAGCCGCAGCGGTATCTGGGCACGGATGGACCGCACGCCGTTCGGCCACGGCCGCCCGTTCAGCCAGGGCCAGCTCGAACGCCTGCTGGAAGACTGCATGTTCTCGCCGGAGCGCACTGAATGGGCGCTTTTCATGCCGCCGATCGGCTGGCGCTTTCTGATGACCTCGGCCGCCGCCTGGGAAGACGCGGGCCGCCGGTTCTGGCGCGGTTTCGGCGGTGTACTGATCATCGAGGCGAGCAAGCATGTGGTGGCGGTGCCGCGCAAAGGGCGCCGGGTGCCGGTGCTGGCGCCGGTCGGCGAACTGGCCGGACGCCGCTGGCCCCTGCGCCCCCGTCCGGTCTCCGCCCGGTGGCGCCGGGATGGCCGGAGCCGTTAAGGCTTTTAAAAGCACCCCGCCGCCTCATTGAGGCTTTGCGTCAAAGTCCGACCATAGACACCGGCTAAAGACCAGGAAACGGGCCATCTGGCCCAGTCACGAAGGCCGGTGCGGGACGGGGTAGTGCTACCGATCCCGTGAATTGGCCCGAATGTTGGGCTAGAGTCCGCTGATAACAGAGGCAATCCGGCGCGAATCCGCCACAAGTGGCTGATTTGCCCGGCAAAACGCGGTTCAGGGTAAGATGCGGTTGAGGGTAGTGTGGTGATGGATCCGGTATCCGTCGAAAACATACGCAAGGCCATCGATCAGGTGGACGATCAGATCCACGACCTGCTGATGCAGCGGGTGGTTCTGACCGAACCCTTGAGCGCGCTCAAAGCGGCCAGCGGCACGACCCGCGATTTCATCCGTCCGGCCCGGGAGGCCCAGCTTTTGCGCCGTCTTCTGGCCCGCCACGATGGCGCTTTGCCGCCGGATACGATCCTTTACCTCTGGCGCGAACTGATCGCCGCCCATTTGCGGCTTCAAGGACCGTTTTCCGTCCATGTCTATGGCGGCCAGCAGGATCTGGACTATTGGGACCTGGCCCGCGCCTATTACGGCACCACCACGCCCATGACCTTGCATCACAGCCTGTCGCGGGTGCTCAGGGGCGTGCGCGACGGCAAAGGCGCGATCGGTATCGTGCCCGTGCCCGCTCTGGAGGAGCCCGATCCGGCCTGGTGGGAGGCTTTGCTCGAAGAGACGGACGCGGCCATGCATATTGTCGCGCGGCTGCCGTTTTTGACCGGCCCGGATGTGGCGCTGGCCCATCCCCCGGCCTATGTCATCGCTAACGCCGATCCGATGGCCTCCGGGGACGACACCACGGTTCTGGCCATAACGACGGAGCCTGATGTGAGCCGGTCCTGGATTCAATCGCGCTTCGGGTCTCTCGGCCTGGAGCTGCGCTGTATCGCCATACGCGACGGCGGTGCGCAAGCGCGTCACCGGCATTATTTGTGCGAAACCAGACATTATCATACGCAGACGGATGACCGCCTGACGACATTGAGCGCGGATGCCGACAACGGCATTCTTCAGGCTCGGGTGGTCGGTGCTTTTGCCAATCCGGTGGTGCTGGACCAAAGCATGGTTCCGGCCGAACCGATACCCGCGGGAGTGGACGCGCCATGAACGCCCCGAAGCTGCCCCAGACGCTATCGCCCAAACCCAAGCCCTGTATCGAGGGCATCGTGCCTTATATACCGGGTGCGCCGTCCTTGCCCGACGGGGTGACGCCGGTTCGTCTGTCATCGAATGAATCCGCATTAGGCCCAAGCCCAAGGGCGCTCGAAGCCGCCCGCGATGCGGCGGGGACTCTCAGCCGCTATCCGGACGGCTCGGCCCGGGCCCTGCGCCAGGCCATCGCCGATACCTATGGGCTCGACCCAAGCCGGATCATCTGCGGCAATGGTTCTGATGAGTTGCTGGCGCTGATCGCCATGGCTTATCTGGACCTGGGCGACGAAGCGGTGATCACGGCCCACACCTTCTCGGTTTACGAGACGGCCGTGCGCATGACAGGCGCGCGGCTCCGGGTGGTGCCCGATCCGGACTTGCGCATTTCGGTCGATGCGATCCTGAAGCGGGTCACCCCGCGCACCAAGATCGTGTTTCTCGCCAATCCCAACAATCCGACCGGCACTTATCTGTCTTACGACGAGGTGCGGCGCCTGCAGATGGGCCTGCCGCGCGGCACGCTTCTGGTGATCGACTCAGCCTATGCGGAATATGTGGCGGCGACCGATTACGATGCCGGAGCAGGGCTCGTGGACACGGCCTCCAACGTCATCATGACTCGGACCTTTTCCAAGATTTTCGGGCTGGCGTCGCTGCGGCTCGGCTGGGCCTATTGCCCGGCCGATGTGATGCGGGTCCTGAATAAGATCCGTGGGCCGTACAATCTGAACGGCGTCGCCCAGGCCGCCGGTCTGGCCGCGCTGGAGGATACGGCGCATACGGCCAAGGCGCTCAAGCACAATGAGAGATGGCTCGGCAAACTCACTGAGGCCTACACGGCCATGGGGCTCGAGCCCGTGCCCAGCGCCGCCAATTTCATCCTGGTGCGTTTCCCGGGCGGGGCGGGCGCCAGCGCTGCTGCGGCGGAACGGGCCCTGCATCAGTCGGGCATCATCGTGCGCCACGCTGCGTCTTTCGGCCTGCCTGACTGTCTGCGCATTTCCGTCGGCGATGCCAAGTCCAACAAGGCGTTGATCGAAGCGCTGGTGGATCATCTGACGGGACAGTCCTGGCGGCAGCCGGTGCGCCGGAACGCCACGGACGACCGCTCCGGCCATCTCGGCACGGACAGTCAGTCTTCCGCGTAAGTGCTCTCGGAGTAAAGCGAGCCGACCTTGCCGATCCGCGCGCTCGACAGGTACACCCGGCCATCCTTGAGCTTGACGGGGATGCTGACGCTGCCCGAAGGGTCCTTGTTGAGATAGGCCACGAAATCGACGGCCGAGCGCATCACATCGGCCATGCCGTCGTTCAGAACCCCGCCTTTTTCCAGACCGTCGACGAAACGGTGCGGCCGGTTGACGGTCACGTCGATACGGCCCTTGGGACGGCCGCGCCGGTCGAGCTTGATCTGGCCCGTGCCGTTCACGTTGACCGGATCCCAGGACAGGATCAGGGAATCGATGGCGACGGCGCCGTTATTGTCGCGCCAGGCGCGCAAGGACGCATCGTCCGTCGGCCCTTTTTTGCGCACCAGCTTTTCCGGCACGCCCGTGATCACGAAACGCGCCTCGGCCAGATTGATCTGCTGGCCGAGACCCGGCAGCAGGTGGTCGATCCAGGCGACGCTTTCGGCGCGCACCGCCAGACGGTGGCGGCCGCCTTCATAGTCCGCATCCTCTTCCCGATCGTCCCGCATGCTGTGGAGCTGGATGCGCTTGGCGGACAGGCGCTCCTCGCGCCCTTGCTCGATACTGCCGTCGAAGGGATAAAAGGACGCGCGATGGGTACCGTCCAGCCCTTGAATATCCGCAGACAGACGGTTGAACAGTCCTTCCGTCCATACCAGGCTGGCCCGCGCGCTCGCCGCCGTGCCTTCCAGCTGGTCGATGACGGATCCAAGCGCCGTCTTGCGCGTGACGGTCAGGGCCTGGGTGCCGCCGGACTCGACAATGACATGGGTCAGCTTATAGGGCAGGGCATGGGCGTGCAGGCTGTCGCCCGACCATTCCCAGGCCAGATCCTCGCCCTTGGTGCCGATGCGGGGGTTGTCCAAGGTGACGTGCAGCCGGAACGGATAGCCGGAGATCTGGACCTGATCATAAGTCACGTCCACGCCTTTACGGCGTTGTTTTTCCGTCCATTTCGCCAATTCCCGCTCGACGCGCGCGGCCGCGTCGAACCATAGCCAGCTATAAAGCGCTGCAAAGATGGCCACCACGCCAACAGGCAGTGTGTATTTCCAGGACACGCCAAACTTCCATTTTGTGTCTTGAAGTCAATATAGGCAGGTGCGGGGTGGCGAAAGAAAGGCATGAAAGCAGGGTTTGCTACCCCTAAAGAGGGATACTGTATGGCAATTCAGCCCAAAATGGCACACTGGGTGTTCGGTTATGGGTCACTGATGTGGCGGCCGGGCTTCGATTATGTGGAGCGCCAGCCGGCGCGCCTGCACGGCTATCACCGCGCTTTTTGCGTTTATTCCCATGTGCACCGGGGGACGCCGGACCGGCCGGGCCTGGTGCTGGGCTTGGACCGGGGCGGCTCGTGCAAGGGCGTGGCGTTCCGGATCGCGGACCGGGACTGGCCGCATGTGGTGCGCTATCTGTCGGAACGGGAACAGGTGACGGCGGTCTATGTGGATGTGCGCGTGCCGGTACGTCTGCTCGATGGCGGGGGCCGGGAGCCTGTGACGGCGCTGACCTATATCGCGGACCGGCAGCATTATCAGTATGCCGGTGTCCTCGATACGGAGCATCAGGCGCGGATTGTGTTGGGCGGGCGCGGGCGCTCAGGCCCTAATGAAGAATATCTGGAGCGCACGGTCGCCCATCTGGAAGAACTCGGTATTCACGACCCCAAGCTGACGGCGGTGCGCGACCGGGTCAGGACGCTGATGCCCGCCGCTCAAGCGCATTTGGAATAGCCGCAGGCGTGGCAGGTGTCGCAATTCTCCTGACGGATCATGGCCGGTTGTCCGCAGCGCGGACAAGTGCGTCCGCGAAGCCCGTCCGCAGCGCCGCCGGCGATACGCTCCAGAGACGGAGCAGCGTCAGGGGGCAGGAAGCCGATGGCGATCATGTGTTCCTCGATCACCTCGCCGATGGCGGCCAGGATCGACGGCATGTAGCGCCCGTCTTTCCAATAGCCGCCGCGCGGATCGAACACCGCCTTCAGCTCTTCGACCACGAAAGAGACATCGCCGCCCCGGCGGAAAACGGCTGAGATCATCCGGGTCAAAGCAACCGTCCAGGCGTAATGCTCCATGTTCTTCGAGTTGATGAAAATCTCGAAGGGAATAATGCGCCCGTCCTTTTCGATATCGTTGATGGTGATGTAGATGGCGTGGTCGGATTCGGGCCAGCGCACCTTGTAGGTGCGGCCCTGGAGCGCGCCGGGCCGGTCGAGCGGTTCGCTCAGGAAATCGCCGTCTGTCTGCGTGCTGGGCAAAGAGATCTTTTTCGCCGCATTCGTATCGACACTGAGCACCGATCCCGTCACCGGATTGGGCCGGTATGTGGTGCAGCCCTTGCACCCCGATTCATAGGCTTTCCAGTACACATCCTTGAACTCGTCGAACGAGATGCTTTCCGGCACATTGATCGTCTTGGAAATGGAGCTGTCGATAAAGGGTTGGGCGGCCGCCTGGACCGCCACGTGATCCAAAGGCGGCAGGGTCTGGGTGCTGACGAAATAATCGGGCAGGGGCGTCTCCGGGCCGAATTTTTCCCGGAACAGACGATAGGCATAGTCATCGACCTGATGATCGGTCTTGGTGCCGTCCCCGTCGAGCACTTTGCGGGTATAGGTGAAGCTGAAGACCGGTTCGATGCCGCTCGACACATTGTCCGCCAGCAGAGAAATCGTGCCCGTCGGCGCGATCGAGGTCAGCAGAGCATTGCGGATACCATGGGCGGCGATGCCTGCCCGCAGATCCTCATCGAGGCCTTGGATCGTTTCCCCCGCCAAATAGGCGTCTTTGTCGAACAGGGGAAATGGCCCCTTTTCCCGCGCCAGATCGATGCTGGCGGCGTAAGCCGCGCGGGAGACGGCCTTGAGCCATGTCGCGGTCAGGCGCAAGGACGGATCGGAGCCGTAAGCCGTGCGCATCATGATCAAGGCGTCGGCGAGACCCGTGACGCCGAGCCCGATGCGCCGTTTGGCCCGGGCTTCCTCCGCCTGGGCCTCAAGGGGAAAACCCGAGACATCGACCACATTGTCCATCAGGCGGATGGCCGTGCGGACGGTGCGGTCGAGCGCCTGCTCATCGAGGCGGGCCTTGTCCGTAAACGGATCGGCGATGAACCGCGCCAGATTGACGGAGCCCAGCAGACAGGCGCCATAAGGCGGCAGGGGTTGTTCCCCGCAGTTATGCACATAAAAACCGTTGGCATCGAAAGCGTTGATGCCGGGGATCGATACGTCGAAAACAGGTTCGCTCCCATCAGGGTCAACCCTTACGACTTTTACCACGAAACGTTCACGGTTGAGCGCCCGTTTATAGTCAGTGAGGGCTTGATCCAACCGAGTCTGTTTATCTTCATCGCCCAATCTGATTCTTTGGTGGAAGATAGCGATGTTGCTACCAGAAATGACAAGTTCATGTTGCTCTTGCGTCTGATAATCTTGCGATCCGCCTTTTCCGTCCGGCAGCGTTCGCCATGCTTTCTCGCGCCGTGCCCGATAGATGCGCGAGATAATTCCCAGCCGGGCGAGCATGCGTTGTACCGCTTCCAGCCGTTTTAAGTCGCTTTGCGCAAGCCTGATACTCAGTCCTTTTGTCTGGTTCCCTTGCACGGATCCGTCCGCATCAAACAAACCAGCGATGAACCCGGCATAAAAGGCGGAAGATTGGCGTTCGATCTCAGGCGTTATCGTCTTCGCACCAGGGCGCATACCCAGCGAAAGAGCCAGGTTTTTTATGGCGGCAGTCACCAATCGCCATTCCTTGCGCCCTGCGACTGACATCCATCCCGTAAAATCAGAGCGGTAAGGCAATGTTCGCGCTGCCGTTTCTGCACGCTGCATAACGGTTGAGGGAACCGGCGTCTCCTTTGGTATCCAAACTGAGAGAACGGCCTTGTCGCTCTTCAAAGTACCATCGCCAATCAGTAGGCCGATCAAATATCCGGCTTCTTCGCTCAGCGGGCCAGCCCACTCCTGACAGGATTGGTGATTGTGCAGGATGATTTCATCGCCCGGTTCGAGAGTTACCGCTGGCTTCCAGGCCGTTTCCAGCGTATGTCGCGTTTTGGTTGTTACCGTCCGGACTTGATGCGTTTCGGTCAAACGCAGGCTTCGGCCATCCGCCGTGACGATTTTCAGAAGAGGCTTGCAGCCTGTCTCGAAAAAGCCTTCGCTACCGGACGGATAGGCCTTTCCATCAACGACAGCATTGAAAGGCTGTCCAACAAGGTCTGTAACCTGCCGGGCGCCATTCGTAGTCATTACCCAGGTGTCGCCTGTTACGCACGGATTGGTCGCGTGGATCGACTCGCAATAATAAAGATTGTTGCGCGCATTGATCCGGTCGATGAAGATCACGCCCGGTTCGGCATAATCGTAGGTCGCGCGCATGATCGCGTCCCACAAGGTCCGCGCGCGCACGGTCTTGAAGGTCTTGCCGCCAAAGACCAGAGGCCAGTCGGCATCGGCCCGGACGGCCTGCATGAAAGCGTCCGTCACCAGGACCGACAGGTTGAACATGCGTAGGCGGGCCGGATCGCTCTTGGCGGTGATGAAATCCTCGATATCCGGATGATCGCATGCCAAGGTTGCCATCATGGCACCGCGCCGGGCGCCCGCCGACATGATGGTCCGGCACATGGCGTCCCAGACATCCATGAAGGACAGCGGGCCCGAGGCATCGGCGCCGACGCCCCTGCCCGGCGCGCCCTTGGGGCGCAGGGTGGAGAAGTCGTAGCCGCTGC
>CAZTCJ010000108.1:0-1892 GCA_964612085.1 uncultured Alphaproteobacteria bacterium
ACGACCTGCACGGTCACACCGAGAAACTCGCCCCGGCGCTCCTTGCGCAGGATCTGCTGATAGATCTGGCCGGTGGTGATGTTGTCGTTGCGGCTGGTCGGAACGCCGGTGAAGCGCTCGTAATGGCCGAGATCGAGATCGGTCTCCGCGCCGTCGTCGGTGACGTAGACTTCCCCATGCTGATAGGGGCTCATCGTCCCGGGATCGACGTTGAGATAAGGGTCGAGCTTGCGAAGCCTGACGGAAAAACCCCTTGCCTGCAGCAGGGCGCCGAGCGCTGCCGAAGCAAGACCTTTACCGAGAGAGGAGGCCACGCCGCCGGTTATGAAAATGTACCGCGCCATGGGCCTTTACATTATCCCTGTGGGGCCCGTGCTGGAAGCAGTCTTTTCACCGGGACCCGGACAAAATGCGCAAAGCACGCCTAAACCCCAGTGGGCACAAGGCTTTCAGGCTTATCGGGGCAGCGGCGGTTCGGGCTCGCCCGTGCCGCCGGAGGCGGGCGGTTCGGCATCGGCCGGTTCAGACGCACCCGAATCATCACCCGTTTCCAAGGGTGGCATGGGTGCGACGGGATCCGACGCGCTGGAGGGCAGCAGCCCGTCATCGCCCAGGGGTGGCGCCGGTTCGGCTGGCTGGTCGCCGATCAGCGCGTCCTCGTCGATGCTGTCCACCACTGAGCCCGGCCCTTCGGTATTGCGCGCCAGCATGGTCAGGGTGAGGCTGGTGCAGAAAAACGCCGCCGCCAGAATGACCGTGGTGCGGGTCAGCGCGTTGGCCGCGCCCCGGCTCGACATCATGCCGCCGCCGCCACCCCCGCCGCCGATGCCGAGCGCACCGCCTTCAGAGCGTTGAATGAGAATGATGCCCACCAGCGCGATGGCGATGAACAGATGAACAACAAGAATGATCGCTTCCATAGCCGGGCTTGAGCCTCTTCACGGGCGCACCGCGATCCGGCCGCCGTCTTCAATGGAGAAGTGGGGGTTTTACGCTCATCCGCCACCCCTGCCAAGGGATAGAGGCGTCGTGCAGCGTTTTTAGCCCCGATACGTCCCGATAATCGCGCCGAAATCGGAGGCTTTCAGGCTGGCGCCGCCCACCAGCCCGCCATTCACATGGGGCACGGCGAAGATCTCCGCTGCGTTCCCGGGCTTGACCGAGCCGCCATAAAGAATGCGCATACCCGCCCCTTCCGGCCCATGGCGGGCTTCCAGCTCTTTGCGGATATGGGCGTGAGCCTCGGCGATCTGCTCATTCGTGGGCGTGCGCCCGGTGCCGATGGCCCACACCGGCTCATAGGCCACGATCACGCAGCGGGCGGTCGAACCCTCGGGGATCGAGCCTGCCAACTGGCGGCTCAACACGGCCAGGGTGTCCCCGGAATCCCGCTCGGCTTCCGTTTCGCCGATGCAGACAATGGCTTGCAAATCGGTATTGAGGGCCGCTTCCGCCTTGGCGCGGACAATGGGATCGGTCTCGCCGTGGTCCGTACGCCGCTCCGAATGGCCGACAATGACGGCGCTGGCGCCTGCATCCTTGAGCATGGGCGCGGAAAGATCGCCCGTATGGGCGCCCGATTGCTGCCAATGGCAGTCCTGGCCGCCCAAAGCGATTGTCGAGCCCGCAACGGCCTTGGCGAACGGGCACAACAGGGTCGCAGGCGGGCAGATCATGACATCGCAGGCCGGCGGCTGGCTCGTGACCTGGGCTTTCAGGGCCTCAAGCTCCCCTTGCGCCTCGCTCAACCCGTTCATTTTCCAGTTTCCGATCACGATCGGCTTGATCTGGCCCGTCATGGTCGCCTGTCCTCCTGAGTGGTATTTGCCTTGCCGGCCCACTCCCCCTCCCGGCCCCCCACAAGGGTATCCTCATTGGGGGGCCGGGAGGGG
>CAZTCJ010000108.1:1902-11107 GCA_964612085.1 uncultured Alphaproteobacteria bacterium
AGTAGCCGCCCCCCCCCCCGCCCCCCCCCCCCCCCCCACACGGCTCCCGGATTGGGGGGGCCGGGTGGGGGGGTGGGCCGGTGATGCCATTCCATTGCAAGCAACGCGACAAAAGTTGCTCGCGGACCGGCTCATTCTTATAGTCGCTTCGCTTCAAACAACACGAAAACCCTTGAGCGGGAGTTCTACCATGCTGTCGCAGTTGCGCGATGCTTCAAAATCCTGGGTGGCTGGCATCCTGATCGCCTTGTTGATTCTGGCCTTTGCCGTCTGGGGAGTGGAAGACATTTTCCGTACGCGCACCGAGACGGCGGTGGCCAAGGTGGGCGACACCAAGATCGAAGGACAGACCTTCCTGGAGGAATTCGAGCGCATGCGCCTGCGCTTCGGCGAACAGGCCGATCAGGTGCTGACCCGCGAACAGGCGCTGGCCTTCGGTCTCGACAGGATCACACTCAACCAGCTCATCAGCCGCAAAGTGCTGGACGTCAAGGCCGAGGAGCTTTCGCTCGTCGCCTCCGACCGGGCCATACGCGACGAGGTTGCCTCCATGGAGGTCTTCAACGGACCCACGGGCCGCTTCGATCCGGATGTCTACCGCTCGGTGCTGCGCTCCAACGGCATGACGCCCGCCATGTTCGAGGATAGCCTGCGCTCCGATACGGTGCGCACCCAACTGGTCGATATCATCCCCAGCGGCGTGCGCACGCCCCGGGTCCTGGCCGAGGCGATCTACCGCCTGCAGGCCGAGCGCCGCCGCCTGACCTATCTGGTCATCCCGAGCGATGCCGCGGGCGAGCCGGGCGAACCGGACGATGCCGCCTTGCAGGAAATCTACGAGGCGGAAGAGTTCCGCTTTACCGCGCCCGAATACCGCGATTTCACCTATTTGCTGCTGCGTCCGGAAGATCTGGTGGCGGAGATCGAAGTCGCGGAAGAGGAAATCGTCGAGACCTACGAATTCCGCAAGGCGAACTATACCGAAGAAAGCAAACGCACCGTCGAGCAGATCGTGTTCGAGAGCGCGGAGGCCGCAGCACAGGCCCGCCAGCGCATCGATCAGGGCACGTCCTTCGAGACGGTCGCGCAGGAACGCGGCTTGGGCGAAGAAGACATCGCGCTCGGTGCTCTAACCAAGGAAGAGATCTTCGATCCGGCGGTGGCCGAAGCGGTCTTTGCCCTGGAAGAGCCGGGCGTCACCCCGGTGATCGAGGGCACGCTTGGGCCGGTGATCGTTCGGGTGACCAATATCGCCCAAGGCAGCCAGCAGACCCTTGAGGATGTGCGCGACGAGATCCGCAACGAGCTGGCGCTCGAACGGGCCCGCGATGCCATCTACGATCTGGTCGCGCGGGTCGAGGACGGACGGGGCGACGGTCAGTCGCTGGAGGAAATCGCACAAGCCCTCGATCTGACCCTCGGCACGGTGAAACAGGTGGACCGGCGCGGGCTTAGCCCTGACGGCATGCTGCCCGACACGCTGATCCCGTCCACCGCGATCGTCGATCAGGCGTTTGAGAGCGATGTGGGCCTGGAAAACGATTTCGGCGAGACCGGCGATGACGGTTTCTTCGTGGTGCGCGTCGATGATGTGACACAATCCGCCCAGAAACCGTTCGACGAGGTCCGAGAGGATCTGGTCCGCTTGTGGCAAAACCGTCAGCGGACCGAAGCTCTGGAGACGCTGGGTCAGGATCTGGCGGACAAGGCCCGCCGGGGCGAGAACCTTGAAGCGCTGGCGGCGTCCGTGAACGGCCGCGTGGTCACGCCGGTGGATCCGGTGGGCCGGGACGCCACGGACGAGGCCTTGTCGAACGCCCTTTTGGGCGATCTCTTCAAGGCGCCCGAAGGCACCATCATTTCCGGTCCCGCCAATAGCGGCGGCGGCTTCGTGGTGGCGCGCGCGGGCGAAATCGTTCCGGCAGCGGAGGATACGGTGGCGCTGGCGGCGGCCAGTTTCCGCGAACCCCTCGCCCAGGCGCTCGGCGACGATCTGACGGACCACATGATCGCCACCTTGCGCGACGAGATCGGCGTCCAGGTCAATGACCGGGCCGTGGCCACCGCCCTGGGCCAAAACACGGACACGCCCTGATGCAGATCGAGCCGGCCTTCGAGGCCTTTCGCGACCGTTTCGAGCGCGGCGAGGCGCAAGGGATCGTGACCCGCCTGGTCGCCGACCTGGAGACCCCCGTTTCGGCCATGCTCAAGCTCGGCGCCGACCGGCCCATGAGCTTTCTGCTGGAATCGGTCGAAGGCGGTGCGGTGCGCGGGCGCTATTCCATCATCGGCCGCGATCCCGATCTCATCGTGCGCGTCGCGGACGGCACGGCCTCGATCAATGCCCGTGCCCAGGACGATCCGGAAGCGTTCGAACCGGTGGACGCCAGGCCGCTCGATGCCATCCGCACCCAGATCGATGCCTGCCGCATGGCCCTGCCCGACGGCGTACCGGCCATAGCGGCGGGCCTGTTCGGCTTCATGGGCTATGAAATGGTCCGCGAGATGGAACGCCTGCCGGAGCCGAAGGCCAACGCGCTCGGCCTGCCCGACAGTCTGTTTCTGCGGCCCACCGTGACCATCGTCTTCGATTCCGTCACCGGCGAGGTGATCGTCACAGCCCCGGTCTGGCCAGGGCCGGGTCTCGATGCGCGCACAGCTTACGACCGGGCCGTAGAGAGGCTCCAGGGCGTCGCCCGCGATCTGGACCGGCCCCTGCCGGCGGGCACACGCCATGTGGCCGAGAAAGGCCTTGCCGGCGGCCAGGACGGGCTCAAGCCCCAGTCCAATATTGCGAAGGCGGATTATCTGGCCGCGGTGGAAAAGGCGAAGGACTATATCCGCGCGGGCGATGTCTTCCAGGTCGTGCCCAGCCAGCGCTTCCGTGTGCCGTTCATCCTGCCGCCCTTCGCGCTTTACCGGTCGCTGCGCCGCCTCAACCCCTCGCCGTTCCTGTTTTATCTGAATTTCGGCGATTTCGCCGTGGTCGGATCGAGCCCGGAATTGCTGGTGCGCCTGCGCGACGGCACGGTCACGATCCGCCCCATCGCAGGCACCGCGCCGCGCGGCAAGACGCCCGCGGAAGACCGGGTCCTGGCCGACGCGCTGATCAGCGATCCCAAGGAACGGGCGGAGCATCTGATGCTGCTCGATCTGGGGCGCAACGATGTGGGCCGGGTCTCGGAGACCGGCAGCGTTCAGGTGACGGAAGACTTCGCCATCGAACATTACAGCCATGTGATGCACATCGTCTCCAATGTGGAAGGCCGCCTGCGCGCCGACACCGACGCCATCGCCGCCCTGTCGGCGGGCTTTCCGGCGGGCACGGTCTCAGGCGCGCCGAAAATCCGCGCCATGGAGATCATCCACGAGCTGGAGCCGGAACGGCGCAACATCTATGCGGGCATGGTGGGCTATTTCGCTTCCGACGGCTCCATGGACAATTGCATCGCGCTCCGGACAGCGGTCGTGAAGGACGGCATGATGTATGTCCAGGCGGGCGGCGGCGTGGTCGCCGACAGCGATCCAGAAGCGGAATATCAGGAGACGGTGAACAAGGCCCGCGCCCTCATGAGGGCGGCCCAGGAAGCGCCTCGGTATGCTTCCGCGAATGCGGGCCCGTCGTCCCTCAAGCCGGACTGACCCATTCCTGATCAGGATGGGGTGGACGGAGTGGAGGGCGTGTCGCCGACGCGCCCATAGCGCCCGGCATGGACCCGTTCCATCAGCCTGGACACCGTATCGGCGGACCGCCCCAGATCCCGCAGCACCAGACCAGCCATCTGGAGACTGGCTTCGAGCAGTTCGGGTACCACGTGGTTGGCGCCCAGGGCCAGAAGCTCGTCCGCATGGGACTGATCGGCGGCTCGCGCCACGATGGGGATGTCCGATCCCGCATGGCGCACGGCCATCACCGCCTTGCGCGCATCTTCCGGGTCGTCGAGGGTCAGGACCACCACGGCGGCCCGGTCGACGCCGACCCGCTCCAGCACATCCCCATGGGAGGCATCGCCGAAAAACACCGGCAGCCCTTGCCTGCGGAACTGCGCGACCTGCCCCGCGTCGAGATCGAGCGCCACGTAAGGGACGCTTTCCTGGGTCAACAAATCGCTCAGCATGCGCCCGACCCGGCCGTAGCCCGCGATGATCACATGGCCTTCCAGATCGCCGGTAAAAGACGGATCCGGATCGACGCCCACATGACGGGTTGCCACCATCGGCGCCAGACGGTCCCCCGCCATGGCAAGCAGCGGCGTCAGCACCATGGACAGGCTCGCGGTGATGATCATGAACTGGCCGACCTCCTCGGTCACCAGCGTGCCGGGCTGCATGGCCACGCCCAGCAGCACGAAAGCGAACTCGCCCCCTGCCGCCAGCATCAGGGCGGAACGCATGGCCACGTCGCGCGCGACGCCGAAGGCAAGGGCGGCAAAGAACATGATCGCGGCCTTGACGGCGATCAGACCGAAGACCGATATGGCGAGCCAGACCGCCATGTCGGCCACCTGGCGAAAATCGAGACTCATGCCCACACTGAGGAAGAAAAGGCCCAGCAAGAGCCCCTTGAACGGCTCGATATCGCTTTCGATCTGGTGGCGGTATTCCGTATCCGACAACAAAAGGCCTGCGAGGAACGCCCCGAGCGCCATGGAAAGACCCGCCTGCTCCGTCGCCCAGGCGATCGCCAGGATCGTCAGCAGCGTCATGGCGACGAAGGTTTCAGGGCTGCGGGTGGCGGCCACGACGCGGAACAGCCGGTGGATCACCAGCCGTCCGGCCACGATGATGACGGCGACGGCAATGGCCGCCTTGGCCAGGGCGATCCCCAGATTGGCGGCGATCTCGTCGGTCTCC
Organism: uncultured Alphaproteobacteria bacterium; assembly: GCA_964612085.1. Lineage (GTDB taxonomy): Bacteria > Pseudomonadota > Alphaproteobacteria > JAJFIK01 > JAJFIK01 > CAZTCJ01. The sequence continues at coordinate 6,757 of CAZTCJ010000108.1, forward strand.
CCGGCATTCAGGACGTTGATGAGCATGAGCACCGGCACCACCGCCAGATCCTGGAACAGCAGCACGGAAAAACTGGTCCGCCCGTGGCGCTGATTGATCTGGCCGCGCTCCACCAGCAATTGCAGCACCATGGCGGTCGAGGACAGGGCCAGGGCCAGGCCGAGCACGATGGAGGCGGGCAGCGCATTGCCCCAGGCATAGGCGACGGCGGCGATCACCACGGCGCTCGCGCCCACCTGCACGCCGCCCAGGCCGAAGACCATTCGCCGCATGGCATAGAGACGCTCGAACGACAGTTCGAGCCCGATCATGAACAACAGAAACACCACGCCAAGCTCCGCGAAGGCCTGGACGGCCTCCACATTGCCGGTCAGCGCCAGACCCGACGGCCCCACCAGGGCGCCGACAGCCAGGAACCCCAGGATGGGGCTGATGTTCAAACGCTGGCACACGGGCACGATGAGCGCCGACGACACCAGGAAGATCACGGCCTCGTTCTGAAAGAGAATGCCTGTATGGGGAGATGCGGCCATGGGTTCTTCGCCTGTCTGATGTGGACGGAAGCGGTCTCCCCCCGGTTATCGGTCGTAACCCTGAAGGGGATCAATACGATTTGAAGCGATACTTTTTTGATAAGTAGCGTATCCTAAGTGGATTGGCGTTTTTGGGGACGAACCGGCACAAGGCCGCGACCGGCAGAGCCCCTGGGGTCCATGCGGGCTTCAAGGGGGCCTGCAGGCGGTTAGGGAGATCACACGCGTATTCATGATCTGGGATCTGGCATTTCTTTTCGGCGGCCTCATCATTCTGCTCATGAGCGGCGAATGGCTTGTAAAAGGATCGGTCGCCCTCGCCAGGGCCGCCAGGGTTCCTCCCCTCGTCATCGGCCTGACCATCGTCGCCTTCGGCACCTCCGCGCCGGAACTGGTGATCGGCGTCTTCGCGGCCTTGAAGGGCGGCGACACCGCCGGTATCGCGCTTGGCAATGTGGTGGGCAGCAATATCGCCAATGTGCTGATGGTGCTGGGCGTGCCCGCCCTGCTTTATGCCATGGTGGCCGATCAGATCGCCATCCGGCGCTCCACCACCATCATGATCATCGGCACGCTGTTCTTCATCTGGATCTGCCTGAACGGCACGGGCCCCAACATGGTGACCAGGACCGAAGGCATCGTGCTCTGCGTACTGATGGTCGCCTTTCTGGCCTATATCGCCTATGCCGCCCGCTACCAGATCGACAACGATGCCATGATCTCGGAAATGGCCGATATCGGTGATGTGCAGCCGCCCATGAGCCCGACAAAGATGATGGGTTATATCGGCGCCGCGGTCATCGGCCTGCCGCTCGGCTCGTTCATCGCCGTCACCAATACGGAATCCCTGGCGCTCCGGCTCGATATCGCGCCGGCCTTCATCGCGCTGAGCGTGGTCGCCTTCGGCACGTCCCTGCCGGAACTGGCCACCACCATCGCCGCCGCGCGCCAGAAACACGCGGGCGTGGCGCTGGGCAATGTCATCGGCTCCAATCTGTTCAATATTCTGGGCATCATGGGCGTCTCGGCGCTTGCGGCGAAGGGCGGCCAGATCCCCGTGCCCAACGAGTTCCGTTTTATCGATCTGTGGATCATGCTGGGTTGCGCACTGCTCATCGGGCTGTATACGTTCGACACTTTCACGAAGCGGCGCATCGGACGGGTCTCAGGAGCGCTTTTCCTCCTGGCCTATGTGATGTTCATCGCTCTCGTGTTTATCCCGATGAAGCAGCACTGAGCATTGAGCGGACCCATGAGCGGGCGGATCGAAATCCGGAAACAATTCACCTTCGACGCGGCCCATTATTTCGAGCATATGCCCGAAAGCCACGGCTATGGCCGGGTCCATGGCCACAGCTTCCTCGCGGAAGTGACCCTGTCGGGCGTGCCGGACAAAGCGAGCGGCTGGGTCGCCGATTTCGGCGCAGTCGAAACGGCCCTGCTCGCACTGCGTGAAGAGCTGGATCACCGGCTGCTGAACGAGGTGCCGGGTCTGGAAAAACCGTCCCTTGAGAACATGGCCATGTGGATCGCCAAACGCCTGGCGCCCGGCTTTCCCAATCTGACGGCCGTGACCGTCAGCCGGCCGTCCTGCGGCGAGAGCGCCCGCTTCGTGGTGTCGGACTGAACGATAAGGAGGCGGCATGTCGGACGACGCTCTGGTGGTGATCCCCCTGCCCACGGAGGACAACCGCATCACCTATGGGGTGGCGCGGCTGATCTTCGACGGCGAGAAGCGCTATGCCGAGGCCATCGCGCCCGTCCCGGGAACGGCCTTCGAGCCGCCGAACAGGATCGCGCTTTCACGTTACAGCCTGGCCCGGGTCCGGCCCGGCGCCATCGGCCGCCCGGATCTTTACGTCTATGAAGGCATGATCCTGCCGCCCCATCCGGGCGGGAACGCGTGAGCGTCGCGCTCACTCTCCCTCGCCCAGATAGCTGACATCGCGCTTGATGGCGTCGAAATGGAGCCCGCCATCGACCGCCATCATCTGACCGGAATAGCTGGGCGTGGCGATCATGAAGCGGATGGCGCGCACATGATCGTCCGGGGTCGGCCCTTGCTGCAAGGGATTGCGCCTGTGCAGCCGCTCGAACTCCTCCTGGCTCTGATAATGGCTGGGGAGCGTCAGACCCGGCGCCAGACCGCAGACCCGCACTTTGGGCGCGAGCGCCATGGCGGCCGCTTCCGTGATGCCTTTGAGCGCATATTTGCTGATGGTGTAGGTGAAAAAGTCCGGGTTGAGATTGGCGAGCTTGTAGTCAAGAAAATTCACCGCGACGCCGCGCTCGCCCTCCGGAATGGCCCGGGCGAATTCCTTCAGGAGCGCCATGGGGGCGGCGGCGTTGACGGCCATATGCTTGTGCCAATGGGCCTGCGTGGCGCTCATCAGATCGTCGGATTCGAAAACCGACGCGCTGTTGATCAGCACGCGGCACGGCGGCCCGGTCTCATGGCAGCGCGCAATCAACCCCTCGGCTGCGGCGAAATCGGCAAGATCGGCCCCTATGGCCGCCGCCCGCGTCTCGCCCTGGTTGAGTTCGGCCACCAGTGTCTCGGCAGGCCCGGCGGAGCTGTTGTAATGGACGTATACGAAATATCCGTCCTCGATCAGCGCGCGCACCACCGCCTCGCCGATGCGCTTCGCCCCGCCCGTCACCAGAGCCGCTGTTTTCATGGCCCCTTCCTTTCAGCTTGATCCCGTCATGGACTTCGGGGCTTATGACCCCATCTGCTATCAGGCATAGATGCATAGGCTGCGTGAGCGAAATGTCTACCGTCCCGATCACACCAAACCGTGAGCCGCCGAGCGAAACGCCCTTGGACCGGGCCGGCCCCGGCGTGCGCCATGTCTTCGTGCGCAACCTGGTGCTAGACGCTCTGGTGGGCGTCCACCGCCACGAGAAAAAGCGCCGCCAGCCCATAAGGGTCAATGTGGACCTGGCCGTCCGCGATGCGCCCGCCGCCGACCGTCTGGACGACGTGGTCTGTTACGAAGACGTGGTGAACCGCATCAAGGGCCTGATCGCCGAGGGTCACGTCAATCTGGTGGAGACGCTGGCCGAACGGGTGGCCCAGGACTGCCTTGTGGATCGCCGCGTCCTTGCCGTCAGGATCCGTGTGGAAAAGCTGGGCGTGATTCCCGAGGCCGAGAGCGTCGGCATCGAGATCGAACGGCGCCGCAGCGGCCTTGAGACGCGCTGACATCCCATATTTCCGCACCGCGTGCGTCATCGCCCCCAATTTCTTGTGCCGGGCAGTCCCGGACCCCCAAAACTTATGGTCAAAACGAGTGTAAAAAGCCTGGATGTGTTGCAGATTTGTCATTCCGTTGGAACTGTGATTGCTGAACAGTCCAGCCATGTAATAGGTCCGTCACATCATAAAATTTATTAATAAAAACAATGGATTATTTCATGCCTAAAAATTGGGCAGAGACGTCAAAGGGCCCCGAAACAGCGCCCTGCAGACGCTCAATCACATGCTTACCCACAGGCTTGTCCCCAAATTCCGTGGATAATGTTGCATTTTTTTTACGAGTTGGTAGGCCAGCCGCCCGTCTTGCACAGGGTGCGCCCCCAGCCGCCCCGCCAGGACCGGCGCAAAGAGGCGCGGCGGGCTGAAATCGGGCGTAGAGTGCGTATCTTTCCGACTGATCCCAACGCCATGTGAGAGACCCCAGATCCGCCGTGCCCCCACGCTCCCCTGAACCCCCGCTCCCGTCTTCCGAGCCTGAGTCTCCTGAGTCCAAACCCATGGGCCCGGAGGTCATCCGCGCGGTCGTGCGCACTCTGCCCAACGCGCCCGGCGTCTACCG
>CAZTCJ010000109.1:0-11036 GCA_964612085.1 uncultured Alphaproteobacteria bacterium
CGCTTTTGCGGCCCGGCCGTTTCGACCGCCAGGTGGTGGTGCCGAACCCGGACATTATCGGCCGGGAGAAGATCCTGCGCGTTCACATGCGCAAGGTGCCGCTGGCCCCGGATGTGAACCCGAAAGTGATCGCTCGGGGTACGCCGGGCTTTTCCGGCGCCGATCTCGCCAATCTCGTGAACGAAGCGGCTCTTCTGGCGGCCCGGCGCAACAAGCGGCTCGTCACCATGTCCGAGTTCGAGGACGCCAAGGACAAGGTGCTGATGGGCTCCGAGCGCCGCTCCATGGTCATGTCGGAAGAGCAGAAAAAGCTCACCGCCTATCACGAAGGCGGTCACGCCATCGTGGCGATGAATCTGGACGCCGCCGATCCGGTGCACAAGGCGACCATCATTCCGCGCGGGCGCGCGCTCGGCATGGTCATGCAGTTGCCGGAGGAAGATCAGATCTCCATGAGCCTGGAGCAGATGCGCGCACGGCTCGCCATCATGATGGCCGGGCGCATCGCCGAGGAACTGATTTTCGGCTGGGAGAAGGTGACCTCCGGCGCCCAGTCCGACATCGAGCAGGCGACGCGGCTTGCCCGCGCCATGGTGACCCGCTGGGGTTACAGCGAAAAGCTCGGCACCGTGGCCTATGGCGAGAACCAGGAAGAAGTGTTCCTGGGCCATTCCGTGTCGCGCCAGCAGAACATCTCGGAAGAGACCGCCAAGCTGATCGATGAGGAAGTCAAACGCTTCGTACGCGAAGGGTATGAGACGGCTCAGCGGATCCTGAACGAGAAGATCGACGATCTGCACAAGCTTGCCGAAGGTCTGCTCGAATACGAGACCCTGTCCGGCGAAGAGATCGACGGCCTGCTGCGCGGCGAAAAGCCCAAGCGGGAAGATCCGACCGACGACGCGGCCCTGCCGTCCGGTCCGACCTCCGCCGTGCCGGCCGCCGGCAAGCGCAAGACCAGTTCGGATACGGACTCAGCGCCCAATGGCGTGGGGACCGATCCAGAACCGCAAGGCACGTAAGCGAAAGCCTCAAGGGAGCGTATGGCGTCCCCTTCGTCCCATGATCAGAGCCCGGCGCCCATCGCCGGGCTCGATTGGTCTCGGGTCCCAGCAACGGGGCCTTATGTCATGGGCATCGTCAATGTCACGCCCGACTCTTTTTCCGATGGCGGACGGTTCGGCTCTGTCGAGGCGGCCGTCGATCATGCCCTGCGTCTGGTGGACGAGGGGGCTCATATCCTCGATATCGGGGGCGAATCCACCCGGCCCGGGGCCGAGCCCGTGCCCCTCGGCGAAGAGCTCGCCCGCGTCGTGCCGGTGATCGAAGGAATCGTACAGCGTACGGAGTGTCTGGTCTCCATCGATACCCGCAAATCCGCCGTCATGCGCGCGGCGGCGGAGGCGGGCGCGCGGGTGATCAACGATGTCTCTGCCCTGACCCATGATTCGCATGGCCTTGAGACGGTCGCGGCTCTGGGTCTGCCCGTCATCCTCATGCATGCCCAAGGGGATCCGCGCACCATGCAGGCCGATCCCCGTTATGACGATGTGGTGGGCGACGTGAAAACCGCCCTGGCGGAGCGCATCGCCGCCTGTCAGGCCGCCGGAATCGGACGAGAGCGGATCATGGTCGATCCGGGGATCGGGTTCGGCAAGACCCTTGAGCATAATCTGACCCTGCTCGCCAATCTGGACGCATTTCACGATCTGGGCTGTGCCATTCTGCTGGGGGCCTCGCGCAAATCCTTTATCGGGCGTCTCAGCAAGGATGCGCCTGCGGACAAGCGGCTCGGCGGTTCGCTCGCCACCGTCTTCGCGGCGATCGGGGCCGGCGTGCAGATGGTCCGCGTCCATGACGTGGCGGAGACGGTCCAGGCCCTCACAGTCCATGCGGCCCTTAAAGCGCGCCGGGCCTCACCGGGCAGGGGGCTTTGACATGACCGCGCTCAAGGGCCGTGTGCTGATCATCGCCGGATCGGATTCCAGCGGCGGCGCGGGCATTCAGGCGGATATCAAGGCGGTTTCCGCTTGTGGAGCCTATGCGGCGACGGCGATCACCGCCCTGACAGCCCAGAACACGGTGACCGTGAGCGCCATTCACGATGTGCCGCCCGATTTCGTGACTGAGCAGATGCGCATGGTCTTAAGCGATATCGGCGCGGATGCGATCAAGACCGGCATGCTGCACCGGGCCGATGTGATCGAGGCGGTCGCGGACGCCCTTGATCAGTGGGCGCCTGATGTGCCGCTGGTCGTCGATCCGGTGATGGTCGCCACCAGCGGCGCGCGGCTTTTGGAGCCCGAAGCGGAAAGCGCGTTGCGCAGGCTTCTGATCCCCCGCGCCGCCCTGATCACCCCCAATATTCCGGAGGCGGAAGTCCTGACGGGCAAGGCAATCCGCGACTGGACGGAGATGGCCGACGCGGCCAAGGCGCTTCTCGCTTTGGGGCCGAAGGCGGTGCTGATCAAGGGCGGGCATCTGGACAGCGACACGGTCCATGATGTTTTGGTCGGGCCCAACACCATCACCCGGTTCCGTTCCGGCCGGATCGACAGCCGCAACACCCACGGCACCGGTTGTACGCTCGCCTCGGCCATCGCCGCGCGGCTTGCGCAAAAAGCGCCGATCGCGCAGGCTGTCGAGGACGCGTTAAGCTATGTGCAACAGGCGATCCGGACCGCGCCGGGCTTTGGGTCCGGTCACGGGCCGCTCAATCACATGCATGGTCTTCCCGACAGAAAGGCTGACCCTATGGAGCTTCCGCTTTATCAAATCGATGCGTTCACGGATCGTGTCTTTGCCGGAAATCCGGCTGCCGTCTGTCCCCTGACTGAGTGGATGGACGACGACATCTTGCAGCGTATCGCAGCGGAGAATAACTTGTCGGAAACGGCCTTTTTCGTGGCGCAACCCGAGAAAGGGCCGAATCATTTTCACCTGCGCTGGTTCACGCCCACGGACGAGGTGGACCTGTGCGGCCATGCCACTCTGGCCTCGGCCTATGTGGTGTTCAACGACTTGATGCCTGATCTGACGACCGTCTTTTTTGAGACGCGCAGTGGCACCCTGGTCGTGGAGCGCGGTGAAGAGGGCAGACTTTCCATGGATTTCCCCGCGCTGCCCCCACATCCGATTGAAAATGCGGGTGTGCTGATGGACCGCCTGGGCGAGGCGCTGGGCAAGCGGCCTCTTGATCTTCAGCGCGCGGTCAATCTGCTGGCGGTGTTCGAGACCGAGGATGATGTGCGCCGCCTGCGTTACGGTCCCGGCTTGGCCGAAGCACTGATCGAGGCGGATGCCTGGGGGCTGATCGTCACGGGCCCGGCCCGCGACAATTGCCCTTATGATTTCGTCTCCCGGTTCTTCGCGCCATTGAAGGGCGTGCCCGAGGATCCGGTGACGGGCTCGGCCCATTGCACCCTCACGCCCTATTGGGCCCAGCGCCTCGGCAAGACCGAGTTGCAAGGCTTTCAGGCCTCGGTGCGGGGCGGGCTGGTGACGTGTACGGCCAATCCGAACGGCCAGACCGACAGGGTCGGTTTGTCCGGTCACTGTGCGCCTTACCTCAAAGGCACGATCACGGTTTGAGCATATTCCGATTAGTCCGTGTCTGTTTTGCGCGGACCGGTCTGGCTCAAACCGATGCCCGACAGGATGAGGATCAGTGCCAGCAAGGCTTCGAAACCCGGGACTTCGTTCAAAAACACATAGCCCATGGCCACGGCCCAAAGCGGGATCAGATAGTTGATCTGGGACGCGAAAGTAGGCCCGGCGCGGCGTACCAGCGCGAGCAGCAAAAGCGTCGCCATGGCGCTTGAAAACAGCCCCAGCAGCACCGCGCATAAAAGCGAGAGGGAGGAAGGCATCAGGCTTAGCGGCCAGTCGCTCCACAAAGCGATCGGGATAATGAGGGCAACCGCACACAGATGAATAGCCGTGCCCGCCACCACCGGGTGATGGGGGCCGAGCCGTTTCATCAAAACGGCGCTCACCGCATAACACAGGGCGGCGGCGATCATGGCCAATTGATGGGGAATGCTGCTCGAGCCCGCAAGGCCGAGCGCGCTCGGTCCGAACAGGACGATGATTCCGACAAAGCCCAGGACGAAGCCGCCGAGGCGCCGCGACGTAATATGTTCTCCGGGGACGAACAAAGCCGCCAGCGCCATGGTGCTCAAGGGCATGATCGCCATGAGAATGCCCGCAAGACTCGAATCGATTGCCTGGGAGCCCCAGGAAATCAGAGCGAAGGGCAGGATATTGCCGGTGACGGCGAGCAGTCCGAACAAGCGCCATTCGGGACACAGGCCGCGCCCGGACGGTGCGATCAGACGGGGCAGGCGGCGGCCTGTCAGGAGGACGCCCGCGCCGAGCGCCAGAGCGGCCACGCTAAGCCGGATCGCCACCAGGATCAGCGGCGGCAAGCTTTCGACGGCGATCTTGATCAGTATGAAGGCCGACCCGAACAGCACCACAAGCGCCCCAAGGAGCAGCCAATGGGTCGTGGCGGATCCGCTCGCGTCTTGGGCGGCAGGCGCGCTCACACCCCCAGATCCTTCAGCGTGGAGAACAACCGGTCGATATCGGTCCGGTCATTGTATAAATGCGGCGTGATACGCATGGAGTCCCCTCTCACGCTCACATAGATATGCCGCGCCTTCAGCGCGTCAAGCAGACCGCCGGGCAGGCCGCGCGGAAAGCGCACGCCGATGAAATGGCGCGCGCGGGTCTCCGCAGGCGCCGTCCGCAGGCCCAGGGCGCGGGCCCGCTCGGCGATCTCATCGGTGAGATGGCCCAGCGTATGGGCGATGGTGTCCGGTCCCCAATCGAGCAGTTGCGCGAGCGCCCGGATCGCCATGGGCAGGGTGTGGAACTGCGCCCGCTCGCCCATGTCGAAGCGCCGGGCCCCTGTGTCGTACGCATCCTGATACTGGACGAGATTGGCGAAATCCTCCGCCCCCTGCCGTCCGGTCCAGGTCATCTCCACCGGGCGGCCGTTCTGATGGCGCGGCGCGATATAGGCAAAGCCCATGCTGTACGGACCGAGCAGCCATTTGTAACAGGGCGCGACCAGGAAATCCGGATCGATGCGGGTCACATCGATGGGCAGCGCGCCCGCCGACTGCGCCAGATCGAGCACCAGGGCGGCGCCCTGGGCGCGGGCTTTGCGCGAGACCGCCTCCAGATCGATCAGGCTGCCATCCGTCCAGTGACAATGGGGCAGGGCCACGATCCGCGTGCGCGCGCCAATGGCGTCGAGAATGCCTTGCGTCCAGCCCGCGTTATGGGAGGCCGGCACGGTGACGATCCGCGCGCCGGTCGCGTCCGCCTTGTCGCGCCAGGGATAGACATTGGCCGGAAACTGATTCTCCAGGACGACGATCTCGTCTCCTTGGGTTACGGGCAGATTGGCGGCGGCGATGGCCATGCCGTAACTGACCGCCGGGACGATGGCGATATCGTCCGCCTGCGCACCGATCAGGCGAGCGAACAACCCCCGGGCGATGTCCGGGCCTTCGAAGAAATGAGACGGCTCGATGCGCCAGGGCTCGGATTTGATACGCGCGCCCGCTTCGCCCACATGCCGGACGGCCTTGAGCGACGGGGACATATAGGCGCAGTTGAGATAGGTCACGTGGTCCGGAATCTCGAACAGATCGCGCTGGCAGTCCAAAAGGGTCGGCATGTGAAAATCCCCCATCCGGGACGGCACCGTTTCCAAAAGCTTAACGCCGTTCGGCGAAGTTTAGCCGGAAACCAATCGGGCCGCTCGTCCCATCGGGTGCTTGACGGGGGCGGGGCACCACCCCTATATCAGCGGTGGGCCACGCTCCCCCAACGGAGCGCAGCTATTCTGGAAGGAATAGAGACATGACATCTCTCACGCGTCCGGCTCGCCCGGACACGCGGCCCGTGCGGCCGCAGTTTTCGTCTGGACCCTGCGCCAAGCGCCCGGGCTGGACACCTGAAGTCTTATCATCCGCAGCGCTCGGACGATCCCATCGCTCAAAGCCCGGCAAGGCGAAACTGGCCGAAGCCATCGACCGCACGCGGGCGCTCTTGCGCATTCCCGGCGATTATCGCATCGGCATCGTGCCCGCGTCCGACACGGGCGCGGTGGAAATGGCCATGTGGTCGCTTCTGGGCGCGCGGGGCGTCGATCTTCTGGCCTGGGAATCTTTCGGGGCCGGTTGGGTGGCCGACGCGGTCAAGCAGCTCAAGCTTGAGGATGTCCGCCTGTTCGAAGCCGCCTATGGCGCGCTGCCCGATCTCTCGCAAGTGGATGGCGACCGCGACGTGGTCTTCACCTGGAACGGCACGACCTCCGGCGTGCGCGTGCCCGATGCGGACTGGATCCGCGCGGAGCGGGGTGGGCTGACGATCTGCGACGCCACCTCAGCCGTTTTCGCGCAAGCGCTCGACTGGTCCAAACTCGACGTGGTGACCTTCTCTTGGCAGAAGGTGATGGGCGGGGAAGCGGCCCATGGCGTGCTGATCCTCTCCCCCCGCGCGGTCGAGCGGCTGGAGAGCTACACGCCGCCCTGGCCCTTGCCGAAGATTTTCCGTCTGACCAAGGACGGCAAGCTGATCGAGGGGATCTTCAAGGGCGAGACCATCAATACGCCGTCCATGCTGTGCGTCGAGGATTATCTCGATGCGCTCAAATGGGCCGAGGCCATCGGCGGCGGCGATGCGCTGATCGCCCGCGCCGACGCCAATCTGGCGGCTATCGCCGAATGGGTCGAACGCACGGATTGGATCGGTTTCCTGGCGGAGGATCCGGCGATCCGCTCCAACACCTCCGTCTGCCTCAAGATCACCGATCCCTGGTTCCAGGCCCAAGAGGAAGAGGCCCAGGGCCGGATCATCAAACAGCTCTGCGCTTTGCTGGAAGAGGAGGGCGTGGCCTTCGATATTGCGGGCTACCGCGATGCGCCGCCGGGCCTGCGGATCTGGTGTGGCGCCACGGTGGACGCTTCCGATATCGCCGCCCTGCTGCCCTGGATCGAATGGGCGTATGCGGAAAGCCGCGAGCGCCAGGAGGCGGTTGCCTGACCGGGCAGCCGTTCGCTTTATTTCCTTATCCGTCCGCGCCGCGGGCGTCTTCCCCAAGGATATCTCATGCCTAAAGTACTGATTTCCGACAAGCTGAGCCCGGCCGCCGCCGAGATCTTCCGGACCCGGGATATCGAGGTCGATGTCAATGTGGGCCTGGAGCCTGCCGAACTGATCAAGATCATCGGGGACTATGACGGTCTTGCCCTGCGCTCCGCCACCAAGGTGACGCCGGACATTCTCGAAGCCGCCGACCGGCTCAAAGTGATCGGGCGCGCGGGCATCGGCGTCGATAACATCAACGTGCCGGCGGCCACCGGCAGAGGGGTGGTGGTGATGAACACGCCCTTCGGCAATTCCATCACCACGGCGGAACACGCCATCGCCATGATGCTGGCGCTCGCCCGCCAGATCCCCCAGGCCAATGCCTCGACGCAAGCCGGCAAATGGGAGAAGTCCAAATTCATGGGCGTCGAGCTCACCGGCAAGACGCTAGGCGTCATCGGCTGCGGCAATATCGGCAGCATCGTCGCCGCCCGCGCCCAGGGCCTGCGCATGAAAGTGGTGGCCTATGATCCGTATCTGTCCGATGAGCGCGCCGCCGATCTGGGCGTGGAGAAACTGGACCTGGATCCGCTTCTTCAGCGCTCTGACTTCGTGACGCTTCACGTGCCTTTGACCGGCCAGACCAAGGGCATTATCGGCGCTGATGCCATCGCCAAGATGAAAAAAGGCGCCCGGCTGATCAATTGCGCGCGCGGCGGCCTCATCGACGAAGCGGCCCTCAAGGAGGCCATGGACGCAGGCCATATCGCCGGCGCGGCGCTCGATGTCTTCGAGGAGGAACCGGCCCGCGACCATGCCTTGTTCGGACACGACAATCTGGTGGCCACCCCCCATCTTGGCGCGGCCACGACGGAAGCCCAGGAGAAGGTCGCCCTTCAGATTGCGGAACAAATGGCCGATTATCTGCTCACCGGTGCGGTCCAGAACGCCATCAACATGCCGTCGATTTCCGCCGAAGAGGCCCCGGTGCTGAAGCCCTTCGCGGCCTTGAGCGAACGGCTGGGCCTGTTCATCGGCCAGATGTGCGAAAGCGCGGTCAAGCAGATCACCATCGAGTACGAAGGCGATGTGGCGGACATGAACACCCGCACCCTGACCCATGCGGCGCTGACGGGCATCCTGCGTCCTCAGCTTGCGGATGTGAACATGGTGAGCGCGCCGGTGATCGCCAAGGAGCGGGGCATCAAGGTCAGCGAAGTGCGCCGGGAACAGCGCGGCATTTATGAGACCTATATCCGTCTCGCGGTGGAGACCGAAGCGAATGAGTTGAGCGTCGCGGGGACGATTTTCTCCAACGGCCAGCACCGGGTGATTCAGATCCAGGGCATCGGCCTCGACGCGGAACTGGACAAGCACATGCTCTTCGTGACCAACGAAGACAGGCCCGGCATTATCGGCTCTTTGGGGCTCGCGCTGGGCGAGGCGGGTGTTAATATCGCCTCGTTCAATCTCGGCCGCCAGGCGCCCGGCGGCTCGGCCCTGGCGCTTGTCGCCGTGGACGAGCCGGTCAAGCCGGAGGTGCTCGACAAGATCCGCAGCTTGCCCATGGTGCGCACGGCGCGGTCTTTGACCTTCTAAAGAGACCTTCTGAGGGCGGACGAACAGGCTTTATGAGAGCGGGGGTGGTATTGGGCCGCCCCCTTTGCATGTGAAAGGAGAGGCCCCATGTCGAATGTGGCCGTTGTGGGCGCCCAGTGGGGAGACGAGGGCAAGGGCAAGATCGTCGATTGGCTGTCGGAGCGGGCCGATGTGGTGGTGCGCTTTCAGGGCGGCCACAATGCGGGCCATACGCTCGTCATCGACGGCAAGACCTATAAGCTGAACCTGCTGCCGTCGGGCATCGTGCGGTCCGGTAAACTCTCGGTGATCGGCAATGGGGTGGTGCTCGACCCCTGGGCCTTCGCGGAAGAGGTGGAGCGGCTGAGCGCCGACGGCGTTGCGGTGAGCCCGGACAATCTGGTGATCGCCGAGAACACGACGCTTATTCTGCCCGTGCACCGGGAAATGGACATCCTGCGCGAGACCGCCAATGCGTCCGGGCGGATCGGCACGACGCAACGGGGCATCGGCCCGGCTTACGAGGACAAAGTGGGGCGGCGGGCCATCCGTATCGTCGATCTGGGCGAGGACAAGGTCCTCCAGGAGCGGATCGAAGGCCTGCTGGCGTTCCACAATGCCTTGCGCCGCGGCCTGGGCCGGGAGGAAGTGGACGGCGATGCTCTGTTCGCGGAATTGAAGGCCATCGCGCCCAAGGTCCTGCCCTTCGCGGGCAGCGTCTCGCGGCGGCTGTTCGGTGCCAGCCGGTCGGGCAAGCGCATTCTGTTCGAAGGCGCGCAGGGCATCATGCTCGATGTGGACCACGGCACTTATCCCTTCGTCACCTCCTCCAACACGGTGGCGGGCCAGGCATCGACGGGTGCCGGCATCGGTCCGCAGGTGGTCGATTATGTGCTCGGCATCACAAAGGCCTACACCACGCGGGTGGGCGAAGGGCCGTTCCCGACGGAGCTGATGGACGAGACCGGCAAGCGTCTGGGCGAGCGCGGACGGGAGTTCGGCACCGTCACGGGGCGCTCGCGCCGCTGCGGCTGGTTCGACGCGGCGCTGGTGCGCCATGCCATCCGCACGGGCGGCATTCACGGCATCGCGCTCACCAAGCTCGACGTGCTCGACGGTTTCGAAGCGATCAAGGTCGGCGTGGGCTATCGCTGGAAGGGCCAGGAGATCGACTTCTATCCTGCTGGAATGGCGGCGCAATCGGAAGTCGAGCCGATCTACGAGACGCTGGAAGGCTGGAACGAATCCACCCAAGGTGCACGCTCGTGGGCGCAGTTGCCCGCGGCGGCGGTCAAATATGTCCGCCGGGTCGAAGAGCTGATCGGCGCGCCGGTGGCTCTGCTTTCAACCTCGCCCGAACGGGATGACACCATCCTGGTCCGCGATCCCTTCGAGCGGTGACGCATACACACGTAATTTTACTTGCTCCTCATGGCTGTACCTCTAAAGATTCCCATTACGGAAAAATGGGGGGCCCGCGTGGGGGTAGAGCACGCGCACGCATTTGGTGTGCATGAGCAAAAGAGCCGGTTCGAGCCCGCCATGCTGCGGATCGAGCCGGGCGGCTTCGAGATGGGTGCGCCGCTTCGCGCCCGGGAGCGTTGCGACGATGAGGGGCCGATCCATGGGGTGCACTTTTCCCGTGCTTTCGAATTAAGCTGCACGCCGGTCACCTGCGGCCAGTTTCTGGCCTTTGTGCGGGCGACGGGCCGGGACATGGGCTCGAAGGCCCGTGTCTATGAAGGCGGTATCTGGAAGACCCGCCCGCAACGCAATTGGCTCAATCCCGGTTTTCAGCAAACGGAAGATCATCCGGTCGTATGTGTGAACTGGCCTGATGCCCAGGCCTATTGCGACTGGCTGGCGGCCGAGACGGGGCGGGCCTATCGTCTGCCCACGGAAGCGGAATGGGAATATGCCGCCCGCGCCGGGACCGATTCGATCTATGCCTGGGGCGATGAGTGGGATCCGGCGCAAGCCAATGCTGACCGCCAGGAAGGGGGCACGGTGCCCGTGGGCCGCTACCCGGCCAATCCCTGGGGCCTTCATGACATGGCGGGCAATATCTGGGAATGGTGTGCCGATCATTGGCATGCGGACTATGACGGCGCCCCTCAGGACGGCTCGGCCTGGCTTTATGAACGGGCGGATCCGGGTATCTCCCGGGTGGTGCGCGGCGGCTCCTGGTTCGACGAGCCGGTGAACCTGCGTATGGCCGTGCGCTATAACGCCATGCCCCGCGTGCGCAGCAGCGATCTGGGGTTCCGCATTGCCCGGACGGTTGAGGACGAACCGTCAGTGTAGGGTGCAGTGAGCGCCAGCGAACTGCATGGCTCCGGACGGTTCGCCGTGCA
>CAZTCJ010000110.1:0-10966 GCA_964612085.1 uncultured Alphaproteobacteria bacterium
CCACCACGCCGTTTGCGCTGATTTTGGCCTCGCCAAAATCTAGCTTCGGCGTGACGAGGCCGAAGCGTGCGAAGCGGCTGTCCCGCTCTAGTTTCGCAGGAACGAAAGCGGACGTGGCGCTGCACCGGCTGGGCATGCCACAGCCTTCGCTCATTTTAGCAAAATGCCGGCGAAGACGGGCCAGAGCCGGCGTCGATAAGTTTTGCGCCTGTAACCTTACCCTTTTTCCATCCTGGACCGACGGACTCGCTCGTTCACAGCCGTTTGTTTCTTGTTTTGGGGCACTTTGCTTTATGTCAGTGCTGCGGGTCCCGTGGACCGGACCATGTGGTCCGCACCGTGCAGTGACGGGGTAAGGGCTCATGAGACCCGTTGGCCGGGCGTGACGGCCATCTGCGATGGGGCCAGCCAGCGGGTGTTTGTGTGTACCGGATGAGTCCGCGATTTGGGGCGGCGGATCCGGCTGTGGTTCGGGGGTAGGAGTGACCTTCAATCTGCGTAATCTGGAAGGCGCGTTCGGGTTCTCAATTGCAGGAGCCGATCGCGACGACAGGCTTGGTTCGTCTCTTGACGCTCTTGGAGACGTCAATGGAGACGACCTGCCGGACTTTATCGTCGGGGCGCCGGGCACGCGCGCGGGATCGGGCGCCAGCCAGGTCGGGCCGGGCGCGGCTTATGCGTTTTTCGGCCTGCAGAACGGTTTTCCCGACCGCATCTCGGTCGATAATCTCGTCGGTCTTGAAGGCATCAAGATCGAAGGCGTGCTGCGCGGCGACGATCTGGGCGCCGGCGCCAGCGCTGCCGGTGATATCAATGGCGATGGCATTGACGATATTCTGGTCGGCGCACCCTTGGCCAGCCTCGGCGCGGGCTCGCAGACCGGCTCCTTCGCCATCGTGTTCGGCGAGCGCGGCCTCGGGCCCGAAAATGTGCCGGTCGCCATTCTGAACGGCGGCGCGGGCATCCGCTATGACGGTCTGGACGTGGGCGGACAGTTGGGCACGGTCGTGGCGCCCATTGGCGACGTCAATGGCGACGGCCGCGCCGATATCGCCGTGACCGCTCCGGGTACGGATGCCGTGGCGACCGATCCGGATACCGGCAACAGCATCCTGCGCCCGGATTCCGGCCTGACCTACATCATCTACGGGCAGGAAAAAGCCAGCAAGCTGCCTGTATCCCTGGTCGAGTTCAAATCCAAACAGGTGACCGAAATTCTGGGTGCCCAGGCGGGCGATGGCCTGGGCGCGTCCCTGACCGGCGTCGGGGATGTGGACGGCGACGGTTTTGACGATTTCATCGTCGGCCTGGGCCAGCCCAGAGAGACCGGCGGCCGGGCGCTGATCGGCTATCTCGTCCTTGGGCAGAAGAAAACCCCTAAGGAGCCTGTCGATCTGGCTTTGACCGGCTCTGACCGGGCCATTCCGATCTTCGCGGCCCTTGCCGGGAGCAGCGGCGCGCAATTCGCCGGGGGCGGCGACGTCAACGGCGATGGCCGTCCCGATATTCTGGTCGGTCTGCCCGGCGCCGATCCGGTGGCCGCGGACAATGGCGGCCAGATCAGCGTTGTGTTCGGCGGCGATGGCGCGTTCGGATCGACCATCGATCTGACGGCGCTGGGCGTGCGCGATGGGGTCACCTATACCGGCGGCACCGGCGATGGTCTGGGAACCGCCGTGGCGAGCGCCGGCGATCTGAACAATGACGGTTTTGCGGATATCGCCGTCGGCTCCGAGACCTTGAACCAGGTCACGGTGATTTTCGGGCGTGAGAACGGACCGCTGTCCAACCGGCCCTTGTCCACCTTGACCCAAGGCGAGGCCCTGATCCTTACCGTGGCGGATGCGGACGGTTTCGGGACCGTTATCGCGCCCGGCGGCGATGTCAATTCCGATGGTATCGACGATCTGCTCTTGGGCGCGCCGGGCAGTGATGTCGGGACGGTTCAGGATGCGGGCGAAACCTTCGTGGTCTTGGGTGCGCCGACCCTTGGCGGGGTGAACGACACGCCGACGGCCGCGCCCGATACGGTGAGCATCACCACGCTCGCCGAACCGGTCGATCTGCTGGCGGATCAAGGCGCCGGGCGGGACACCGATCCGGATCTGGACAGCCTGACCGTCGTGGCGATCAATGATACGCCGATTACGGACAGTGCCAGCGTTGTTCTGGAAGACGAAGAGCTCGTTGTCACGCTGACGAATGACGGCCAGTTGACGGCCTTCCTGCCCATCACCGTGCCCTTGGGCACGCGGGTCGAAACCACGCTCACCTACACGATCGAGGATGAACGCGGGGCGACCGCCCTTGGCGACGTGACGCTCGACGTGCGCCAGGCCACCATTCCGCTCGCCGGGCTGACGGTGGCCAACGGGCAGTCGATCCGGGGCGAAGGCCCGGACGATGCGTTCGGTCAGGCCATCACGGTGATCGGCGATATGAACGGCGACGGGGTCGATGATTTTGCCGTGGGCTCGGTCGATACGGAAACCGTCTATGTGGTTTTCGGCGGCGATGACGGCGGGGTGCCGGATCTGTTCGATCTATCGACCCTCGACGGCACGAATGGGTTCGTGTTCGACGGCTCGGGCACCAGCCAGTCGGTCGCGACCGAGATCGCGGCGGCGGGTGATTTCAACAATGACGGCCTGGCCGATCTGGCGATCGCTGCCGAAGAGGCCGGTGATCCGGGCTCGGTTTATCTCATTCTCGGCTCCGACCAACCTTTCGGGGCCGCCTTTACCATGGCGGATTTCGACGGCGAAAAGGGCGTGCGCATCGATACGCGCCTGACGGACGATTCGGAAGGCTTGAGCATTGCCGGGATCGGCGATTTCAACGATGACGGTATCGACGATATCGCCATCGGCACGCCGCTCGTCAACGAGGTGCTGTTCGTCAACCATGGCCGCGTCAGCGTGATTTTCGGCCGGGAAGGCGCGCTTCCCGCTATCCTGTCCCTCGACGATCAGACCGAGGACGAAGCCGTCGAGATCGCGGGCGGCGGCAATCTCGAGCGCCTGGGCAGTGATGTGGCGCGCGTCGGCGACGTCAATAATGACGGCATCGACGATCTCTTGATCGGCAATGCGCCCAATGGCCTTCAAAGCCATGAAGGCTATATCATCTACGGCCGGGACGATCACGGCGAGAATATTTCACTCAATAATCTGAATGCGGATATTGCCGTGCGCTTCGACGAGGCGTCTGGGGGCGATGAACGGGTGGTGGCCGGGATCGGCGATGTCAACAATGACGGCATCGAGGATTTTGCGATCGGCGTGCCGCGCGCCAGCATCGAGACCGAAGCGGACGGTATCGTCTTCGTCGTGTTCGGGCGCGATGACGAGTATGGCGAGACGCTCAATCTCTCAGGCCTCGAGGAGGGCGAGGGCTTCTTCATCGGCGGCGCGCCGGGCGGTGCGCTGTTCGGCTGGGATATCGCGGCGGCGGGCGACGTCAATGGGGACGGCATCGACGATTTCATCGTTGGTGCGGTCACGGAGGACCGGTCGGGGGAAGATGCCGGCGGCGCTTATGTTATTTTCGGGCGGTCCAACGGCTTCCCGCTGGCCTTGGATCTGGCAACCCTCAACGGCTTGAACGGCTATGAAATCACCGGCGCGGCGCCGGGCGATTTCGCCGGATTTTCCGTGGCCGGAGGCAAAGACGTCAACCAGGACGGCCTGACGGATCTGATCGTCGGGGCGCCAGGATCGGGCGCCAACGGCGTCGGCTCCGGCGCGATCCATATCGTCTATGGCGCGCCCACCTTGTCCGTGCCCCCTGTCGCGGTGGACGACACCGCCGAGACGGACGCGGAAACCATCATCGCATTCGATGTGGTGGGCAACGATATCGATCCGAATGTGAATGGTTCGCTCAGCATCGTGTCCATCGAGACGAGCGGTCTTGCCGGGCAGGCCGTTCTGCTGGAGGACAATCGGATCGCCTATAATCCTCAAGGGGCGTTCGACGATCTGGGCTTCGGGGAACAGGCGGTCGAGCGCATTCCCTATACGGTTGTGAACAATAACGGCCAGACGGATGTGGGCGAGGTCGTCGTTACCGTGACGGTGTCGCCGGTTCTGCCGGCCATTCTGCCGCCGTCTCCCTTGAACGGGGCGATCATCAACGGCACGGGCGCCAATGACAATGTGAATGGGTCGGACAATTCCGATCAGATCGTCCTGGCCGATGGTGACGACACCTCAAAGGGTAATCAGGGCAACGACTTCATGTATGGCGGCGCCGGGGACGACAAGCTCAAGGGCGAGCGCGGCGACGATGTGCTGTTCGGCGGCACGGGCAATGACGAACTGTTTGCCACCAACGGCTCGAACTATGTGTTCGGCAATGACGGCAACGATTTCATCAAGGTCGGCAAGGGCGACGACGTGGTGTCGGGCGGGCGCGGCGACGATGAAATCCGCGATAAGGGCGGTACGGACGTTTTCATTTTTGAGCCCGAATGGGGCAAGGATCTGATCAGCAAATACGAGCCCGGCCGGGATACGCTGGTCTTCACCGACCCCGAGATCGACAGTCTCGACGATCTGCAGATCGTCGATGCGGGCAAGAACAGCACGGGGATCGTCTACCAGACCAATTCGATCCTGCTGCCGGGCGTCTCGCTGGAGGAGTTCGACACGAGCTTCATCCAGTTCGAATACGGCCCCGATATTCTGCGCGGCGAGATCGCGGGCGAAGGCACGAGCCCGGTGCAGGTCTTGTTCGACCCCTTCATTGTGCTGATCGAACCGCAGGACCCGGTGAACGGCGAAACCCTGCCGGGTACGGACGGAGAGGACAAGATCAAGGGCTCCAATCTGGACGATTTCATCCAGGCGGGCGACGGCGCCGACCAGGTCAAGGGGGGTGACGGGCGCGATTACATTTACGGCCAGGGCGGACGCGACCGGCTCGACGGCGGCTCCGGCTCCGACGTGATTTTCGGCGGCGCGGACAATGACGAGATCAAGGATACCAAGGGCTCGAACTATCTGTTCGGCGGCGACGGCAACGATGTGATCGAAAGCGGCAAGGGCACGGATATCATCGCGGGCGGCCGCGGCGACGACATCATCAGCGACAAGGGCGGTTTCGATACCTTCCTGTTCGAGCCCGACTGGGGCAATGACGTGATCACCAGCTTCGATCCCGATACGGACCGCTTCGTGTTCTCCGATCCCGATCTCGACAGCGTTGGTGATCTCGATTTCATCGTGCGCGAGGCGGGCATCGAAGTGGCGTACCAGGGCAACACCATTCTGCTGGAAGGCACGGTGCCGGAGGATATCGACTTCGATCTCTTCTTCTTCGGTGCGTGAGGCAGCAGCCGGTCCGGAGAGCCCGAACCGGCGCCATGACCTGAAAAATCAGTCCTTGTCGAAGATCCGGATGCGGGTGCGGCCGTCTTTTTTGTGGCCGCGGATCATGGCCTTGGTGTTGAACGCAGCGGCCGTGTTGCCGTCCGCGTCGAGAACGATGACGCCGCCGTCGCCGCCCAGATCCTGGATCTTGCCGATCACCGTGGCGGCGGCTTCACCGATGCTCATGCCTTTGTATTCCACGAGCGAACAGATATCCCGCGCCGCCGTGGTGCGGATGAAATACTCGCCCGTGCCCGTGGCCGAGACCGCGCAGGAGGCGTTGTTGGCGTAAGTCCCGGCACCGATGATCGGGCTGTCGCCCACGCGCCCGAAGCGCTTCATCATCAGGCCGCCGGTGGAGGTGCCCGCCGCCAGATTGCCGTCCTGATCGAGGGCGATGACACCGATCGTGCCCTTCTTGTCGTCGCCTTTCGCCTCTTGGGCCTCGATGGCGCGTTGGTACCGGGCGTCCACACGGTCTGTGCGGAAATAATCCGGGTTCCACATCTCAAAGCCTTGGGACCGGGCGAACTGTTCCGCGCCGTCGCCCACGAACATCACATGGCGGGAGTTTTCCATCACCGCGCGGGCCAAGGTGATCGGGTTCTTGATCCGGCGCACGCCCGCCACCGCGCCGGTGTTCAAGGTCGCCCCGTCCATGATGGAGGAATCGAGTTCCACATCGCCTTCGGCGTTGTAGACCGCGCCCTTGCCGGCATTGAAAGTGGGATTGTCTTCCAGAAGCACGGCAGCGGCGATCACCGCATCGAGCGCCGAGCCGCCGTCTTCGAGCACCTCGTAACCGGCGTCGAGCGCCTCTTCGAGGCCGCGCGCCCAGGCCCGGCGGCGCTCGCGGGGCACGTCATCCCGCTCGGAGCCGGAAACCCCGCCATGGACCATGATGACCGGTTCCGCGGCCACAGCGGCGCTTCCGCCCCAAAGCAGGCCCAAACCCATGATCCCAGCACTCAAAACAGTCAAGACTCGCATTGCCCTGTCTCCTCCCATGAAGATATCCAGGCCCGAGCCTATACGAGAGGACGGGAAATCCCACCCCCCGTCCTGCGGCCCCGGTCCATGGCGCGCTCCGTGGCTATTTTCTTGACAGGCGGCCCCGCGCTGCTCTACATCCCATGCTCCAATCGCGTGGGCCGCAAGGCGCGCCCATCGCCCCGGCGGGGGTGTAGCTCAGTTGGTTAGAGTGCTGGCCTGTCACGCCAGAGGTCGCGGGTTCGAGCCCCGTCACTCCCGCCATTTTTCTGAAAATATCCAAGACAAATGCTTTCTTTACCACCGGTCCCCTCACTGTGACCGTGTGAACATGCTTTGGCGTTGCGGCAGCGCAAAAACGACCATAGGGTGGCGGCGCTCCTTGGTGATTTAAAGGATGCTGGCGGCTGCAACCGGGTTTTGCGGGCCGCCGGATCGGTCGGCCGGCGCGAAATCGGGACGCGCGGCCCGCTGACGCGCTTGCGCGTTCTGTGCGATCGGGTAGGGTCCGCCTCGACAAGGGACTGGCCCTGTATTCATGCCCGCGCTTTGATCCGGGCTTTCAGACATTGGGGCGGCTTGATGGACGCGTTACTGCTCGAATATCTTCCCATTATCCTCTTCATCGGCATCGCCCTGGTGCTCGCCCTGGCGCTGCTCGTGGCCTCTTTCGTGGTCGCGCCGAGCGCGCCGGACCCCGACAAGCTGTCGGCCTACGAATGCGGCTTCAACGCCTTCGACGACGCCCGCATGAAGTTCGATGTGCGCTTTTATCTCGTTGCCATCCTCTTCATCATTTTCGATTTGGAAGTAGCGTTCCTGTTCCCCTGGGCAGTCGCGCTCGGCGATATCGGCGTCTTCGGCTTCTGGTCGATGGTCGTGTTCTTAGGGCTGCTGACCGTGGGCTTTATCTACGAATGGCGGAAGGGCGCTCTCCAGTGGGAGTAGGGGCCCGGTGAAACTTGGGGCCAGGGAAACTAGGGGCGTGGTGTTGAAAGGTGTGAACGAGGCGATCCGATGAGCGACAAGGATCAAAAGGGCGATCTTCCGGCTGCCGGTCAGGCCGGACGCGCGGGCATAGAAGGCGCCGCGCCGGTCACGAACGACAATCCGTTCTATAACCAGGTGAACGACCAGCTCGCCGACAAGGGCTTCCTGGTGGCCGCCAGCGACGATCTGGTGACCTGGGCGCGCACGGGCTCGCTCATGTGGATGACCTTCGGGCTTGCCTGCTGCGCCGTGGAGATGATGCAGGCGGCCATGCCGCGCTACGATCTGGAGCGCTTCGGTTTCGCGCCGCGCGCCTCGCCGCGCCAGTCGGACGTGATGATTGTGGCGGGCACCCTGTGCAACAAGATGGCCGCCCCCTTGCGCCGGGTCTACGACCAGATGCCCGAGCCGCGCTATGTGATCTCCATGGGCTCCTGCGCCAATGGCGGCGGTTATTACCACTATTCCTATTCGGTGGTGCGCGGCTGCGACCGGGTGGTGCCTGTCGATATTTATGTGCCGGGCTGCCCGCCGTCCGCGGAAGGGCTGGTCTATGGCGTGATGCTGCTGCAAAAGAAGATCCGGCGGACGGGCACGATCGACCGGTAGGGTTTTTTGCAGTCTTTGGAAGGTGAACGGGACAGGATGAGCGAGGGCTTAAAGGAATTGGGCGACCACATCGTGGCGCGGCTCGACCATGCGGTGCTCAGTGTCGAGATCGCTTACGGCGAGCTGACCGTGACGGCGCGCTGCGACCAGGTGGTCAATGTCATCCGCTTCCTGCGGGACGATCCGGAAAGCCGGTTCGCCCAGCTCATCGATCTCTGCGGCGTGGATTATCCGAACCGGTCGCAACGGTTCGACGTGGTCTACCACCTGCTCTCCATCGAGCTGAACCAACGCATCCGCGTCAAGGTCGCGGTCGATGAACACACGCCCGTGCCCTCGATCGTGGAGGTTTTTCCGGCCGCCAACTGGTTCGAGCGGGAAGCCTTCGACATGTATGGCATCGCCTTTTCAGGCCATCCGGATTTGCGCCGTATCCTGACCGATTACGGCTTCAGCGGCTTCCCGCTGCGCAAGGAGTTCCCGCTCACGGGCTTTGTCGAACTGCGCTATGACGACGAACAAAAGCGCGTGGTCTAT
Source organism: uncultured Alphaproteobacteria bacterium (assembly GCA_964612085.1). GTDB lineage: Bacteria > Pseudomonadota > Alphaproteobacteria > JAJFIK01 > JAJFIK01 > CAZTCJ01. Next base: position 8,499 of record CAZTCJ010000110.1, read on the forward strand.
GAACCGGTGAAACTCGTTCAGGAATTCCGCACCTTCGATTTCCTGTCCCCCTGGGAAGGCATCGAGCAGGTCTTGCCGGGCGATGAAAAGGCGGCTGCTCAAGACACGGCCGAGACGGAAAACTGATCATGTCCGAGGCACAACAGGACCGCAAATTCACGATCAATTTCGGGCCGCAGCATCCGGCGGCGCACGGTGTGCTGCGCCTCGTCCTGGAGCTCGACGGCGAGGTGGTGACCCGCGTCGATCCCCATATCGGGCTGTTGCACCGGGGCACGGAAAAACTGATCGAGAACAAGACCTATCTGCAGGCGGTGGGCTATTTCGACCGGCTCGATTATGTGGCGCCCATGAACCAGGAGCATGCCTTCGCGCTGGCGACGGAAAAGCTCATGGGCATCACGGTGCCGCGCCGGGCCCAGTTCATCCGGGTGCTGTATTGCGAGATCGGGCGGCTGTTGAGCCATATTCTGAACGTCACCACCTGGGCCATGGATGTGGGCGCCATGACGCCGCCGCTCTGGGGCTTCGAGGAACGCGAAAAGCTCATGGTGTTCTATGAGCGCGCCTCGGGTTCGCGCATGCATGCCCACTATGTGCGCCCCGGCGGCATCACCCGGGATATTCCGGCGGGCCTCACCGATGACATCATGGCGTTCTGCGAACACTTCCCCAAAGTGCTCGACGATATCGAAGGTCTGTTGACCGAGAACCGGATCTTCAAGCAGCGCAATGTGGATATCGGCGTGATCAGCGCGGAGGATGCCATCGCCTGGGGCTTTTCCGGGCCGATGCTCAGGGGCTCCGGCATCCCGTGGGATCTGCGCCGCGCCCAGCCCTACGAGGTCTATGACGAGCTTGATTTCCAGATCCCCATCGGCAAGAACGGCGACTGTTACGACCGCTATATTCTGCGCATGCTGGAGATGCGCGAAAGCGTAAAGATCATGCGCCAGTGCATCGAGAAGATGCCGGACGGTCCGGTGCATACGGACGAAGGCAAGGTGGCGCCGCCGCTGCGCGCCACCATGAAGCGTTCCATGGAAGCGCTGATCCATCACTTCAAGCTGTTTACCGAAGGCTATAACGTGCCGGCGGGCGAGGCCTATGCGGCAGTCGAAGCGCCCAAGGGCGAGTTCGGCGTCTATCTGGTGGCGGACGGCACCAACCGGCCTTACCGCTGCAAGATCCGCGCGCCCAGCTACGCCCATTTGCAGGCGATGGAATACATGACCAAGGGGCACATGCTGGCGGATGTCTCCGCCATCATCGCGACCCTCGACATCGTTTTCGGAGAAATCGACCGCTGAGCAAGGCGGGAAACGGAACAAGAGAGTGCACGGCATGGCCGTCAGACGACTGAGCGAAAATCAACCGGACAGTTTCCAGTTCACGCCCGAGAACGAGGCGTGGGCGCGCACGGAAATGGCGAAGTATCCGGAAGGCCGCCAGGCGAGCGCGGTGATCGCGCTGATGTGGCGGGCGCAGGCGCAGAATGGCGGCTGGGTCTCCGAGCCGGCGATCCGCTATGTGGCCGATCTGCTCGACATGCCGTATATGCGCGCTTACGAGATCGCGACGTTCTACACCATGTTCAAGTTGGAGCCCTCGGGCCGCCATGTGGTGCAGGTCTGCACCACCACGCCCTGCTGGCTCCGGGGCTCCGACGACATGGTCAAGGTCTGCAAGGAAAAGATCGCCGAGACGCCCAATACGGTGTCCAAGGACGGTCTGTTCTCTTGGGAAGAAGTCGAATGCCTGGGTGCGTGCTGCAACGCGCCCATGGCGCAGATCGGCTCGGACTATTACGAGGATCTGACGGCGGACAGTTTCGCACGAGTGCTCGATGCGCTCAAAGCGGGCAAGACGCCGAAGCCGGGGCCGCAATCGGACCGGCACGGCTCTGAACCCGCTGGCGGTCTGACGACGCTGACGGACGAAACACTCTATGCGAAAGAGCCGCGCCAGGACGGCGGGGCGTAAGAAACAGCAGGATACGAGGCGGCAAGGCGGATGCTTAGCGATCAGGATCGCATCTTCACCAATCTCTACGGCCACCATGACTGGCGGCTGGAGGCGGCGCGTGCGCGCGGCGCCTGGGACAATACCAAGGCGCTGCTCGATCTAGGCCCGGACGAAATCGTCGACCGGGTCAAGAAGTCGGGCCTGCGCGGGCGCGGCGGCGCGGGCTTCCCCACGGGACTCAAATGGTCCTTCATGCCCAAGGAAGTGGGCAAGCGGCCCCATTATGTTGTGGTGAACGCGGATGAATCGGAACCCGGCACCTGCAAGGACCGGGAGATCATGCGCCACGATCCGCATATCTTTATCGAGGGCTGCCTGATCGCGGCCTTCGCCATGCGGGCGCATGACGTCTACATCTATATTCGCGGCGAATATATCCGCGAGCGCGAGCGGCTCCAGGCGGCCATCGACGAAGCTTATGAGGCGAATCTGATCGGCGAGGA
>CAZTCJ010000111.1:0-10742 GCA_964612085.1 uncultured Alphaproteobacteria bacterium
ACCTGGTTCGTGAAGGACGCGCTCATCACGAAACTCGGGTGGCCCGTGGCACAACCGAGATTGACGTGCCGGCCTTCGGCGAGCACGATCAGGCGCTTGCCATCGGGGAATTCGATCTCGTCCACCTGGGGCTTCACATTGTGCCAGGGATAATTGCGCAGGGCCTCGATCTGAATTTCCGAGTCGAAGTGGCCGATATTGCAGACGATCGCCCGGTCCTTCATGTCGCGCATGTGATCGACGGTGATGACATCCTTGTTGCCGGTCGCCGTGACGAAGATGTCACCTTGGGAGGCGGCCTCGTCCATGGTCACCACCTGGTAACCCTCCATGGCGGCCTGGAGCGCACAGATCGGGGCGATCTCGGTGACCATGACGCGGGCGCCCTGGCTCCGGAGCGACTCGGCCGAGCCCTTGCCCACATCGCCGAAGCCCGCCACCACGGCGACCTTGCCTGCCAGCATCACGTCGGTGGCCCGCTTGATGCCGTCCACCAGGCTTTCCCGGCAGCCGTAGAAATTGTCGAATTTCGACTTGGTGACGGAGTCGTTCACATTGATCGCCGGGATCAGCAGGGTGCCCTTGCGCGCCATTTCATAAAGGCGCAGCACGCCGGTGGTGGTTTCCTCGGAAACGCCGCGCACGTCTTCCAGGATCTGCGGGAATTTCTGGTGCATCAGCAGGGTCAGGTCGCCACCGTCATCGAGCAGCAGATTCGGCTTCCAGCCGTCCGGCCCCTGGATGGTCTGTTCCACGCACCACCAGTATTCTTCTTCCGTTTCCCCTTTCCAGGCGAACACCGGAATGCCCGCGGCTGCGATGGCGGCGGCGGCGTGATCCTGGGTGGAGAAGATGTTGCACGACGACCAGCGGATATCCGCGCCCAGCGCCGTCAGGGTTTCGATCAGCACGGCGGTCTGGATCGTCATGTGCAGGCAGCCGGTGATGCGCGCGCCTTTCAGGGGCTGAGACGCGCCGTATTCCTCGCGCAGCGCCATCAGGCCCGGCATTTCGGTTTCGGCAATGGCGATTTCCTTGCGGCCCCAATCGGCCAAGCCGATATCGGCGACTTTGTAGTCGGTGAAGTCAGTCATAGAGGGAAACTCCTGGATTTGGCCCTGTCGGGACCGGCACGCGGACAGGCGCGCTCAGGCAGTCCCGAGGTCACGCCGTTTACCTAGCGGATCGGACAGAGCTTCGCAAGGAGCATATAAAGAAATCTTTATATCGTCATGCGCCCGGGGCCGGGCGCGTCAGTGGCTCTCCCCGAATCCGCTGCGGACCAAGGCTTCGATGGCATCGAGCGCGGCCTGGGCGTCATTGCCCTCCGCCGTCACCTCGATGGCCTGGCCATGGCTGGCCGCCAGCATCAGAAGATCCAGGATCGAGCCTGCTGAGACCGCGGTGCCGTCCTTGGTGATGGTCACTTCGGCGTCGAAATCGCGGGCGCATTCCACCAGCTTGGCAGCGGGGCGGGCATGTAAACCCTTTTCGTTGCAGATGGTTAAGACACGCGTCGGGATCGCACACAATACCGGTTCACTCATCAATCGCTCCCTTGGCGATGGGTCGGGCAGGAATTGGGCCGTGATTCATAGGTGGTGAAAAGAGGGATCTCAAGCGTCCTGACCGGCAAGCACTTGAGAGGCCACATGGATGTATTTACGCCCTGCCTTTTGCGCTTCAATGACAGCGTCGGCGAGGCCGTAACGGGAGCGGATTGTAGCAAGCTTGATCAGCATAGGCAGGTTAAGACCTGCTATAACTTCCACCCGCGCCTGATCCATGACGGAAATGGCAAGGTTGGATGGCGTTCCCCCGAACATATCCGTAAGCAGAATGACACCGCTGCCATCATTGACGCTGGCGACGGAGTCGATGATCTCGCGTCTGCGCAGATCCATATCGTCGTCCGCGCCGATGCAAATTGCCTGGATCTGCTTTTGGGGGCCAACCACATGTTCCGTCGCGGCAAGAAATTCCCTTGCAAGGCGACCATGGGTCACGAGCACCAAACCAATCATGCCGATATCCCGCCCGATTTGAGGACGTTTGGCAAGATGGGTTGGGCATCAATCGCGTATAAGCGTTCAGCATGGCTACCATATTTTTCTATAGCGCGTTATGCGAATCGCGAAGGCGGCAGGTAAAACCCAATTCATCCCTAGGCTAACGGCGTGCTGGTGCGCTGTTGCAAATCTGCACCCAGACTCAAAAAAGCGCATAGCCGGATCACGGTCCGGTTTGGGGACCTTCCCGGCAATTGATGGATGCTATCGAACGGTTGGCAGCAGGCTATGGGAGAGCCTATTGGGCGGGCAGGCGCACGGTGAACCGCGCGCCGGCGATCTCGCCGTTTGGCGTGCGAAGATTCTCCGCCCAGATGTGGCCGCGATGGGCATCGACGATCTGTTTCGAGATGCTCAGGCCGAGGCCGGAATTCTTGCCGAAATCCGCTTCGTCCGGACGCTGCGTATAAAAGCGCTCGAAGATCTTGGTCAGCGCTTCTTCCGGAATGCCCGGCCCCTGATCTTCAATGCGGATCACCACGAAGAACGCCGCGCCCCGTTTTTCCAGGCCCGCCTTGATCGTCACGTCGCCGCCCTCGGGCGAGAAGGAGACGGCGTTTTCCAACAGGTTCTGGATCACCTGACTGAGCCGGCTTTCGATGCCGACGACGGTGATGGCCGTGTCGTCGCGCGAGCCGGACATGATCTCCAGGTTCAGATGCACGCCGCCATTGTGCCCGGATTCATTGCGGAAGGCGACGATCTGGCGGAGCATTTTCGGGATATGCACCACATCGGCTTCCTCGCGGGACAGTTCCGCATCGAGGCGGGAGGCGTTCGAAATATCCGTAATCAGACGATCGAGCCGGTCCACATCGTGCTTGATGATGCCGATCAGCTTGTCCCGCGCCTTGTCCGAGACGGCGATGTCAAAGGTCTCCACGGCGCTGCGCAAAGAGGTCAGCGGCGTCTTGATCTCATGGCTGACATCGGCGGCGAACTGTTCGATAGCGTCGATCCGGTTGTTCAGGGCCCGCATCATGTCGTTGAGGGAACCGGCCAGATCGCCGATCTCGTCGCGGCGGTCGTGATAGCCGGGAATTTCAGTGCGCGCGCCGCCCTTGCCGCCGGTGCGGGCCTCGCGGATGCGGTCGGCGGCGGAGACGAGCCGCTTGATCGGGCGGACGATCGTCCGGGCGTAAAACAACGCCAACAGAACATTCGCGAACAGGGCCACGGCGAAGATCTGCAAAATGGCGCTGCGTTCCTGGCGCAGCACGGCGTCGAAATCGTCCCCTTGCGTCGCAAGATGCAGCGCGCCCACATGGGCCCAGACTTTCTTCACCGGCATGGCGACGCTCAGGATCAGATTGCCGCTTTCGTCCTGGCGCACCGCATGGAAGGCCTGGCGGTCGTCGGTCGCCTTGAGCGCCGAGCGCACTTCCGAGAACGGCAGTTTCGGATCGTCGCTGTAAGGCGTCAGTTCCGGCCCGAAGAGCCAGCGCATGATGTCTTCGAAGATCACGAAGAACCGGGAGTCGGCATCCGGGTCCGGCAGGGTGCGCGCGTTGACCTGGCCTTCCTCGTCGAGCAGCCAGGAATCGTAGATCAGGATGCCGTTGTAATCGTAAATCCGGGCCCGGTAGTCCGTCGGCGCCACCAGGCGGCGCAGAACCTCGACGGCTTCCGTGCGGTCGATCTCGTCGAAAGGCTGGCCTTCCTCGCGGCCCACGCGGGGCGTGAGGGCGGCCTGTTCGAGCGCGCCGGTGATGAACTGGCTGTGGGCCTCGAGCGCGAGCGTGCGTTCCTCCACGGAGGTTCTGCGGAACTGGCTCAAGACCATGAGGCCGACCACGAAGATGATCAGGCCCACCATATTAAGGGCGGCGATCTGGAAGATCAGCGAATGATAAAGCGCGCGTTTGCGCTTGGGCCGGTCGCCCATATCGCCCTGGTCCTGGGGCAGGGCCTCGCTGGCCGGCACGCTATCGGACTTGTCTTTAGCCTTGGCTTTGGCGCTCAGACGTCCGAGCACGGGCAGGCGCGCCCACCAGGATCCGCTCCTGGAGGGCGATGAGCCGTGATCGGACGATGGGCGCGCGAAAGCGTCATTCACGATGCAACCGACAGCTCCTTGAACCGGTAGCCGACGCCATAGAGCGTCTCGATGGCATCGAATTCGGTATCCACCTGCCGGAATTTCTTGCGCAGCCGTTTGATGTGGCTGTCGATGGTGCGGTCGTCCACATAGACCTGATCGTCATAGGCCGCATCCATCAGATTGTCCCGGCTCTTCACATAGCCCGGCCGTTGCGCCAGCGCCTGGAGGATAAGGAATTCCGTGACGGTCAGGGTGACGGGCTGGCCGCCCCAGGTGCAGGCATGGCGGTTGGGGTCCATGACCAGCTTGCCGCGGGTCATCACCTGGGCCGCGTCCTCCTTGCCAGCGCCGGGCAGATTGGCGGCGGCACGGCGCAGCACGGCCCGCACCCGCGCCAGCAAAAGGCGCTGGGTGAACGGTTTGCGGATGAAATCGTCCGCGCCCATCTGCAGGCCTAGTTCCTCGTCCACATCCGTGTCCTTGGAGGTGAGGAAAATCACCGGCACGTCGGCCTTCTGGCGCAGGCGGCGCAGCACTTCCATGCCGTCCATGCGCGGCATCTTGATATCGAGCACGGCAAGATCGGGCGGGGCAGCAGCCAGCGCCGCCAGGGCGGACGCGCCATCCGTATAGGTTTTGACGTTATAGCCTTCCGCTTCGAGCGCCATGCTGACGGATGTCAGGATGTTGCGATCGTCGTCGACGAGAGCGATCGTGGGCATGTATCGAACCAATCTTTCTTACTATTTGAATGCCTGCGGGGACCGTCACTCTGTCCGCGCGGTTGAATACCGTCCAGCCCGCCGTTTTGCGGCCGCCGGAGGGTCAGCCTTGTTCCCAAGCGCCTAAGATATGAGTCGGCGCGCGGGAGGCCAAGATATTCATTTAACAGATGGCGATTATGCGGCTTGGATGGGCCGCGCGGCGGCACTGGAAACGGCGTGAAAACGCCAGGCCAGCAGGACCGCCGCTGCCGTCATGCCCAAAAAGGCGCCATAGGCCAGCCCGACCGGTCCGAGGTCCTGACCGAAGGCCAGCCACCAGGCGCTCGGGATGCCGACCAGCCACAGGCCGGCGGCCTGCCGTCCCAAGGGGCGCCAGACATCGCCCATGCCCCTGAGCGCGCCCATCAGAACGCTCATCACGCCATTGCTGATGATCATGACCCCGGCTGCCGCGATGGTGGCGGCGGCAAGGGCCAGCACGGCGGTATCGGCCTCGCTGCGGCCGGTCACGAAGGCCCGCGCCAACAGCTCCGGCTGGGTCACGACCCCGACGAAACACACGCCCATCAAGACGCCGATGACGCCGACCCCGGTCCAGCCCGCCAGGCGCAGATTGACGCCATCCCGGCGGCCGGCGGCGGCTCCCACCCGCACGGCGGTCGCCGCGGCGGTGCCGATCGAGATCATGTAGAGGATCTGAACGATCTGCATGGTGATGTGAAAGGCCGCGAGCACCGGCGCGCCCAGCCGCCCGGCCATCAAGGTCAGGGCGGCCAGGGAGGCGGCTTCCAGAATGAAGGCAAAGGCGATCGGCAGACCCAGGCGGCGCAACTGCTTGCCGACAATCGCGCCCTTGCGGCTCAGCACATCGCGGAAGGAGCGTCCGATGCCGAAGGCGCGCCGGTCGGCCATGGTCAGAATATAGGCGAGCATGCCCGCGAACAGGATCCAGCGCACGATCGAGGTGGCGAAGACCACGCCTTCGGCCCCTTGGGGACCGAACAGGCCGGTCATGGTCAGGTAGTTCAGCCCGATATTGAGCAGATTGGCCCCGATCATGGCGATCATGGCGATATGGGGCCGTTGCAGGCCTTCCAGAAAATAGCCGCAGGCCAGATAGAACAGCATGCCGGGCATGCCCCAGGCGAACTGGATCAGCACGGGCGTGGTCTCGCGCACCAGATCCGGATTCTGACCGGCGGTCAGCAGCGCCCCGGGACTCAAGATGGTGAGAACGACCAAGAGAAGGCCGAGCAGGGCCGCATGGGCCATGCCGATGCGCCAGATCAGGCCGCAGCGCTGGTATTGGCCGGCGCCGAAGGCCTGAGCCGTTAGAATCAACTGGCCTTGCATCAGGCCGATGGAGCCCATCATCAGCACCGCCTGGACCGGCATGGCGAGGCCCATCAGGGCCAGTTCCCGCGTGCCCTGCCAGCCCGCCATCAAGGTGTCGGCGGTGATCATCAGCAGAATGCCGCTGCGCGAAATGATGGACGGGCCCGCCAGCCCCAGGGTCTCGCGGGCATGGGTCGACAGGCTCAAGGGTCTCCCGGCTGCTGGTTCCGGGGCGTTCTTTTGCTCGCGGGTTTTGGTGTCGATCCTGGGCATGCGTACCTACGGCCGGTTAGGAAGCCGACCATTATGCATGTTCCGCGCGCGGCGGCACCTCCTTCGCTTCTTCGGGCGCTATAAACGGGATCGTCTGAGTTGAAGGTAAACCTGCGCTGTTCGGGCTCCTTTTCGAACCGGTCCTTTTGTTGCAGGATAACCAGGGCTTTCGTGCAGAAGGTCACCATGAAACGCAGCAATGGGGTGAAGGGGTGAATCGATCGGTCGCGGCGAGCCAATCCGGAACGTTCAACAACGCTTTCGGGCTCGAACACCATGGTTTCCGGAATTTGGGGCATGTGCATTGGAACGATCCCGTGGCGGGATTGTTCGAGAAGGCCGTCGCCCGTGGCGAAGGGCAGGTCTCGCGCCATGGCGCGCTGCTGGTGGAAACCGGCCAGCACACGGGCCGGTCCGCGAAAGACAAATTCATCGTGTCCCATCCCGAAAGCCAGCACACGATCTGGTGGGACAACAACAAGCCGCTCGATCCCGCTTCCTTCGACCGGCTTCTGGAATCCATGCTGTCTTACGCGCAAGGGCGCGATCTGTGGGTTCAGGATCTTTACGGCGGCGCTGATCCGGATCACCGCCTGAATGTGCGTGTGGTGACGGAATTCGCCTGGCATTCCCTGTTCATCCGCCACTTGCTGATCGATCCGCCGCGCGAGGATCTTCCCAAGTTCGATCCCGATTATCTGATCATCGATCTGCCCGGGTTCCAGGCCTGCCCGGATGTGCATCAATGCCGGACCGAGACGATTATCGCCTGCGATTTCGAACGGAAGATCGTGCTGATCGGCGGCACGTCCTATGCGGGCGAGATCAAGAAATCCGTCTTTACCATTTTGAATTACCTGCTGCCTGCGCGCGGCGTCATGCCCATGCACTGCTCCGCCAATGTGGGCCACGACAACAGCGATCCCGCGATCTTTTTCGGACTGTCGGGGACGGGCAAGACGACCCTTTCGGCGGACCCGCACCGGACCCTGATCGGCGATGACGAGCATGGCTGGTCGCAGAACGGCGTGTTCAATTTCGAAGGCGGCTGCTATGCGAAAATGATCCGATTGTCGGAAAGCGCCGAGCCCGAGATTTATTCGACCACGCGCCGGTTCGGCACGGTGCTTGAGAATGTGGTGAGCCACCCCGAGACCCGGGAACTCGATCTGAACGATGCGTCGCTGACGGAAAACACGCGCGGCGCCTATCCGCTTGAGTATATTCCGAATGCCTCGGCCAGCGGTCAGACGGGGCATCCGAAGAACATCATCATGCTGACGGCCGATGCGTTCGGCATCATGCCGCCGCTTGCCCGTATGACCCCCGATCAGGCCATGTATCACTTCCTGTCGGGCTATACGGCCAAGGTCGCGGGCACCGAGAAGGGTGTCACCGAGCCGGAGGCCACCTTCTCGACCTGTTTCGGCGCGCCCTTCATGCCGCGCCATCCTTCCGAATACGGCAATCTGCTGCGCGGCCTGATCGCCCAGCACGATGTCCAGTGCTGGCTGGTGAACACGGGCTGGACGGGCGGTCCCTATGGCGTCGGTCACCGCATGCCGATCAAGGCGACCCGCGCCCTGCTTGAGGCCGCCCTCAACGGCAATTTCAACAACGCGCAATTCCGCAAGGATCCGATCTTCGGCTTCGATGTGCCGGTTGCCGCCGCTGGGGTGGACTCGGCCATTCTCGATCCGCGCAGCACCTGGGCCGATGGCGACGCCTATGACGCCAAGGCGGCCGATCTGGCCCGCCGCTTCGTGGAAAACTTCAAACCCTTCGCCCCTTATGTGGACGATGCGGTGCGGGCCGCCGCCCCCAGGACCGGATAAGCGGGCGCAACGCTCCTTTAAGGTCGCGCGTTTACGCTTCGGCTGTTGAGAAACAGCCGTTGCGGCGAGGGGTATGCGCGCACGTCCTGAAATTCATTATGAAGTGTTCAAACGCCGGGGGCCCGGCAGCGGCTGGTCCCTGGTCGATGCGCTATACGACCGCCAGGCTGCCGTCAAGCGGGCCGAGGCGCTGATCGACGGCGGTGAGGCGACGGGCGTCAAGGTCGTCAAAGAGACCTACAATGAGGAAACAGGCGATTATATGAGCCTGATCCTCTTCGAGCGCGGCGACACCAAAGATAGAGCCTCGAAACAGGGCGGCCCGGCGGAATTGCCCTGCTTCCGGCCTCAAGATCTTTATACCTGCCATGCCAGGGCGACGGTGGCGCGCCTCCTGACCGATTACCTCAAACGCGAACGGCTGACTGCTATCGAGCTGCTGCATAATGCCAAGGCTTTGGAAAAGCTGAACGCGACCGGCACCGTTCTTCAGCATGCCATCCAAAAGGCGGCTGTCGCCCATGCCAGCGCCAGCGGCCAGAATGTCCAATCGGCCGTCCGCCAACTGAACACCCTTGTCGATAAAGCGTCCGAACGGGTCTATAAAGATGGCCGGCAAGGGCGTATTTCTGCAATCGGAAAGGGCGGCCTGGCAGGCTGTCTGCAGGCGATCGGCAAGAGCGAGGAAACCGAATACTGGCTGTGCAGCGCCATCGCGCTTCATCTGGACGGCGCGAATAGCTGGTCGGAAAAGCTGACGCGCTGCCTGTCGCTGATGAACACACTGCCCTCGGAGTCTGACGCGCGGGATATGTGCCTTGAAGCCCTCGACCATTTCGTGTCCGAGATGCTTGCCGGTCAGACCGCCATCCGCGATCTGATGGGGGAGCGGAACAATCTGGGCGACCTTCTGCTGGCCTTGACCGCTCTGTTCCTGGGGCGGATCGATGATATCGGAACCGTGCCCGACGGGACGCAGGCACTGTGTACGGAATTCCGCAGGGGCAAGCTGTCTTATGCCCGCGCGGCAATCGCCCAGCGCATTCTCCGGGAGCTGAAATCCGCGAACCGGCTGGTGCCCGAATGTTTCGAGCGCGAAGTGTCCTGCGCCCGCAAGCTGGCGACCCGGCTCGTTGAAGGCCAGGGCCCGCATCTGCCTTTGGAAGACATCACGGAAGCCTTCGATCTGCGCTCGAAACGGCTTGTGGCGGGCGATGCCATAGAAGCGTATCTGGAGCGGTTCTCTGCACCGCTGGAGCGGATGCACAAGGTGATGGCGATCGAGGAGAATATCATCGGTATCGAGAACAAGCGGTATCTGACCGCTCTTCTGCTGCCGATTCTGACCGCCCACGGCACCGAGACCGCATTCGTGGACGGGGCGGAAAACCCCGTTCAAAAACTGCAGGCAATTGCGGCGCTACAGCGCCGGATCCAGAAATCCGGTCTGGAAGCGGAACAAAAGGCCAAGCTGACCGCCGCCTGTGGATCTCTCGGCCAGCGGGTCGAGGACCGCCTGCGCTTTCTGGAGGCCATTGTGTCGCGCAACGAGGCCCCGCTGGATATCGCGCTGGCCCTGTTGCGTCTGATGGTGGCGGGGGTCTTTCCCGAAGGCACTCTGCTTGAGCGCGCCAAGGTCTCGGTCCTGAAGATCTTGCGGGATCCCGCCTTTGCCAGCGCCATGGCCAAGGCGGCCGAAGACCAGGCCGTGTCCGGACGGATCGCCGAACTCAAGGACCTCATGCAAAAGGCCGATCTGGGCAAATCCGCCGCCGCCTGATGGATCTCGGTTCAGTGCGCCTCCGCCCAGGAGTCGCCCACGCCAGTATCGACCTTGAGGGGCACGGAGAACGCGCGGGCCGGTTCCGCGGCCCCTTCCATGATCGCGCTCACAACTGCGCAGGTCTCGTCCACCTGATCCTCCGGCGCTTCGAAGATCAGTTCGTCATGCACCTGCAGGAGCATGCGCGCCTTCAGCTTCTTCTTGACGAGCACTGTGGGGATGCGGATCATCGCCCGGCGGATGATGTCGGCGGCCGTGCCTTGGATTGGCGCATTGATCGCGGCGCGCTCCATGAAGCTGCGCTGGCCCGGCTGTTTCGACGTGATGTTGGGATAATGGCAGCGCCGTCCGAACACGGTTTCCACATAAAGATGCTCGCGGGCGAAGGCCTTGGTGCGTTCCATATAATCCTTGATGCCCGGAAACCGTTCGAAATAGGCCTCAATATAAGACTGGGCCTCGCCGCGCGGGATGCGCAGATTATTGGCCAGCCCGAAGGCGGAAATCCCGTAGATGATGCCGAAATTGATTGCCTTGGCGCGCCGGCGTACCATGGGGTCCATGCCTTTGATCGGCACGCCGAACATTTCCGACGCGGTCATGGCGTGGATGTCGAGCCCGTCCTCGGAGGACTTTTTCAGCGCGCCGGTTTCGGCGATTTGGGCGAGCGCCCGCTATTCG
>CAZTCJ010000112.1:0-10649 GCA_964612085.1 uncultured Alphaproteobacteria bacterium
CTTACCGCACCGCTTCGGTCTCCTCGACCGCCAGAACGCCCTCCTGCTCCGCCAGATCGGTCGCCTTGGTCAGTGCCGAGATGGCCGGCAGTTCCATGATCTCCGAGAGCGTCCGGCTTGCTTTCACCACATCGCCGGAAGCGCTGAAGAGCGAGTCGAGCAGTTCCACCAAGCCCGGCGGCTGCGGGAAATCGCGCAGTTCGACGGCGGCGCCCGCATCGATCCCGGCCACTTCCTTGGCCACGTCGATGGTCTGGCGCAGGCCCCCGGTGGCGTCGATCAGATCGCGCTCCAGGGCATCGGCGCCGGACCAGACCCGTCCCCGGGCATAGCGTTCGAGGGCGTCGGGCGCCACCTCCCGGCCCGCCGCCGCCTTCTCGATGAACTCGTCATAGGTGGCTTTCAGCGAGCGGTCGAGCCGGGCCCATTCGGACACGGTGAACTCCCGCTGGACGGAGAAGAACAGGGCGCCGTCATTGGTGGCGATCTCGCCCTGATTGACCCCGATCATCTTGAAGAGGTCGTTCACGACGAATTTGCCCGCGAGCACGCCGATGGAGCCGGTCACGGTGGCGGGGTGGGCGATGATCCGGTCGGCGGACATGGACACCCAATAGCCGCCTGAGGCCGCCACATCGCCCATGCTGACCACGACCGGCTTGCCTTTGGCTTGAGCCTGCACCACCGCGTGGCGGATCTGTTCCGACGCGATGGCCGAGCCGCCGGGCGAGTTCACCCGCAGGATGATGGCTTTCACGTCGTCCGTGTCGGCCGCCTTTTTGATGGCCGCCGCAATGGTATCGCCGCCCATCATAGCGTCGCCGCCAAAGGCCGAGCCCTCGTCCGACGAGCCTTCATTGATCGGCCCGTCGCCCTGGATCAAGGCGATGACGCCGCCGGTGGCCGGCGCCGGACCGGCGATGTCCCAATAATCGGCAAGGCTCAGCAGCTCCGCATTGGCGCCCGCCCGCGCTTTCACGTCTTCGCGCGTTTCCACCTCATAGGCGAGACGGTCGATCAGACCGGCATCGACCGCCGCCTGACCGATGATCGGGGCATTGTCGAGGGTGGTCTTGAGGGTCTCCAGGCCGATCCCCCGGTCCGCCGCGATCTCGCCCATGGCGGAGTCATAAATGCTGTTCACCAGCGCGGTGCGCGCCTCGCGCATCGGATCGGTATAGTCGTCATAGAGGAAGCCGTTGGCGGCGGATTTGTATTCCTTATAGGTGCCGAACTGGGCCGTCACGCCGATCTTGTCGAACAGTTCCTTCATGAAGAGCGAGCTGGTCACCACGCCGGAAGAGAAGATCTGACCGTTGGGCTGCATGCGGAATTCCTCCGCGCCCGCCCCCAGATAATAGGCGCCGACACCGGTGGAAAAGATGCTCTGGGCATGGGCCACGACGAATTTGCCCGACTGGCGGAAGCGCGCGATGGCCTCGCGCAGCTCCTGGGCCTGGGCCACGGGCACGCCGAGACCGCCGACACGCATATAAAGCCCTTTGACCCGCTCGTCCTGTTCGGCCCGGCGCAAGGCCCGCACCACGCCGACCACCGAATTGGCCGATGGCGTGTCGCCTGAGCGGAACGGATTGAGAGGCGCCTTGTCCGGCAAGGGTTGGCGCATGTCGAGGCTCAGCACCACAGTGCCCGGCACCTGGGGCGCGGAACCCGCGCCAATAATGGCAAAGATCACCGGCACCAAAATCAAAAGCAGAATAATGGCCACCATGGTGGCCAGAACTTGCGAGATGAACCGTCCCATCCGCCTATTCCCCCTGGAACCGCTACCGGTCCGCTAGTCAGAGCTTCACGAAAATACGCCATACATTCACATAATCCCGAGCTTAGCACAGTGAAGAGGCTGGGGCACCGTTCAGGGCCCTGCCCCTACGGAAAGCGCAAGGAGAAGACCGCGCCGCCCTGGGAGGTGTGGGCCAGGTCGATGGAACCGCCATGGGCGGACATGACCTGCCGGGTCACGGACAGGCCGACACCGCTGCCTTTCTGCTTGGTCGTGAAAAACGGCACGAAAATTTTGTCGGCCACATCCTGGGTGACGCCCGGACCGGTGTCGCTGACCCGGATGGTCACGCCGCCCGACGCATCGAGACCGGCCGCAAGCGTAATGCGCTGGTCCGGTCCGTCGCCCACCGCGTCGAGGGCATTGCGCAACAGGTTGATCAAGGCCTGTTCGAGGAGTTCCGGATCGGCGGTCAGGGCCAGATGGTCCGGCTGAACCGACACATTGAAACCGATGCCGCGCTTGTCCATTTCCGGCGCCATGAGATGGTCGAGACGGTCGAAGACCTCCGAGACCAGGAACCGGCGGCGCTCGGGCGCGGGCACCCGCGTCAGCCGCCGGTAACCGTTGACGAAATGCAGAAGGCCCTCGGAGCGCCGGCCGATGGTCTCGACCGCGTCGCCGATCTCGGCCAATTCCTGGGTCAAGGTTTCGTCCTGGGGCCGCTGGCGGGCCAGATCATCGAGAAGGCCGCGCGCCGTATCGGCCAGGGACGAGACGGGCGTGAGCGAATTCATCATCTCGTGGGTCAGCACACGGACGAGATCGTGCCAAGCGCCCAGTTCCGTAGCGTCGAGTTCACTCTCGATATTCTCGATGGAAATCAACCGGCGTTTGCGGCCCAGGGCCGAGACTTCCGTGACGGAAAGCTTCACCCGGGACGAGCCGTCCGGGAAACTCATGCGCACGAGCGCTGTTTGACCCGGTTCGATGCTGCACGCGGCGGCATCGAAAGCCTTGCCGTAGTCCTTCAACCGCGCCGAGGCCGCCGTCCGGCCCCGTCCGAACAGGCGCCGCGCCGCGCCGTTCAAGAACTCGACCTTTTGCTCCGTATCGATGGCAATCAGGGCGACCGGCACATGTTCGATCAGCACCTTGAGCATGGCCGCGTCCGCCTCCCGGTCCGCGCGCGCGGAGCGCAGATGCTCGAGCGCCTGGGCCAGCGCACCGTGAAGATCGGCGAAGGACCCGCTCAAGCGCTGGGTGACGAAGCGTTCGGAAAAATCGTCATGGCGCATGGCGGAGATAAAGCGCGTCAACTCCCGGTTGGACGTGTGCACGAACCGGTTCAACGCGACCCCCTGCGCTGCCGCCGCCACCCCGGCCAGCAGGATCGCCGCATAGGCTTGCGTGCCGATCAGCAGAAACGCGAAAAGGCAGAGCGTGGCGCACAGGAGACCGACCCGTACGGTCAATTCGGCAGGGAATGACCGGCGCGGCGGTTGCAGGCGGCAGCGGCGCAGGTCCTCCGTCCCCTGCCCATCCAAAACCTTGGACCTAGAGACCATATTTTTCCATCCGCCTGTAAAGGGAGGCCCGCGTGATCCCCAGCTCCCGGGCCGACCGCGAGACATTGCCCCCATTTTTCTTCAGGGCCCGTTCGATCACCGTACGCTCCACAAGATCGAGATTATAGGTATCGAGAGCCGGTTGCGCGCCTGCCAGACCGCCATCCCGGATACCGGCGCCCGAGAGCGCGAAATCATCCGGCTCCAGCATATCGCCCCGGGCCAGAATGGTCGCCCGCTCGACCCCATGGCGCAGCTCGCGCACATTGCCGGGCCAGTGATAGGCCTCCAGCGCCTCGCGGGCGGCGGGCGATAAAGGCTTTTCGGGCAGATTGTATTTGGCGGCGAAAATGCCCTGGAAATGGGCCACAAGCGGCACGATGTCCTCGCGCCGGTCCCGCAAGGGCGGCAGGCGGATCTCCACCGTGTTGATGCGGTAGATCAGGTCCTGGCGGAAGACATCCTCCCGCTTTAGATCGCTCTCCGGCAGATTGGTCGCGCTGATCAGGCGCACATCGATGGGTTCCGCCTTCTCCGAGCCCACGGCGCGCACTTCCCGGCGCTCCAGCGCGCTCAGGAGTTTGGCTTGCAGATGCAGGGGCAGATTGCCGATCTCGTCCAGGAACAGCGTGCCTCCATTGGCGGCCTGGAACCGGCCGATCCGGTCTTCCTTGGCGCCGGTGAACGAGCCCTTGCGGTGGCCGAACATCTCCGCCTCGAACAGGGTCTCGGGAATTTCGCCCACATCCACGGGCAAAAAAATCTGGGCCGCCCGGCCCGACAGGCGATAAATCTCGCGGGCCACCAGTTCCTTGCCCGTGCCGTTCTCGCCCATGATCAGCACATTGGCGTCCGTCGGCGCGGCCCGGCGGATCATGTCCCACACCGCCTGCATGGCGGGCGCGTCGCCGATCATGGTCGTGCCGTCCGTGCCCTTTTTCGCCTGCGCCGGCGCGCCCGGCCCTGCCCGGCCACGGCTGACGGCGCTTTCCTTGCGTTCCATGGTGGAGCGCAAGGTGGCGATCAGCTTGTCATTGGACCAGGGCTTGACCACGAAGTCGGCCGCGCCGCGCTTCATGGCCTCAACGGCGATATCCACATCGCCATAAGCGGTGATCAGGATCACGGCGGCGCTCGGGTCCGCTTTCAGGATCCGCTCCAGCCAGGCCAGGCCTTCCGCGCCGCTGCTCGCGCCGACGGCGAAATTCATGTCGAGCAGGATGACGTCGAACGTGCACTCTTCCAGCAACCGGGGCAGAACCGCCGGATCGCTTTCGGTACGGACGAACGGAAAATGCCGCTTCAAGAGCAGGCGCGCCGCGATGAGAATATCGTGGTCGTCATCGACAATCAGAATGCGGCCCATACTGCCGGCCAAGAGCTGTCTCCTTAAGGATGCCGGGGCGATGTGCCCCTGCCTTGTCTTTGGTGCCCTGTTTTCAATACCCGGTGTCCGCTGGCGGACAGGTGTTCACGAGTGGACAGGGCTTTTGCCCGGTAATTCTACGTCATCGATCTTACCATATATAGTATAGTCATGAAGGACGGTATGGGTCCGCGCCTTGGGCCCGGAAACGGCCAAGGCCCGGCACCGGATGGCAAGGAAACAGCAGGATGAAAGCCGGCATGGGGGATATGCCTACAGAAAACGCCAGCCTGTCCCACGGGCGCATTCGCGTGCAAGGCCCGCCGCCTGCCATCCTTATGCAGACGGTCAGCAAGGTCTATCGGGCCTCGGGCATCGAAACCCACGCCTTGAGCGGCGTCACCGTGTCCATCGATCCGGGCGAGTTCGTCGCCATCATGGGGCCGTCCGGATGCGGCAAGTCCACGCTTTTGAACATTATCGGCATGATCGACAGCCCGAGCGCGGGCACCTACCGCTTCCAGGGCGAAGATGTCAGCCACGCGCCCGAACGCCGCCTCGCCGAGATCCGGCAGGCTTCCATGGGCTTCATCTTCCAGAGTTTCAATCTGATTGATGAGCTGACCATTTGGGAAAATGTCGATCTGGGCGTGCGCTACCGCCGGATCGCCACGCCGGACCGCAAGGCGATGGTCGAGGATGCTCTCGACAAACTCAACATCGCCCACCGGCGCACTCATTTCCCGCAACAATTATCGGGCGGCCAGCAGCAGCGCGCCGCCATCGCCCGCGCTATCGTCTCCAAACCGGCGCTGTTGCTGGCGGATGAGCCCACCGGCAATCTCGATTCGCAAAACGGCGAAGAGGTCATGCAGATCCTGCAGGCCCTGAACGATCAGGGTACGACCGTCGTGGTCGTCACCCATTCGCCCGCACACGCACAATATGCCCGGCGCACCATCCATCTGCTCGACGGTCAGGTGGTGGCGGAAAATCTGAGGGGGCGGTAGGCCATGGAAATGCTGCGGCATTATCTGACCGTCGTCTGGCGCAATGTGAACCGCCATAAGCTCTATACGGCCTTGACGGTCTCCGGCCTGGCGGCGGGCCTGTTCGCCTGCCTGTTGATCCTGCTCTATGTGAATGACGAGCTGAGCTACGACCGGTTCTTCACCAAGCCGGACGATGTCTACCGTATCGTGATCACCTATGACGTGCCGGGCCGCGAACCGATCGATCTGATCAGTACGCCCGCCCCAACGGGACCGGCCCTGAAAGCCGCGATCCCCGAGATCGCACACGCGACGCGCATGATCTATCAAGGCGAGACCCTGCTGATCGGCGACAAGACCCATACCAGCACAATCACTTATGTGGATCCGGATTTTCTCAATATTTTCGATTTCGCTTTGGCGGCAGGCAATCCGGACACGGCGCTTCGGGAAGCCGGCAGCCTGATACTGACAAAATCCCTGGCGGAGGAGTATTTCCCGGATGAACCGGCGCTCGGCAAAACGATCCGTGTCCGGGAAGCGCGCAGCGGCACCATAGAAACGTTGACCGTCACCGGCGTCATCGACGATCTGCCCGCCAATACCCATATGTCCTTCAAGGCGCTGGCCCATATCGAATCGGCTTCCAATAGCTGGCCGGCCAAGGCCTATGAGGGGTGGATCAGGGCCAATCTGCTGACCTATATCCGTGTGGCGCCCGGAACCGCCATCGAAACGCTGGAAACGGCCGTCTTCCGGTTCAATCAGACGGCCATTCCGGATTCGGATGTCATGGGCATGGTGCTGAAAGGCAAGGACTATGCGCAACTGGAAGCCCAGCGCCTGACGGATATCCATCTGACCTCGAACCGCAACGGCGAAATCAAGCCGTCAGGCAGCATGGTTACCGTCCTGGCGCTGACGGCGGTGGCGTTTCTCATTCTCACCATTGCTTCCATCAACTATATGAACCTGTCGACCGCGCGCGCCACGCTCAGGGCGCGGGAGGTCAGCATGCGCAAAGTGGTGGGCGCCCGCCGCGCCGATCTGATCGTTCAGTTCCTGGGCGAGTCGGTCATCCTGACACTGATCGCCTTCGTTCTGGCCCTTGCGGCGCTTGAAATGGCTTTGCCGCTGGTCAATCACGCCCTTGGCAAGTCACTGACGGTCCCCTATGGGAGCGACCCTCTGCTGCTCGTGCAGATGCTGGGGCTTGCCATCCTGGTGGGCGTCGGCGGCGGGCTCTACCCCGCGCTCGTGCTCTCCGCGTTCAACCCGGCGGCGGTGTTCACGGGCAGCCATAAGCTCGGCAGCGCTTCGGATCTGCGCACCCTGCTGGTCATTCTGCAATTCTCGATTTCCATCGCCCTGATGGCGGCCACGGCCATCGTTGTCGGACAGACATTCTATGCCAAGACCGTCAATCTGGGCTGGCAAAGGGATCATCTGGTGGTCATTTCAGGGCTCGGCAATCCAGCCATCCGCGATCAAAGAGAAGCGCTGCGCGAGCGCCTGCTCGATCATCCGGCCATCGAGGATGCCGCCTTCTCGACCATGGTGCCCACGGAGAATTGGGACGGCAACACCATGGTGCGCCCCGCCGGCCATGCGGACAGAGATCCGGCGGTCATGCATTTTCGGACCGTGGATTTGAATTTTTTCAACCTCTACGGCATCGGACGGGTCGCAGGGCAGGGATTTTCCCCCAACGCCATGGCGGTCTGGGAACTGCCTGAAGACGAGTTGGAAACCGTTCAGGACTGGGAATATGTGATCAGCGAAATGGCGGCGGAACGGCTGGGCTTCGCCACACCGGAAGCTGCGATCGGCCAACGCGTCGCCATCGGCATCGAGGAAAGCGACATCTCCACAGGAGTGATCGTCGGCGTGGTTGGGGACGTCCATTTCAATTCCATCCGGGATCCGATCGTCCCCACCCTCTATTTCGTCGATCCGCGCCAGTTCTGGAAACTATCCGTGCGCATCGACGGCGGCGCCGAAGCGCAAGCGCTCGCGGCCATCGACGAAGCCTGGGAGTCTTTGGCCCCCGGCCATCCCATCCGCCGTCGTTCCATGGATGAAAGCGTCGCGGCGCTTTACGAACAGGAAGACCGCCAGGGCCTGCTGCTGGCCTCGTTTTCCGCGCTGGCGATCCTGGTCGCCTGTCTCGGCCTGTTCGGCCTGGCGTCCTTCGCGGCCGAGCGGCGCACGCGCGAGATCGGCATCCGCAAGGCGCTGGGGGCGACCACGGGCGACATCGTGCGCCTGTTGCTGTGGCAATTCTCCAAGCCTGTGCTGATCGCCAATCTGATCGCCTGGCCTGCCGCCTTCTGGCTGATGGACCGCTGGCTCGACCGCTTCGCCTACCGGATCGATCTGCATGCGGGCTATTTCCTGGGCGCCAGTGTCCTGGCCCTGATCGTCGCCTGGGCGACCGTGGCCTATCAGGCCGGACGCGTGGCCTGGGCCAAACCGGCGCCAGCCCTGCGCTACGACTGACCGCGAGAGCACCGGACACAAAAGAAAAAGGCCGGGCTTGAGCCCGGCCTTTCTTGATGCCGCAGGATCCCGCGTGCGTTTACATGCCCGCGCCCGGCGCGCCCTGGTTCTGCTGCTGCACCTGATCTTCCGGCACGATCGGAGAATTCGGCGGGAACGGCGCGCCCAGCAGTTGGTGACGGCGCTGGGAAAGCTGCTGCCAGTTCGACAGCGAACTCAAATGCATATAGATGAACGGCAGAGCGCCGGTATTCTTCAGCAGCAGGAAGGCTTCGTCCTTCATTTCGTTGAACTTCTTCTCGTCGATGGCGTTATAGGTGCCGACGACGTGCTGGTTGCCTTCCGGCGAGCGCATGGTCACCTGCTGGTTCGTGAACAAATCGAGTTCCTTCACGATCCGGCCGAACTTCTGCGTGGCCATGTGATGCTGATGGAAGGTCTTGCAGAATTCGAGCGCCTTGTTGGCCGTATCGCTCAGCTCGCTGCCTTCGAAGAACGGGAAGTCCGCGTTCTCGCCGATCAGGGAGGAGTCCCGGTCGATGCACAGGGTGAGCTGGGTTTGCTCCTGGTTCTGACCGAAAATGAACGGATAGCGGCGGATGTAGGCCGGGATATACGCGCCTTCCAGCCAGCGGCCATCGGCCGTCACGAACAGGTTTTCCTTTTCCTGCATGCCGAGCACCGCGACCGGCATCGGCGTTTCCGTTCCGGCAAAGACGATGGGGTAGTGCTTCAGCGCCAGATTGAATTCGATCGTGTTGATCGGCACCGCATGGGCATCGCGCGCGAACAGCAGCGGCTCGTCGATGCGCTTCAGCCCAAGCGCCGCGTGAAGCGTCGGCGTCAGCGGCTCGACCTTGTTGTACAGAATGGCTCCAGCGCCAGCACCGGCGGGCATCTGATTGCCGTTCGATGCGGGAGCGGCTTGATCGATATCACTCATTGCTCTTCCCCTGGGTTCTTCGCATGGGCTTGTCCCTGGCGTTGGTCGGACCGGCGCGCGGGACGATGTGGTTCAGTCAATCGAATGGGGACCGAGCCTCCGGCATCCGCGCCGCATGCCGGACCGGTCGGTAATCCGGCCGCTTCATGGCTTGGGCATCTCGCACGGGTCCTGCAGACCGCTTGTCCCGATTGTTTCGGCCCGCGACCATATCTCACTTGGCATGAGAGGAAACCCCCTTTTCCGCAGATCCGCTTCCGAACCGGCTCACGCCCTGCGTTCATTTGCCTCCCACTTGCCGCACAGTCGTAAGCAAATGTTGGAATCAAAAGAACCGCTAGCAAGCTTATGTTTCTAGTAGAGCTTTCGAATTTGACATTTGAGAACGAAAACAGCCGCAACCGCGGCTCAAATGTCAAATTCGCTCCACTAGACAAATTTTACTTGATGTCCACAGAGTTTCCCGTTATGCGCGTATTAAAGGGGTATCCTCGAATGTACCATACGGTGACGTTTTGCATCTGCCACCGACCGCGACCATCGACAAGCACGTGGGCAACTGCGTGCGGATCCGCCGGCTGAGCCTTGGCATCAGTCAACAGGATCTGGCTGAGCGCCTCGACCTGACATTTCAACAAATCCAGAAATACGAGAAAGGCGCGAACCGCATCGGCGCTTCCCGGCTTTATGAAATCGCCGCCGTCCTGAACGTGGATGTGGATTTCTTTTTCGAAGGGTTGGAGGACGTCCCCGAGGATCCGTCTCACCAAGAGGATCTGATCGCCGCCTTCAAGGCCGCCTCGCCCCGCTTCGGCACCCGCGAATTCGTCGATCTCAACCGGGCGTTCCAGCGCATTTCCAATCCGAAACTGCGCTCCTCGCTGCTGCATCTGTTCGATGCCATCGCCGAACAATCGGCTGCGGCCTCGGGAGCATCCTCCCCATAGCCGTTTCGCCGCTGGCCTCGCCCACCTGAAAGCCGATACGCTTGTCCCAAAGGCCAAACATGGGAGAGCGCCAATGACCAGCGTGATCGAGGTCCTTCAGAACACCCTGCCCCAAGGCGGCGTGCTGACCGGCGAGGACGTCTCCAGCCGCTCCGCCGTCTGGGGCGGGTTCGTGCCCAATGCATCCATGGCCATCGCCCGGCCCCGCAGCACGGAAGAAGTCGCGTCCGTCCTGAAACTGTGCAATGAGCGCCGCCAGCCCATCGTGCCCTTGGGCGGGGCCACGGGCCTTGTGCGCGGCGGTCTTGCGAGTACGGAAGAAATCACTGTCTCGCTCGAACTGATGACCGCCATCGAGGAAATCGACGAGGCCAACCGGCTTGCCGTGGTTCAGGCGGGCGCGCCCGTGCAGGCGGTGCAGGAAGCGGTCGAGGCCAAGGGCCTGTTCCTGCCCCTCGATCTGGGCTCGCGGGGCACGGCGACCATCGGCGGCACCATCTCCACTAATGCGGGCGGCAACCGGGTCATCCGTTTCGGGATGATGCGCGACATGGTGCTGGGGCTCGAAGCGGTGCT
Organism: uncultured Alphaproteobacteria bacterium; assembly: GCA_964612085.1. Classification (GTDB taxonomy): domain Bacteria; phylum Pseudomonadota; class Alphaproteobacteria; order JAJFIK01; family JAJFIK01; genus CAZTCJ01. Next base: position 10,636 of record CAZTCJ010000112.1, read on the forward strand.
GGCCGACGGCACGG
>CAZTCJ010000113.1:0-10285 GCA_964612085.1 uncultured Alphaproteobacteria bacterium
CTCCCGACCGCCCAATCCAGGGTACCCTTGTGGGTGGTCGGGAGGGGGAGTGGGCTGGCCAGGCACATGGAAATGCGCTTGGCGGCGCGTTTCCAAAAAGTCTCTAAGACCCCTACTCCTTAAGATCCATCTTGAACGGTGGTCCACGGCATGCGTCTTGCGGCGCATGCCGCTGGCATGGAGGTATGCGCGGCGGCCATCCCGGTTCGGGAAAGCCGGGAAGCAGGGTCTGATATGGCCCAAATCCCGCCTTAAGGCGGCGTCATGGTGCATCACCCCTGAGGGGAGAGAGGGTCGGACCGGCGGCGCGGACAGGCGCTTGCCGCCGACGGACAACAATGGCGGGACGTGGGTAACAAAACATGGCCAGACAAGCTGAAGGCAACCATGGCGGCGCCATGAGCAAGCCGCAGATGTTTCTTCTCCGAATGATCCTGTTTTTGCTCATTGTGAGCCTGGTCTGCGTGCTCGTGGCCGAGCCGCTGATCCGGGCGTTCCAGGGCAATGTGGTGATCAACAGCCTGATCCTGGGCGTCTTGTTCCTGGGCACGATCTTCTGCATCACCCGGGTGGTGTCGCTGTGGCCGGCGGTGCGCTGGGTCAATGCCTTCCGCCGGGGCGATGCGGGCCTTGACGTGCCGCGCCGCACCTCGCTCCTGGCGCCGGTCGCCGCCATGCTGCGCGACCGGGACGGCCCGGTCTCCATCTCGCCCACCGCCAACCGCATCATTCTGGACTCGGTGGGGGCGCGGCTCGATGAATCCCGCGAGACCACCCGTTATCTGACCAATCTGCTGATCTTTCTCGGCATTCTCGGCACCTTCTGGGGCCTGCTGCAATCCACCGGCGCCATTCAGGGCGCGCTTGAGAGCGTCTCAGTGGGCGCGGCCTCAGCGGAAGCGGCCTTCGAGGAACTGCAGGTGGGCCTCGCCGGACCGCTCGCGGGCATGGACACGGCCTTTTCCTCCTCGCTGTTCGGCATCGCGGGCTCGCTGATCCTGGGCTTCCTGGGTCTTCAGGCCATGCAGGCGCAGAACCGGTTCTACAATGACTTCGAGGAATGGCTGAGCACCATCACCCATATTCCGACCCAGGACGGCGGCTTCGTCGCGCCGCCGCCCATGCCGGGCGTGGGCGCGGGCGTCAGCCCCGACCTTCAGGCCGCCCTGAACGCCAGCGTGCAACAGGTGGAGGCCCTGCGCCACACCATCGAACGGGCCGAGGAACAACGCACCCAGACCGAACAATGGCTGATCCAGACCACCCAGAACCTGTCGGATATGGGCGAGGTGGTCCGCGCGCAGAAGGATCTGCTGGCGGGGATCGCGCAAAACGGTTTCAGCGGCCAGACGGTCATGTCGGCCGAAGGCGGCACTTTCAATCTGGGTTCGCTCGAAGCCCGGCTCGATCAACTCGCCTCCCTGACCCAGCAATCGGACGACCGCACCAACAAGACGCTGACCTCCTTGCGCGAGATCACGGCGCGGCTCCTGCAATATGCCGAGCGCGGAACGGCCGAACAGACCGTGGCGGCGCTCGCCCAGTTGAACGACACGACGAACCGGCTTTTGACCGCGACCCAGTCGGGCGCCGCTCAGCCCATGCAGGCCATGGCCGCTTCCGAGCAGCCCCAGGTCCCGCAGATCGACCCGGCCGTGTTCCAGGAGCTCAACGACAAGATCGGCCGTCTGGTGGACCAGTCGGAACGGGCGGCGGAAGAACGCACCGACCAGGCCAATCTGGCGACCCTGCGCAGTCTGGACAAGACCGCGACCAAGCTTCTTCAAAGCTCGGAGGAGCTGGGCCAAAGCCTCAATGGCGGACAGTTGCTGCATGATATCGGGCTGCTGGTTCAGGAACTGGTCAGCCATGCCCGCAATTCCACCGAGCGCGACACGCTGGAGACCCTGCGCTCCATCAATCAGATGACGCATGATCTGAAAGACAGCGCCGGGACGACCCGCGAGGAGCTGGTCAAGGAACTGCGCTCTGAAATGAAGGTACTCGCCAAGACCCTGGTCGCCGTGATGATCGAATCCCGGCGCAATGGCGACACCATCAAGCCCGGTAAGGGATAAGGCCCATGGCCTCGCGTTACGCACGGACCCGCGACACCTCGGCGGATTTCTGGCCGGGCTTCGTGGACGCTCTCGCCACCCTGGTTCTGGTCATCACCCTGCTGATGACCCTGTTCATGCTGGCGAAGTTCTTTCAGGACCGCTTCGTGGACACGCTCGGCTCCGCCAATGAGCGGCTGAAGGATCAGATCGCCGAGTTGAGCCGCCTGCTCGACATGGAGCAGCGGGAAAAGAACTCCATCGTCGAGGAAATGGCCGAGCTGCAGGCGAGCCTGTCCACTCAGGAAGCCTTTATCGGCCCGCCCATGCCCGCTCCCTCCGGCGGCGAGGACGGGGCCGGCGACGGCCCGTCCGCAGACGAACAGATCTCAGGCCTGCGCGGCGATCTGGACCGGGAACGCCGGATTTCGGCCTCCGCCCGGGCCCAGGTGGAGCTTTTGAACCGGCAATTGGGCGCGCTGCGCAAACAGATCGAAAGCCTTCAGGCCGCGCTTGATGTGGCGGAAGAGCGGGACGCGGACAACAAGGCCACCATCGCCGATCTGGGCAAGCGGCTGAACACGGCGCTCGCCCGCAAGGTCCAGGAGCTTGCTCAGTACCGTTCGGAATTCTTCGGGCGCCTGCGCGAGGTCATGGGCGAGCGGGACGATGTGCAGATTGTCGGCGACCGCTTCGTCTTCCAGTCGGAAGTGTTGTTCCCCTCGGGCCGCGCCGCCATCAACCAGGACGGCCAGGCCCAGTTGCGCCGCCTCGCCGCCGCGCTCATCGAACTGGAAGGCGAAATCCCCTCGGAGATCGATTGGGTGCTGCGGATCGACGGCCATACGGACGCCCAACCGATCCGGACCCAGCAGTTTCCGAACAACTGGTTCCTGTCGGCGGCCCGCGCTATCTCGGTCGTGGAGTTCCTGCGCCGGGAAGGCGTACCGGCCCAGCGCCTGGTGGCGGCGGGCTTCGGCCAATATCAGCCCATCGCCCAAGGCGACACGCCGGAGGCCTACCGGCGCAACCGCCGCATCGAGCTGAAACTCACGGAAAAATAACGCTATCGTCTCTCACCGGGGCGATAGCGTTCGACGGCGGCGGCCTCGAGCGCTTCTTGTGTGAAGGGCACGGGCTTCATCTCTTCGGCTGCGAACAAAGACGCTTGATCCGCGTAATGGGGAGAGCCGGGCCGCCCGACGGCGGAGCCGAAATGGTGGACGCTGCGGGAGGCCGGCGCGCCCTCGCCCGCCCATTCCACCAGCATGACGAGACCGTCGCCCGCCACCATGCGCAGGATGCCCTCGTCCGTCCGCTCGCCATAGACGGCTCTCAGGGTATCCGGCCCGCCGGAAAGCGGCAGGCTGACGGGTCCGCGCACCAACCGGTTCACCTCCCCCCACGGCACATCGAGCCGTCCGTGATGGGTCATGAGCCAGTCGGCGGCTTCCCTAAAGGTCTCACGCGCATCCCGGGGCGTCTGGCCGTTGTAAAGCGCCGTCCCGATCGGGCTCGCCGTCAGCAGTGCCAGGGCCGCGTGGGCGTTTTCCGCATCCGCCCCGAGATCCCAGCCACGCAAATGAGTCTGAGCGTCTTCTAAAGCCGGGTCATCGGAAAAGTCCAAAGCCAAGACCTCGGCCTTGATCCGCGCGGCGACGGAACTGGGATGATAGGCATTGTCGAACTTGTAGGCGATGAAATCCTCGCGGCTGATCGACAGATCCGATTTGAACAGCGCCAACGCCCGCATGGCCCGGTTGGTCAGATGGGTCTCGATACCCATTTCCGGGGGATACTCTTCCGCCTTCGGATCGCCCGGGCCGCCGGTCACGACAAACGGCGTGGAATTGGCTTCCGTGATGAACCCTTCCGGCGGATTGATCACATGGGGCAGATCGTCGAAGGCGTGAAACTCCGTCCAGATCAGATCGGAGCGGTCGCCGGGAATAATGCCGGAATAATCAATGCCGGGTTTGCGCTTCGGCATGCGCGCCACATAGAACATGGCGATATTGCCTTGCTTGTCCGCATAGATCCTATTGGCGTTGCCCTGCTCGTTCAGGCGCAAGGCATCATGAAAGTCGTCCAATGTGCGGGCCTTGACGAGGCGATAATGTTCTTCCAGAAAGCCGATGGAATCCATGGTCGCGTAGCGGATCGCGAAGGCGCCCTTCGGCGTCTGCAAGACGGGACCGTGCACGGCGTAGAGCGTTTTGCGCTTGGCGCGCCAGGCGAACGGCCCCCAGAGCTTGACGGTCACAATGGCCTCGCCACTCTCGAAATCGGTCCACTCACCATCCAGAAGATACTGATTTTCATTATCTGGATTGACGGTCAGCTCATAGACATCGATCAGATCGGGCCGGTTGATGGTGGAGGTCCAGCCCAAATGGGCGTTGTGGCCATGGAACGGCAAGGGTCCGCCGGCGAAGGTGCCGCCCGCGAAATCGAGCCCTTCGCCGCTTTTCATACGCATCTCGTACCAGGCGAGCGGGCCGCTCACCGGCTGATGGGAATTGACGAACAAACGCGTGACCCCGTCGGGCGACCGGGCGGGCGCGACGGCCAGACCGTTCGATCCCATCTCCGTATCCGGGCCGATCCCCAACAGATTGACCTGAAGCTCCTGGCCCCGCCCGGCCTGACGGTCCGTCTCCGGACTGATCAGCCCGGTCAAGACGGCCGACATGCCGTAAAAGAGCGGATTGGAAAAACTCGTCAGGGTCACCACGTCTTCCGCAGTGATCGGAAAAAGATCGGTCCGAATCTCATCCGCATGCAAAGCGGCGTAATAGTTCAGACCGTCCGCATAGCCCCGAACGAGCGCCCGCACCTCGGCTGAGAGATCCTGTTCGAACCGCTCATCGACAAGCGCGCGCGTCCTGAAAAGCTGCACCAGATAGGCCTGAATGGCGTCCTGGCGGGTGCCCGCGAAGGCGCGCGCGCCACGGGCGGCATAAAGGGCGGCTTCCAGCGTGGAAAAATCATCCTCCGCATGGGCATAGGCCAGACCGAACGCCGCATCCCGGTCGCGGGCGCCGACAATATGCGGCACGCCATAGGCTTCGCGGATGATTTCCACGTCATAGCCCCGCGCAGCCTCGACCGCCGCCGCCCCGTCATAGCGGTAGAACAGCAGCGGAGAAACCCTCAGCCCCGCCATATAAAGCCCGCCCAGGACGATCATCAGCAGGCCGATCAGCCCCGCAATCCACCGCATGCCGTTTCTCCGATATCTCGACTTTCGAGCGTCGTCCGCCAGGGTCTACGACTGGCGCAGGCGGATCAAGCCTTCCTGAACGGCGCTGGCGACCAGACGCCCGTCGCGGGAGAAGATCAAGCCCCGGTTGAAGCCCCGGCCATGGCCGGCCCAAGGGCTGTCGGTGGCGTAAAGCAGCCAATCGTCCGCCCGGAACGTATCGTGCAGCCAGAGCGCATGATCGAGGCTGGCGGACTGAAAATTGGGCGTCATCCAACCGACCGCGTGGGGCAACATGCTGGTGCCCAGCAGCGCCATGTCCGAGGCATAGGCCAGAACGGCCCGGTGCATCAGAGGATCCTCGCCAATGGGCGCCACGGCGCGGAACCAGCGGTGCTGGCGCGGCTCGCGCTTTTCAGGCTTGAACGGCATCGGCTCGACCGGCCTGCTCTCGATCGGCCGGGGCCGGCTGATGATCCGGGCCATGCCTTCGGGCAACTCGTCCTTGTGCCGCTCGGCCAGCTCCGCCTCGCTCGGCAGATCCTCCGGCATCGGCACGTCCGGCATCTGAGCCTGATGGCTGAATCCCTCTTCCCTGACCTGAAACGACGTCGCCATGTTCAGGATCGGCTTGCCGTTCTGAATGGCGATGACGCGCCGGGTCGCGAAGCTGCGCCCGTCGAAATCCCGCTCCACCCGGTAGATGATCGGCAAAGTCTCATCGCCGGGGCGCATGAAATAGGCATGGAGCGAATGGGGCACGCGTTCGGGATCGGACGAGCGCGCCGCGGCCATCAGGGCCTGGGCCACCACTTGTCCGCCGAACACCCGGCCCCGGCCGCCCGGCGGCTGGCTGCCCCGGTAAAGATCGATATCCAGTTCTTCCACATCCAGAAGATGCAAGAGGCCCTGCACCAGCTCCTGGGGCGTCCGCCCGGGCTTGGCGGCGGGCGAACCAGACCCGGACTGGCTTTGAGATGGGTTTTGATCGTTCGACATGGGCGGCACCTTATTGCGCCGCAGCGTGCGTGTCGATACGGCCCTTCCGGCGCGGAGCGAACGCGCGTCTTGATCTAGTTCAAGGCCACCCTTCATGCGGGTGCTGCAAAAAGACAAATAAGACAGGCCTTGCGGAACGGAAGAGGAGTTTGACGATGCAAAAGACTGTCACGCTGAAATGTCTGACGGCGGCGCTGGTCCTGGGATGGGTCATGCTGGCCGGTAGTGCGCTACAGGCGGCGCCGTCCTCCCAAAAGACCTGGATCAACGTGACCGGCGAAATCGTGTCCTGCGGTGAGGATGCCGTGGTCCTGGACTACGGCACGGGCCGTGTCGCGGTGCGGATGGGCGCGCTATCCTGGTGCATCAACGCCGCGCAACTGGATGAAGGCCATCAGATTACGGTGTACAGCCTGGTCAACACGGCCGGCGGCACCCCAAGCACCCTGGATGCGCTGGTGGTCTATGTGCATCGCGAGAATGCCGTTTATGCCGGGACCCAGATCGACCGCAAGGACGGCAAGACGATTTTCGCCGATCCGATCCCGACCCGCGACGGCGATCCGATCAACGCCATCGGCATGATCCTGAAAATCACGGGCGAGGAGTTCAGGCTGGATACGGGCAGTGCGGTGATCGCGGCCGATACCGGCAAGATGAGCTACGATCCCTTTGCCGAGGATGCCTCAAATCCCCTGAAGGAAGGCGATATCGTCACGCTCACGGGCTATGTCGATACCGGCCCCTTCCGGCACTATGAGATCCAGGCCAAGACCATCACCCGATTGACGCCTTGACCGCCCTTCCGGATGCGGGCCGCCCGGCGCGCGTCCGGATCCATCGGGGCGGCGCGAACCGTCCGTGTAGTGTTCAGTTTGACTTACCTCAAGGCCTTATTTTGCCTGGGCGATAGGATTGAAGCCGCTTTTCTCGGGGCTGTTGCGCGGTATCGTCTGAAGAAAGTGTTATATCGAAGAACGCTCGATAATCGGCGCCCCATCGGGACTTTCAAGAGTGACGTGGCGCGCATGACTGCCTCCATCAAAAAGAATAAACTATCGATGATGATGACGCCTTATGGACGAACCGGCGATACCATGGACTGTGGATAAGAATGCAAGAACCCGAATAGGACGGGCACGGCAAACCTTCTTTTGTGACACCACGGAGGATAACCCAGATGGGGGATCAGATGCGTTACGTGCTGCGCCTTGCGGAAGTCCGCAATACGGATGTGAACATTGTCGGCGGTAAGAATGCGTCGCTCGGCGAGATGATGCAGCAGCTCCAGAGCACCGGCGTACGCGTGCCGGACGGCTTTGCGACCACGGCGGAGGCTTATTGGGCGTTTTTGGATGCCAACGGCCTGCGGGACCGGATCCAAAACATCCTGGCCAACCGGGGCGAAGGGACCCATGCCCTGGCCGAAGCCGGCAAGGCGGTGCGCGAAACCATTCTGTCCGCGTCCTTTCCCGAAGCGCTCACGCAAGCGATCCGGGAGGCCTACCGCACCCTGTGCCAGCACGCCGGCGTGAGCGAACTCGATGTGGCGGTCCGCAGCAGCGCCACGGCGGAAGACCTGCCCGATGCGAGCTTCGCGGGCCAACAGGAGTCCTTCCTGAACATCCGTGGCGAGACGGAATTGCTTGACGCCTGCCGCCGCTGTTATGCCTCCCTGTTCACCGACCGGGCTATCGTCTACCGGGAAACGAAAGGCTTCGACCATATGCGGGTCGCCCTCTCGGTCGGGGTCCAGCGCATGGTGCGCTCCGATCTGGCGGGCTCCGGCGTCATGTTTTCCATCGACACGGAAACGGGCTTTCCCCATGCCGTCCTGATCGATGCAAGCTGGGGGCTTGGCGAGGCCGTGGTCCAGGGCATGGTGGATCCGGACGAATACATGGTCTTCAAGCCCCTGCTGGAAGAGGCCGGACGTGTACCGATCATCGAGAAAAAGCTCGGCGCCAAGGAGCAGAAGATCATCTACGGGGACCGGGCGACCCAGACCGTGACGACGGAGCGGGACGAGCGCCAGCGTTTCGTCCTGACCGACACGGAAATCTGCGATCTGGCGCGCTGGGCCTGCGCCATCGAAAAACACTACGGACGGCCCATGGACATGGAATGGGCCAAGGACGGCGAGACGGGCGATCTGTTCATCGTCCAGGCCCGGCCGGAAACCGTGTCCGCCCGGCGCGACACGTCCGAACTCAAAAGCTATGTCCTGAAAAACAAGGGGCAGATTCTCATCACGGGACTGAGCATCGGATCGGCGATTGCCACGGGACCCGTGTGCAAACTCAGAACGCCCAATGAAATCGAACGGTTCAAGCCGGGCTCCGTCCTGGTCACCAGTTCGACCGATCCGGACTGGGTGCCGATCATGAAACAGGCCGCCGCCATCGTAACCGATCACGGCGGGCGCACCTCCCATGCGGCCATTGTCAGCCGCGAGCTTGGCCTGCCCGCCATTGTCGGCACGGGCCATGCCATGGAAAGCCTGGACGAAGGCCAGGACATTACCGTGTCCTGCGCGGAAGGGGATACGGGAATCGTTTACGATGGCATCGCCGACTACGAAGTCCGCGAACTGGCTTTGGAAAGCCTGCCGACGACCCGCACCCGCATCATGCTCAACCTGGCGAACCCCAGTGCCGCCATGCGCTGGTGGCGCTTGCCGGCGGACGGGGTCGGGCTGGCGCGCATGGAATTTATCGTCGGCACCCTGATCAAGGCCCATCCCATGGCGTTGGCCTATTTCGACCGCCTGACCGATCTGGAAGCGCGTCAGACGATCGAGACCATGACCGCGGGCTATCCGGACAAAGCCCAATATTTCGTCGATCTGCTGGCCCAAGGCATCGGGCGGATCGCCGCCGCCTTCCATCCGAACCCGATCATTGTGCGGATGAGCGATTTCAAGACCAATGAATACGCCAATTTGATCGGCGGCCAGGCGTTCGAGCCGGATGAAGCCAATCCCATGATCGGCTGGCGCGGCGCGAGCCGGTATTACAGTCCGGAATACCGGGACGGGTTCGCGCTCGAATGCGCCGCTATCCGGAAGGTCCGTACGGAAATCGGCCTCAACAACGTCGTCATGATGATCCCGTTCTGCCGCACCCTCGAGGAGGCGGACAAGACGCTGGCCGTCATGGCCGAAGAAGGCCTTGTGCGCGGCGAGGACGGGCTTGAGGTCTATGTCATGTGCGAGGTTCCGTCGAACGTCATTCTGGTTGATCAATTCGCGGAGCGCTTCGATGGCTTCTCCATCGGCAGTAATGACCTGACCCAACTGACGCTGGGGGTGGACCGGGATTCAGACCGCCTCGCCTCTCTGTTCGATGAAAGCGATCCGGCCGTGCTGCACTCGATCCGTACCGTGATCGCGGGCGCGCACCGCTCTGACCGCAAGGTGGGCCTGTGCGGCCAGGCCCCCAGCGATCGTCCGGCCTTCGCCAAACTGCTTGTGGAAGCGGGCATCGACTCGATTTCCGTGACCCCGGACAGTTTCCTGACCGTGAAGGAAAACGTCGCGGAAGCCGAGGCCGCCCAATAAGACGCAAAGCCGCCGGACGGTTTGCCCATTCTCATGCAGCAACGCCATTCGGCCCGACACGCCGGATGGCGTTTGCTCCCGGACAAGCCCGGCCCTCGTGCTCCTTCAAAATCCCTATAATCTGGTTTCCGCTTACGCTACAACTCCGAATAACGTGATCGCTTCATCGTCCAATCCCCTCCTCAGGTGATCAGACTCCAGCAGCTTTTGGACCAGTTATCGGCGGGCAGACCACCCCCAGACATTAACGTTAACCAAACCCTGCAAAATGCCTGCGTATATCATCGTAGACGCGCCACCAGGCAGGCGGCGCGCTCACAAATTTCTGATTTCACTGTGTGGCTCTGCCCCTCGCAGGGGCTCGGGGCATTCTCACTTCACATCGATCCACCGGATCGATGTGCCAGTGCTTTGCACCGTCGGTTCGAATGGTAGCGGAGGTCCGACTCGCATTTGCGTTCCTATTCA
>CAZTCJ010000114.1:0-10235 GCA_964612085.1 uncultured Alphaproteobacteria bacterium
CGTGGTTGACCCCATTGAGGGCGACATGTCCTGCGGCGAATACGGGCCGGGGCGCATGGCGGAGCCTTTGGAAATCGTCTCGGCCATTGAGGAGGTCTTCCGCGGCGAGGCGAAGACGAAGCCACTCGCAGGACGCAAGGCGCTCATCACCGCCGGGCCGACCCATGAGCCCATCGACCCGGTGCGCTATATCGCCAACCGCTCCAGCGGCAAGCAAGGCTACGCCATCGCGCGTGCTTTGAGCGCTCTGGGGGCGGAGGTTCATCTGATCTCCGGCCCGGCCCACCTGCCGGACCCGGACGGGATCAACACGGTCCGCGTGGAAACGGCCCACGAGATGCTTGAGGCCTGCGAGGCGGTTTTGCCTGCGGATATCGGTGTGTTCACCGCCGCCGTCGCCGACTGGCGCGTGGCCATGGGGGCGGATCAGAAGATCAAGAAGACGCCCAATGGCGGCCCGCCGCCGCTCAATCTTGCGGAAAACCCCGACATCCTGGCGACCGTCGCCCAGCGGGCCCAGAACCGCCCGGCGCTGGTCATCGGTTTTGCGGCGGAGACGGAGCATGTGGTCGAGCACGCCAAGGCCAAGCGCGCCCGCAAGGGCTGCGACTGGCTGGTGGCGAACGATGTCTCTACGGCGGCCGGGGTCATGGGCGGCGATTTCAACACGGTGCATCTGATCCGGGAGACAGGCGTCGAAGACTGGCCACGCGCGACCAAGCAGGAGGTGGCGGACCGGCTCGCCCAACTCATCGCCGCCCATTTCGGCACCGGCGCCACCCCATAGGAGAGAGATATGTCCGGACACGACGTTACGGTTGCCGTCAAACGCCTGCCCCATGGGCAAGGGCTCGACCTGCCTGCCTACAAGACCACGGGTGCGGCGGGCGCGGACATCCTGGCGGCCATCGCTCCGGATACGGAGATGGTGATCGCTCCGGGCGCGCGGGAAGCGGTGCCCACGGGCCTTGCCTTCGCCGTGCCGGAAGGCTTCGAGATCCAGGTGCGGCCGCGCTCCGGCCTGGCGCGCAATCACGGCGTCACGCTGGTCAATGCGCCGGGCACGGTCGATGCGGATTATCGCGGCGAGGTCATGGCGATCCTGTGCAATCTGAGCACGGAGCCCTTCACCATCCGCCGGGGCGACCGGATCGCCCAGATCGTGCTCGCGCCCGTGACGCGCATTGCATGGGCCGAAACCGATACGCTCGATGAAACCGAACGGGGCCAGGGCGGTTTCGGCTCCACCGGAACGACCGGATAACAGCGCGCGCCAGAGAAAGCGAGAGACTTCAGTATGCTGCGTTTATCGAAGAAAATGGTTCTGGCTTTGGAAGCGGTGGTGGATATCGCCTATAACGCCCGGCCGGAACCCGTCCAGTCGAAGGAAATCACCCGCCGCCAGGGCATCCCCCAGCGCTATCTGGAACAGGTGATGCAGCATCTGGTGCATGCGGACATTCTGCGCGGCGTGCGCGGCCCCCGGGGCGGCTACCGGCTCGCCCGCGAGCGTCGGCGCATTACCGCAGGCGATGTGGTCCGCGTGGTCGCGGCGCTCGAAGCGAGTGAGGAAGGCGCCATCGAAAGCACCTCGCCTTTGGGCGAAAAGGTCATTCACCCCTTGCTCGAAGAGGTGCAGAACGAGGTCATGAGCCGTCTCGATTCCGTAACGATCGAGGATCTCTGCCGTCAGGCGGAGGAGACCGGCGTCCAGACCCGCAACGCCCAGAAGCTCGATTTCACCATTTAAGCGCTCGTAATTCAGACGAGCATTCATACATGCTTTTTCTAACGAGCATGCTGATCCCAAGGAGGCTCCCATGAGCGCCAACCCATCCGCCAGCGATCCGCGCCCCTTCGCGCCCGGCCGGGGCCGGATCTACGACTGCATCACCGACACGATCGGCGCCACGCCGCTGGTGCGCCTGAAACGTCTGCCCCAGGAGCATGGCGTCAAGGCCGATCTCCTGTTCAAGCTTGAGTTCTTCAATCCCATTTCGAGCGTGAAGGACCGTATCGGCGTCGCCATGATCGAAGCGCTGGAAGCGGAAGGCCGCATCGGTCCGGATACGGTGCTGATCGAGCCCACCTCCGGCAATACGGGCATCGCGCTTGCCTTCGTCGCCGCCGCCAAGGGCTACAAGCTCATTCTGGTGATGCCCGAAAGCATGTCCATGGAACGGCGCAAAATGCTGACTCTGATGGGTGCGCAACTCGATCTGACGCCTGCGGATAAAGGCATGAAAGGCGCGCTCGCCCGGGCCAAGGAACTGCTGGAGCAGACGCCCAACGCGGTCATGCCCCAGCAATTCGAGAACCCGGCCAACCCGGCCATTCACCGCTCCACCACGGCGGAGGAAATCTGGCACGATACGGACGGCAAGGCCGATGTGCTGATTTCCGGCGTCGGCACCGGCGGCACGCTGACCGGCGTCTCGCAGGTCCTGAAAAGCCGTAAACCCGAATTCCGCACCATCGCCGTGGAGCCGGAAGACAGCCCCGTGCTGTCGGGTGGCGATCCGGGCCCCCACAAGATTCAAGGCATCGGCGCGGGCTTCGTGCCGCCCATTCTGCAGACGGATCTAATCGACGAGGTGGTGACCATCGGCAATGAACGGGCCTTCGACCTGGCGCGCAAGGCGGCGCGGGTGGAAGGCGTGCCCGGCGGCATTTCCTCCGGCGCGGCCATTGGCGCGGCGCTGGAAGTGGGCGCGCGGCCCGAAATGGCGGGCAAGCAGATCGTGACGATCATCCCGTCCTTCGCGGAACGCTATCTCTCCACGGCGCTGTTCGAAGGGCTTTGAGACAAGGCCGGCCCGCTCGATTGTCTTTGGGCGGACCGGTTCTCGCGGGCGCGGGCGGCGGTGGGGGCACTCCCATGCAACAGCAAAAGGTCCGGCGGTTCAGGGCACCGTTCTTTTTGCCGTTTCCGTTTATGGAGAACACCACGCAAGGCTATGAAATGACCGAGCGGACCGAGAACTGGTTCCGGCTCTTCTCCTATTACAGCGTAATCTTATTCTTCCTGACCCTGATCGCCACGGCGACTTACGCTTCCGAGCTTCATCTATTAATTTTGGTGATGTTGGCCTTTTTCATCTGTGTTATTCCTTTTTGGACTTTGCACCGCTTAGGCAAAAAGATAAACCGCGAAGAAGCTCGTACTTACGACGATCCGCCGTTTTGGCTGTGGCTCAATCACTACGCGACACTGGGAATTGCGCTGCTGTCACTTTACAGCAGCCTGCGGAGTATTCTTTCCGATACCTAAAGCCGGAACCGGCCTTGGCCCGTCTCCGTGCGCAGATTGGCCAGGGCCGTCCGGTCGTCGCTCAAGACCGCGCGGATATCCTCGATCACGCGGGTGCTTTGCAGATAATGCCGGTGGCGCTGCTGATCGTGGACCCGGTCGAAATCCACATGCTCGCAATCGACCGCCATGATCTCGCAATCATCGAGCACGGACGGGCCCGCGCCGCGCGGCCCCACTTGGCCCAGGCGCTCCGCAAACAGATTGTCCGACAGGCGCAAAAGCTTATCCGTCCGGTCATAATAGGCCACGATGCGCCGCGCGAATTTCGCCAAGGGCCCGAGCTTGACCGGCGAGGCGAGACAGTCGGCGTCTTCGTCCGCATGGGCCAGGATCACCGTGTCGAACAGGCGGATCCGCCGGTAGGTGGGCAACTGAATAATGCCCTGGATCGCCTGGCGCAAGGCGAAGGCGCCGAGACTGTGCGCCAGCAGATGAATGCGCTTGCCGCATAAGGCGTCGTCCGACATGCGCAAGGCCACGACAAAATCGATGAGCCGCCCATAAGCCCGCGCCATTGCGGGACCGCTCGCCTGGGCATCGTCCCGGTCGAACAGATAGTTCATCGGATCGGCTAATCCGTTGGTCGGGTAGGAAAAAATGAACGGCAAGAGCGCGCCGTTATCCATACCGTAAGCCCGCGCGCATTGGGCCGCCGCTTCGGCCGCCGTGTCGAGGGAATGGGCCGCGCCGTGCAGATAAATCAGGATATCGCCCGTATACGGATCGCGCGCCAGTTCCAGCATGCGCCGGAAGGCGGTGGACGAGCCCCTGGGCGCCCAATCGATCCGCACCATGTCGCCATCGGTGATTTCCCGCTTACGCTCGGCGAAGACCTCGGTCTCCGTCGCCTTGCCGTCGTCATCGATCATGACGCGGCCGAAGCGGATCAGGGCCGGGGATTCATTGATCCCGTTACGGATCTTCGTACCGTTAATGTCCCGGTTGGTGGCGAAAAAGACCTCCACGGACCTTCTCCTCAGTAAACGGACATGAGGAACGCGCTATGGGCGCAGCCGTCGATAATGCCGTCGCCGCGCGTATCGATGATGCACCACTCACCGACCCGGCCCACCACCGTCACCACAAGGCCGTAGGGCATGACCTCGACCACGTCGAAAGTGGTGGCGGGGCCCGCGCGCAGCCGCAGGCCTTCGCGGGATTTCACCACGTATGACTGGGGCTCGGGCAAGGCGAAGCCGCCCCAATCGGCCGAGGTGATGGGCAGCGGCGGACCATCATGGCGGAACGCGCCGAAATCGGGCCGCGCGGGATTGGGCTCGTTGGGATCGATGGAAATGCTGCACAGGGTGATCGGCAGTTTCTGGGTCAGCGACCAGGCGCCGGAGCGGTAGAACTCGTCATAGCCCCGGAACCCGGTGGACTGGGACAGCCAGGCATGCTGGGCGAGCCCCGCATCGAGCATGGTCTGGCACACCAGCCCCGATCCGTAGACCCCCAAATGATAGCGGTCGATGCTATCGCCCATCTGCGCGAACTGCGCGTCCACCGCGCGGAAATAGGGCACGATGGCGTTTTGCAGATCCGCCTGGCTGGCGTCGTAATCGACGGCGAAATAGATCGTCGAGCCCAGCGGCTGATGGATGGTGTTTTGCGCATAGTCCAGACAATAGGCGGCGTTGCGCTCAGCCAGCTCTTGGGAAAAATCGCCGGGCCCGCGGCCGTAATCCTGGTAGACCACCGCCACATTGAAGAAATTCGAGCTAAGGAGAAAAAACTCCGTAGGCGTCAGGCGTTTCTCCGACTGGCGCGTGGTGCGGCTGTAATAGCGCAGGACCGTGTGCACCCCCGCCCGCTTGAGGCAGGTGATGTGGCGCGCGCAATTGCGGTTGGTGTCGATGATGCCGACCACGGGCGGCCCCTTCTCCGCTCTTTTTATCCGACCTTCGCTCTTAGCACGGGTCGCGGGAGCGCTCTACCGCCGGGCGCATGGTCAATGGACGTACCCCAAAAGAGCGAGCGCCCTCTTTGCGAAACGCGGGAGTGGGCCCATATTGGAGCCATGACCCTGACCGACCAGCAGATTGACCGCTATGCCCGCCATCTCGTGTTGCGCGAGGTCGGCGGCGAAGGCCAGCAGTGGCTGCTCAAATCCCGCGTGCTGATTGTGGGCGCAGGGGGGCTCGGCTCGCCTTTGGCACTTTATCTGGCGGCGGCCGGTGTCGGCACGCTGGGGATCGTCGATGACGACGCGGTGAGCCTCTCCAATCTGCAGCGGCAAATTCTGCATAAGGACGGGTCGGTCGGCAGACCGAAAACGGCCAGCGCCGCGGAGAGCCTGAAAGAGATCAATCCGGACGTCACGGTCGAGGCGCATCAGACCCGTCTGACGGCGGGCAATGCGCTCGACCTGATCCGGACCTATGACATCGTGGCGGACGGCAGCGACAGTTTCGCCACCCGCCTGCTCGTCAACGATGCCTGTTTCCTGAGCGGGAAGACGCTGGTCTCGGCCGCCGTCGCCCGCTTCGACGGCCAACTGGCAACCTACAAGGCCCATGAACGCAAGGCGGGCGGGCCGCCTTATCCCTGTTACCGCTGTCTGGTGCCGAACGTGCCCGACGGCGGCGGTCAGGACACCTGTTCCGAGGTCGGCATATTGGGCGCGGTGGCGGGCGTCATGGGCGCGGCCCAGGCGGTCGAGGTCATCAAGGAACTCTTGGGTATCGGCGAGACCATGGCGGGCCGTCTGGCGCTTTACGATTTTCTGAGCGGCGACCAGCGGATCGTGAAGCTGCCTGCCGATCCCGCCTGCGCCTTGTGTGGCGCGCAGGCCACAATCACCGCGCTTTCCGTGTAAAAGACCCAGAAAGCGCGTGCATTGCGCGTCTGCCTTGTGTTTTCTGTGCGGCCTTTTCTCTGGGGGATGAGGTCGCCCATGTTCCGGACATTGCTCAAGCCCGCGACGCCGCCGAAATGGCTGCGCGCTTATGAACGCTTCGTGCCCGATGATCCGCAGACGGAGCCCGGCGCGCCCGATGCGCCGGAATTGCTGGACGAGGTGGTGGCGACGAAGACGCTGCCCGGCTCGCCCACCGGCTTCATCTGGTTCATCATCCAGAACCATTTCAAGACGCGGCTGATCCTGCTCTATCTCACGGCCATCGTCTCCATGGCGCTCGACAGTTTCGCGCCTCTGGCCCTTGGCGCGCTCGTGGACACGCTGGGGCCGGGCGGCACCGGGACCGATATCCCGGGCGCCATCACCTGGTTCGCCGTACTCGCGGGCTTGTGGCTGTTCTCGGAACTGATGATCCGGCTGTTCGAGATCCAGGACATTCACCTGTGGCCGCGCATGCGCGTGCTGACCCAGAAATATCTGTTCCGCTATCTCCAGGACCATTCGCCGCGCTATTTCCAGGACACGTTCGCCGGACGGCTGGCCCAGAAAGTGCGCACGGCGGGGCAGGCGGTGAATTCGCTGAGCCATCTGGTGGCGCTCGATTTTTCCCAGATCCTAGTGCAGCTTTTCGTCAGCCTGATCATTCTCTATCTGGAAAACCCCTGGTTCGCCGCCGCACTGATCGTCTGGATCGTCCTTTATCTGACCATCGCCACGATCTTCGCGCGCTATTGCGTGGCCCTAGCGAACGAGTCCTCGCAACGCTGGTCGGCCTTGTCGGGCAAGATCGTCGATTCCATCAGCAATATGGACGCGGTGCGCGCCTTCTCCAGGGCCGAGCACGAGCGTAAATTCGTGAGCTGGTACTGGTTCCGGGCCATGATCAGCGTCATGCGCCTGCGCTGGTACATCACGGTG
Source organism: uncultured Alphaproteobacteria bacterium (assembly GCA_964612085.1). Taxonomy (GTDB): domain Bacteria; phylum Pseudomonadota; class Alphaproteobacteria; order JAJFIK01; family JAJFIK01; genus CAZTCJ01. The sequence continues at coordinate 7,092 of CAZTCJ010000114.1, forward strand.
ATGCGCATCGCCCAGGGCTCGGCCATCTGGATCATGCGTGTGGGGCTGATCGGCTTTGCCTTGTGGGAAGTGACCAAGGGTACACTGACGGTCGGCGGCTTTACCGCCGTCGTGCTGATCGTGGCGCAGATCGGCGGCAACTTGCGCAACCTGTCTTTCCGCATCATGGATTTCTTCGAATATTACGGCACCCTGACGGAATCCCTGGAAATCATCACGGCCCCCCATGAAATCGTCGACCGGCCGGGCGCCAAGCCGCTGGTGGTGACCCAGGGCGGCATCGAGTTCGACCGCTTGAAATTCGCCTATGCGGACGGCACCACCGTCTTTCCGGATCTGAACCTCAGCATCAAGCCGGGCGAGAAGGTGGGCATTGTGGGCCGCTCGGGCGCGGGCAAAAGCACGCTGATCAAGCTCCTACGCCGCCAGTTCGAGCCCACGGGCGGGCGCATTCTGATCGACGGCCAGGATATTCTCGAGGTGACCTGGGACTCGCTCAATGACGCGGTGGCGGAAGTGCCCCAAAGCCCGAGCATCTTCCACCGCAAGATCCGGGACAATATCCGCTATGCCGATCCGAGCGCGGATGAAGACCGGGTGGTCGAGGCCGCGCGCCTGGCCCATGCCCATGATTTCATTGCGAGCCGCTATATGGGCTATGACACGCTTGTCGGCGAGCAGGGCATCAAGCTGTCCGGCGGCGAGCGCCAGCGGGTCTCCATCGCCCGGGCCTTCCTGAAGGATGCGCGCATCCTGGTGCTGGACGAAGCCACCTCGGCCCTTGATTCGGAGTCGGAGGATCTGATCCAGCAGGCCCTGTTCGACCTGATGAAAGGCCGTACCGTGATCGCCATCGCCCACCGGCTGTCCACGCTGACGGGCATGGACCGGATCATCGTACTCGACAAGGGGCGCATCGCGGAGCAGGGCTCCCACGACGCGTTGTTGCGGCTCGGCGGCATCTATGCCCGGCTCTGGCAACGCCAGGCGGGCGGCTTCTTAAAAGATCGCTGAGCGCGGCGGGTCCGCGTAGACTGCCGCCATGAACAGCAAGACCCTTTCCATCAGCCTGCTGGTGCTGGCCGAGATCGCAGGCATGAGCCTGTGGTTCACCTCCGCCGCCGTGCTGCCCGATCTGTTGCGCGACGCGCAGATCGCGCCCATGGCCCAGGCGTTGCTCTCAAGCGGCGTACAGGCGGGCTTCGTGCTGGGCGCGCTCGCCATCGCCATGACGGGCCTGGCCGACCGGCTGGATCCGCGCCGCGCCTTCGCCGCTTCGGCCCTCATGGCGGCCCTCGCCAATCTGGGTCTGCTGGTCACCGAACCGGGCAGTGCGGCATCGATCCTGTCACGGATCATCACCGGCGCCTGTCTGGCGGGCGTCTATCCGGTGGGCATGAAGATCGCCGTGGGCTGGGGCACCAAGGACCGGGGCCTGCTGGTGGGCTTGCTCGTCGGTGCCCTGACATTAGGCTCGGCTATGCCTCATCTGGCGGCTTTTCTCGGTGGGACGGATTGGCGGATCACGGTGCTCGTCACCTCGAAATGCGCCGTGCTCGGCGGCGCGCTGATCCTGTTCACGCAACTCGGGCCCCATCATGTCCGGGCACCCCGCTTCCGGCTCGACGTGGCCAAGATCGCCTGGACAGACCGGCGCGTCCGCCTCGCCTATCTGGGGTATCTGGGCCATATGTGGGAGCTTTACGCCATGTGGGCCTGGATCGCGGTGGCGCTGGCTGTCGCGTTCGAACCCCGGCTGGGCCTTGAGAGTGCTGCGTCCGCCGCCAAGCTTACCGCGTTTTTCGCCATCGCCTTGGGCGCTGCGGCTTGCGTCGGCGCGGGGCTGATCGCCGACCGGATCGGCAAGATCGACGTGACCATCTGGGCCATGGGGCTGAGCGGCGCGGCAGCGCTTGCCACGGCCGCCAGCTTCAACGCGCCGGTCTCCCTGCTGATCATCTTTGTGCTGATCTGGGGCGCGTCGGTGATCGCCGACTCCGCCCAGTTCTCGGCCATCGTGGCCGATTACGCCCCGCCCGACGCGGCGGGCAGCCTGCTGACTTTGCAGACGGCCTTAGGATTTACCCTGACGGCCTTCACGGTTCAGGCCGCGCCTTTGGCTGCGAATGCGCTGGGCTGGCCCATGACCTTCGTGATCCTGGCGCTCGGGCCCGCGGCGGGCATCGCCGCCATGGTGCGCCTGAAACGGATCGCCTGATCGTCAGCCCCAGGACGTGGGCGTGCGTTCCGACGACCCGTCATCATCGTCGTCGTCATCGTCCTTTTCCCAATCGTCGTCTTCACGCCGATTGGTCAGCAGATAGCCCAGGGGCAGGATCAGGAGCAGACCGAACGCGCCGGGCCCCAGCACGAAGGACAGCGCCAAGGTGATCACGGCACTGATGGCCAGCCAAGTCATCCAGCGGGGCATGATGAGACCTGAATGCTAGAGCATGGACGGCAGAACGCGGTCCGGCGGCTTGTGGCCATCCACAAAGGTCTTGATATTGATGATGACCTTCTCGCCCATCTCCACCCGGCTTTCCACCGTGGCCGAGCCCAGATGGGGCAGCAGCACCACATTGTCGAGTTCGAGCAGGCGCGGGTTCACCGCCGGTTCGTTTTCGAACACGTCGAGGCCCGCACCCGCCAGCTCGCCACTTTCCAGCATGCGGGCCAGCGCGTTCTCGTCGATCACCTCGCCACGGGAGGTATTGACGATATAGGCCTTGGGCTTCAGGAGCTTGAGCCTGCGCGCGGAGAGCAGGTGGAAGGTCGCGGGCGTATGCGGACAATTGACCGTGACGATGTCCATGCGCGAGAGCATCTGGTCGAGGCTTTCCCAATAGGTCGCCTCAAGCTCGTCTTCGATCAGTGTACTGACGCGTTTGCGGTTATGATAATGGATCTGCAGGCCGAACGCCTTGGCCCGGCGCGCCACCGCTTGCCCGATCCGTCCCATGCCGACGATCCCGAGCCGCTTGCCCGAGACCCGGCGGCCCAGCATCCAGGTGGGCGACCAGCCGCCCCAATCGGTGCTGTGGGTTTCCAGATAGCGGGCGCCTTCGGCCAGCCGGCGCGGCACCGACAGGATCAGCGCCATGGTCATGTCGGCGGTGTCCTCGGTCAGCACGCCCGGCGTGT
>CAZTCJ010000115.1:0-10111 GCA_964612085.1 uncultured Alphaproteobacteria bacterium
GCCCACTCCCCCTCCCGACCACCCACAAGGGTACCCTGGATTGGGCGGTCGGGAGGGGGAGCGGGCCGGTGATGCCTCTTTCCAAAATGGCTTTTACCCGGCCGTGCTCAGCACATCGACACGGGCCGGATCGCTTGCCGACTGGGCGATGCTCTGGGTGATGCGCATCCGGGCCAGGGCGACGCCGCGTTCCGCCAGATAGGAGCGCACGGCCCAGGCGCGGCGCAAGGCCGCATCGTTGCGGGCGCCAGGATAGACCTGCAGCAGGACCGGACGGTTCGACTGGCGCAGGGCCTCGGCCACTTGGTTGAGCCGGGCGCAGGCCTCGGCATCAAGGGCGATTTCGTCCGTGCCGAAGTGAATGGGCACCGCTTGGGCCTGGCCGCTCGCGGCCGGCGCATCCGGACGCGCTTCCCGGTCGACCGCCACCGGCTGGCTGCCGCTGCCTGTCAGGCTGGCGGGCAGGAACGAGGCGGGCACATAGCGCCAGCCCTCTTCCTGGTCCGACTGACGGGCCCGGTTCCTTTGCGCCTGTTGGGGACGATAAATGCGCAGCCACAGATCGCTCGGCGCCGTCCGGCTGCCGGGCAGGGCGACACTCTTGCCAACACTGCCCGTTGCTTCGGCCGCCGCATCGCTCTCGGCCGGTTCGTCAGCCCACAACACATCGACCGATCCGTCGGGGAAGCGCAACAGGCCCGCCTTGATCAGGGCGTAGGAGTCGTGTCCGCGCGCCAGACCGTCCCGTTTATAAAGACCGGTCCCCGGTTCCGGCGCCGCGATGGCGATCGGCTCAAGAGAGGCATAGCGACCGTCATAGGAAAACCCGCCGGACGCATCCGGCGAAGCCGCCATGCGGGCATTGATCCAAATTTTGAGATTTTCGGACTGGGCGATTTGATCGTCAGCCATAAGAGTAGCAGTACCGGTCCGCCGTCCCAGCGGATCAGTTGCCATCCGTTCGGCAATTGCCCAAACGCGACTCCCCAGCCCGACACTGGCCGCACCGATCACAAGCGCCAAGACGGCAACACCAGGTCGCCTCAAGACTGTTTGGATACGGCCGATCAATCCTAGGGGGTGACACCGTTTGCCTCGAGAGACAGACGCCGGCATCATGGAACACCTCGAACTATCGTTCGGAACGATCGTACCCCCTTCGACGACCACCGTTCCTTTGGTTACCGTGACCCCTGGATCTCGCCACACTATGTGATTCGGTACCAAGCGTCTCTTCTTCACTACAAGTCCACCATAGTTACCACAAGTGAAGCTTTCTTCATTTTGGTTAAAATTTCTTACCAGCGATTAGTGAACAAAAAGCAAATGCTCTTAACCATTCCTTATGCCAAGACATCGTCGCGAACACATTGTTGACACCCCCGCCGTAACTTCGCAATTCGGGACGGATTATTTTGAGACACCAAGTAGAATAGACTGAAGAGGCCTAACGAGCCCTTCATTGGCGGCAAGAATGCTGCCGCTATCCATCATATTCGCGCCGCCCTCGATTTCCTGAACGAAGCCGCCCGCCTCGCGCACCAGCAGAATGCCCGCCGCGATGTCCCAGGCGTTGAGATTGCGCTCCCAGAAGCCCTCGTAGCGGCCCGCGGCCACGTAAGCGAGATCGAGTGCCGCCGAGCCGAAGCGCCGGATTCCCGCAACCTCGCCCATCAGCGCGGACAGCTCCTTCTGGAAGGTCTCGTGATCGGGCTTGCCCTTGAAGGGGATGCCGGTGGCGATCAGGGCTTCCTCGAGCGAGCGGCGCGCCGAGACCCGCAAGCGCCGATCGTTGAGAAAGGCGCCATAGCCCTTTTCCGCCGTGAACAGTTCATCCGTCACCGGATTGAAGACCAGCCCCGCCACCAATTGCCCGTCGCGTTCCAGGGCGATGGAAATGGCGAAATGGGGAATGCCGTGGAGAAAATTGGAGGTACCGTCGATGGGATCGACGATCCAGCGGTGGGTCTTGTCGGTGCCTTCGACCGCGCCGGTTTCTTCCATCAGGAAGCCGTAGCCGGGGCGCGCGCGGGCCAGTTCTTCCCGCAGGGTGCGTTCGGCATTGGTGTCGGCAGCGCTGACGAAATCGGCGGGCCCCTTCTTGGAGACCTGCAAATGCTCCACTTCGCCGAAGTCACGCGCCATCTTGCGCGACGCCTTGCGGGCCGCGTTGACCATGACCGTGACGATGGGAGAGCGGGGCGCCATGGCGTGTGTCAGTCCGCCCGCCGGATATAAGTGACTTCGTTGGTGTCCACCACGACTTTCGTGCCGGTTTCCAGGAAGGGCGGCACCATGATGCGCAGGCCGTTCTCCAGGGTGGCGGGCTTGTAGGACGCGGCGGCCGTCTGGCCTTTCACGGTGGGTTCGGTCTCGGTCACCTCCAAGGTCACCTGATCGGGCAGGGAAATGCCGATGGGCTTTTCCTCGTAGGATTCCACGGTGACGGTCATGCCGTCCTGCAGGAAGGCCGCCCGGTCGCCGACAAATTCCTTTTGCAGTTCGATCTGGTCGTAAGTGGTGGTGTCCATGAAAGTGAGCATGCCGTCATTTTCATAGAGGTATTGATAGTCCTTCTGCTCCAGGCGGATGCGCTCAACCGTCTCGGAGGCCCGGAAGCGCTCGTTGAGCTTGGTGCCGTCGATCAGGTTCTTCAGCTCCACCTGGTTGAAGGCGCCGCCCTTGCCGGGCTTCACCGCCGCCGTCTTGACCGCGATCCACAGGCCGTCCTTGTGCTTGATCACATTGCCGACCCGGATCTCGTTGCCGTTCATCTTCATCGTGTCACGTCCTCGTGGCCCTGGCGGCTGGCAGCGCCGCTCGCCGGGTTTGTCCTTGGGGTTCAGGAGAGTACGCGGATGCCGGAAGCGCCGCACAATGCCCCTTTCATGCGCGCTGTCGCAGGCCCGGATCCTCGCGGAAGACCATTCGACGGTGCGTTTTCAGCCCCAAAGGCGCAGCCCGCCGTCAAACAATCTCCCCAATTGGGTGGGCGGACGGTATCAAGAGGCTCATCGGGCCGCAACAGGGGTTGTATGAGGGCCTTTTTCTGCGCCGCAAACCGGTTTGGCATCAAGCGCGTATGAAAGACAGAAACGGCGCTCCGGACGGCCTGTGTCCGGCAGAATGGGAGGATTGTGCGGTGAAACGGCTTCGGATGCGGGCACTCATGCCCCTGGCATGCTTCGGTCTGGCGCTTCTGACGGGCGGCTGCAGCCTTCTGTTCTCCAGCCTGCCGGAGCCGACCACCCTGGACGAGCGTCTGGCCGCCTTTCCCCAGGACGGCCTCGATGTGAAAGAGCCGGTCACGATCCACTGGAACGCCTATCAGGTGCCTTATGTGAAGGCCGCCAATGCGGACGATGCCGCCTATACCCTCGGTCTGATCCACGCCCATTTGCGGCTCGGCCAGATGGAGATCGTGCGCCGGGTGACCCAGGGCCGGATCGCGGAAATGGCCGGACCGCCGGTCACGGATATCGATATCGCCTTGCGCACCCTCGGCTTTTACCGGGGCGCGTCCGAGTCCGTGGCGCTGATGCCGCCGGAGACGCGGGCCTGGGTCGATCGCTTCGTGGCGGGCATCAACGATTACATCACCAAGGGCGGGGCGCTGCCTTTCGAGTACAAGGCCCTGCGCTTCGAGTATGAACCCTGGACACCGGAAGACATCGTCGCCATCGGGCGGATCGCGGCCATCGACGTGAACTGGTTCAAATGGTTCCGCCTGTTCCCGGAACGGAATAACGAGAATTTTGCGCAGATCCTCGACGAGGCTTTGCGTCCGGGCCGGGAAGATCCGGTCAGCTTCGGCCATGCGGGCGTTGAGACGCGTGAGACGGAAACGGAGGATCCGGCCATGGACGAGGCACGCCTGTCGCCCACCGCCCGGCGCATCGCCTCCGTCTTGATGTCGTTCAAACGGCCGGGCAGCAATTCGCTGGTGGTCTCGGGCGAAAAATCCGCGAGCGGAGCGGGCATGATCGCCAGCGATCCCCATCTGGGCTTCCTCTTGCCCAATGTCTGGCTTCTGGCGGGCCTCAAGACGCCGGATATCCAGGTGGTCGGCTTCATGGGGCCGGGCCTGCCGATTTTCGGTCTGGCGCGCACGCCCGAGATCGCTTGGGGCGGCACCAATCTCCATGGCGGGGCGAGCGAGCTGGTGGATGTCTCCGGCCTGCCCGAAAACCGCTTCGAAGAGGAGACCTACGACATCGACGTGCGCGCCTGGTTCGACAAGACGGCGACGGCGCGGGTCACCCCTTACGGTCCCGTGATCAGCGATGTGGCGCTGGTGCGCGAGGCCTTGCAACTGGAAGACGGCGAGGCGCTGGCGCTCAGATGGATGAACCATCTGCCCAGCGACGATGTCAGCGCTTTCCTCAACGTGCTGAAGGCCAAGAATTTCCCGGAATTCCGCGAGGCCTTCGCGGGGTACTCCCAGCCCGGACAGAATATGCTCTATGCGGACAGGAGCGGCTCGATCGGGCAGATCATCGCCGCGCGCCTGCCCAAGCGCGGACCTGCGCCGCCCGCCGATCTGGTGGTCTTGCCCGAGCAGTCCGACCGCAATTGGGCGGAGTTCGTCAATGCCGTCAGCCTGCCTGCCGGGTTCAATCCGGAGCAGGGCTTCTTTGCCTCCTCCAACAACCGGCCGGCCGCGACCGAGACGCCGGTCAGCTATTTCTTCGCGGCCCCCGACCGGTTCCTGAGGCAGTCCGAACTGTTGCAGGGGTTCGAGACGGTGGGCATCGAGGATCTGCGCGCGCTTCAACTCGATGTCTATTCCCAGGCGGCGGCCGATCTGCAATCGATCCTGCTCGAACGGCTGGCCTTTTCCATCGACTCCGGCGCGCTGGAGCTTGAGGAAGCCCAGGACCGGGTCTGGCGGCTGGTGGCGGCGTGGGATGCCGAATATCACGCCGACTCCGAAGGCGCTCTGGCCTTCGAGGCGTTCGTGACGGCGCTTGCCCGCGAACTGGCGCCCGAGACCAAAAAAGACGCGGATACGGACGAGCCTGCGGACGCTAATATCTTCCGCAAGACCTTCGCCAAGATGCTCGCCGATGTGGACGTCCGCGAGCTGACCAATGCCGTTCCGCAAGCGCTTGAAACGGCTTCAGACGTGGTCGAGGAATTCGGTATTTGGGGCGAGATGCATCGTCTGGTGATTGCCTATCCACTCAATCAGGCGCCGGTGGTCGGGGGCAAGTTCCCGAGCGTCGATCTGCCGGGGAACGGGTCTTCCGAAACGCTGCAAAAGACGGCGCACAACGCCACGTTGGAGCGCCACGAAGCCGATTACGGTTCCCAGGCCCGGCATATCTCCGATCTCTCCGATCCGGACGCGAATTATTTCGTGCTGGCGGGCGGGCAGGACGGCTGGCTCAATTCCTCGACCTTCGCCGATCAGATGGCGCTCTGGTCGAAAGGCGAGTACATCCAGATGCCGCTGTCGGACGATGCCGTCGCGCGCGACTTCCCGATCGTGATGCGGCTCGATCCGTAAAGAAATTTACCGGGCCGCGCTGGTAAGCTGATAGGTGCGTTCCCGGGCGAGACGCTTGCCCCGCTCGATATCTTCAGCACTCAGCGCACGGGCCAGTTCGTCGCGCAGTTCCGGATCGTCCTTGCCGTTCTGGCTCGACAAGGTCAGCCAGATATAGGACTCAAGCGCGTTTTGGACGACCCCTTCGCCTTTGGCGAAAATGACGGCCATCATATATTGCGCATCCGGATGGCCCTGTTCAGCGGCTTTGCGGAACAGATCCGCCGCCTGATTGAGATTTTTCGGAATGCCTTCGCCGCGATAACTCAGAATGCCGAGACCCCATTGGGCTTCGGCAAGACCCGCATCGGCAGCCTGTTTCAGATAGGTCGCGGCGCGCGCATAATTGCGTTCGACGCCCAGGCCGTTCGTGTAAAGAACGCCGAGATTATATTGTGCGTCGATCTGACCGCGGTCGGCGGCTTTGCGGAACCAGTCGAGCGCCTTGGCTTCGTCGCGCGGTACGCCGCCGTCGCCGGTCATGTGCAGCACGCCCATATTGTACTGGGCGTCCGGATGACCTTGGGCGGCCGCCTTGCCGAACCAGAACGCCGCCTTGGTGATGTCCCGGTCCACATAGCGCCCGTCGGCGTAAAGCGTGCCCAGATCGAACTGGGCGAAGCGGTGGCCCTGGGTCGCCGCGATCTCGAACCAGGCAACGGCGGTCGGAATGTCGCGGGCGACGCCGCCATGGCCTTCGAAAGCGATCAGGGCCAGCGAATACTGGGCGTCGAGAAAATCGCGCTCGGCCGCTTCCCGGTACCAGCGGATGGCTTCCTGGATGTTGGGTTCAACACCCTTGCCCTCCACATGCAGCATGCCGAGCATGTGCTGGCTGCGCGCATCGCCCGCCTGGGCACCTTGGCGGAAGAACGTGGCCGCTTCCCGGAACCGGCCGTCTTCATAGGCGCGCACGCCGTCGTCGTAAGGCGCGGCCTGGGCCTGCGTGAAGAAACCGAACACCAGCGCGGCCATAACCGCTGCAAAGGCGAGGGAAGGACGTGTTTTGATCGAAACCTGACGCATAGTGGCTATCCCGTCTGCCGAGTACTGAGAGCCTCTCAACGAGCCCTTGATTGGCCTGCGAGCCTTCCCCCATCCCGCAAGCCCTTTATCCCGAAAGCTTTGCCGTGAAATCCGCCACGGCCTGCCGTGGTCCTTGAGCATAGTTCCATACACCACTTGAGACGGCGAGGAAATCAGCACCGGCGTGAACTAGTTCCCCTGCATTTTCAACAGTGATTCCACCGATCGCGACACAGGGAATCTCGAATAATTCTGTCCACCATATGAGCAGATCAGGGCGAGCCCGTGTTTTTGCCTCTTTGGTGGCCGTTTCGAAGAAAGCCCCGAAGGCCACGTAATCGGCCCCATCCTCGCCCGCCTGCATGGCCAGATGGCGGGAGTCGTGGCAGGTCACGCCCAAAATCCGGTTCTCGCCCAGGATCTCTCGGGCCTCGCGGGCGGGCATGTCGTCCTGGCCCACATGGGCGCCGTCCGCGCCGCAGCGTACCGCCAGATCGGGCCGGTCGTTGATGATCAGCGCCACGTCATGGGCTTCCGTGATGGGCAGCAGGATCTCGGCGGCGCGCAGGATGGCGTCGTCGGGCTGGTCCTTCAAGCGGATTTGAAGACACGCCACGGGCCCGCCATCCAGCGCATCGGTCAGTTTGGCGGCAAGGATATGGGGATCGAAGACGGGCGGGCTCACCAGATAGAGCCGGCACGGCCCCCGCCTATCATCGTCTTGTCTGTCGGTACTCGCATTCACGCGGCGGCGGACTCCAGGTTTTCAGACCAGTCTCCCTTGGCGGCCAGGCCGTTCATGCGCGCCCGGTGGGAGAAGGCGGCTTGGGCCGCGGCGAGATTGTCCCGCTTGCCGCCCCAGGTGGTCAGACCCGCCTGCTGCAGCGCCCGGCCATAGGAGAAGCTCAAGGCCCAAGGCATGTCATAGCCCTTATTCATGGCATCAAGATGGGCGGTGGCTTCCACATCCGACTGGCCGCCGGACAGGAACACGATGCCCGGCACGGAGGCGGGGACGGCGTGTTTCAGAACGCGCACGGTCTTTTCCGCCACTTCCGCCACGCCCGCGCGATTATTGGCCAGCTTGCCGGAGATCACCATATTGGGCTTTAGGATCGAACCTTCGAGCAGCACGCGCTGTTCGTAAAGATCCGCATAAAGACGCCTCAGCGTATATTCGGTGACTTCCGCGCAGCGGTCGATATCGTGATCGCCGTCCATCAGCACTTCCGGCTCAACGATGGGCACGATGCTGGCTTCCTGGCAGAGCGCCGCATAGCGGGCGAGCGCATGGGTATTGGTGTGGATGCAATAGGCGCTCGGCATGGCCGGGCTGCCCTCGCGGCCGATATCGATCACCGCCCGCCATTTCGCGAAGCGCGCGCCCAGTTGATAATATTCGGCCAAGCGTTCACGCAACCCGTCGAGGCCCTCGGTCACCAGTTCGCCCGGCGCGCCCGCCAAAGGTTTGGCGCCCATGTCGACCTTGATGCCCGGAATGCTGTTCGTGTCCTGAAGAAGCTTGACCAGCGGCGTGCCGTCGGCGGCCTTCTGGCGGATGGTTTCATCGAACAGGATGACGCCGGAAATGTAATCGCGCATGGCGTCGGTGCAGCGGAACATCATTTCGCGGTAGTCGCGGCGGTTGTCTTCGGTCGAAGCCAGATCGATCTGGTCGAAGCGCTTTTTGATGGTGCCGGTGCTTTCGTCCGCCGCCAGAATGCCCTGGCCCGGCGCGACCATCGCCTGGGCCGTTCTTACGATTTCATCGCTCATGTTTCCCTCCACGTGATCATGCCTGTGGTTCTATCGTGATTTTCAATCCCGGTACAGAACCTCGACGCCAGGCAATGTCTTGCCTTCGAGCCATTCCAGGAAGGCGCCGCCTGCCGTCGAAACATAGGTGAAGCCGTCTGCCGCGCCCGCCTGGTTCAAGGCCGCGACCGTGTCGCCGCCGCCCGCGACGGAGACGAGCCGGCCGCTTTTCGACAGCATGGCGGCGTGGCGCGCGGCGACGGTCGTGCCGTTGTCGAAGGGCTCGATCTCGAAGGCGCCCAAGGGGCCGTTCCAAACGAGCGTCTTGGCGCTTTCCATGGCCATGGCGATGCGCGCTAGGGAATCCGTGCCCACATCGAGGATCATGTCCTGATCGCGCACATCCGCGATCTTGACCGTACGGGCCTGCGCCCCTTCCTTGAACTCGGTGGCGACCACCACATCCTCGGGCAGGATCAGTTCGCAACTTTGCTCCTGGGCCTTTTTCATGACGGCGCGGGCGGTGGCGTCCAATTCATGTTCGCACAAGGACTTGCCCACGGGCTTGCCTTGGGCGGCCAGGAAGGTGTTGGCCATGGCGCCACCGATCACAAGCTGATCGACCTTAGCGATCAGATTGGTCAGCACATCGAGCTTCGTGGAAATCTTGGCGCCGCCGACCACCGCGATCACCGGGCGGGTGGGAGCGGTCAGGGCGCCTTCGAGCGCCTTCAGTTCCGCTTCCATGGCGCGCCCTGCGAAAGCGGGCATGTGGTGGGCAAGGCCTTCGGTGCTGGCATGGGCCCGGTGAGCGACGGAAAAGGCGTCGGCCACGAAGATGTCGCCATTGGCGGCCAACCGGCGGATGAAATCCGGATCGTTGCCTTCCTCACCCGGATGAAAGCGGGTGTTTTCCAGAAGCGCGATATCGCCGTCCTTCATGGCGCCGACCACCGCGCCTGCTTCGTCGCCGGTGCAGTCGCGCGCGAAGGCGACCGGATGTTGCAGGGCATTGGCCACGGCCTGGGCCACGGGTTCCAGCGACATCTCCAGAACGCGCTTGCCCTTGGGCCGCCCGAAATGGGAGATCAGGACGACCCGGCCGCCTTTCCCGCTCAGTTCCCGGATGGTTTCGGCACTGCGTTCGATGCGGGTGGCGTCGGTCACGCGCCCCTGATCCATGGGCACGTTCAAGTCAACGCGCACGAGGATGCGCTTGCCCCGCGGGTCCAGATCGTCAAGCGTTTTAAAGGGTCGCGTCATGGCAAAATTCCGTCATCGGTGCGGTGGACCGGGTCCTTCTGGGCCGGAAAGGAAGAGCCCGCGCCAGACGGCACGGGCTCACTGCGCTTAGAGCGTGCGGCCGATGGCGACCGCCGTGTCGGCCATTCGGTTCGCGAAGCCCCATTCGTTGTCGTACCAGCTCAGCACCCGGACGAGCTTGCCTTCCATCACCTGGGTCTGGGTCAGATCGAAGGTGGACGACGCCGGGTTGTGGTTGAAGTCGACGGAGACGAGCGGCTTTTCGTTCGTCATCAGAACGCCGCGCAGGCGCTCGCTCAGCGAGGCGGTAATGATCGCCTGGTTGACTTCCTCCATTGTGGTGGGCTTGGAGGGATTGAACACCAGATCGACCATGGAGACGTTCGGCGTCGGCACGCGGATCGCCGTGCCGTCGAGCTTGCCTTGCAGTTCCGGCAGCACCAGGCCCACGGCCTTGGCGGCACCCGTGGAGGTCGGGATCATGGACAGCGCCGCGCCGCGCGCCCGGCGCAGATCCTT
>CAZTCJ010000116.1:0-10006 GCA_964612085.1 uncultured Alphaproteobacteria bacterium
AGGGCGGACAGATCGACATCGAGCGCGAAGTCGCCGTAGTTCAGCTCCAGCCCGCTCGACACACCGTTCGGATAAAGACGATAAGAGACTTCATATTCCGGCAGATCGGCGGCCGTATCGGTCCGGTAATAGCTCAAGGTGACGGGCCAATAGGCCTGGCCCTTCAGCGCCTCGCCGCCGTCCATATCGGCGAATTGCGCGTTTTCGTCCCCATTCGGACGGCGCTTCTTGCCGATAAAGGCGACGGCCTCGTATGACGCGCCTTCTTCGGAGCCGTCGAACACCACCCGGCTCGCCACTTTCTTGCCGGACTGGGCGGCCCGCACCACGGCGACCGCGTGCTCGGTCGGAAAGATCACGCCCGCCGGCAAGGCGACATCGCCGAGATCGCCGCTCTCCATGGTGACGAGGCCGGAGCCCCGGTCGGCGCGGCCTTGGGCGCTCTCATCGAGCATGTCGTTAACGAAGCGTTCCAGGGTGAAGCGGAAGGTCTCGCCGTCCTGGGCTTCCCAAGAGGAGAAGCGGGCATCGGAGACCACGGCGCGTCCTTCGAACGGCACGAATTCCGTGACAAAGCGCTGGTTCAAGGTGAAGCCGTCGCAGACATTCTGCCATTCCACCACGATCCGCCCGTCGGCGCGGGAGAAGCCCGCCTTGTTGTCTGTGCCGGCCAGTTTCACGGTGTAGATCGCGCGGTGGGACACAAAGCCGGATGCATCCAAAGGGGCTGCCCCGGCTGCGGTCGCCCAGGCCATTGCACCGGCCGCAAGCAGCATCCATTTGCTTTGTTTGATCATAATGAACCGTTCACCTTTACCCGTTTTGGATTGTGCTCGGGAACTGCCGGCAGATCATGCCATTTCCAGTTGTTTGGCCTAGCCCTTCTGGACAGGTTTGCAAGGCTGGCACGCAAAGGCTGGGCCATAATACGAAAGGCGGATAACATGGCCACCATGTGGCCGGTGCGACCGGCAGGCAGAAATCACCCGGCAAGACGCGCCCTCGAGGCGCAAACCGGCCCGGCAAGGCCTGCCTGGTCAGACGCGCCCCTCGTGGATTTGCCTGCCTTTGCTCTCTGGCACGAGCCTTGCCACCTCAACGCAACCACACCGGATACGCATGGTTTCGCAGCCACGAGCAGGAGTAACACACAGATGCTCGCAAGCTCTCTCACCATCAGCCCTCTGCAGGCCGACAGTCCGGCCCCCACAGGCACGCCGCTTCACGGAGAAACCGCCCGCAGCCTGCGCGCCAGCCTGGAGCAGACCGCGCTCCCGGATGCCCAGCGCCGCGCTCTTGCGGATATTCTGCGGTATGCGGAAGAGGCCGAGGCCCGGATCGCCGAACAGCAGGCCGAGATCCGCCATCTGCATTCCCTGTCCACCACGGACGATCTGACCGGCCTGCTCAACCGGCGCGGCTTTCACGAAGCCTTGACCCGCACCTTGAGCGCTGCGCGCCGTCACGACGAACGCGGCCTGCTGGCCCTGTTGGATCTTGACCGCTTCAAGCCCATCAACGACGCCCATGGTCACGAGGCCGGGGATGCGGTTTTGCGGGCGGTCGCCGGCCTTCTGGCCGAGGCTGTTCGGCAAACGGATTATGTGGGCCGTCTGGGCGGCGACGAATTCGCCATCCTGATGGTGCGCGCCGAGCCGCTGCAAGGCCGCGCCCGCCTGCTCCACCTCGCCCGCGATGTGGCGGCGCTCGAGGTGTCTTACAACGGCACGGCCTTGACCGTCGGCGCCAGCATCGGGATCGAGGCCTATGGCGCCTCGTCAACGGCGGCAGACCTGATGGCGCGGGCCGATCAGGCCATGTACCGGTCAAAAACCCGCCGCGCCGCATGCCGCACCTGACGGGCGCGCCCGCGCCTGTTAGATTGATGGCTCCCGGTCATTGCCATGGAAGGAGCCACCATGCCCGGACGGACTGATGCACGTCTTGAGGCCCTCGGACTGGAGCTGCCGCCCCCGGCCCCGCCAGCCGCCAATTACGTCCCTTATGTCATCACGGGCAATCTGGTGTTCGTCTCCGGCCAGGTGCCGGTGACCAAGGACGGCCTGCAGTATCTCGGCAAGCTCGGCGCGGCGTTTTCCGTGGAAGAGGGCCAGGAAGCGGCCCGCCTGTGCGCGCTCAATCTGCTCTCCCAGGTCCGCGCGGCAGCGGATGGCGATCTCGACCGTATCACGCGCTGCGTCAAGCTGGGCGGCTTCGTGAACTGCACGCCTGATTTTCATCAGCACCCGGCCGTGATCAACGGCGCGTCGGATCTGATCGCCGCCGTCCTGGGCGAAGACGGGCCGCATGCCCGCTTCGCGGTGGGCGCGCCCAGCCTGCCCTTCGACGTGGCCGTCGAGATCGACGGCGTGTTCGAACTGTCCTGAGGCTGTCTTCCGTGCCGTCACGGTCTCCGTCGCAGAAAAAGGCAGCCGGCGAGGATGCCATCACCGTGCAGCTCGCGCGCGGCCTGGAGGCGGTCGAGCGGGCAGACTGGGACGCCTGCGCCAATCCCGGCGGGCCGGTGCCTTACGACCCGTTTGTCTCTTACGATTTTCTCTCCGCCCTCGAACGGTCGGGCTCGGCCACGCCCGAGACCGGCTGGACGCCGCTCCATCTGCTTTACCAAGACAAAGGGCGGATCGCGGGCGCCATGCCCCTTTATCTCAAAAGCCATTCCTATGGGGAATATGTCTTCGATCATGGCTGGGCCGATGCCTTCGAGCGCGCGGGCGGCGCCTATTATCCCAAGCTGCTCTGCGCCGTGCCGTTCACGCCCGCCACGGGCCGCCGCCTGCTGACTAAGGACAACACGCCTGAAACGGCGCGCAAACTCATGGCGGGGCTGAAAGCCGTCGCGGACGATCTGGGCGTGTCCTCCGCCCATATCACGTTCCCGGCCAAGGCGGACTGGGAGCTTCTGGGCGCCTCAGGCTTCCTTCAGCGGACGGATCAGCAGTTCCACTGGGAAAACCGGGGCTATGACAGTTTCGACGGGTTTCTGGACGATCTGGCCTCCCGAAAACGCAAAAACCTGCGCAAGGAGCGGGCGACGGCGCTGGAAAACGGCATTTCCATCGACTGGATCACCGGCAAGGATCTGACCGAGGATCATTGGGACGCCTTTTTCACATTTTACCTGGACACGGGCGCGCGCAAATGGGGCCAGCCCTATCTCACCCGTCCTTTCTTCAGCATGGTGAGCGAAACGCTCGCCGACAGGATCCTGTTGATCCTGTGCCGCCGGGAGGGCCGCGCAATCGCGGGCGCGCTCAATTTCATCGGCGGCGAGACGCTCTACGGGCGCTATTGGGGCGCGATCGAACACCACCCCTTTCTTCATTTCGAAGCGTGCTATTATCAGGCCATCGATTTCGCGATCGCCCATGGGCTGAAGCGGGTGGAGGCAGGCGCGCAAGGGGCGCACAAGCTGGCGCGTGGCTATGCACCGACGCCGACCTATTCCGCCCATTGGATCGCCAATCCCTCTTTCCGCGAGGCGGTGGCGCATTTTCTTAGCCACGAGCGCGACGCGGTTGCGGAGCATATCGATGCGCTCAAAGAACATACGCCGTTCCGCAAGGACGGCACCACGGATCCGGATTGATTGGAGCAGGGAGGATCTACCCATGGTCAAAATGCATATGATGACCCGCACGGGCCTAGCCGCGCTTTTGGCATTCGGTCTGATGACACATGCAGTCCGCGCCGATGCCCACGCGGATCTGGAAGCCAAGGCACGAGCCATTCACGACCGGGTCATTACGGTCGACCCGCATGTGGATATTCCGCTGACCTTCGCAACCGATGCTTTCGATCCGGCCTCGACCGACGCGCCCTTGTCCCAGGTGGATCTGGCCCGCATGGAAGCAGGCGGCCTTGATGCCGTATTCTTCGTCGCCTATGCCGGTCAGGAAGCGCTGGATCCGGAACATTATGCAGCCGCTATGGAAACGGCGTTTCGCAGATTCGCCGCCATCCGGCGCATGGCTGACAGGCTCTATCCGGACCGGATCGAATTTGCCGAAACGGCAGCGGATGTACGCCGGATTAATGCTGCCGGCAAGAAGGTCGCGTTGATCGGTGTGGAAAACGGCTATTCCATGGGCGGACGGGTGAGCATGCTGGAGACCATGTATGATCTCGGCGCCCGCTATTTCGGCTTCGTTCACAACGGTCATAATCAGCTTTCGGACTCTGCCGTGCCTCAAGAGCGTCTTGGCGATGAGAAAGAGCGCCATGGCGGACTATCGGATCTGGGCCGCGCGGTTATCGAAAAATGCAACGAGCTGGGCCTCATGATCGATGTCTCCCACGCTTCCAAGGCAGCAACGCTCCAAGCAGCGAAGCTCTCGAAAGCGCCAATCATCGCCTCCCATTCCTCCGTACAGGCCTTACGTGATCACCCGCGCAACATGGATGACGAAACGCTCCTGGCCATGAAGGAAAATGGCGGTGTCGTCCATATGGTGGCGCTGGGCCATTACCTGACCGATACGCCTGAAGACAAAATGGAAGCGCTCGGCGCTCTGCGCCAGGAGCTTGGTCTCGATCAGCCCGGCGCTTTCAACACCGCAAGCCGTGAGACCCTTCAGCGCTATCAAGATGGTCTCGCCGGGATCAACGAACAGTGGCCCTCTGCCTCCGTCAGCGATTTCGTCGATCACATCGATTATGCGGTCAAGTTGATCGGCATCGACCATGTGGGCGTTTCCTCCGACTTCCAGGGCGGCGGCGGCATCGCCGGTTGGCGCGATGCGTCCGAGACCTTCAATGTCACGCTGGAGTTGGTGCTCCGGGGGTATACGGAAGAAGAAATCGCCAAGATCTGGGGCGGCAATATCCTGCGCGTCATGGAAGAAACCGAAAAGGTTGCGGCGCGCTAAGCGTCTTTAGGGAGGACCAATCATGACTCACGATTTCGATTTAAGCGGCAAGGTGATCCTGATCACCGGCACCGCGAAGGGGATCGGTGCGGAAACCGCCAAACGGGCCGCGTCCCTTGGCGCGACCATCGTCGGCGCCGACATCGACGAGGCGGGTGCACAGACCACCGCCGATATCATCGCCCAGGCGGGCGGCACGGCGGGCGCGTTGGCAATCGACGTGACCAGCGAGACCGACTGGCAGCGCACGGTCGATGCCGTACGCTCCGATTACGGACGGCTCGATGGCCTCGTCAACAATGCCGGCATCATCATGATGAAGGCGACGGAAGACACCACGCTTGAGGACTGGCGCCGGGTCAATAGCATCAATGTGGAAGGGGTTTTTCTCGGCACACGGACCGCCCTGCCCTTGATGCGGGAGACCGCAGCGGCCCACGGCACGAGCGGCTCGATCGTCAACCTCTCGTCCATCTACGGCATCACGGGCGAAGCAGGCTTTGCCGCCTATTGCGCCTCGAAAGGCGCGGTGCGGATGATGACCAAGGCCTGCGCGCTCGAGTTTGGGCGTGGCGGCTTCAATGTGCGGGTCAATTCGGTTCACCCCGGCCCCATCGACACGGATCTGGGCACCGGCCCCTTGAAGGATCTGCAAGCCATCGGTCTGCTCGACAGCATGGAGACCGGCATGGCCGCCGTGCGCGAACGCTTTCCCATCGGCCGCTGGGGCGAGGTGCAGGATATCGCCAAGGGCATTACCTTCCTTTTGTCCGACGCCTCGTCCTTCATGACGGGTACGGAACTGGTGATCGACGGCGGCTGGAGCGCCTACTAAAAGTTAGGAGACGGACGACCATGGCTTACGACAGCAACAATATCTTCGCCAAGATCCTGCGCGGCGAAGCGCCTTGCCACAAGGTCTATGAGGACGACAAGGCTCTGTCCTTCGTGGATATCATGCCCCAGGCGCTGGGCCACACCCTGGTGATCCCGAAGGCGGAGGCGGAAAACCTGTTCGATCTCGCGCCCGACATGGCGCGGGAGCTGATCGTGCGCACCCAGACCATCGCGAAGGCCGTCAAGCAGGCGGTGGACGCGCCGGGCGTGATGATCGCCCAGCTCAACGGTCCGGAAGCGGGTCAGACCGTCTTCCATATTCATTTTCACATCATTCCGCGTTGGGATGGGGTCGACTTCAAGCTGCACGCCCGCGATCCCGCTGACCCGGCGGAGCTTGCGGCCATGGCCGACAAGATCAAATCGTTCCTCTAAAGATATTAATTTTTCGCTCGGTCGGACGGAAAACCGGTTTCTACTTTTCCTGACCTCGCTTTAAAGCCGCGGCCAGTCGAGATCGATGCGCGCCGTATTGGCCCGGTCGGCCTCCACATGGGTGGGCCGGCCCTCTTCCGGATGGAAGGTCAAGGGCACGGCATAGTCCCGCCCGCAATAATGGGCGGTCCAGACCTCCCGCCAGAACTGCTCCGTATCAAGACCGTCCACATGGCGGGTGTCGCGGATCCGGGGCAGGGCCTGGCCCGGACAATCGACGCCGGAGGCCAGCGCCGCCGTCTCGTAGACCGCGAGGGCCGCTTCCTTCTGCAAGGCGGGATCGGCCTGGGTGGAGCCCGGCAACAGGGGAATGAAGGCCGACGGCCGGTCCTCGAAAGTCACGATAATGAGATTATGAAGACGCGGGGGCGCGCAGCCGCCCACCAGAATATGGGTGCGCCAGGCCTCTTCCGCGCCGTTTCGCTTGAAGACATCCAGAATGGGATCCTCGAACGGATCGTAGCGTTCCGAACGCTGCTCGATGCGCCGCTCCTCGCAGAAGCCGAAGGCGTTTTCATCCGCCTGCAGAACGGCTTCCGCCGATTGGGAGAGAAAATCCTCGACGCTGCTGGCGCCGCGAATGCCGGCAGAAATGCGCAAGGTTTCCGATACGGTGCTGCCGCGCGCGGGCTGGCCGGCAAGTCCGGTCCGCTCGCCTTCGGCCAGGACGGTGGTGCTGTCGAAACCGGAACCGCCGCACCCTGTCAGGACCGCGATCGCCAGGAACGCCGCTGTTACGCATCGCACGGTCCGCGGTGTCATCGCCCAGTCCTTTTCGAGCGGGATCCGAGCCTGGATCAATCGACCATTTCGGGGACCTTGCCGCCGGCGCCTTCCGAGCCCGGATCGTCGTCCGAGCGGCCGCGCGAGCGGGACTGGGGCGACTCGATGATCTCGAAGGCGAGCTTTTCGGTGCCGTCTTCCGCCTTCTCCACGGTGACCACCACGGTGCCGCCGCGCATCAGCTTGCCGAAGAGCAATTCGTCCGCCAGCGGCTTCTTGATATGCTCCTGGATCACGCGGCCCATGGGACGCGCGCCCATGCGGTCGTCATAGCCCTCGCGCACCAGCCAGTCGATCGCCTCGTCCGACAGTTCGAAGCTGACATTACGGTCCTGAAGCTGAGCTTCCAGTTGCAGCACGAATTTCTGCGCCACATGGCGGACCACATCGACCGGCAGGGCGTTGAAGGAAATGACGCCGTCGAGCCGATTGCGGAATTCCGGCGTGAACAGACGGTTGATTGCTTCCTCGTCCTCGCCTTCCCGGTTGGTCCGTCCAAAGCCGATCGAGGACTTCTGCATGTCGGCCGCGCCCGCATTGGTGGTCATGATCAGGATGACATTGCGGAAATCGATCTGCTTGCCGTTGTGGTCGGTCAGCTTGCCGTGATCCATCACCTGCAAGAGAACGTTGAACAGGTCGGGATGGGCCTTCTCGATCTCATCGAGCAGAAGCACACAATGCGGGTGCTGATCGATACCGTCCGTCAGCAGGCCGCCCTGATCGAAGCCGACATAGCCGGGAGGGGCGCCGATAAGACGCGAAACGGTGTGCCGTTCCATATATTCCGACATATCGAAGCGCAACAGTTCGACGCCAAGCAGATTGGAGAGCTGGCGCGCCACTTCGGTTTTCCCCACGCCCGTGGGGCCTGAGAACAAATAGCAGCCGATCGGCTTTTCCGGCTCGCGCAGGCCCGCACGAGCAAGCTTGATTGCCGAGGACAGTGCCGTGATCGCCTGGTCCTGACCGAACACAACGCGTTTCAGATCGGCCGGCAGATTTTTGAGCAGGTCGGAGTCTGTCTTGGACACGGTCTTCGGCGGTATCCGCGCCATCGTCGCAACGGTCGCTTCGACTTCACGGATGCCGACAGTCTTTTTGCGCCGTGAAGTCGGCAGCAGCATTTGCGATGCGCCGGTCTCATCGATCACGTCGATGGCTTTGTCGGGCAGCTTACGGTCGTGAATATATTTGGCCGAAAGCTCCACAGCCGCTTTGATGGCTTGCTGGGTGTATTTGATTTTATGGAAATCCTCAAAATAAGGCTTCAGGCCTTTGAGGATTTCAACGGCATCTGTGACCGTCGGCTCGGACACATCGATCTTCTGGAACCGGCGGACCAGCGCCCGGTCCTTTTCGAAATGCTGACGGTATTCTTTATAAGTCTTCGAGCCGATGCAGCGCAGCGCCCCTCATTGCAGCGCTGGCTTAAGCAGGTTCGATGCGTCCATCGCACCGCCTGAGGTCGCGCCTGCGCCAATGACGGTGTGAATTTCGTCGATGAACATGATCGCGCCGGGATAAGCTTCGATTTCGCGCATCACGGCCTTGAGCCGTTCTTCGAAATCGCCGCGATAGCGCGTGCCGGCCAGGAGCGCTCCCATATCGAGCTGGAAAATCGTCGCGTTCGCCAGGACTTCCGGTACTTCGCCGCGAATGATCTTGCGCGATAATCCTTCCGCGATCGCTGTCTTGCCGACGCCGGGATCGCCGACGAAAAGCGGATTATTCTTTTGGCGACGGCAGAGCACTTGAACCGTGCGGTCGATCTCCTTGGCGCGGCCGATCAGCGGATCGATGCGGCCATCGCGCGCTTTATCGTTCAGATTGACGCAATAGACTTCCAGCGCATCGCCCGAGCGCTTCTTGTCTTCGCCCGATTCCACGGTCGCCGCGTCGTCTTCCACGCCCCGCACAACGCGCGGTTCGGACATGCCGGGCCGTTTCGCGATCCCGTGCGAAATATAATTCACCGCATCGAAGCGGGTCATATCCTGTTCTTGAAGGAAGTAAGCGGCGTGGCTTTCGCGCTCAGCGAAGATGGCGACAAGCACATTTGCGCCCGTGACTTCCTCGCGTCCCGATGACTGGACATGCACAACCGCGCGATGAATGACGCGCTGGAACCCGGCGGTCGGCTGGGCTTCGGTGTCGTGGTCGACAACAAGATTTTCCAGATCGGTATCCAGATATTCGATCAGCTTGCCGCGCAGGAGATCGAGGTCGACATTGCAGGCCCGCATGACGGCAGCCGCATCGCGGTCGTCGACAAGCGACAACAGCAAGTGTTCTAAGGTCGCATACTCATGGTTACGCTCATTGGCGAATTCGAGGGCGCGGTGGAGAGACTCTTCGAGACTGGAAGCAAATGAGGGCACTGGGTCCTATTCCTTTTCCATTGTACACTGTAACGGATGTAGATGCTGGCGGGCGAAGTTCATCACCTGAGCAACTTTCGTTTCCGCCACCTCATATGTGTAGACCCCGCAAATACCGACCCCTTTCTGATGGACATGCATCATGATCCTGTTCGCCTCATCGTGCTGCTTATTGAAGAAGCGCTCAAGCACAAAAACGACGAAGTCCATCGGCGTATAATCGTCGTTGAGCAGGAGCACTTTGTAAAGATTTGGCCGTTTTGTTTTCGGCTCGGTTTTCGTAACGATGCCACCGCGCATATCTCCGTCGTCGCCGTCGTTCTTTTTCTTAGACATCAAGACGTGGGGCATGGTTTGCATTGCATCGCCCGCGCTTGTGCCAATCCCTTTATTTTTGCCTCTTTGCCGCATGATTGAATTGCAATGACGATGTGATAATAAACCCAGATATTGAAAATTTTCCTTCCGCGCCGCGCTTTTAAAAGATTGGGTTTTACACCCATCAGTTTCAATGGCCCGAAATCGCGAAGGCACCCGCATCAACCATAACACTATAGCGCGGGCAGCAAAAAGACCCAGCTTTCAACTCTCACAGTCTTCCTTTCCGCAAAGCCGCTGAAAGCT
>CAZTCJ010000117.1:0-9859 GCA_964612085.1 uncultured Alphaproteobacteria bacterium
ATGGAAGCCGCGTTCGAGGCTCACATGAACGGCGCCCGTGCCCTGGAGGGCACCATGACCGAAGCGGGCCTCGCCATGGTCGCGGGCGGCCCCGATACCCATGTGATGCTGGTCGATCTGCGGCCAAAAAAGGCGACCGGCAATATCGCCGAAGCGGCCTTGGAGCGGGCCCATATCACCTGCAACAAGAACGGCATTCCGTTCGATCCGGAAAAACCCATGGTGACCTCGGGCATCCGTCTGGGCACGCCTGCGGGCACCACGCGCGGCTTCGGCGTCGCCGAGTTCCGCGATGTCGGCCTGTGGATTGCAGAGGTGCTCGATGGTCTCGCCGCCAACGGACCGGACGGCAATGGCGCGGTCGAGGCGGCGGTGGCGGAGAAGGTGAAGGCGCTGTGCGCGCGCTTCCCCATTTATCCGTCGCTGCTCGTATAAGAAGCACAAGGACGTTTGCGCATGCGCTGCCCGTTTTGCGGCAACCAGGACACTCAGGTGAAGGACTCCCGCCCGACGGAAGACGGCGCGGCGATCCGCAGGCGGCGCTATTGCCCGGCCTGCGGCGGGCGCTTCACCACTTTCGAGCGGGTCCAGCTGCGCGAACTCACG
The DNA here is from genome assembly GCA_964612085.1 of uncultured Alphaproteobacteria bacterium. Classification (GTDB taxonomy): domain Bacteria; phylum Pseudomonadota; class Alphaproteobacteria; order JAJFIK01; family JAJFIK01; genus CAZTCJ01. The sequence continues at coordinate 607 of CAZTCJ010000117.1, forward strand.
GTGCTGAAGAAGAGCGGCAAGAAGGTACCGTTCGACCGGGACAAGATCATGCGTTCGGTACAATTGGCTGTGCGCAAACGGCCCGTGGATCAGGAATCCATCGAACGCATGGTGTCGGGCATCGTGCGCCGTTTGGAAAGCAAGGGCGAAACCGAAATCGAATCCCAGGAAATCGGGGAGATGGTGATGGAGGCCTTGGCCGCGCTCGATGCGGTCGCTTATGTGCGCTTTGCCTCCGTCTACAGAAATTTCCGGGAAGCCAGCGATTTTGAGAGTTTTGTCAGCGATTTGAACGAGATGACCCAGGAATGACGGCGGCCCCGTCGGATTTTTCTGCCATAGATTATCAGTTCATGGAGAGTGCCTTGCGCATCGGCGCGCGGGGGCTCGGACAGGTCTGGCCCAACCCGTCCGTAGGCTGTGTTATCGTCTCGAAAAGCGGTGTCGTTCTGGGGCGCGGTGTCACGCAACCGGGCGGCCGTCCCCATGGCGAGACCGAATCGCTCAAACAGGCGGGCCAAGCCGCCAAAGGGGCCACCGCCTATGTCACGCTGGAGCCCTGCGCCCATCACGGAAAAACGCCGCCTTGCGCCGAAGCGCTGATCAAAGCGGGCGTGGCGCGCGTCGTCGCCGCGATCACGGATCCCGATCCGCGCACGGCGGGGCAGGGCCTGGCCCGTCTGCGCGATGCGGGCATTGCCGTCGAGACGGGTCTGCTCGCCGATAAGGCGCGGGAACTCACGCAAGGCTTCCTGACCCGCGTCGAGCACGGGCGGCCCATGGTGACCTTGAAGCTTGCCACGTCTCTTGACGGCAAGATCGCTGCGGCGGGAGGCGCTAGCCGATGGATCACGGGCGAGGAGGCGCGCGCCTCGGCGCATCTGCTGCGGGCCAGTCACGACGCGATCCTGGTGGGCTCCGGCACGGCGCTTGCCGATGATCCCGCCCTGACCTGCCGTCTGCCGGGCATGGACAACCGTTCACCCGTGCGGATTGTCGCGGACAGCCGGTTGCGTCTGCCGCTGACGGCACAGCTTGTGACAACGGCGCGCCAGGTGCCCACTTGGATCCTTATGGGCGACGGCATTCCCGAAGAGAGCCAAAAGCCCTATATCGAGGCGGGTGTAACGCTTGTGCCGGTGCCCCTGACCGCGTCGGGTCGGATCGATCCGGCGGCGGCGATGAAGGCCCTTGGCGGCAAGGGGCTGACCCGTGTCCTGGTGGAAGGCGGCGGCCAGATCGCCGCAGCCATGGTGGAGGCCGGTCTGGCGGACCAGATGGTATGGTACCGAGCCCCCATGGTGCTGGGCGGCAGCGGCGTTCCGGGCATTGCGGGTCTGGATTTATTTGACCCATCCCAGGCGCCGCGCTGGCAACTGCGGGAGCGCCGCGTTCTGGGCCGGGATGTGATGGAACGATATAGTGCCGGGGATTGATCCGGTTCAGGAGGACCAGTCATGTTCACAGGGATCGTTACGGATGTGGGCCGGGTGCGGGCCGTGCTTCCGCCCGAAGCCGGCGCGGCAGGCGACACCCGCCTTGAGATCCTGACGGCCTACGACCTGACGCCCGTACCCATGGGTGCGTCCATCGCCTGTTCCGGCGTCTGTCTGACCGTCATCGACAAGGGACGTGAGGACAAGGAGCAGTGGTTCGCCGTCAATGTCTCCGCCGAGACATTGGCCGTCAGCACCCTGAGCGGCTGGCAGCCGGGCACGCGCGTCAATCTGGAACGCCCCTTGCGGGTGGGCGAGGAATTCGGCGGCCATATCGTCCAAGGTCATGTGGACGGAGTGGGGCGGATCGCCGAGATCGCGCCCGAGGGCGGCTCCCACCGCATGCGTTTCGAGATGCCGCCCGCGCTGGCGCCGTTCATCGCCGCCAAGGGCTCGATCGCCGTCGATGGCGTTTCGCTCACCGTCAATACCGCCGATGATACGACGTTCAGCGTCAATATCATTCCCCATACCTGGGCCGAGACGGCATTTTCCGCAGCCCAAGAAGGTCATGGGGTCAATCTGGAAATCGATGTGCTGGCGCGCTATGTGGCGCGGCTCAAGGAGATGTCATGACCGCCCTTTCCGATCATGACTACCGGCCGTCCGTCCCCGGCATATCGCCCATCGAAGAGGTGATCGAGGAGGCGCGCAACGGGCGCATGTTCGTCCTTGTGGATGCCGAGGACCGGGAAAACGAAGGCGATCTGGTGATCCCGGCGCAGATGGCGACGCCCGAGGTGATCAATTTCATGGCGAAATACGGCCGTGGACTGATCTGTCTGGCGCTGGCCTCGGAGCGGGTCGAGGCGCTGGGCCTCAAGCTCATGGCCGCCCACAACCAAAGCCGCCACCAGACGGCCTTTACCGTCTCCATCGAGGCCAAGGACGGGGTCTCCACCGGCATTTCCGCCCATGACCGGGCGCGCACCATCGCGGTCGCCATCGATCCCACCAAGGGGCCTGAGGATATCGCGACGCCGGGCCATGTGTTCCCCTTGCGCGCGCGGGACGGCGGCGTGTTGGTGCGCGCGGGCCACACGGAAGCGGCGGTCGATATCGCGCGGCTCGCCGGGCTTTATCCGGCCGGTGTGATCTGCGAGATCATGAATGACGACGGCACCATGGCCCGGCTGCCGGATCTGCTGGCTTTTTCCAAGGATCACGGGCTGAAGATCGGCACCATCGAGGATTTGATCCGCTACCGGCATCGCTACGACCGTTTCGTCCGGAAGACCAGTGAGACCGGTTTCCATACGGACCATGCGGGCGACTGGCGGCTGATGTTATACGCCAACACGTTGGATTATGCGGAGCACCTGGTTCTGGTCAAAGGCGACATTGTGGGCTCCGACCCGGTGCTCGTGCGCATGCACGCTGTCAATGTGTTCGATGACGTGCTGGGCGCGGCGGGTCCGGCGTCGACACAGTTGAAAGGCGCGATGCGGGTGATCGACCAGATGGGCCGGGGCGTCGTCGTGCTCATTCGCGACACCCGCGCGACCGCCGTCTCGGAGCTGCTTTCCGCCCGGTTCGGCGGCGGCGCGGTTGAGCCGGGGGAAGCGCGCCTGCGCGATTATGGCGTGGGCGCACAAATTCTCCTTGATCTGGGCGTCAGCGACATGATCTTGCTGTCGAACCATCCGCGCAAGGTGGTGGGCCTGGAAGGTCACGGCCTGCGCATTCTCGATCACGTGCCGATCCCGGCCGCAGGCGGCTGAGAACGGAGGAAGACGCTATGAACGCCCATATCCTGATTGTCGAAGCGCCGTTTTACGAAGACATTTCCGGCCATCTGATCACGGGCGCGGCGCGTCTTCTGGAGGCGGCGGGCGCGAGCTACGAGCGCACGGGCGTGCCGGGCGCGCTCGAGATCCCGGGTATCATCTCCATGGCCATGCGGGCGGGGCGCGACGGTGCGCTGGCCAAGCCTTATGACGGCTATATCGCGCTTGGCTGCGTCGTGCGGGGCGAGACCGCCCATTACGACATCGTGGCCGGTGAATCCGCGCGCGGATTGATGGATCTGACCGTCCATTTTGGCCTGGCCGTCGGCAATGGTATCCTGACCACCGATACGCGGGAGCAGGCTCTCGTGCGGGCGGACCCAGGCGGCAAGGACAAAGGTGGCGACGCGGCCCGCGCCTGCCTCATCATGATCGAACATCGCCGCCGTTTTCAGGTGGGAACGCCATGACCGACGCAGCCGATGAGACCGATCCCACGGACCCCGGGGCGGGCGATCCCAGATCCGCGCGCAGTGCCGCCCGGCTGGCCGCCGTTCAGGCACTCTATCAGCTTGAGATGTCCTCGCGCGGCGTGCGCGACGTGGTCGAGGAGTTCGTGCAGCACCGGCTTGGCGAGGCGGTGGAGGGCGAGGCCATCCACTTCGCCGATGAGGCGTTCTTTACCGATCTGGTGAAGGGCGTGGTCAAGCACCAGACCGAGATCGACCGGGCGGTGAACGATACCTTGGCGGAAGGCTGGCGGCTTGAGCGGCTCGACAGCATCCTCCGTGCCCTGATGCGCACCGCCACTTACGAGCTGCTGGCTCGCGATGACGTGCCCGCCAAAGTGGTCATCAACGAATATATCGATCTGGGTCACGCCTTTTTTGAAAAGACCGACGTGTCCTTCGTGAATGGCGCGCTCGATGCTTTGGCGCGGCGGATGCGCGGGCCCGGTCTCGATAAAAACCCCTTCAGCGGCGATGCGTGAGTTCGATTGGATCGCGCGTCATTTCGCTCCGCTGGCGGAAGGGTGCGAGGCGGCGCTCGGCCTCAAGGACGACGCGGCGCTCATTTCCCTGTCCGGTCCGCGCGATCTGGCCGTCACCACCGACGCCATGGTGGCGGACCGGCATTTCCGCACCGGCGATCCGCCCGATCTCATCGCCCGCAAATTGATGCGCGTCAACCTGTCGGATCTGGCGGCCATGGGCGCCGAACCCGCTTACGGTTTTCTGACCACCGCCTGGCCTCTGGGGACGGAAGAAGACGTGGTCGCCCGTTTCGCCCAAGGCCTCGATGCCGACCGCAAAGCGTTCGGCCTGCCGATCGCAGGCGGCGATACGGTGGGGACGGAAGGCCCGCTGACCTTGTCCTTGACCGTGCTCGGCTGGGTGGAGACGGGCCAGGCCTTGCTGCGCTCCGGCGCGAAACCGGGCGATGATTTTTATGTCTCCGGCACCATCGGAGACGGCGGTCTGGGGCTCGCCGTTCTGCAAGGGGAGCTTCCGGCTTTGGGTCAGCCCCATGCGGACGATCTGGCGGGGCGTTATCATTTACCGCAGCCCCGTCTGGCCTTGGGGCGGGCACTGAGCGGTCTGGCGAGTGCCGCGCTCGATGTCTCAGACGGTCTGGTGCAGGATGCCGGGCATATGGCGCGGGCCTCAGGCGTTGATCTCACTTTGGAGATCGGCCGGGTGCCCGTGTCCACGGCGGCGCAGGCCGCGCTCGATGCGGGGCTGAGCGGCCGGAAAGCCCTGATCACGGCAGGCGATGATTACGAATTGCTGTTCACGGCAGCGCCGGACCGGGCCCAAGAGATCGAAGCGCGCGCGCAGCATGCCGGCGTGCCGGTCACGCGCATCGGCACGGTGACGGATCGTTCAGGCGATCAGCCGGCGGTCCGTGTTCTGGATGCCGAAGGCGAACCCATCACACTAGAGCGGGGCGGCTTCAGCCATTTCTGAAATGCCGCTTACTGAACAACCTCATAGCCGATCAGACGGCTGGCCGCGCGGCCGTCGCGGGACGGCAATTGCGTATAGAAATAGACAAACGCCGTTTCCTCATCCAGTTCGATCGTGAGATCGATGGTCTCGAGCCCCGTGCCATACCGGTCCGTGGTGCGGCGGTGCACTTCAGTCTGTTCACCTTCTTTGTCCGTCACCAGAGCATGAAGCGCGACGGCTGCGTCCCGGTGCTGGTCCTGAACGGTGACGCGCACGATCAAAGGCTCATGCGGCCCCTCGCTCCTGACGAAGGGCACCGGGCAGACGAGCACCGTCGCGCCCAGCGAGGCGGTCCAGCCGGGGCCGGTCTCGATGCTCTCAAGCGCGCGGGGGATGCCGCCCGTGAAACGTTGCGGCGTGCAGGCATGGGCGCTGATGGCGATGGGGTCGCGGCCTTGCGGCGCGACGCAGCCCGTGAGCATCAGACCCGCCAGACCGGCGATGCAGAATGTGCGGTGCAGACGCCCCATGCCGTCTTCCCCTCGCATGATCTTTAAACGGACACTCAGCGCGTGATCTTGAAGGTATCGATCACGTCGTTATTGGCGTTTGCATCGACCTTATGGGTGACCACGGACAATTCACCCTGACCGCTCAGGGAAATCATGGCGTAGTAATAGGCGCTGTCATCGGCCACGGCCATATAGGCCGGGATCGTCTCAGGCAGATTGGGCTGGAGACGGGCATGGCGGCCCGACGGGCTCACCTTGGCATAGACCACGCCGTCCCACCGGTCATAAAGCCCGCGCTCCTGAGAGCCGATCTTGGGCTTACCGTCCGCGCCGCCCATCAGCGGCAGCGTGCGCTCATAGGACTGGTCGTGACCGCTCAAATGCAGATCCACCTGCTGGCGCTCCAGGATGGGCACGATCGCGGCCTGGAGGCTGGGATCCGGCGGATGGGTCTGACCGGCGCCGAAAAGCGGCCCGTGCTGATAGACCACAAGGAAGCGCTGGCCGCGCGCCCGGGCCGCCTCCAAATCCGCTTCAAGCCAGTCCAGCGCGTCCTTGCCGGGGACGGCGCCAGTGCCCGGTTCGAAGAAGCCGACGAAATGGGCATCGAGCACGTCGAAGGAGAAAGACAGTCCGTCCGGGGAATAAGATCCGGCCCAGCCTTGGGTCAGGCGCGGCTTCCATTGGGACGTATCGCTGCCGTGGCAGCATTCCAGATTGCCGTACTGCGCCAGAAAGGGCGATCGGGTGAACACGGACTGCCATTCCTGGAACCATTGCTGGATCGCCGGTTCGGCCATGGCATAGCGGCCGTCATCGAGCGCGCAGGCGTAGTCGCCGCCGCCCAGAATATAATCGGGGCGCGCTTGGCTCAGGGAGGCGCGGGTGACCTCGACGCCGGCGCTGCGGCCATCGGGGCGGTCGCGCAGGCAGAGATCGCTGACGAAGGCGAGCGATACAGGGCCGGTTTCGGGCAATGTCCGGGTGCGGAAGGTCTCGGACCAGGGTCCCGCGCCCCTCAAATCGCTCGAGACCCGGTATTCATAGACCGTGCCCGGCTCAAGCCCCTCGATGGTGGTCCGGTGGATGTGCCCCGCGCCTTTCAGGAAACCGTTCGGCGGGGCCGGTACGCTCACCGCCTTGGCTTCCCGCCATCCGCCCAGGCCGTCCGGCCGGTAGCTGACGCGGGCGTCCTGGAGGGGATTGGCGGTCTCCCAATAAACGGAAAAGCCGCGCTTAAGATCGGGCGCGCCCGCCAGGTGAATGGCTTTGGCGCCGCCCACCTGTTCCACGGAGATCGGACTGCACAGCAGGGCTTTCGCACACAAGGTCTCGGGCCCTGCGCGCAACAGCACCGCAACGAGGCCAAAGCCGACAATGGCGCCGCCCATGCCAAAGGCCAGAAGAAACCGCGCCAAACCGGACTTCAAGAAACTCATGATCCCATTCCCCGGACGCCCTTTGTTTACGATCGGACCGTATCATGAGGGTATCGCCGGTCCATCACAATCTTAAGCGGACTCGAGAGCGCTGGATGCCCTCGAGAACATAACCCCATGACGTCTTTCAGAACACCGAAGCTGATCCTGACCGCCGCGCTGGTCCTGCTCTTTGGCCTGCAAAGTCCTTATGCGGCGGCTGCGGGGGGCAAGGGCGCCGGGGACGAAGAACCGGGTAAAGAGCCGTCCGTCGCCATGCCCATCCTCATCGCGCCCGTCATGCAGGGGCGGCGGTTCTGGGGGCATGCCTATTTCGCCTTCGAGATGACGGTCGCCCATGAAATCTGGCGTGTGCGCAAACAGGTCCACCGGATCCAGGATCATTTCGTCCGGACGGTGTATGCCGAGCCGTTCCAGCTCGAGCGCATCGAGATCCTGGACGAGCGCGCCAAGGCGCGGGAAATAAAAGCCTATGTCAAAGGGCTGGAAGAGGCGGCGCGCACGATCGCCGGTGCGAATACGGTGGACCGGCTTGTCATCGTCGATGTCGGCTTCAGGCCTCTTTGAGCGCGGATGCCTCGTCATTCAGGCGCATTGAGCAGGCGCAAAAACGGTCTCGGTTGCGTTGGCTTGCCAGTTTTGGCATGGTCCGCGCGCTTTCAAGCAAACTGACCAGAATTGGCGACGGGGCGTAATAGGGGGCCACTTCGCCGCAGATCGAGAGTCCGAGAGGAAGAACAAATGGATACGATGTGGCTCGTCATCGCTTCGGGTCTGCTGGCCTTGGGCTATGGTGCTTACACCATCCGCTCCGTGCTGGCCGAGAGCCCGGGCAACGCCAAAATGCAGGAAGTCGCCGGCGCCATTCAGGAAGGGGCGCAGGCCTATCTCAATCGCCAGTACACGACCATCGCCATGATCGGCGCCGTGATTTTCGTTCTGGTCTGGATCGTTTTCGACCACTGGGTGGCCTTTGGCTTTCTGATCGGCGCGGCGTTCTCAGGGCTCGCGGGCTTCATCGGCATGCTCGTCTCGGTGCGCGCCAATGTGCGCACGACGGAAGCCTCGCGGACCGGCCTGGCCAAAGGGCTTTCGGTGGCGTTCCGCTCCGGCGCCGTCACCGGCATGCTGGTGGTGGGTCTCGGCCTGCTGGCGGTGGCGGGCTATTACGCCATTCTGTCGAGCGCCATCGGCTTCGATAATGGCGAGCATGTGAACCGCACCATCATCGACGCCCTTGTGGCGCTCGGTCTTGGCGCGTCGCTGATTTCCATTTTCGCCCGTCTGGGCGGCGGCATCTTCACCAAGGGCGCCGATGTGGGCGGCGACCTCGTCGGCAAGGTCGAAGCGGGCATTCCGGAAGACGATCCGCGCAACGCCGCGACCATCGCCGATAATGTCGGTGATAATGTGGGCGACTGCGCAGGCATGGCCGCCGACCTCTTCGAGACCTTCGCGGTGACCGTGGTCGCGACCATGGTGCTTGCTTCCATCTTCTTTATTTCCGGTCAGCCCAATCTGGCGGCGGACGGCTCCGTGCTGGTCTCGGCGGCGGACCGGGCGACCATGCTGGCCAATGCCCAGACCATGATGCTCTATCCGCTGGCCATCGGCGCCGCCTGCATCATCACCTCGATCATCGGTACCTTCTTCGTGCGGCTGGGATCGAGCCAGAGCGTCATGGGCGCGCTTTATAAGGGTTTCATCGCCACCGCCGTCCTGTCGCTGGTGGCCTTGTGGTTCCTGACCGACTTTATCGTCGGCACCGAGCCTTTGACCGTTTACCTGCGCGACTTCGCAGGCAACGAGACCACGGCTGAGGTCACCGGCACGGCGCTCTTCTGGTGCGGCGCGGTCGGCCTTGCGGTCACCGGCCTCATCGTCTGGATCACGGAATATTATACGGGTACGAATTTCCGTCCCGTTCAGTCCGTGGCCAAGGCGTCCGAAAGCGGCCATGGCACCAATGTGATCCAGGGCCTGGCCGTTTCCATGGAAGCGACCGCGCTGCCGGCCCTCGTCATCGTGGCGGGCATCGTCATCTCTTACATGATCGCGTGTCTGTTCGGCATCGCCATCGCGGTGACGACCATGCTGGCGCTCGCCGGCATGGTCGTGGCGCTCGACGCC
>CAZTCJ010000118.1:0-9792 GCA_964612085.1 uncultured Alphaproteobacteria bacterium
TGGAGAGCATGACCAATGCGCCTTATCTGCTACCCAAGGCCCGTGGCGGCATGCGGCTGGGCCATGGCGAGGTCATCGACCACATGTTCCTCGACGGTCTGGAAGATGCTTACGAGCACCGGCTGATGGGGACCTATGCGGAGGATACGGCCCGCCATTACCAGTTCACCCGCGAAGCTCAGGACGCCTACGCCATCGAGTCGCTGACCCGCGCGCAACGGGCGCAAAGCGACGGCGATCTGAAAGGCGAAATCGTTCCGGTCACGGTGAAAACCCGCAAGGGCGAGCATGTGGTGGACTCGGACGAACAGCCGCGCACGGCCAATCTGGACAAGATCCCCACCTTGCGCCCGGCCTTCGCCAAGGACGGCACGGTGACGGCGGCCAATTCCAGCTCCATTTCCGATGGGGCGGCAGCACTTGTGCTGATGCGCCGGTCGGAAGCCGAGAAACGCGGCCTCAAACCTATCGCCGTCCTTCTGGGCCAGTCCCAGAATGCCCATGAACCCGCCTGGTTCACCACCGCGCCCATCGGAGCGATCCAGAAAGTCCTGGCCCAAGTGGGCTGGAGCAAGGACGATGTGGATCTTTATGAGGTCAACGAGGCCTTCGCCGTGGTCGCCATGGCGGCCATGCGCGATCTGGAACTCGACCACGCCAGGGTCAATGTCAATGGTGGCGCCTGCGCGCTCGGCCATCCCATCGGCGCGTCCGGCGCGCGGATCATCGTGACCCTGATCAATGCTCTCAAGAACCGGGGCCTGAAGCGCGGCGTCGCGAGCCTGTGCATCGGCGGCGGCGAGGCGACCGCCGTAGCGCTCGAGCTTCTCTAAAAGAGCAGTCGGATGATCGGGTCGCGCATCAGTTCAGGTTCCCATTTCGAAGAGTTGGCCGGTTATGCGCGGGCTGTGGTGCTGCCGGATCCGGGCGGTGACTGGATACTCGTGTCCGGCACGACCGGTTACGATTATGCAACCGGTGACATTTCATCCGATCCGGTCGAGCAGACCCATCAGTGCTTCCGCAACATCCAAAAGGCTCTCGCCGAGGCCGGCTCCGGGCTTGAGGATTTGGTCCGCGTGCGCGTTTATCTGGCCGATGCCCATGATTTCGACACGGTTGTGAGAATCATTGGAGAATACTGCCGGATCGCAAAACCTGCGAACACAACCGTGGTCACAGGTCTCGTGGCGCCGGAAATGAAAATAGAAATCGAGGTGACGGCTCGGCGCGCGCCTCGGTAGGAGGCAATGGCAGGGGACATGACCGGATCCTCGGCGTCGCGTTATTTTTCAGACAGTTACGGCACGGCGCGCAAGCGCTTCCTCGACGCCGCCAAGGCCGCCGAGGCCGTCATCGAGTCGGTTCAAAATCCGTATGCCAACGGCCCTCGGGACGAGCCCCTTTACATGGATGTGGCGCTGGCCGGTCCGGGTGCGGACGAGGGCGGGCGTTCTCTGATCGTGATCACCAGCGCCGTCCATGGCGTGGAGGGATTTTGCGGCTCGGGCATCCAAACGGGTCTCTTGCGCGAGGACCGGCATCTGGGGCTGCCGACCGGCACGGCGGTTTTGATGGTCCATGCGGTCAATCCCTTCGGTTTTGCCCATGTGCGCCGGGTGAACGAAGACAATGTGGATCTGAACCGCAATTTTCTCGACCACGATCTTCCCTATCCGGACGATGCGGCCTACCGCGCCATTCATGGCTTCGTGGCCGCGCCCGACCTGGGAACGGGGAAGACAGCCCGGGATGAGGATCTGCGCGCCTATATCGAGAAAAACGGCATGCCGGCCTTTCAGGCGGCGGTGTCCTGTGGCCAGTGGACCCGGCCTGATGGTCTTTTCTTCGGCGGTACGGCGCCTGCCTGGTCGAACCGTGTGCTGACCGATATCCTGCGGCGCTATGCGCAAGGCTTCGAGCGCATCGCCCATATCGATCTGCATACGGGTCTCGGGCCTTACGGCCATGGGGAACTGATCGGCGCCAGCAATGTCCATGGCTCGTTCGATCGGGCCAAGGACTGGTATGGCGATGAGGTCACTTCACTGCATGACGGATCGTCCGTCTCCGCGCCGGTGCGCGGCGTCATCTCCCATCTGTGGGAGCCTTATACGCCGGCCGCCCAGGTCACCAGCGTAACCCTGGAATACGGGACGCGCGATCTGATGACCGTGCTGGACGCCCTGCGTCTCGACAACTGGCTTTATCTCCACGGGGATGTGGAGAGCGGCCAGGGCAAAAACATCAAGGCGCAGATCCGGGACGCGCTTTATCCCGACAAGGATGATTGGAAAGACATGGTTTTTGCCCGTGCCGATGAGATCTTCGCCAAGACCGTGGCAGGCCTTGCCAAGGACTAATGTCGGTTTGGGTCCTGCCGGGACGCCGCACGGTCTAAAAGATCATGCTTTGACGCATGCGCCTTTCTGCTCGCGGAAGGGCGGATTGCATTCCCAGCCATCGCCGTTGTAGTTCAGATGGGCATTGTCGGGGATGATGATCAGAACGCACCGGCCTTCGGATTTCGTATATCCTCTATCACATTCCCATGCGTTGCCGGAGGCCGTCAGATAGCCGTTGTCGGGAACGGCGATTTTGGTGCAGCCGCTGCCGACTTCACTGTAGCCGCGCTCGCATTGCCAGCCGCGGCCATAGGCTTTGTCCGACAGAAAGGCGTTCTCCGGAACCCTTATGGCCCGGCAAATGTCACCGGCTTCGCGGTAGCCGCGATCGCAGGTCCATCCCTTGCCGTAAGATGTATCCGACAGGAACGCATTGGCAGGCAATTGGATTGCCAGGCAGGCCTCATCCAGTTTGCGGTAGCCGCGTTCGCATTTCCAACGGTCGCCCGTCGAATTGAGATAGGCATTGTCCGGTATCTGGATCGCGATGCATGCATCATCGCTCTCCCGGAAGCCCCAATTGCAGTCCCAGCCGTCGCTATATTGCCTGGGATGCGCATTGTCCGGCAGTGGGCCGGTATTGGCGTGAGCCGAAGAAATGCCAGGCGCACAAAAAGCGCCTGACACCAAGAGCGATAAGACAAGGCTTATGCATATCTTTTGAGCAATCATGATCCGACCTTTCTACGATCGTCCGCAATGGATATATGAAGTCTTAGTCAGTGTTCTGAGCGAACCGATAACAGCGCGTCATCTGACTTTGTGACTTCTGCGGCGATCAGTGAGGTCAGGACCCTGCCGGGCGTGCTTACTCAGCGCGCAGATTGACGGCAGCCGGCTTGCCTTTGCGCGGATCGGTTTCGACCTCGAACGCGACCTTTTGGCCGTCATTCAGCGTCGACATGCCGGATTGTTCAACCGCGCTGATATGCACGAACACATCCGCGCCGCCGCCTTCGGGTTCGATAAAACCGAAACCTTTGGTGGCATTGAACCATTTCACGGAACCCTTCATCATAGGGGTATCTCCTTTAGAAAGTCGGCAGAACGCCCCCTGCCTGGGGTCTTCGCTATTCGCGAATTCGGGTGACAGGCGTGCCGGTTACGACACGCCCAGCATGCGGGCGAGCCCGCTGTCATGGGTATCGGGTTTCAGCGCCCGGGGCCGAGACGGCTTTGCCTTTTTCTTCGGCTTAGGCGCAGGCCGCGACGCTTGTGCTTTGTGGGCTGACCGTTCCGAACCGGCCTTGGCGCGGCGCGGTTTGCGGGCCGGTGCCTTGCGCTGCGTATTGTTCTCGCGTTTGACGGGGTTTTCGCGTTTGACCGGGCTGCCGTCCGCCTGGGTGCCGTCGATGGCGCGGCCGATCAGTTTCTCGATGTCCTTGAGATAGGCGTATTCACTGGGATCGCAGAGCGACACGGCGGTGCCGCTTTTGCCCGCCCGCGCGGTCCGGCCGATGCGGTGGACATAGGCTTCCGGCACATTGGGCAGCTCGTAATTGACCACATGGGACACACCGTCCACATCAATGCCGCGCGCGGCGATATCGGTGGCGATCAGGATCGGAACCGTGCCCGACCGGAAGGCTTTCAGGGTTTTCTGCCGCTGGGCCTGGCTCTTGTTGCCGTGAATGGCCCCAACGGGCAGGCCGGCTTTCTGCAGATGCGCGCTGACCCGGTCAGCGCCCCGTTTCGTGCGGGTAAAGACGATCGCGCGTTCCACACCGGTTTCCTGCAGAAGACCGATCAGGATCTTGCGCTTTTCTCCGTTGTCAACATGAACCACGCTCTGGTCGATGCGCTCGATGGGTTTCGCGGCCGGGGCCACGGCGATCTCGACCGGATCGGTCTGGATGTCCCGGGCGAGCGCGCGGATCTGTTTCGGCATGGTCGCCGACAGCAAAAGGGTCTGCCGTTTGGGCGGCACCGCCGCCATGATTTTACGGATGGCCGGGGCAAAGCCCATATCGAGCATCTGGTCCGCTTCGTCGAGCACCACGGTCGTCGTGGCGTCAAGGCGCAGCGCGCCGGTCGAGAGATGATCGAGCAGCCGTCCTGGGGTGGCGATCACGATATCCGCGCCGCGGCTCATGGCCTTGATCTGGGGTCCGGGCCGCGCGCCGCCGACGATCACCGCCGCCGAATGGCGGATATGACGGCCATAGGTGCGCACATTGTCGGCAATCTGCGCGGCCAGCTCCCGGGTTGGCGCCAGGATCAGGGCGTGACAGCTCTTAGGCGCGGGCCTGCGTTGATTGGAGGCGATCCCATTGAGCAGCGGCAGCACGAAAGACGCCGTCTTGCCGGTGCCGGTCTGCGCCAGCCCAAGCACATCCTTGCCATTGAGCGCGGCGGGGATGACTTCAGCCTGAATGGGTGTGGGGTGAGTGTAGCCTTCCGCCTTCAGGGCGCGAAGGAGATCCTCGGTCAGTCCGAGGTCGGTAAACTGTTTCAAAAAGACGCTTTCAAGTGACGCCGCACCAGCGCAAAGGCGCTTTCATAAGCACGGCTTTCGTTCAAGTTATGGAAGCTTGCGTAGATCAGCCGCCGGAATAGTGTGCATCAAGGCACTCTTGCAAGGCAACGATCTGTACGGATAGCTGCAATTGGCAAGCACCGCGAACGACATGTCGTTATCTACGCGCGGTGTGTTAATGATGGCTACTAACCACAAAAGCGCGGCAAAAGCAATCGAATTCGGGCCAGGAGGGTGCCGGGCGCGGTAAACCGGCCGAAAAGGGAGGTTTCGATGGTCAGGCGCATCTTTATGTTTCTCCTCGGTGTGGCGATCGTGGCGGCGGCCTTTGCCGGGGTCCGGGTCTGGCAGGAATCATCGGTCGGCACCGGGCCGGCCGCGACGGGGCCCGCGCCCGACGGGCCCAGCGTCGAGATCGCCTTCATCGCCAATGCGGTCGAAGGGACGGTGACCCTGATCGATCTGGATGCCTTGCAAGCCATCGGTACGCTGAATGTTATTCCCGACGGAAAGCGCGTCGGCCTGTTCCGGGATCTGACACAGCATGTGGCGCAGCCCATCGCCGAACGCAATGGCATCAACTACGCCCAGGACACGGACCTGTCGCCGGACGGGCGGGTGCTTTACGTGGCGCGGGGCTATCTGGGCGATGTGGCGGCCTTCGATATCGCCAGCGGCGATCTGATGTGGCGGCTGCCCGTGGGCGGCTTCCGGTCCGACCATATGGCGATCACGCCGGACGGCGCGCGCCTGTTCGTTTCCGCCCTGACGGACAACACGGTGGAAGCCATCGACACGGCGACAGGCCGGAAGGTGGGATCGTTCGTCACCGGCATTTTTCCCCATGACAATCACATCACGGAAGACGGCGCGCGCATCTACAATGCGAGCCTGGGCGATATGCGCATATCCGAAGAAGAGCGGGACGCGGTCGATCAGGCGACGGACGCTCAGGGCTATGCCTATCAAATCACCGTCGCCGATGCGCGATCCCTGGAGGTTCTGGACCGGCACCGGTTCGAAGCGGGCATCCGGCCCTTTCAGGTAACGGCGGACGAAACCACGCTTTACGCGCAGCTTTCCAATACCCATGCAGTAATCGCTTACGATCTGGAGGCGCGCCGGATCGTGAACCGGATCGATCTGCCGGTGGCGCCGGGCGTCACGCAAGACGATTGGGATTTCGAAGCGCCCCATCATGGGCTGGCGATGACCGAGGATGAGCAGACGCTGTGCATCGCGGGCCGGGCGTCGGATTATGCGGGGATCGTCTCGGCCGCCGATCTGAGCCTGATCGCCGCGATCCCCGTGGGCGACGGTCCGGGATGGTCTGCCAACACGCAAGGCGACCGCTATTGCCTGCTCGCCAACAGCCGCAGCGACGATGTCTCGGTTATTTCCTATACGGACTTAACGGAAGTAGCGCGCCTTCCGGCGGGCCGTGGCGCTAAGCACATCACGGTCGGCCGCGTGCCGGTTGCGGTGGTGGAAGCGGTCAAGGCCCGGCCGTAAGGCAGTTCTTCAGGGTCAGGAGGAGGGCGGCAGGGTCTGGAAGAAGGCCAGCTTGTTGCCGAACGGATCGCTAATCCGCATCTCCAGGGAGTCCCAGGGCATTTTTTCCGGGGCACCCGGTTTAGCATAGCGGTAGTTCTTGGCTGCCAGACCTTTCTGATAGGCCGTCACGTCAGCGGTCTCGATGCGGATGCCGCTGCCGGGGCAGACATCGCCGTGATGTTCCGACAGGTGCAGTTTCGTCTGGCCGAGGGACAGACCCATGTAAACCGGGAAGTCGTCGCCGAACCGGTGGACCCAATCGACCGTGAAGCCGAGGAAATCCACGTAAAACTCCCGGGCCTTGGCTTCGTCGAAAATGCGCAGCACCGGCGTGACCGATCCGAAATCCATGACATTCTCCTCAAACTTCAAAGCGTTTGCCTTTGGCCGAGTTGATCTCCGAGCATTCAAAGGGCCGGGATCGTGGCTCAACGGTACGGCGTCGTTTGATGATTTCAATAAAGCCCTTTTGCGTCCTCATCATAGAGTCTAAAATATATCTATGAAGTCTGTCCTGGCTGTCATAGTGGCTTTTGCGCTCAGCGTTGTCACGCCGCCTGTCTGTCCCCATGCCCTGGCGGGGGAGCCGGAGACGCAAGGTCATGCCGATCATCATGGTGCCCATGCGCATCATGAACCGGCAAGGTCCCATCACAAGATGCCGGACGATCATGGCGGCTCTCATCACGGTTGTCCGGCCGATTGCAGCGGCGGGCCAAGCTGTTCCGGCTGCGCGCTGATGGTCAGCATGCTTATGCCGCGTGCGGACATGCCGGACCGCCCGGAAACCGTGCTGCTGCGCACGCTTCTGCCCAAGACGCTTACCCTGGGCATTATTCTTTCCTTCGATCCGCCGCCGCCGCGCGTCTGAGTCTGACAGGCGGACTCCGTCCGCTTCAGAACTTCTGATCTCATGACAACCGGAAAGGTATGGCTATGACGCGCACTTTATGCGCGGTCGCCGTCCTGTGGCTGGCACTGACTGCAGGTGTCCAGGCGCGGCCCGTCTCTTATGAAGGCGGGTGGACGGTGATCGAGGAAACGGATCGTCAGAGTACGGCGCTCTGGGTCCATTACACACTCAATCCCAAACTATCCTTAGGCTATCGCGGCGAATGGGATCGCCGGGAGGATGCGCTCTTCAACGGAGCGCAGGCGACCTATTTGGTGCGCCGCTGGTTCGGGCAAGACTATCAAGGCAACCTCTACGCCTTCGGGGGCGCCGGGATCGCCGAAGCCTTGGGCGACGGAGGCACAGGGTCCCGGGCCGCAGGCTTCGCAGGCGTTCTCGCCGATTGGGAGACCCGCCGCTGGTTTGTCTCCTACAAGGCACGTGGCTTTGAGGCAGGCGAGGTGGATGGCTCGTTCTTTCAGGCCGCGCGGCTCGGTGTGGCGCCTTACATCGCCAATACGGGCGCGCTTCACACCTGGCTGATGATGGAAGTCGATCACCGTCCGGACAATGACACGCCCATCGGCATCACGCCGCTAGTGCGCCTGTTCAAGGGGCCGGCCCTGCTCGAACTGGGCTGGAGCGT
This sequence comes from uncultured Alphaproteobacteria bacterium, assembly GCA_964612085.1. Lineage (GTDB taxonomy): Bacteria > Pseudomonadota > Alphaproteobacteria > JAJFIK01 > JAJFIK01 > CAZTCJ01. The sequence goes on from CAZTCJ010000118.1 coordinate 7,974, forward strand.
CCGGGATAACCAGCCGCTTGCCAATTTCACATACCGCTTCTGACATCCGGAGGATACACCCATGAAACCGTTTTTCATCCTGATACTGAACGCTCTCCTTGCCCTGCCTGTCTGGGCGCAAGAGCATGAGCCCGACCGCGACCATGATCATGACAAGGACCATGCCCATGACGGTGATATGGAACAGCAAACAGCGACACCTAAAGAGATCGAAGAAGCCATCGCGGCGGGTGGGCGGCTTGTCGAGGTGAAGATCCTCGGCATGGTATGCGATTTCTGCGCCACTGCGCTCAATAAGATCTTCACCCGCCGTGACGAGGTATCGGCCGCTTATGTGGATCTCGACACCAAACTGCTCAGTGTGGTGCTGAAACCGGACGAAGATCTGGACGATGCCATCATCGAGCGCCTCGTGGAACAGGCCGGATACAAGACCGCGTCCATTACCCGGGCACCGGAGCGCCGAGCAGGAGAGGGCGATGAAGACGACCCTTCGTGAGACCTTAGGCCCGACGCTTGCGCTTTTCGCCAGTCTCACCACGCTTGTTTGCTGTGCCTTGCCCGCGCTCTTGATCACCATCGGCGCGGGCGCGGTGATGGCGGGACTGGCGGCCGATATGCCCGGCCTCATCTGGCTTTCCCAGCGCAAGGAATGGGTCTTCGCTGTCGCGGGCGTCATGCTGGCCGTGGCCGGGGTCGTGAAATGGCGGACACGCAACGCCCCCTGTCCGGCGGACCCGGCGCAGGCGAAGGCCTGTACGCGGCTGCGCCGCTGGGGGACGATCCTCCTGGGGCTGGCGGGGGTGCTTTATCTGGTCGGCGGGTTCTTTGCGTTTTTAGCTGCTGATCTGCTGCTATAAATGAAGAGAGGCGGACGGAACGATGTGTTCCGTCCGTTCCCAATCCGGAGGCCGTCATGCCATTCCTCACCCTTGTCCTGATCGCCAAGATCGGTGTTACGGCGCTCGCCGTGTCGCTGCCGTTCTTTGTCCTGTCCAAGGAGCGGATTGCGAAACTGTCCGGCTTTGCCATATCGGATCCGGTTCTGCTCCGGCTCTATGCCATGGCGGTGACGGCGCTTCTGGTGGGCTATGCCTCCGGTTTCGCGCCGATCGCGAACGGGGTGTTCCCCTGGGGTATCGTCATCATGGGGCTGGTCTCCAATGGCGGCGCGGCGCTGATCTTGTTCGCAACCGGCGGCTGGCGCGAAACGCCGCCGCTAGCGGTGTTCTTTACCCTGATCGCCGTGAGCCTGGCCGCGAGCCTCGCCATGCCGGCCGCCGTTTTGGTGCCCCTTTGGTAGGCCGTTCGTCGTGAAACGGTTGCGTCCGGCTGGATCATGGGGCCAACTCGGGGCTCGACTGGCGACCTTGAGAGGAGATGAAGATGCGAGCGATTTTTTTGGCGCTTTTCATGAGTTTGTGCACGGGTTTGAGTGTTCAGGCCGGTGAGGCCGAAGACAAGGCCGCCATCAAGGCGGCGGTGTTCGATTATTTCCATGGCCAGGGCGAGGCCAGCGCCGAACGGCTCAACCGGGCTTTTGCGGCGGATCAGGCGACCATGGTCGGCGTCCTCCGGGAGGATGACGGCAGCGAGTCCGTCCGGGCCTGGAAGGATATGAGCCAGGTGCTGGCCGACTGGGCGGCGCGCGACAACCCGCCGGGCGGCGACCGGGACGGCGAGATCCTGGACATGAAGATGATCGACAGTCGTCTGGCCGTGGTGCTGTTCCGCTATACGGACCGCTTCTACGACGCCCTGACGCTGGCCAAGGTCAACGGCCAGTGGAAGATCATCGCCAAGGCGTTCGTGGCGCAGT
>CAZTCJ010000119.1:0-9527 GCA_964612085.1 uncultured Alphaproteobacteria bacterium
CGAGGACGCGGCCAGCCCCGGCGCACGCATTCCACGAGGATGTCTTGGCAGGCCTCATCGTCAAGGCTCGTATTGGCCTTGGGATATCGGGTCGGAACATAGGGCGTCCAGCTCTCCCAAACCTGGCCCGGCCCCGTCAGCGGATCGCCATCGGCTGGCTGAGTGGGAACGGACAGGTGAAAGACCCCTAGCGGGCCTGCACGCACCGTTTCCAAGGCTGTCATCGCCTTCTTAAAACGGTGTTTGTCTACCTGCTCAGGCTTGTAATGGCGGTCGCAAAGCCAAGGCGCGAAGACATAGAGACGATCCAGATATTGACTATCTGGCGCCCCATAGGCAGCAAGAAAGATATGACGATGGTCTCCAGATCGGGCCGGCTCACCGCTCTCTTTGTGTCCGGAGAAAAGCAGACTGACCTTTCCGTCTCTCCCGCTTTCGCGGTCGAGCGCCATCAAAGCCCGCCTGACATGATGAAGAAAAACCGCTTGCTCGGCTCGGGGCAGCCGGTTCTGCGGATCCAGCTGAAAGAGATACGCGCCAGGCGCCGCTAAGCGCATTGCTGGAGCCATCAGGCCCAGTCCCATGTACCGGCCGTCACCGATCATAACCGGTCCCGTGACCGGTTCTGCGAAAGCGATCTCCACATGCCAGAGAGCATGTTTCGAAAACCTGGTCCCGTGTGCGAAATCTTCAGCCCGAGCGCCCTTGCGGCCGAAGGGCTCACGCTGCACCCGAATATCCGTAACCGGCTTAACAAGATCCGCATGCCGCAAGGCGTGACGGACCGCGTTGACCGCCTTCAATTCCTCTGACGCACGTTCGGATCCAGACTTGGCGTCTTCACGCTGACGATCAGGATCGATCCGGCGGCGCGCGGCGCGCTCAGGCAAGGCCGCGGGCGTGACGGTTCGCCAAACACGTGACGCGCGACCGCCCGGCCCTTCAATCCCGTAATGGCGCAGCATTTGATGCTGATCCGACCGAGAGAGATGAACGATCGGCTGGGGCTCATGGACAATCGTCAGATCCCGCACGGCCCATTCCAATGTCGACTGGGAAACAGGTGAGCCCTGAGGGCGTTCGATCAGCAAACGGCGTATGCCGGGATCTGTCTGTTCGTGACCGATCGAAGGAAGCGGGATAAACCGAACACGGAGCGACTTGTCCCCACTCTGAGCGCCGACACCTCGGATGAAGCGCTCAAGGGTCTCCGGACCGAACGGGAGAGCCTCACGATCTCTTTCGATCAGCTCGTTCAACCGCGCGATCACATGATCGCGCACCGTTTCCGAGAGCACGGATGCCTGCGCCAGCGGCCATGGAGCGAAATTGTCAAGGTCATCCGGATCCCTCAGTTCAAGAAGAATTCGATCGGCCGGACAGTCATAGGCAACGGATCGGAATTGCGGTCTCGGAGGGCGCATAAAGCTTGTGGTGACGGATCGCCCTGAGCGCTGGGTCTCGAACCGGCGGCGCCCAGCAGCGAAGCGCGCCCTCAAGCTCTCCAGCGATCCGGCTTGAGGGCACGGCAGCTTGAGACCATTACCGCTTACCGAAGGCCTATGAACCGCACCGGGATAAGCCTGCACTCTTTCTTCCGCGGTATCCTCATCGAGGATCTCAGCCTTGGCCCATGCCATGTCGATCCCGCGGCCAAGCTGATAGAGCCCTTCCGCCAGTGTGACGATTGTTTGTGCGTAGGACGTCTCCCAGTCGGTTTCGGAAACGGTCCAACAATAAAGGAACGGGATCTCACCGTCGAAGATCCTGGGGCGGATTTGTTTCTCCGTGCGGATCTTCGCGATTAGTGCAGGATCGCCCCCAACCGCGTCGAGATCGTTATTGGGCACATAAGCGGTCACGGCCTGGCCCGATAGGGTGGACGGCACAGCGATAACCGGCGGATCGAGCCGTTCAAGCCAGGAAAAGGCCGCGAGAGCCTCTGCATCCAGATGGGCGCCCCGGGCGGCACCCGCCACAAGAGCCTGGAAGACGCGGGCGGGCGCAGGCGGCCAGTCCCCTTCCCCATGATAGCGGCCGGCCTCAAGGTGTATCGATAGAAGCAAGGCTTTTGACATCACGACAGACCGCCTCAGGCTTTCGCCTTTTCCTTTTTCTTCGTGTCTTCAACGGCGCGCTTCTTATCGAAGAGTGCGATACGGTCAGCTCCGACCCCAAATGCTTCCGTGGCGTGTGTCGCATACTCAAAAGCTATCTCTTCATTAAGATCAATTTCGTGGCGCGCGCCGGTACGCTCCACCAGTGTCCAGTGATTATCCGCTTCTGAATCAACCGTCAGCAAACAGCCCTGGCGCAGAAATCCATCGAACGGCGCCGTGGCAGCCACGAGCGACAGACCTAGGATATAGCGGCGCAGCGCTTCGGCATTCGGACCGCGCAGGCGCCGCAACGCAATAAGATTGACAGTCAAATCCCGGTAGATGCCGTCATGGACGACGATCCCGCCATGCATGTTCACGGCCGGTACATGAACGAATCCACGTTGGGCCAGCGGGCTCTTCGTGTCGCCCTCAGCCCTTTCCTTTTCCTTCTCAGAGAAGACGTCTTCCGCCGTATAGTCCAGAGCCGGAACATATTGGGCGGAGCGGCGCAGTTCCGATACGTCCCAGGCCCGGATCACAGACTGTACCAATCGCGGCAGTTTTGCTTCCGTATCGCGAGAATCCCAAACGCCAAAGACCAATGAGGTCGGCGCGATCTTCGCGAGCGGTGTGGCATCACCCGTATCGAGAAAACTTTCGAAGGCTGCCTTGGCTTCCGTACGCAAGTCCCAGGTCGCATTGCCACCGCTGGGACCGGACGAGCGCACCACCGCATCGCCCAGGCGATGGCCTGCATCCAGGAGAGACAAAACCTTCGGCTCGCCTGTCCCATCCTTTCCATACTGAATATCGATCTGCGGCACGAGCTTGCGGTACTCTCCCTCCTTGAAGATCGGCTCGATCCGATTGGCCTGTGCCCCGACCGAGTCGATCAAGGCGACTTTGGTGCCGTCGGAAAGCTTATCGATGTTATAAGGACTCTTGTCGTTGGTGGCATAGGTCGGCGGGAAAATGACGCCGTCGGGACCTTCCACAGGCACCAGTTTCTGCTTTAGATGCAGAGCGACAGGACCATCCTGCTTGTCGGCCCATTCATTGATGATTTCAGCGGTTAACGCCATTGGTGTATTCATGGGATTGTCTCCTCCACAACATCAGTGATACAGCGGGCCTGATCCTTCTGACCGGGCCAGTCCAAGTGCATATGGAACATCCGCTGGCGGAAAGGTAATTGGGTAGCGCCCAAGGCCGCGCGCTGGATCACGAGCGGCAGGATGCCTTCTACCACACCATATCGATAGGCAAGCTTTTTGAGGCGCGATGGGCGTGCATGGTTTAATCCGTATGCAGCGAGAACCTCAACGATCGGATAACCGACCATGACAATGCTGGCCTGTTTGTTCGGCGAAAACCCGACATCGATCGGAATGTAATCGCGTCGCCAATCGAATCTGAAGGCACTGCTTTGCTGAGCACACGCATTGAAGGGGTCTTCAAGAGGCAGGTTTGGCATTGCCCGGATAATATCAAGCGCATCCTTAAGAAGGGCAACGCCGGGATAGCCGGCAGCCCCTGCCCAGAACTTGACATTATCGCGGGAACTTGTGTCACCCCAATGGCTGAAGACGAGCCTGGGCTTCTCGGGTACGAAAGCTTCCGCAACAAGTGTCGCCGGGCTTGCCGGCTTGGCAAACGGATAGTAATGCCCCTCGCACTGAAGCGTCTCAATATCCCATTTCTTCGTCGATAGATCCGATCCCCATGGTGCGGCGGTCCGAACCTCCGCCTTGACCAAAAACTCAAGAACCACCGCCACCGGATCATCATCGCCCGGTATACGGACGATGAATCGGGGATCGGTCTCATTGCTCCAGTCAAAACCGCCTTCCGCGCCGCCGATCAGGACCTCGGCGGCCTCAAGAAACCCTAAGCAGGCAAAGACCTGGCCGGGATTGAACAGATCGACCGGAATGGAACGTTCAGCCATCGGCGCTTTCCCCCGATGCGTTCTCAACCTCATCGCGTACGTCATTCTTTTTCGAGGCCGCCCCATCCGATGCCCGCAGAAGGGCTTCAAGCCAAGCGAGCCCCCATGGCCCCCACTCTGTCTGGAGGCGGACAAACCGTAAAGCCACATCCCTGGCACGCTTTTGTAACGCTGGGGAATCCGACGGAAAGTCGGGATCGACCGCTGCAATCACCGGCCGGGCATAGCCGTGATGCGCCGCGATGAGATGGAGCACGAGATCCTGTTGGTCAGGCGTCAAAGCCGAAAACTGGGGATCTTGAGCGGTGCGGTTGAGGGAGCCGAACTCATGGCGGTACCCGTCAAGCAGACGGGGCCGTCCGCTGCCTTGCGTTTTCGCATAAGGCCGCTTGTCGTCTCGAGGCGCTTTCATCGCAGTTTGCCACAGGTTGCAGGTCTTACCCTCGTCATGGAGACGCGCGGCGGCAGCTAGAGCTTCCCGCAGATCCCGATCGAGATCGAGCCGCCGGGCGAGATGCACTGCCTGTTCTTCCGCCCACATCCGATGCTCTTCAAGCGTTTGCGCACGGGACGCCAGGGCCGGATCACCGGGGCGTGCGCCATTTCTTCCCCGCGCGACGAACACATCGAGAAATTCTTTCGCATCGCCTTCCTCCGTCACCTTGACCGGATAGCGATAGGCAAGGGACCACCCGGGTTTGGTCTCTACTTTTTTTTCTTCATCTTTCTTTCGAAGCTCCACTTTGAAAGCAAAACCGGATAGTCCGGCATCACCCTGTCTGCAAGGCGAATAATCGTCATAAGTTCTGACCGGGGCGCCTTCGCTGGCGTCGATCAGACCGCTTTCGGAGAGGCCGCCGAGACGGGAGTCGATGACCACGATCTTATTGCTCAGAGATCTTAGAAGAGACTGTTTGCGCTTACCGGCCTCTTGCGCGAAATATTGGGCCGTCAATGGTTCGGAAGCCGTATCGAACTCACCTGCCATATTCAGAACGATTACGCAGATATCGTCCGGTTCAAGAGAATTCGACTCCTTGCCGCCTTTGCGGTCGGACTCATCGGCCTCATGCCTCTCCTTGCGGTTGCCGGCATTTTTGACGATGGCTTTGGACCGCTTGATCAGCATCTCAAGCACGCCCGGCGTCTCGGTTTCGAGACGCTCGATCAACTGCGGCCGCGCGGCTTCGAAAAAAGCGTCCACGGCCGTCTTGTCGGGTCGTTCGCAATGCCGCTGCACAGGCAGAAAACGACGCCAGATAACGGCAGTTTGCGGCCGGTCCTCGTCTACCCAGCCGCGCAGCCAGGGCCCGGGTTCGGGCCGGCCCGGATGCTCTTTAAGAGATGTCATGGACCAGGCATCGACCAGAGGACGGTTTAAGGGCGGCCGCAGCGGTTTGTCCGTGGTTGCCGCAGCGAGCGCTTTCCCCAGCGCATCATCACTCCGTGCACGCTCTTTCAGGCGGACGATCGCACCGGGACTTGCATCCACACCATGACCCTTTTCGGGGAGCGCTGCCAAAGGAGCGCACAGGTCCTTCATAGTCGCGTCATGGGCCTTGCTGTCCTTGCCCTTCATCTCGGCCGGCGCCGTCAGCACGGTGATGGACGCATCGCCCTCGCCGCGACGGTTGAGCCGCCCGAGCCGCTGGACCATCCGCTCCCAGGTCACGAGGTCGCAGACCATGTGGTGGGCATCCATGTCGACGCCCACTTCCCCGGCCGAGGTGGCTACGAGATAGGTCGGCGCTTTCGTTTCATCATGGCCCGTAAAGCCAGTTTCCCGCAGCCAGTTGGCCACCCGCGCTCGTTCGAAGACACGGCGTGCGCCCACCAGCAGCTCTGTCTGGATATCGATATCATTTTCTTTCCCATAGTAACGAAGAAGGCTTTCGACCTTCTGCGCAACCGTGCGCTTGTGGCAAAAGATCACGAGCCGCGTGCCCTCGCCGCCCTGCGCCCAGGCGCGGCTCGCCAGCGCTTCGGCCAGAACCTCGTCGGGCTTGTCGGCAGGTTGAAGCGTTTCGACCGTGAGGGTTTTGCTTGCCTTAAGTCGCTTGCAGACCTCCTGGTCCTGCCAGTCTTCCTTCTCAAGTGTGAACACTGACTCACCCGTCCCGCCGCCGGTCGCGGACAGCGTCATCAGCTTTAGCGGGGCAACCTGAGGAAGCGTTTGAACTTTTTCCGTATGCAGGTCAATCGCATCATGCGTTTCAGGGTCGCGGCCATCGGCGATTGCGGAGAGCAGCGCCTCGAACGGCGGCACCAGATGGGCCTCGTCCAAAACCACCAGCGTATCCATGCCCAACAGGCCAGCCATATAGGGCCGCATACGGCGCGATACGCCATAGCCTTCAAACAGGAGGCGCGAACCGATCATATCGATGGTGCCGACAATAATCGCAGGTGCGGCAGGGTCGGTCAGCCAGTCCCGATTGTCCGCATGCTGACCGCGCAATGTCGAAACGGGCAGCACCGCATTGCCCTCCAGCCCCAGACCAGCGCGCAAAGTCGTTTTCGTATCGTACGGCACAGGGGCCCGGTCTTGAAACCGCTCCTTAATCGTGTCGGGCACATCCCCGCCCAGCGCCCATTGCAGCAGTTCCGCTTCCGCCGTGGCCTGATCCACGATGGCGCGCCGGTCGACCACATAAACCAGCCGCCGGGGTAGAGCCGCGCCGTTGGCTCGCGCCAGAAGCCAGAGCAGCATCACGCTGGTCTTGCCAAGTCCCGTGGGCAGATCGAGCGCCCTGGGCAGATCACCTTTGAGAAAGTGCTCATAAAGCCGCCGCTGCCAGGCAAACGGCGGGTTGCGGGTAAACTGTGCAAAGGCTCGCGAAAAAGAGGCGTTGTCACTCATGGCAACACTTTATCCGTGTTAGCGCCGTTGTACACTCTCATTTGTGCGTACATCTTTTGGAGAAGAGTCTGTGCATATACCTCTAATCCCAATGCTCTGGATTATAGAAGACTGGTCTCTAGCCCGCCCCTTGCTTATCTGCCATGATACACGTCATGGGGGATGGGCATGGGATCGGACACGCAACTTGAACTGAACCTGCCGGCACCGCCCGCGACTGGGGAAACGCCTCTGGTCCCCGCGCGCATGGTTAATGAGTGGGTTTATTGCCCGCGTCTGGCCTGGCTCGAATGGGCGGCCGGTGAATGGGCCGATAGCGGTGATACGGCGCAAGGCAAACGCGTCCACGCCCGGGTCGATCAGCAGGGCCCGGCCCTGCCCGCACCGGACGATCTGGCGGATGCCGAGCCGTTCAAGACGCGCGCCCTCACGCTTTCGTCCGAGAGCCTCGGTCTCATCGCCAAGATCGACCTTCTCGAAGCGGACGAGACCGGCGTCACACTGGTCGACTACAAGAAAGGCAAACGGCCCCATGTGGCCGGCGGCGTCTACGATCCGGAGAAAGTGCAGCTCTGCGCTCAGGCGCTGGTGCTTGAAGATAACGGCTATACGGTCGAGGGCGCCTTTATCTGGTTCGCCGCCAGCCGCGAGCGCGTGCCCGTGCCCCTCGACGAGGCCCTCCGGGACCAGACGAAACGCGCCATTGCCGAGTTGCGTCTCGCTGCCGCCACCCCCAAACCGCCGCCGCCGCTTGAGAACAGCCGGAAATGCGTGCACTGCTCGCTCGCTGGGATCTGCCTGCCTGACGAGGTGAATTTCTTCCGCAAGGGCCTGGCGCCCCGCCCTCTCAATCCGTCCGACGATCCGGCCCTGCCTCTTTATGTTCAGACGCCCGGCGGCCGCGTGCGCAAAAGCGGCGAGCAGCTCATTATCGAAACCGAAGACGAAAAGCGCGACGTGCTGCTCATCGATGTCTCCCAGCTCGTGCTCATGGGACCCGTCACGCTCACCACTCCGGCCCTCCACGAGCTCATGCGCCGGGAAATCCCCGTGACGTTCTTGAGCTCGGGCGGCTGGTTTCTTGGCCATGCCCATGGCGCCGGGCACCGCAACATCGATGTGCGCACCGCCCAGTTCAAAGCCAGCTTCGACGACACGGCCTGCCTGCGCTTCGCCCGCTCTCTCGTCAACGCCAAGATCCGCAATCAGCGCAGTTTTTTGCGCCGCAATTGGAAGGACACGGACCGAGCAGCCGCGCGCGATGGCCATCTGACGGCGCTCAAGCGTCTGGCCGAGAAAGCGCCTCATGCGGACAATCTGTCCAGCCTGCTCGGCATCGAGGGCGAGGCGGCCGCGCTGTATTTTCAGGATTTTGAAGCCCTCTTTTCCGATCCGTCCCGCGACGATCTACCTGCTTTCCACTTCAAGACACGCAATCGCAGACCGCCAACCGACCCGGTAAACGCTCTGCTCTCACTCGGATACGCCATGCTGACCCGGACCTTCGTGGTCGCGCTCTCCGCCGTCGGTCTCGATCCTTACCGCGGCTTTTATCATCAGCCCCGGTTCGGCCGGCCCGCCCTTGCGCTCGATATGATGGAACCGTTCCGGCCCATTCTTGCAGACTCCACGGTCGTACAAGCCATTAACAATGGCGAGATCAAACAGTCAGACTTCATCTTTTCGGGCCAGGCCTGCGCGCTCAAGCCCGCCGGCCGCAAGACCTTCATTGCCGCCTTCGAGCGCCGCCTTGATCAGGAGGCCACCCACCCGCTTTTCGGATACCGCGTCTCCATGCGGCGCATGATCGAAGTCCAGTGTCGCCTGCTCAGCCGGTACCTGCTTGGTGAACTCGATCCGTATCCCCATTATCTCCCTCGGTGATCACAATGGCCAACGAACGTCTCTACATTGTGGCCTATGACATCGGCGATCAACGCCGCTGGCGGCGCGTCTTCAAGACCATGAAAGGCTATGGACGCTGGCTGCAGTTGTCGGTTTTCCAATGCCGATTGTCGGCACGCCGCCGGGCCGATCTGGGCGCTGCTCTCGAAGCTCTTATCAAGCCACAGGAAGACCATGTGCTCATCATTGATCTCGGTCCTGCCGAGGCCGTGGACCCCAGAATCGAAAGCTTCGGCAAACCCTTTGAATCGGTTAAAAGAGAAGCCATTGTTATCTGAAGGGGACGGCGTTGGGCCGGGAGGCTGCCGAAGCCGGGTTGCTGCCGGTGGATGTGCGAGGGCTCTGGTGCGCCGTTTTTTCCAGGGACCGCTCGCGGCCTGCAACTCCTTGCGATTCCTTCGTTCTTTGATAGTGTGAAGATGTTTGGCGTTTCTTTCAGAATGCCCTTTGCAAGAGGACGTGACACCTCTCGCAAAGCGGTATATTTACCCCATGCTTTCAACAGCATGTAGGAATGCTGTCATCCGGGGCCTGAGTGCCCCGGCCTCATTGAAGCTTAATTCGCGCCTCAATTTCCCGCTGATCCAATCCCCGTCATCCGGGGCCTGAGTGCCCCGGCCTCATTGAAGCGCATAAATTGGGCTCCTTAAGGTCTTGGCATGAAGTAGTGTCATCCGGGGCCTGAGTGCCCCGGCCTCATTGAAGCAGGAAA
>CAZTCJ010000120.1:0-9450 GCA_964612085.1 uncultured Alphaproteobacteria bacterium
AGAAATACATCGAGGACGGCAATCACGGCGGCAAGGGCTCCGACGCCCACAAGGCCGCGGTGACCGGCGACACGGTCGGCGATCCCTACAAGGACACCGCCGGCCCGGCCGTCAACCCGATGATCAAGATCACCAATATCGTGGCGCTGCTGCTGATCGCCGCGCTGGCCCAGCTCGGCTAGGCGGTCTTGATGCTTGCCTGATTGAAACCCCGCCGGACCGTCCGGCGGGGTTTTTTCTTGAACGGAGGTGCCCCATGAGCCTTCAGGACAACCGCACGGACGGTATACGGACGATCACCATCGCCCGGCCGCCCATGAACGCCCTCGATCTCGATACGATCAAAGGGCTCGCCCTTCTGTTCAAGGGTCATCCGGCCGATCTGCCGCTCGTTCTGGAAGGGGCGGGCGCGGCCTTTTCGGCGGGCGTCGATACCAAGGCGTTCGCGGACTATGGCAGCCAGGAGCGGCTCGATCTGGCTCGCGCGATCACGGGCATGACCGCCGCGCTGCTGGCGGTTCCGGCGCCGGTGGTGGCCGCCATCAAAGGCCATGCCCTGGGCGGCGGGCTCGTACTGGCGCTGTGTTGCGATTACCGCATCGCGACGGATGACGAGAGCGCCAAGTTCGGTCTTATGGAAGCCCGCGCGGGCGTGCCGTTTCCTTCGGGGCCCGTCGAAATTGTCCGGGACGAGCTGCCCGGTCCCTTGCTCCGCAGTCTGACGCTGACGAGCCGCGCCGTGCCGTCGTCGTTCCTGGCTGGGGAAGGCGTGTTCGATGAGCTGGCCGCGCCGGAGGCCATCGGCGGCCTGGCCCGGGAGCGGGCGCAGGAGCTGGCGTCCCAGCCTGCCTTCGCGGCCGTTAAGGCCCAGATGCGCGGCGCGCTGGCGGCCCGCGTGGCGGCCCGGGCCCGGGAGGCCAGGGAGCCGTTTTTCGGGTCCTGAGTTCTCCGCAGGGTTCTTTCGGCCTGTCCCCGGCCTATCTACAAGCAGACCTGATGCGCGCCATTGACGATCCTGCTGCGCCGCATCATGATCGCGCTTTCGTCCACGCCAGACCATCCAACTTTCAGGGGGCCCCATGCTTCTCGACAAGATCGCCATTGGCATAGCGCCGCCGGACGATTGCAACGTGATGATCGAGGTGCCGCTGGGCGGCGAGCCGATCAAATATGAGATCGACAAGGCCTCGGGCGCCATGTTCGTGGACCGGTTCCTCTACACATCGACGCGCTATCCCTGCAATTACGGCTTTATTCCCCATACCCTGTCGGAAGACGGCGATCCCATGGACGTCATGGTCGTCGGCGCGCGGGCCCTGGTGCCGGGCGCGGTGGTGCGCGTGCGGCCCGTGGGCGTGCTGCTCATGGAAGACGAGAAGGGGACGGACGAAAAGGTCCTTGCCGTGCCCCACAACAAGCTCACCCGCTATTACGACAAGATCAACGATTACACCGATCTGCCGGACATTCTGGTCGAGCGCATCGAGCACTTCTTCAATCATTACAAGGACCTTGAGCCCAACAAATGGGTCAAGGTGCAGGGCTGGGGCAATGTGGACGAAGCGCGCCGGGTGATCATCGAGTCCGTGGAGCGGGCGGGCGGCGCGAAGACCTCCGGCTGACGCGAACCGTCTGCAAACGGAAAAAGGCGGGGTTCAAGCCCCGCCTTTGTTTGTTTTGAGGGTATACTAAAGCCTCAACGCCGTCCGGGACCGCCAGGGCCGCCGGGTCCCCCCGGTCCGCCGATGCCGCCTTGGCCGCCGATGCCGCCGGGCAGGCCGCGGCCCACATTGCCGAACATCTGTTCCAGGAAGGTCAGTTCCTTGCCGCGGGTCGGCGTCTTGCGGCTGGCGTAGCGGACGATCTTGCCGTCGGCGATATCGAAGCGCTCCACATCGTCGAGCTTGCCGTCTGCGTTGAAGGTCAGCGCCAGGATGTTCCGGTCCGTGGTTTCCGTATCGAGAAAGGCGAAGGTCTCCTGGGTGGAGGAAATGTAATACCAGGTATCGCCGTCGAACGTGCCCTGGCTCGATGGCGTGCCCAGCATCTCCTGGGCGATGGCCTTGGTGGTGATGCCCACCTGCAAGGCCTCGACCTTTTCGTCATCCGGAATATAGCCGTGCTTGACCACCACGGGCCGCATCAGCGTGGAGCCCGTGCAGCCGCCCAAAACCAGCGCCATGCCGATTGCCACCGCGCCCAACCCAAGCCGGGACCGTTTGGATTTGGCAAGCATCCCGAACACCGTCATTCTTGACCACCTCGAAATCGTTTGCGTCATCATGCGCCGCGCTGTCATTACTTTACCATGCCGGTCAGCGGACGCGCGGCACAATGTCTGTATCACCGGGGATTTGATCGAAACTATAAACGATCTCATCCATTCCGCGAAGAGGGCTGCAACCGCGATGCCGTTTTCCCTGTTCCGCCGGGCTCCGGAAAAAGAGGCGGCCCGCAAACTTTACGAGACGATTGTCGATCAGGCCCGTCAGCCGGTCTTTTACGAGCGGGGCGGCGTGTCCGATTCGCTCGATGGGCGGTTCGACATGATCGTTCTGCATGTCATCGTTGTGTTGCACCGTCTGAAGGGCAAGCCGTTCGCGGCGCTCTCCCAAAACCTGTTCGACACGTTTTTCGCCGATATGGATGAGGCGTTGCGGGATATGGGCGTGGGCGATCTGAGTGTGCCGAAAAAGATCAAAGCCATGTCGGAAGCGGTCTATGGGCGGATCGCGGCTTATAACGCTGGTCTCGAGGCCGAGACGCCCGATGCGTTGGCCGAGGCCGTCGCCCGCAATGTCTTCCGCACCGAAGAAGTGACGCCCCGGGCGCTGACCTTCGCGGTCTATCTGCGGGAGCAGGCCGAGACTTTGCGCACCATCGACGATGCCGCCATCGCGGAAGGCCGGATCCGCTTTACCCAAGCGCCCGATTTCGCTTGAGACGCCCCATCGCTTAAGAAAGACTCATGTCAGACCGCGTGCCCGCGCCCGAATTCAGCCATCCCGTCCGGATTGATGCGGTATTGCGCACCTCCGGCCGGCCTGTGACCCTGGATGCCGATGCGGCGGCGCGGGCGGCGCTCACGAAACGTCTCGGTCTTCTGGATCTGGAAAAGCTCGACGCCAGGCTGACCCTCAAGCCGTCAGGATCCCGCAAGGTGAAGGTCACGGGCACGGTGAGCGCGCGGGTGGTGCAGCCCTGCGTGGTCAGCCTCGAGCCCGTGACCACCGAGATCGAGGCGGAGATTGCCCTGCGTCTGGTGCCGGAAGAGGAAGTGACCGCCGATGCCGGGCTCCTCGAGGATGAGGACGATGTGCAGCCCTATGACGGCGATACGGTGGATCTGGGGGAGATCGTCACCCAGACCCTGTCGCTGCACCTGCCCGATTTTCCCCGCGCGCCCAGCGCCCAATGGGCCGACCGCATTGAGGACGACGGCGACGGACGGGATAGGACAGCGGAAGACGGCGCCCGCGAGAACCCGTTCGCCAAGCTCGCTGTCCTGAAGGGGGGCAAGGACGAGGGCGGCAAGACTTAGGGTCCTGCCCCTAAGTCTGCTCTTCGGTCTTGACGTGTCTGGGCGCTCCGGCGATCACTTTTGAGGCGAACCGGACGCTTTCAGAGGGCTTTGCGCGCATGACCGCCGAGCACACCACCGCCGACCGACCTTTTTCCCTGGGCGCGCAGCTTTTCAGCGTGTTGAGTCCCTTGCCGGCGGCCTTCAACGTGGTCGCGGCGCTGGCCACCTTTTTCTGGATCGGCCAGATCGGCGACTGGCTGATCGATCACTGGCTGCCTTTGATGCGCGCGGTCTGGGACGGGCTCGTCGCGGCGCTGCCTTTTCGTTTGAGCCTGACGGTCGAAGACAAGGATGCGCTGACCGGCGTGGTGTTCTTCCTGCCGTTCGGGATCGCCGGGATGGCGGCCTGGGCCAGCGGCGAGGCATGGCGTTACGAGGCGGCGCGTTCCGAACGGACTATGACGCTGCTTTACACGGCGGCGGCCCTGATCGCCGTGATCTGCCTGGCCGCCGTGTCCTTTCAGATCGTCAGCGACGCTTTCGGCAGCGTGCGGGTGGCCCTGACCTGGGCGTACGCTTTCGCCTTGGCGAAAATGACCCTGATGGCTCTTGTCTTCGTCGCGGTTCTGGCCGCGGGCTTGAAGCTCCCGGATCTGGCGCCGAAACCGGCCCGCCTGCCGTTGAAAATCGGGGCGCTCGTGGCGATCACCGGGACCGGGCTTTATTTGCGCTACCGCTACGGCGACGCCCTGCTCGGGCCCAATCCGCTGGAAGAGCACCGGGCCAGCATCGGTCTCGTCCGCGACTGGGCCTTCGTTATCATCGTCATTACCTTGATTTCGGCGGTCGCCGGGCGTCCGGACCGCATGATCCGG
The DNA here is from genome assembly GCA_964612085.1 of uncultured Alphaproteobacteria bacterium. GTDB lineage: Bacteria > Pseudomonadota > Alphaproteobacteria > JAJFIK01 > JAJFIK01 > CAZTCJ01. The sequence continues at coordinate 4,399 of CAZTCJ010000120.1, forward strand.
CTCGGGCTTTATATCCTCGGGCTTTTGGCGCTTGGCTATCTCTGGGAGGGCGGTGTGGCCTTGATCCGGACCGTCGAAAGCCAGACGGCCGCTTGAGACGCCAGGCCGCAGAGCGGGCTTGTATCCTGACGCTAATCGAGTATTGTCCCGGCTTGACTTGCGCGCGCCTGCATATGCTGGCATCGGCGCGCGGTTATTGGTTCGACCAAGCCCCCATGACGGTAACGGCGAAAGCGGCCCCTCGGGACGGTAGTCTTCGTGGCCGGGGTTTCCGCGACCGGGCGTTTTGAGGGCGTGGCTTGTCGTTTTTGTGGAGTGAGGACCATGGCGGTTCCCAAAAGGAAAGTAACGCGCTCCAAGCGCAATATGCGCCGTTCCCATGACGCGCTGCGTCCGACGGCCTACAATGAATGTCCGAATTGCGGCGAACTGAAACGTCCGCATCATGTTTGCGGCGCGTGCGGGTATTATGATGGCCGCGAAGTGATGGAAGCCGCCGACACCGCCTGAAGGCCGGGGCATGATGGCCGGGACCGGGGCGTGTTGCCCGCCATGGCCTGGCGCCGGGGCGAGCGGCCAATAAAGGAGACACGGTTTGTCCCGTGATCTTGTGGTTTCGGTCGATGCCATGGGTGGCGATTACGCGCCGGATGTTGAAATCGACGGTATTGACCGGTCCTTGATCCGGCATCCGGGCGCGCGTTTCCTGCTCCATGGCGATGAAGCCCGCCTTGCGCCGCTGCTCGAAGCCCGACCCCGCCTGAAGGACGCCTGCGAGATCCGCCACACCGCCGAGCGCGTGTCCATGGACGATAAGCCGAGCCAGATCCTCAGACGCGGCCAGAACACCAGCATGTGGAAGGCCATCGAGGGCGTGAAGACCGGCGAGGCCAGCGTCGCCATCTCCTCCGGCAATACCGGCGCGCTCATGGCCATGGCCAAGCTGCAGCTCAAGACCATGTCCGAGATCGGGCGTCCCGCCATCGCCGCCATCTGGCCGACGGTCCGGGGCGAGAGCATTGTGCTCGATGTGGGCGCCAATGTGCGCTGCACGCCCAAGGAACTCGTGGATTTCGCGCTGATGGGCGAGGCTTTCGCCCGGGCCGCTCTGGGCGTTCCCAGACCCACCGTCGGTCTGCTGAATATCGGCTCGGAAGCGCTCAAGGGCACCGATGAGGTGCGCGCCGCCGACGAGCTGCTGCGCGACGCCAATCTGCCGATCGACTATCGCGGCTTCGTGGAAGGCGACAATATCGGCGCCGGCAGCACCGATGTGGTGGTGACCGACGGCTTTACCGGCAATGTGGCGCTGAAGACGGCGGAAGGCACCGCCCGTCAGATTGCGGAATATCTGCGCAGTTCCATCACCCGCTCCATGTTCGCCCAGATCGGCTATGTGCTGGCGTCGGGCGCCTTCAAGACCCTGCGCACCAAGATGGATCCGCGCCGGGTCAATGGCGGCGTGTTTCTGGGCCTCAACGGCGTGGTGGTCAAGAGCCACGGCGGCACCGACGGCACCGGTTTCGCCAGCGCCCTCGATCTGGCCGTCGATATGGGGCGCAGCGATTTCGCCAGCGAGATTTCCCGCTCGACCGGCGCGCTCAGCGCCTATCTGACGACGGTTTCCAACGGTTCGCCAGACGAGGTGCACGCGTCTTGACCCATCACCGCTCCATCATATTGGGCTGCGGCTCTTATCTGCCCGACCGTGTCCTGACCAATCACGAACTGGCCAAGATGGTCGATACCAGCGACGAATGGATCGCCGAGCGCACCGGCATCCGCGAACGGCGCATCGCGGCGGACGGCGAGAAGACCTCTGATCTGGCGCTGGCGGCGTCCCAGGACGCGCTCGACCATGCGGGCGTCAAGGCGGACGATATCGATCTCATCATTCTGGCCACGGCCACGCCGGACCTGACCTTTCCCGCGACGGCGACGACGGTTCAGTCCGCGCTCGGCATCCGGCACGGGGCCGCCTTCGACATGCAGGCCGTGTGTTCCGGCTTCGTCTATGCCCTGACGGTGGCGGACAGCCTGTTGAAAGCCGGGCAGTTCAACCGCGCGCTGGTGATCGGCTCGGAGACCTTTTCCCGCATCCTCGACTGGACCGACCGCACCACCTGCGTGCTGTTCGGCGACGGCGCGGGCGCGGTGGTCATGGAATCGGGCATGGGCGAGGGAACGACGGCGGACCGGGGCATCCTGTCGAGCCATCTGCGCTCCGACGGGCAGTATTGCGAGATGCTCTATGTGGATGGCGGGCCCTCATCCACCCAGACGGTCGGCCATCTGCGCATGGAGGGCAAGGAAGTGTTCCGCCACGCGGTGGTCAACATCGCCGAGGCGATCGAGGAATCCCTGCGCGCGGTGGACGTGCCGGCCGAAGATGTGGCGTGGTTCGTGCCCCACCAGGCCAATCAGCGCATTCTCGATGCCACCGCCCGGCGACTCGGCATTCCGCCGGAGCGGGTCGTCTCCACCATCGCGCGCCACGGCAACACCTCGGCCGCGTCCGTGCCCCTGGCGTTAACGGACGCTGAGCGCGACGGCCGCATCAAGCGGGGCGATCTCGTCTTGATGGAAGCCATGGGCGGCGGTTTCACCTGGGGCTCGGTTCTGGCCCGCTGGTAAGTGACAGTCTGTCTATCACCGCCGTGGCCGGATCTGACTCGTCATTGGCCTGCCCAGCGTCTGTCTCATCCGTGGACGGCGCTTGTTCCGTTAACGTGTTTCAGCGTTAACACTTTCATGTTCTTAAGCAATCGGCTTTAACAGATTGTTGACCTTGATAAACCTTAGGCTTACGCTCTTGTGAGTGTAAGTGTGAGGAGGCCGACCCATGGCTGAGAAGACCGTCACACGGGCGGATTTGTTCGAAGCCGTGCATCAGGAAGTTGGACTGTCGCGGACGGAATCAGCCTCTATGGTTGAAGCGGTTTTGGAAGAGATCGCGGCGACGCTCGAACGAGGCGAAACGGTCAAGCTCTCGTCTTTCGGGTCGTTCAGCGTGCGGCAGAAGGGTAGCCGCATGGGACGCAATCCGAAGACGGGCGAAGAAGTCCCCATCGAACCGAGACGCGTTCTGGTGTTTCGCCCATCGCATGTTCTGAAGGAACAGATTAACGCGTCGCTCTCGGCCAAACGCACTGCGGAATGAACGTTGCATGGACAGGGCAGGTCCGTGCGGCTCTTCAGGACCGGGCACCGGTTTCAAAAAGACCGGCCGGTTCGGGAAAAGAGCGCAAAGTCAGTCAGGGGTGACGTGAGTTCATGAGTGATACGCCGCTCGGCATAGGTCCGGTTCTCAGCGAGTACGGTTTTTCAGAGCCGCGCCCGAGCGATTCGGTGCGCCAGGCGGAAAGCTGCCGGGGCGAGGACACCGCCTCCATGCCCCATGGCCTGGAAACCGGGCAAACCGCGTCCATGGCCAACGGCGCTGCGCCCCACATGGATGCGGGCCGCGCGGCCATGGCCGATCCTTCCGCCGATCTTCTCAATGGCGACAGTTTCCACAGTCTGAGCGAGGTCGCCGACGCGGTCGGCGTGCCCCAGCATGTGCTGCGGTTCTGGGAAACCCGCTTTACCGAAATCAAGCCCCTGAAGCGCGGCGGCGGACGGCGCTATTACGGTCCGCGCGATCTCACCTTGATCAAGGGCATCTGCACCCTGCTGCACGGCCACGCCTATACCATCCGCGATGTGCAGGCGGCTTTGCGCGATTACGGCGTCGATGCGGTCCTGGCGGTCGGGCGCACCGGATCGGTCGATGCGCTGGCGGAATTCGCCGCCCAGGCGGAAGCAGCCCAGGCCGGGACGGCTTTTGTCGGGGAACCGGTGCTGGAAGAGCTTCACCTGGAAGACGTGGGTACCGAGGACGCGGCGGAAACCGTCCCCGTACAGAACGATATGGCTTTTGAGGCCGAAACCGAAGACGAAGCGGCCGGCGGCCTGGAAGAGGCGCCCGCCGAAGCACTCGAAGACGAGGCCTTCGAAGACGAGGCGTTGGCTCCGGAAGAGGTCCCTGCGGCTCTCCTGGAGACCGGAGGCGAAGACACCGTTCTGGAGGCGGTTGAAGAGCACGGCGATCTTCCGCAGGCGGAAGAGGGCTTTGACATGGGTCAGGCGGTCGCGCCGGACCAGCCCGAAGCCGTCGTCGATGCGGAAATCGATGCCGAACTGGACGCGGCGCCCCAGGACAGCCTGGAAGACATCCAGGATCAGCCCGGCGCCGAGCTGGAACCGGCGGCGGATGCTGCGGTTTTGTCGGAAGATGAGGCAATTGTGGACGAGGTCGCCCTTGTGGATTCGGCCCCGTCCGAAGAGGCCCCGTCCGACGACGTCCGGGACGAGGCGGCGGACCGTCAGGAGGCCGATGCGCCCCAGGGTGCCGAGGACGCGCCCGCCGAGCGGCACGGCGAAAACGTGGTTACGGCCCATCCCGCAACGAAAGCGCCTGCCCGTGCCCAAGGCTTTGCCGATCTGCCCGTCTCGTTGGTTGCCGTGGACCGGCCTTTCGCCGATGGCCCGGAACTGACCGGCAGCCAGCGGGAAAAACTGGCCGATGTGCTCGACATGCTGACCGACATGAAGGCGGAGATCGCCGAGCAACTGTTCCTGCGGGAGCGGGCCGACGGCCGGGGCCGCCGGAACGACACGGTGTTGATCGATCCCTTGCCCAAGGCGGACCGGGACCACGACACGGCGGAGAGTTTTGAGGAGCCGGAGCAGCGCACCTCGTCCGTGGTGGTGCTACCCAATGTCAACCGCCGCCTGCCTGACTAAGCGGTTCTTCGCAAAAGCACGGTTTCGCGGCGCGGATGGCCCCGCGCGGCTCGAAACTGCGGCCTTTGCCCAAGGCGGCTTATCTGCTAAACCCTCATCTCCCGCCGCAAGGGCGGGAGTGTCTCGGTCGGAGCGTAGCGCAGCCTGGTAGCGCACTACACTGGGGGTGTAGGGGTCGTGGGTTCGAATCCCGCCGCTCCGACCAATTTTAGCCCAGCTGATACCACGCAATTCACACGCAATTGCTCATCATTCATGGGCATCCTG
>CAZTCJ010000121.1:0-9338 GCA_964612085.1 uncultured Alphaproteobacteria bacterium
ATTGCTCCAGATCTCGATCTAACGCTGGGCCACCAGGTCGAGCCAGGCGCCGAAATAGCCCTGAACCGCGCCCGCCGACACACCGATCACGGAGGACAGCCCCGTTAAGAGCAGCGCGAAGACCACGGAGGTGCGGAAGCCGTAGATCACACGGGCCAGGAGGTCGCGCTGATGATCGTCCGTCCCGAGCCAGTTCTGGCCATCGGGCGCGGCGGGGGCGGACACCGTCTTGGTCCGCACGATCGTATCGTAATGGTAGGGAATGAGCGGCCATATGGCCCAACCCTTCTCAGCGATCCGCTCCCGAACGAACGGGTCGCGGTAATCGGCCTCCGCCACGAATGTGCCGCCGAATCGGGTCTCCGGATAAAAGGCGACGGCCGGGCTTAGCAGCGCGCCGTCGTAATAGACCAGGATCGGCTTGTCATTGGCGATGAATTCCGCGAACAGGCTGACCGCGAACAGGGCCACGACAATCCGGAGCGACCACAGGCCCCGCTTGTTTGCCTGGAAGTTCTCCCAGCGCCGCCGGTTCATGGGCGACAGGGCGAAGCGCTTGCGCGCCCAAAGACGCCACTGGGTGATATGCGCGTGCAACCCGGCCATCACGCCTCCCGCGATTCGAAATCGATGCGGGGATCGACCCACATATAGGTCAGATCGCTGATCAGCGTGATGACGAGACCGATCAGCCCATAAATGTAAAGCGTGGCGAAGACCACCGCGTAATCCCGGTTGACGATGGATTCGAACGCCAGCCGCCCCAGCCCGTCGAGGGAGAAAATCGTCTCGATCAGGAGCGACCCGGTGAAGAAGATGCTGACGAACGCGCCCGGGAACCCTGCGATCACGATCAGCATGGCGTTGCGGAATACATGGCCGTAAAGCACGCGGCCCTCTTCCAGGCCCTTGGCGCGGGCCGTCACCACATATTGCTTGTTGATCTCATCGAGGAACGAGTTTTTTGTCAGCAGGGTGATGGTGGCGAAGCCGCTGATCAGCATGGAGGCGAGCGGCAATGTCAGGTGCCAGGCATAATCGGCGATCTTGGCGGGCCAGGACATTTCCGCCCAGCCTTCCGAAACGAGCCCTTTGGCCGGGAACAGGTCGAAGAACGAGCCGCCCGCGAACATCACGATCAAAAACACGGCGAACAGAAAGCCCGGAATGGCATAGGCCACGATGACGATAGCACTGGTCCAGACATCGAAGGCCGAGCCGTCCTTGACCGCCTTGCGGATGCCGAGCGGGATCGACACCAGATAAGTGATGAGCGTGGTCCACAGGCCGAGCGAAATCGAGACCGGCAGTTTCTCACCGATGAGCTGCAAGACCGGCACGTCGCGGAAGTAACTGTCGCCGAAATCGAAGCGGACGAAATCCCACACCATCTGGGCGAAACGCTCATGGGGCGGCTTGTCGAAGCCGAAGCGCTGTTCCAGCTCGGCGATGAATTCCGGATCGAGCCCTTGCGCGCCCCGGTACTGGCCTTCGCTGGTGGCATCGAAGGCATCAGACCCGCCGCCGCCGAGACGCGCATCGGCGCCCGCCTCATTGCCCTGCAATTGCGCGATCACGCGCTCCACCGGCCCGCCGGGAGCGAATTGAATGATGACGAAACTGACCAGCAGGATGCCGAACAGAGTCGGCACCATCAGCGCGAGACGCCTGAGAACGTATGAAATCATCTTCTCAAGCTGAAACGGTTCGGAGGCAAGAGCAAGACCCGGCTATCGCAGGCCCATCGTTATTGAGGCGTCTGGCCCCCGGCGCCCGGCATCGTATCTTCAGACGGTGTGTCTTCGGGCATTGCGTCTTCGGGCGCGGCGCCTTCCGGGGCCACCTCTTCCGCCGCAGCGCCGTCCTCGGCAGCCGCCGCGTCGGCAGCGGACTCTTCCGGCGCTTCGGCGGCCATCGGTTCAGGCAACGGCACCGGCGCATCGGTCTGCTGACGCATATAGGCGATCACATTGATGCGGTCGCGCTGGCGCTTCAGCCCGGCAAAGGCCATGAGGGTGCCCGGCGCCCAGCCGCGCGGGTCTTCCAGATAGGCGTACATCTTCTCATAGGTCCAATCGCCGTCCTTGCCTTGAAGGGCGCTGGAGTAATTGAACCCGTCCTTGGCCGCGATATCGCCGCCGAAAACATTGTAAAGATTGGGACCGACCTTGTTGGCGCCGCCCTTGTCGAAGCCATGACAGGAGGTGCACAGCGCCGCCACCCGCTCACCGGCCTCGGCGCTCGCTTCCTGCATCAGCGCACCGAAATCGGGGGCCTCTTCCACCACGGCGGCAGCCGCTTCAGCACCCGACGCCGAGGCCTGCACTCCTTCGATCACGACAGCCGCCGTTTCCAGCTCCTCGACGGGGCTCAGGATGCCCGCGATCTCGCGAATCACCATGATCGCCAGAAGGGCGGCCAGCACCCCACCGAAAATCTTATTCCACTCGAAAGAATCCATCGTCCAGGCTCCAGGCGGATATCATGACGGTCACTTGCATTGCGGCGTGTCAGGAACCTAATGGCAGCCCGGCGCACGGGCAAGCGCTTGTCGGGGATGGCGAAAGGCCGCAAGGCGGTTCATTTCACGTCTCACGGACCGCTTGTCCGCGATACCTGTGTACAGTATCCAAGCTCTTCTAATCATTCGCGACCAACACCGCCAGAAAGATAAGGCAGCACCGACGACCCATGACCCCGCTCATCGTCATACCCGCCCGGATGGCCTCCACCCGGCTGCCCGGAAAGCCGCTGGCCGAGATCGGCGGCGTGCCCATGATCGTGCAGGTCTGGCGGCGCGCCCAGGAAGCGGATCTGGGCCAGGTGCTGGTGGCAGCGGGCGAGGCGGAGATCGCCGACGCGGTGCGCGATCACGGCGGCGACGCGGTTTTGACGCATCCCGATCATCCCTCCGGCACGGACCGGGTCAAAGAAGCCGCCGACCGGGCCGATCCGGACGGGACGGCCGACATCATCGTCAATCTGCAAGGGGACCTGCCGGCCATGGCGCCAGGCGATATCCGCGCCGCCGTGGATCCTTTGGACGAAACGCCCCAGGCGGACATCGCCACCCTGGCCGCGCCCATCGCCGATCCGGAGGAACGGGACGACCCCAGCGTGGTCAAGGCCGTGATCTCCCTGACGGACGGCGCGCGGGTTGGCCGAGGGCTCTATTTCACCCGGGCCACCGCGCCCACCGGCGACGGGCCGCTTTATCATCATCTGGGCATTTACGCCTTCCGGCGCGCGGCGCTCGACCGTTTCGTCGCCCTGCCGCCCTCGCCCCTTGAGCAACGCGAACGCCTGGAACAGTTGCGCGCGTTGGAGGCGGGCATGCGCATCGAAGTCGCGGTGGTGCAATCGGTGCCTCTCAGCGTCGATACGCCCCAGGATCTGGAAAAAGCTCGCGCCTATTTCGCCGCGCAGAGCGCTCAACCGGCCATGGGGGTGCGGCCATGACCGGTCTGCCGCCGGAACGCAAGATCGTCTTCCAGGGCGAACCGGGCGCTTACTCCCATCTGGCCTGCCGCCAGTTCTTTCCCGATCTGGAAGCCGTGCCGTGTTCGACCTTCGAGGACGCCTTCCAGATGCTGGAGGACGGGCGCAGCAAGTTCGGCATGATCCCGATCGAGAATTCCGTGGCCGGACGGGTCGCTGACATCCACCACCTGCTGCCGGAATCGAGCCTGCAAGCCGTGGGCGAACGGTTCCTGCCGATCCGGCACCAGCTTCTGGGTGTTCCGGGTACGGCGTTGAAGCAGCTCAAGACCGCCCACAGCCATCCCATGGCGCTCGGCCAATGCCGCAAGACACTGCACGGCCTGGGCATCAAACCGGTGATCGCCGCCGACACCGCGGGATCGGCCCGGACCGTCGCCAGCGCCAAGGATCCCACATGCGCGGCCGTCGCCTCCACCCTGGCCGCCGAGATCTACGGGCTCGACATCCTGAAAGCGGATATCGAGGACCATAATCACAACACCACGCGCTTTTTCATCCTGTCCAAGGATCCCTTGATGGCGGACCGGACGGACGGCCCTGTCATCACGAGCTTTTTGTTCCGTGTACGCAATGTTCCTGCTGCTTTGTACAAGACCTTGGGCGGCTTCGCGACCAATGGCGTGAACATGACGAAGCTGGAAAGCTATCAGCTCGACGGCACTTTCCGCGCGACCCAGTTCTATGCCGATATCGAAGGCCATCCGGACGACCGGCTGGTGCGGCTCGCCCTGGAAGAACTGGCGTTCTTTTCCTCCCATCTGAAGATCATCGGCACCTATCCGGCCGATCCGTTCCGCCAGACCGTGCTGCCGCCGGAGACCGAGCCGCAGCCCAAATCGCTCATGACCAACTAAGGTCCGTGGGGTAAGCTCAAGGCATGGATCCGGCCGATCTGACACGGCGCTTGGTGCGCATCGACAGCGTGACGCCCCGCGATGGCGGCGCCATGGATCTGTTGGAGCACTGGCTCACCCCGCTCGGCTTTCACTGCACGCGCCTGCCCTTCGGCGACGGCACGCCGGAGCGTCCGCGCATCGAGAACCTCTATGCCCGTCTGGGCACCCGCCCGCCCCATTTCTGCTTTGCGGGCCATACGGATGTGGTGCCACCGGGCGCGCTCGAGGACTGGAGCACGGGGCCGTTCGACGCCGCCGAGAAGGACGGCCATCTGGTCGGGCGCGGCGCGGTGGACATGAAAGGCGCAATCGCCTGCTTCGTCGCCGCCATCAGCCGCTATCTCGCGCATGCCGGATCCTGCCCAGGCTCCATCAGCCTGCTGATCACGGGCGATGAGGAAGGCCCCGGCGTGGATGGCACAAAGGCGGTCGTGGCCTGGCTCCGGGATCAGGGCGAGAAGATCGACCATTGCCTCGTGGGCGAGCCCACCAATCCGGACCGGCTCGGTCAGATGATCAAGATCGGCCGGCGCGGCAGTCTCAATGCCCAATTGACGGTCACCGGCACCCAAGGCCATGTGGGCTATCCGGCGCGGGCGGACAATCCGATCCCCCGGCTCGTGCGCATTCTCGATACGCTTGTCTCGACACGCCTCGATGAGGGCACGGACCATTTCGACCCGAGCGGCCTGCAGGTCACATCGATCGATGTGGGCAATCCCGCCACCAATGTCATTCCGGCCCGTGCGGACGCCCGCTTCAATATCCGCTTCAACGACCGCCATACGGGAGACAGCCTCTCGTGCTGGCTCCATGAGGTCTGCGCATCCGTCGCGGGCGAAACGGGCTACCGCCTCGACATCGCGGTGACCGGCGATGCGTTTTTGACCGAACCGGGACCGTTCGTCAGCATCTTGAGCGATGCGGTGACAACAGTGACAGGTGAGACGCCGGTGCTCTCTACCAGCGGCGGCACGTCGGATGCCCGCTTCATCAAGGATCTGTGCCAGGTGGCGGAATTCGGTCTGGTGGGCCGGACCATGCACAAGATCGACGAACAGGTCGCGCTTGCCGATCTCGAGGCGCTGACGGCCATCTACGCCCGCATTCTCGACGGGTATTTCACGCACGCATGGTGAGCCTCGATCATATCCGCCGGTCGCTCGGCGCCGCCTGGCGGCTTTTCCTCCATGACGAGGACGGCATGGAGGCCTTCGACACGAGCTATGAAGGCTTCTGGGCCTCGTTCTGGACCATCGCGCTCACCGCGCCGCTTTATCTGTTCACCTTGCTCCTGGAACCCATGGTGCTCGCCGCCGCCGGGCCCGACGCGCCCGCACCGCCCGCCTCCCAGGCCACGTTTCTGGTCAGTGAACTGACCGGTTACGTCTTGAGCTGGATCGCCTTTCCCGTCGTCATGATCTACATCACCAAGCTGCTGCGGCTCGGGCAGCGCTACGTGCCTTTGATCGTCGCCTATAACTGGACGGTCATGCTGCTGTCGCTGATCGCCTTGCCGCCCCATATCTTGTTCGCCCTGGGACTGATCAGCCTGGAATCCCTGGTGATCCTGTCCGTCGTCGTCTTTACCCTGTCGATTTACGTGCGCTGGCTGGTGGTGCGGATCGCCCTTTTCACATCGGGCGTGACCGCGTTCGGCATCGTCGCGCTCGATATTCTGACCGGCCTTCTGATCCTGAACCTGATGGACCGGCTTCACAGCCCGGTATGACGCAGCCGTTTGTTCAGTAGTCCACGCGTTCCAGATAAAGGCCTTCCGGCGGCGCGATCGGGCCGCAGGCTTTTCTGTCCCGTGCCTCCAGGGCTTTCGCCAGCATGCGGGGCGTCCATTTGCCTTCACCCACGAGCTTCAGGCTGCCGACGAAAGAGCGCACCTGATTGTGCAGGAAACTTTGCGCACTGACGGTGATCTGGATTTCGTCGGCGAGCCGCGCCACCCGGATCGCTTCCACCGTGCGCACGGGCGACTTGGCCTGACAGCGGCTCGCCCGGAACGTGGTGAAATCATGGGTGCCTACAAGCGCCTGGGCCGCCTTATGCATCGCCTCGGCATCCAACGGCACGGGAACGAGCCAGGCCAGATCCTTCTCCACGGTCAACGGCGCCCGGCGATTGACGATCCGGTAGAGATAATGGCGCTGGCGGGCGGAAAACCGCGCATGGAATTCCGGCGAGACCGCGTCCGCCCGCACCACGGCCACCGGATGGGGTTTCATGTGATAGTTGAGGGCGTCGCGCACCTTGTCGGCGCGAGTGTCTTTTTCAAGATCCACATGGGCGACCTGGCCCAGCGCATGAACTCCGGCATCGGTGCGTCCGGCCCCATAGACCCGCACGGTCTCGCCGGAGAAACGCTTGACCGCTTCCTCCACCACCGCCTGCACCGACAGGCCATTGTCCTGGTGCTGCCAGCCGACAAAGGCCATGCCGTCATATTCGAAAATGAGCTTGTAGCGCGTCGTCATGGGCTTTGGTTAAAGCAAGGTACTGCCGGGCGCCAGGCGATTTGGCGGCGCCCGCCTTCTCTCAAGCCCTGCGATGCCCCACAGCGCGGGCCGGGCGGTCAGCCCTTGCCTTTCTGGCGCAGGGCGTAATTGACGCCGATAAGCACCAGGAACGCCACCAGGAAGACCCAGAACAGCACTCCGGCGGCGGATGTGAGCAGGACCAGAAGGTCCGTAAAGGCGAACAGCGCCATCACAACCGTCAGCCCCAGGAAGATTAAGGCCCAGCGCAGGGACGGCTGGCGCTTGACGCGGCCCAGCACCGGCAATTCCTTGTCGGCCCACTCGCTGATCTGGCGTTCGGCTTCCTCGCGCGCCACGCCGTAGCGTTCGGAAATGCGCTCCGCGAGTTTTTCCAGGCGCCCTTCGACCTGCTGGATATCTTCTTCGGAGAGTTTTTCCCAGCGGGACTGGACCTGATTGCGGACCGAATGCCAGGAGTCCGAAAGACGCTTGCGCACGGCTTCGATCGGGCTGGAAGACTTGTTTTCGTCCATGGTTCAAATCCCCTATCTGGCGGGCCGTTTGATTGCACCCGCCGGAACGGTAACACGGACCCTAGTATAAAGATCCCTTCACCGCAGGGCAAAAAAGCAGCGATTTTTGGTCTTATCCCTCAAACCCTAACTTTGTGATGTCTGTACCCAGGCCTTGAGCAGGTGATGGGCGATGGCCATGGGCGGCGGCACCCAGAATGACCCGTCGCCCCGCCCGAGCAGCGCATCGGCCACGTCCGCCCGGGAGAACCAGCGCGCCTCGGCGATTTCCGTACCGTCAATGGTGATCTCGGTCGTTTCCGCCTCGCAGAAACAGCCGATCATCAGGGATGACGGGTAAGGCCAGGGCTGGGTCGCATAATAGCGAACGTTCCGGACGCGGATATTGGTTTCTTCCTGGACCTCGCGGGCGACCGCCGCCTCGATGGTCTCGCCCGGCTCCACGAAACCCGCCAGGGCGGAGAACATGCCTTGGGGAAAATGCGGACCCCGCCCCATGAGGCACCGGTCGCCATGGACCGGCAGCATAATGACGACCGGGTCCGTACGCGGAAAATGCTGGGCCCCGCAATTGGGGCAGTCGCGCCGGTAACCTGCTTCCGTCAAAACGGTCGGCGAGCCGCAATTGGCGCAGAAGCGGTGGCGCGCATGCCAGTCGATCAAGCTTTTCGCTTGGGCGAGAATTGCCGCATCTTGCCCGCGCAGGCGCGGCGCGATCGCGCGCAGATCCTCGAACGTGCCCAGATTGGCGAGCGGACCGTCCCGTTCCGGATCCACATCGGGCCGAATTTCAATGACGAAATGGGCCGTATCGTTTTCCATGCCCAGGAACACGGCGGTCGGCTCGGGCGGCAGAATCTCGCCCAAAAGGCCGGGGCGCAGCCAGCCGATATCGTACGGATCCCGTTTGGCGCGCGGCGGCAGCAGAAACGGTTTGAGCTGCCACATGGGCACCAGCAGGCTCGACGGATCGCTCAAGCGCGCCTCGATCCAGGCGGCCTCGGACCGCCGTTCGGACGCCCGGTCGAGCAGGTTTTCGGTGAAAGTGATGGCGCTGTCTTGCATAAAATCCCGTCCCGTTGCGATCCCATCCATGTTTTCCGAAGCGTTGGCCTATGCTGTCAAGCGCCGGACGCTTCGGAGCGCGATCGGGCGGTTGCGTTTCGCCCCCCACCTTCTGATATAGTGGGATCGGGAGGTTGGCTCGGACGTGTCACTCGCCAACCCGGTCAGGTCCGGAAGGAAGCAGCCGTAACGAGACCGGCGCGGGTCGCTGTCCAGCCTCCCACTCAAGCGATTCTCCAGGAAAACGCATCGACCGCATGGCTGAGCCGGATCACAAGGCGACCCCGACCTCCATTGCCGATGGCGATGACGGATACCGTGTGCTGGCCCGCAGCTACCGGCCCCAGACCTTCGAGGATCTGATCGGCCAGGACGCCATGGTGCGCACACTTTCGAATGCGTTCGCCACGGGCCGGGTGGCCCACGGCTTCATCCTGACCGGCGTGCGCGGGGTGGGAAAGACCACCACGGCGCGGATCATCGCCAAGGGGCTCAACTGCATCGGGCCCGACGGCAAGGGCGGCCCGACTGTTTCACCGTGCGGCGTATGCGAGCCCTGCCGCTCGATCGCCGAATCGCGCGCCATTGACGTGCTTGAAATGGACGCGGCCTCGCGCACGGGCATCGACGATATCCGCGAAATCATCGAATCGGTGCGCTACCGGCCCGCCCAGTGCCGCTACAAGGTCTACATCATCGACGAAGTGCACATGCTGTCGAAGGCGGCGTTCAACGGCCTGCTGAAAACGCTGGAAGAGCCGCCGCCCCATGTGAAATTCATCTTCGCCACCACGGAAATCCGCAAAGTGCCGGTGACGGTGCTCTCCCGCTGCCAGCGCTTCGACCTGCGCCGC
>CAZTCJ010000122.1:0-9050 GCA_964612085.1 uncultured Alphaproteobacteria bacterium
CTTGGTGGACATGTAGCACGGCCAGCCGCGGTTGAGCGCGAAGGTCATGCAGGCGCGGGCGAAATCGCGGATCGAGTCGTCGAGATTGTACATGCCGAGCGCGACGCCGCCGCCGGGGAAGTTGAACACTTCGTATTCGATGGGCTCACCGTTGCCTTCCGGCTCGAACTTCATGGTGAGCTTGCCCTTGCCCGGCACCACGAAGTCGGTGGCGCGGTACTGGTCGCCGAAAGCGTGACGGCCGATGACAATGGGATCGGTCCAGCCCGGCACCAGGCGCGGCACATTCTTGCAGATGATCGGTTCACGGAAGACGGTGCCGCCCAGAATGTTCCGGATGGTGCCGTTGGGCGAACGCCACATCTTCTTCAGGCCGAATTCCTCGACCCGCGCTTCATCAGGTGTGATGGTCGCGCATTTGACGCCGACGCCGTACTGCTTGATGGCTTCGGCCGCGTCAATCGTGATTTGGTCGTCCGTCGCGTCGCGGGCCTCGACACCCAGGTCGTAATATTTGAGATCGACATCCAGATAAGGCAGTATCAGCTTCTTCTTGATCAGATCCCAGATGATCCGGGTCATTTCATCGCCGTCGAGTTCGACAACCGGATTTTCGACTTTGATTTTGCTCATGCGTGTTGGCTCCAGCGGACGGTCAGATTGAAAGATGAGGGGTGCGTGCCGAAGCCCTGTCCTGGGCGTGGGCCCGCACCGGCCGGACGTGCTATAGCATCCCGAACCGGGGCGCGGAAGGTGTGGGCAGCGGTTGATTTTGCCCCGCCCGCGCCGGGAAGAGCGCTCAACCTTACGGATTTGCCGCACGGATTTGCCGCCATGGCCGGAACAGACCATACCCAAAGCGCCCGTCTGGGCGGGCCCGCCGTCATTCTGGTGGCGCCGCAACTGCCCGAGAATATCGGGGCGGCGGCGCGCGCCATGCTCAATTTCGGGCTGACCGATCTGCGGCTGGTGGCGCCGCGCGACGGCTGGCCCAACGAGGCGGCCCGGGCCATGGCCTCGGGCGCCGATTCGGTGATCGACGCGGCCAGGGCCTATGACAGCCTGGACGAGGCCGTTGCCGGTCTCCATCGGCTTTACGCTACCACGGCGCGGGACCGGCACATGGTGAAACCGGTGCTGACGCCGGTTGAAACGGCGGCGGATATGCGCCGTCACGTGGCCCAGGGCGCGGATGTGGGGCTGCTGTTCGGCGCGGAGCGTTCGGGTCTCGACAACGACCATGTGGCGCTGGCCGACGTGCTGGTGACCATCCCGACCAATCCGGCCTTTGGCTCGCTCAATCTGGCCCAGGCCGTGCTCCTGCTCGGCTATGAGTGGTTCAGGAGCGGCGACGCCACGCCGCCGGAGACCCTGGATCTGCGCCGCACCGTGCCCGCCACCCGCGCGGAAGTCTTCGCCTTTTTTGAACATCTGGAAGGGGCGCTGGACGAGGCCGGTTTCCTGTTTCCGCCCGAAAAACGCCCCACCATGGTGCGAAACCTTCGCAATATGTGGCATCGGATGGAGCTGACCCACCAGGACGTTCAAACCTTGCGCGGCATGATCGTGTCTCTGCGCCGGTTTCGGCCCCCGGAATAACGCTATTCTTGTCATAATGGCGTCGTTTGGTGCTTTATTGTCGGGAGAGAGCGGGGAAGCGGAGCAGTCGCCGAAAGGGTTTGCGGTGAAGCACGACAGGCTGAAGGTGGGTCTGGGGCTAGGCGTTGGCATGGCGCTCGCCGTGAGCGTGGTTCAGCCGGTCCAGGCCCATCCCCATATTTGGATCGAGGCGCGCTCCACGGTGCTGTACGACGCCAAAGCCCGCGTTTCCGCCCTCAAGCTCCATTGGACCTTCGATGAGCTTTACACCGCCTTCGCGACCGACGGGCTCGACAGGGACGGGGACGGGACGCCGGATCAGGCGGAATTGACGGCGCTTGCGGCGGTCAATCTGGCCAGCCTGCAACAGTTCGATTTCTTCACGCAGATCAATGTGAACGACAGGCCGGTGCCTTTCGCGCAAGTCTCGCAATTCACCTCCGCCATGGAGGGCGGGCGGTTGACCATGAGCTTCACACTGCCCTTGGCTGCGCCTATCGATCCCCGTCAGGATCAATTCTCCTATCTGGTTTTCGATCCGAGCTATTACACGGAAATTCTGCACAAGGATGCGCAAAGCATTGCCCAGGCCGGGTCTGCCGTGCCGCCGGCGTGCGAGACGGCGCTGATCGAACCCAATCCCGATCCGGCAATGACCCTTTATGCCGCCTCACTCGATGCCACCGAGGACGGCGGCGACGATCTGGGCATCCATTTCGCTCAGCGCATTGCCCTTCACTGCGGCGAGGCACACGCCCCATGACAACACAAAGCCTGAAACGCGTGGCGCCCTGGGCACTTCTGGGCGGGGCCGGTCTGACGATCGCCATGGTTCTGATGCTGGCCGATCCCATGTCCTGGTGGGGCGCGCTTTCCTACGAGATCCACGTCCTGCAACGCAATTTTTACCGGGAGATGTCGTCGGCCCTCGGGGCGGTGCGGGACAATGGCTGGCTGGTGAGCGGCACGCTGATCACACTCAGCTTTCTTTATGGTGCGCTCCATGCGGCGGGGCCCGGCCACGGCAAGGTGGTGATCTCCACCTTTCTGCTGACCAATCCGGGCAGCATCCGCAGGGGGATCATCCTGACGGTCCTGGCGGCCTTCATGCAGGGCCTCGTCGCCATTCTCATCGTGGAAGGGATCGTGACCGTCGCCCAGCTTGGCTTGCGGGACACCCAGACGGCGGGGCTTATCGCCGAGCGGGTGAGCTACGGATTAATGGCGGCCGTTGGGCTTTGGCTCATGATCCGTACGGTGATGGCCGTCTTCCGCTGGATGCGCAGCAACGGGGCTGGCCAATCGGCATCGGCCGGGCACGATCATGACCATGGCCATCATGCCCATGACCATGGGCACGGCTCATGCGGCCATGTCCACGGGCCGACGGCCGAGCAGATCAACCAGCCCTTGTCCTGGCAGACCATGCTGGCGGTGGTCTTGTCCGTCGGCATGCGCCCCTGCAGCGGCGCGCTCATCGTGCTGGGCGCGGCCATGGCCTTTGATGTGCGCGTGGCGGGCATCGCGGCGGTCGCGGCCATGTCGGTGGGCACCGCGCTTGCCGTTTCCGTCCTGGCGGTCCTGGCGGTCTCTTCCCGCAAGCTGGCGGTCTCCATGACCGACCGGACCGCCGCGCCCATCATGGCCACCGGATGGGCCTTGTCCTTTGGCGGCGGGCTCGTGATCGCCCTTCTGGGCACCATGCTGCTTTCGGGATCCTTCAACACGCCGCAGCACCCGCTTTTGTGAGGCGCCATGGGCGAAACGCCATGCTTTGCCTGCGGCGGTCTTTTCCCGCCCACGGACGGGCCGACCCACAAATACATGCTGTCCTCGCCGGGCTGCTGGGCGGCCTATGGCGCCGTGCTCGCCCGGGAATACGAGAATGCGGTCCTGTTCGGCGCGGTCCATCTGCTGACGGTCGGGGCCTATGCCTTGCAGCATCCGGCCGACGCCAAAGAGCGGCGCGCCGTCCAGTCCGTCTGGGTGCATTACGCGTCTCTTTATCTGGTGTTCGAGGAGAAACGTTCTCTTGCGGAAGCCCAGGCCGGCATGCAGACGCTGGTCGGGCGGAATTTGGCCCTTCCCGGGCCGGTGCCGGACGCCTTTCCCGTGACGGTTCGCGATGTTGTCGATGCCGGTGTTGAGGGGCATGTGGAGGCTGTCCGGCGCTGGGCCTTGTGCGCCTATCAGGCCTGGCCGCAGCTTAAAGAGCCGACACGGCGGGTTCTCGCAGGCTTGCCTGCGGGTTTGAAGGATTGACTCAAGCGCTGGGGCGGCTATAACCGCCGCTTCATCCGCCGGGTTTTGCCTCTTTTGATGGCATCACCAGCCCACTCCCCCTCCCGACTGCCCGCAAGGGTACCCTCATTGAGTGGTCGGGAGGGGGAGTGGGCTGGCCAGGCTCCGAAACAGGGAGCGCCCGTGCGGACATAACGGATGATGCGTGCGCCGCCGTTGCAATCGCCCCCGGAAATGGTTCTGGAGGCCGGACCGCATCACAGTGAGGATTAATGTCTAAGCGTCATTCGCAGAAGTACAAGCTCGACCGCCGCATGGGCGAAAACGTCTGGGGCCGCCCCAAGAGCCCCGTCAACCGCCGGGAATACGGCCCCGGCCAGCACGGCCAGCGCCGCCGCGGCAAGCTCTCCGATTTCGGCCTTCAGCTCCGCGCCAAGCAGAAGCTCAAAGGCTATTACGGCAATATCAGCGAAAAACAGTTCCGCCGGATTTATGACGAGGCCAGCCGCCTGCGCGGCAACACGGCCGAGCAGCTCATCGGCCTGCTCGAGCGCCGCCTCGACGCGGTGGTCTACCGCGCCAAGTTCGTGCCGACGGTGTTCGCCGCCCGCCAGTTCATCAACCACGGCCATGTGAAGGTGAACGGTCAGCGCGTGACCATTCCGAGCTACCGCTTGAAGGAAAACGACGTGGTCGAGGTCAAGGACCGCTCCAAGCAGATGGCGCTGGTGCTTGAAGCCACCCAACTGCCCGAACGCGACGTGCCCGATTACATCGAGTTCGACCACAACAAGATGACCGCCTCGCTCGTACGGATCCCGCAGCTTTCCGACGTGCCCTATCCGGTGCAGATGGAACCCAATCTGGTGGTCGAATACTATTCGAGCTGATCCGTCGACGGACAGCCGGGCAAACAAAAAGCGCGCTCATCGGAGCGCGCTTTTTTCGTCAGGCGTTAAAAGAGACGCGTCAGGCCGCTTCCATCGTCACGCCCTTGTCTTTCAGATGCTGGGCCAGTTCGCCGTTCTCGAACATTTCGCGCACGATATCGCAGCCGCCGACGAACTCACCCTTCACGTAAAGCTGGGGGATGGTCGGCCAGTTGCTGAAATCCTTGATGCCGTTGCGCAATTCCTCGCTCTCCAGCACATTGTGCGAAGCGTATTGGACGCCCAGGTGATCCAGGATCTTGGCGACGGTGGAGGAAAAGCCGCATTGGGGGAAGTCCGGCGTGCCCTTCATGAACAGCACCACGTCATGGCTTTTCACTTCGTTGGCGATGAAGTCGTTGGCATTGATCTCGCTCATAGATCCTCTCTCCCGTTCAAACACTGTCTTCGTAACTAAGCGCGGCTTCTGCCACCGTCAAGGCGGCTTACCATAGGATTGACCGGCAATTGGGCGGTGGGCCCGGCCTCAAGCCTCCGGGGTTTCCGTGGTGAGCTGCAGGGCGTGCAGCGCCCCGCCCATGCGGCCCTTGAGCGCCGCATAGACCATCTGGTGCTGCTGTACCCGGTTCTTGCCCTCAAATCCGCTCCAGACCACGCGGGCGGCATAGTGGTCGCCGTCACCCGCCAGATCCGTGATCGTGACCTCCGCGCCGGGCAGGCCCTCCTTGATCAGCTCTTCGATATCGTTCGCGGCCATGGGCATGGGATCAATTCTCCTTAGGTCGTGGTCATGAGGTCTTGCAGCCAACGGTCGTGGGCCGCGCGCAGAATGTCCAGCGGGACGAGCCGCGTGCCGTTGAACAGGAGGGCATCGCCGCCGGTCTCGCCGAGGACGTCAAGCGGCACGCCATGCTTATCCGCCTTGGCGCGGATCGTGTCCACTTGATCGGGCGCGGCTTCGAGCAGGTAGCGGCTCTGGTCTTCCGCAAAGAGGAAGATATGAGAGGGCAGGGGGCCGTCATGGGCGATGGAGGCCCCGACAGCGCCGCCAAGGGCCATTTCGCAGAGCGCCACCGCAAGGCCGCCGTCCGACAGGTCGTGGACGGACAGAATCGCGCGGTCGAGGATCGCGCCGCGCACGAAGTCTCCGTTGCGCCGTTCCGCCTCCAGATCGACCGGCGGCGGCGGACCCTTTTCGCGGTCCAGCATTTCGCGCAGGTATAATGATTGGCCCATATGGCCCGCCGTCTCGCCCACCAGCAAGAGCGTGTTGCCCGCGCCCATAAAGGCAGTGCCGCGCCGGTGCGCCAGATCCTCAATGAGGCCGACGCCGCCGACGGCGGGGGTGGGCAGGATCGCCTTGCCGTTGGTCTCGTTGTAAAGCGAGACATTGCCGGAGACGACGGGGAAGTCGAGGGCGGTGCAGGCCTCTCCCATGCCTTGGATCGCGCCGACGATCTGTCCCATGATTTCCGGGCGCTCCGGCGAGCCGAAATTCAAACAATCGGTGATGGCGAGCGGTTTGGCGCCCGTGGCGATCAGGTTCCGCCAGGCCTCCGCCACCGCCTGTTTGCCGCCTGTTACCGGATCGGCCTTGACATAGCGCGGCGTGACATCCGTTGAGATGGCGATGGCCTTGGTCGTTCCGTGGACCCGCACGACCGCCGCGTCGCCGCCGGGGCCCGCGACCGTATCGGCCATGACCGTGGAATCGTATTGCTCCCAGATCCAGCGGCGCGACGCGAGATCGGGCGAGCCCATGAGTTGCACCAGCGCCTCGCCCAGATCGTTGGGCGCCGGACAATCCTCCGCCGTCAGAGCGGCGGGGGCGGGCGTGGGACTCCAGGGACGTTCATAGACCGGCGCTTCCTCCGCCAACGCATGGAGCGGCATGTCTGCGACGGTCTCGCCTTTGTGCTTGACCACCAGATGGTTGGTGTCGGTGGTAATGCCGATCACTGCGAAATCGAGGCCCCATTTGCGGAAAATGCGCTCAGCCATAGCTTCCTGGCCGGGCCGCAGAACCATCAGCATGCGTTCCTGGCTTTCCGACAGCATCATTTCATAGGCCGTCATGCCGGTCTCGCGCTGGGGCACGTGGTCAAGATCAAGCTCGATGCCGACGCCGCCCTTGGCCGCCATCTCGACAGACGAGGAGGTGAGGCCGGCCGCCCCCATGTCCTGGATGGCGATGATGGCGTCCTCGGCCATCAATTCGAGACAGGCCTCCAGCAATAGCTTTTCCGTAAACGGATCGCCGACCTGGACGGTGGGGCGTTTTTCCTCCGAGGCGTCGTCGAACTCGGCTGACGCCATGGTGGCGCCGTGAATGCCGTCGCGGCCCGTCTTGGAGCCCACATAGACCACCGGATTGCCGGTGCCTTTCGCGGCGGAATAAAAGATCTTGTCCGTGTCCGCCAGACCGACGCACATGGCGTTGACCAGAATATTGCCGTTGTAGCTTTCGTGAAAATTCGTCTCGCCGCCGACGGTGGGCACGCCCATGCAGTTACCGTAGCCGCCGATCCCGGCCACCACACCGGAGACCAGATGACGGGTTTTCGGATGATCCGGCGCGCCGAACCTGAGCGCGTTCATCATGGCGACGGGGCGCGCCCCCATGGTGAAAACGTCGCGCATGATGCCACCCACGCCTGTCGCAGCCCCTTGATAAGGCTCGATAAAGGACGGGTGGTTGTGGCTTTCCATCTTGAAGACCACCGCCTGGCCGTCGCCGATATCGACGACGCCCGCATTCTCGCCCGGTCCCTGGATCACCTGGGGGCCGGTGGTGGGCAGGGTCTTCAGCCAGACGCGGGAGGATTTATAAGAGCAGTGCTCGGACCACATGACCGAGAAAATGCCGAGTTCCGTCAGGTTCGGCTCCCGGTTCAGGCTGCGGACGATACGCTGGTATTCGTCCGGCTTCAGACCATGCTCGGCAACAAGCTCCGGCGTGATGGCGGTCAAGGCAGGTCTCCTTCAAGCCGGACGGTCAGGCCGCCGACTCCAGAATGCTCTCAAAAAGGGCGCGGCCGTCGGTGCCGCCGAGCAGGGGATCGCTGGCGCGCTCCGGATGGGGCATCAGGCCCAGAATGCGGCCCGTTTCGTCCGTGATGCCCGCAATGTCGCGGGCTGAGCCGTTGGGATTGTCGTTTGAATAGCGGAAAGCCACGCGGCCCTCGCCTTCGAGCCGGTCCAGCGTCGCTTCGTCCGCGAAATAATTGCCGTCGTGATGGGCGACGGGAATGGAAATCGTCTGGCCCGCCTCATAGCGCCGGGTGAAGAGCGTTTCGCTGTTGGCCACATCGAGCGCCACGGGCCGGGAGACGAAGGTCAGCCCGGCATTGCGCATCAGCACACCGGGCAAAAGCCCCGTCTCGGTCAGCATCTGAAAGCCGTTGCAAATACCGAGCACGGGCGTGCCCCCTTTGGCGCGGGTGATCACCGCCTCCATGATCGGGCTTTGCACCGCGATGGCGCCGCAACGCAGATAATCGCCATAAGAAAATCCGCCGGGCAGGACGATCAGATCGACGGCTGGCAGGTCCCTTTGCCCGTGCCAGACCATCAAAGGCTCCGTACCCGTCACGTCCCGGAGCGTGACGGCGGCATCCCGGTCGCAATTCGATCCAGGAAAGACGATCACGGCAGACCGCATCTCAGCCCTCCAGATCGATGGTGTAGTTCTCGATCACCGTATTGGCGAGCAGCTTCTCGCACATAGCCTTGAGCGTTGCCTCGGCCTGGGCCCGGTCGGTCTCGGCCAGGTCCAGTTCGATGACCTTGCCTTTGCGCACTTCGCCGACGCCGTCGAAGCCGAGGCCCGTGAGGGCGTTGCCGATGGCCTTGCCTTCCGGGTCGAGAACGCCCGGCTTCAAGGTGATGTGAATGCGTGCCTTCATTGTCCGATTCCGGAAAGTCCGCTGGGTTTGGTAGTGTCGCTGACGAGCGTCGGGCCGCCGCTGGTGCCCTGGACCGCCACTTCCTGGAGGATACCCAGGCGCTGGGCCACTTCGCGATAGGCTTCCGTCAGGCCACCCAAGTCACGGCGGAAACGGTCCTTGTCGAGCTTTTCGTTGGTTTCCATGTCCCACAACCGGCAGGAATCCGGGCTGATTTCATCGGCCAGGATGATCCGCATCATGTCGCCTTCATAGATCCGGCCGAACTCGATCTTGAAATCCACCAGCCGGATCTTGACGCCCAGGAACAGGCCGACCAGGAAATCGTTGACGCGCAGCGCCAGCGCCATCATGTCGTCGATGTCCTGGGGCGCGGCCCAGTTGAACGCCGTGATGTGTTCCTCACTGACCATCG
>CAZTCJ010000123.1:0-9017 GCA_964612085.1 uncultured Alphaproteobacteria bacterium
ACCCGCCGTCCGGCCGCCCAGGAACAATTGAGAGTGCTGGGCGAGCAGACCGAAATCGACACCCTGCCCATCATCGAAGGCCAGATGCCCGTGGCCATTGCCAAGCGGGCCATGGAGGCGGCGCGTTTCGGCGGTTACGACGTGGTGATCCTCGACACCGCCGGCCGCACCCATATCGACGAAAGCCTGATGGCCGAAGTCGAAGAGGTGCGCGACGTGGCCCGGCCCATCGAGACCCTGCTGGTGGCCGACAGCCTGACCGGTCAGGATGCGGTCAATGTGGCGAAAAGCTTCCAGGACCGGGTCGGCGTCACCGGTATCGTCCTGACCCGGATCGACGGCGACGGGCGCGGCGGTGCTGCCTTGAGCATGCGCGCGGTCACCGGCGTGCCGATCAAGCTCCTGGGCGTCGGCGAGAAATTCGACGCTCTGGAAGAGTTCAAGCCCGACCGGATCGCGGGCCGCATTCTCGGCATGGGCGATGTGGTGAGTCTCGTGGAGCGCGCCGCCGAGACGGTGGACGAGGAAAAAGCCAAGAAGCTCGCCAAGAAGATGAAAAAAGGCGAGTTCGACCTGAACGATCTCGCCGACCAGCTTCGCCAGATGAGCAAGATGGGCGGTATGCAGAGCATTCTGGGCATGCTGCCCGGCATGGGCAAGATGAAGGACGCGCTCGCCAATGTGGACATGGACGACAAGATCTTCCGCCGTCAGGAAGCAATCATCCAGTCCATGACGCCCAAGGAGCGCTCCAACCCGAAGATCCTCAACGCCTCGCGCAAGAAGCGTATCGCCAAGGGCTGCGGTCTCGACGTGCAGGACATCAACCGCCTGCTGAAAATGCACCGGCAAATGGCCGACATGGTCAAGCGCATGGGCAAGAAAGGCGGCCTCAAGGGCCTGATGGGCGCCATGGGCGGCGGCGGCATGCCCGCGATGCCGCCCGGCGGCATGGGCGGTGGTGGCGGCGGTTTGCCCGGCCTGGGCGGCGGATCCGGGAGCGGGCTGCCCGGCCTTGGCGGGCCCGGCATGCCGCCCTTGGGCCCTAACGGTTTACCCCCCGGCTTTCCGGGAACGAAGAAAGACAAGTAACCACACTGAAGAGATGAGTTGAGAAAGGAAAACGATCATGTCCCTGAAAATCCGGCTCGCCCGTGGCGGCGCCAAGAAGCGGCCCTTCTACCGCATCGTGGTGGCGGATTCCCGCAGCCCCCGCGACGGCCGCTTCATCGAGAAGATCGGTACGTATAATCCGCTCCTGCCCAAGGATCACGAGGGCCGGGTGATGATCAACGAGGAGCGTGCCCAGCATTGGCTGAAGACCGGCGCCAAGCCGACCGACCGGGTCGCCCGTTTCCTGAGCGAGCGCGATCTCGTCAAGTGGGAGCACGGCAACAATCCGAAGAAGGCGTTGCCGGGCAAGAAGGCCCAGGAACGTCTGGAAGAGAAGCGCCAGAAGGAAGAAGAAGCCAAGGCCGCCGCTGAAGAGGCCGCCAAGGCTGCTGAAGAGGCGGCTGCCGAGGAAGCGCCTGCTGAAGACGCTCCGGCTGAGGATACTGGGGCTGAAGAAAGCGGTGACGGTGAGGAGAAGAAGGACTGAGGCGCCGGACGGTCTCGTGCTGGTGGGCGCCATCGCGGGCGCCTTCGGGGTGCGCGGCGAGGTGCGGCTGAAATCCTTCACCGATGATCCGGAAGCCATCGCGTCCTACGGTCCGCTCCAGACGGACGACGGCCGCTCCTTCACGGTAAAAAGCCTGCGGGCGGTGAAGGACGGCTTCGCAGGCCGGATTGGCGGTATCGGGTCCCGGGAGGCGGCGGAGGCGCTCAAGGGCACGGCCCTTTATGTGGCGCGCGACGCCTTGCCGGAGCCGGACGAGGAGGAGTTCTACTTCGTGGATCTCGTCGGGCTGGAGGTCCAACTGACAGACGGCTCCGTGTTCGGGACCGTGAAGGCGGTGCAAAGTTTCGGGGCAGGGGATCTGTTGGAGATCCTGCCCGTGGGTGCCAAGCGCACCGTTCTGGTGCCGTTCACGAAAGAGGCGGTACCGGTGGTGGAGATCAAGGCCGGCCGGGTGGTGATCGATCCCCCCGCCGGCCTGTTGGATGAGGCCTCGCCCGAGGGCGGGGCGGAAGAACCATGACAGCGCCTTGGACGGCCAGCGTTTTAACCCTCTACCCGGAGATGTTTCCGGGGCCGCTGGGTCTTTCGCTGGCGGGCAAGGCGCTCGAAAACGGCCTGTGGCGGCTGGAAACGGTGGACATTCGCGCCTTTGCAAGCGATAAACACCGCTCCGTTGACGACACCCCGGCCGGTGGCGGCCCGGGGATGGTGATGCGGGCCGATGTGCTGGCCCGCGCGGTCGATGCGGTTCTGGGCGCTGAGCCTGCGGGACGGACGATTATTTATCCGAGCCCGCGCGGGCGCCCGTTCAGCCAAAGCGGGGTCAAGGAGATGGCGGCGGGATCCGGCGCGATTTTCCTGTGCGGCCGGTTCGAGGGCGTCGATCAGCGCCTTCTGGAGGCCCGGCCCATCGTCGAGGTGAGCCTTGGCGATTTTATCCTGGCGGGCGGCGAGATTGCCGCCATGGCGATGATCGAGGCCTGCACCCGGCTCCTGCCGGGGGTCATGGGCGACGATCAGTCGGCGGAGGAAGAGAGTTTCGAAGGCGGGTTGCTCGAGTACCCGCATTACACACGGCCCCCCGAATGGGAAGGGCGCACGATCCCGGAGGTACTGCTCTCCGGCCATCACGAACGGATCCGGCAGTGGCGCCGGGCGCAGGCGGAAGCCCTGACCGAAACGCGCCGGCCCGATCTTTGGGACAGGTATCAGCGGGCACATCCGCAGACGGAAAGAACGGACAAGAAGGATTGAGGCCATGAACATCATCGAAGAACTCGAGCGCGAACAGATCGACGCTCTGGGCAAGGACATTCCGGAATTCGAGCCCGGCGATACGGTGCGGGTGAATGTGAAGGTGGTCGAAGGCACCCGCGAGCGGGTCCAGGCCTATGAAGGCGTGTGCATCGGCCGTCAGGGTTCGGGCCTCCACGAAGCGTTCACGGTCCGGAAGATTTCCTACGGTGAAGGCGTGGAGCGGATCTTCCCGGTCTACAGCCCGCTGATTGATTCGATCCAGGTGGTCCGCCGGGGCAAGGTGCGCCGCGCCAAGCTCTATTACCTGCGCGGACGGCGCGGTAAGTCGGCCCGGATCGCCGAGCGTCAGGACAAGCGCACCGAGGACGCCAAGGCGGCGGCCAAGACGGCGAAAGCAGCCGCCAAGGCCAAGGCCAAGGATACGGCCAGCGCCGCCGAATAGGGTTTTCATCCCTTCCAGGAGACAGGCATGGGTTATCGGGTCGCCGTGATCGGCGCGACCGGGACGGTCGGGCGTGAAATGCTCGCCGTTCTGGCGGAGCGGGCCTTTCCCGCCGATGAAGTGATCGCGCTGGCGTCCTCCAGCAGCATCGGCCGCGAGGTCTCTTACGGCGACCGGACGCTCAAGGTCAAAGCGCTGGAGCATTTCGACTTCAAGGGCACCCATATCGCGCTCTTCGCCGCCGGCGGCGATGTGGCGGGCGAGTGGGCGCCGAAAGCGGCCGCCGCTGGCGCCATCGTCATCGACAATTCCTCCCGCTTCCGCATGGAACCGGACGTGCCGCTGATCGTGCCGGAAGTGAACGCCGATGCGCTCGAGGGCTACACCAAGCGCAATATCATCGCCAATCCCAACTGCTCCACGGCCCAGCTCGTGGTGGCGCTAAAGCCGCTTCACGACAAGGCGCGGATCAAGCGGGTGGTGGTCGCCACCTATCAGTCCGTGTCCGGTGCAGGGCGCGAGGCCATGGACGAGCGGTTCAACGAGAAGCGCATGATCTTCGTGAACGATGAGCTGGAGCGAAATCATTTCTCCAAGCAGATCGCCTTCAACGTCATCCCCCATATCGACCGCTTCATGAAGGACGGCGATACCCGGGAGGAATGGAAGATGAAGGTGGAGACCCAGAAGATCCTCGATCCCAAGATCGAACTGACCGCCACCTGCGTGCGCGTGCCGGTCTTCGTGGGCCATTCCGAAGCGGTGAATATCGAGTTCGAACATCCGATTACGGATGAGGAGGCTCAGGACATCCTGCGCGAGGCCCCGGGCCTGCTGGTGGTCGATAAGCGCGAGGACGACGGCTATGTGACGCCGGTCGAATGCGTTGGCGATTTCGCCACCTATGTCAGCCGCATCCGCACCGATCCGACGGTCGATAACGGCCTCAATCTGTGGGTGGTCTCGGATAATCTGCGCAAAGGCGCGGCGCTCAATGCCGTGCAGATCGCCGAGTCGCTGGTGAACCGGTATCTGAGCAAAGCGGCGTAATTATTCAATTCGGCGTAGGGTGCCTTTTGCCATGCGAAATGCACGTCCTTGCGATGTATCCCGGTGCATCGCGGCTTTGCCTTGACGCACCCTACGGATCGAAACTGCCCGCCGTCAAATGCGGGTGTTCCGCCGCCTGAGCGATTGCGTCCTGTGCCGCGATGAGCCGCATGTCCGGTTCGCCTGTCGCGCCGAAATCCGTCAGCACCCGGTCGACGGCCGATGCGGCTTTTTGCAGGGCGTGCGGAACCGTGACGCCTTTCAGCAGATGGCCGAGAAAAAGCGCCGTAAACAGATCGCCCGTGCCCGATGGCGGCTGCGCCAAGCGGTCGGTCACGCACAGCCAGGCCTGATCCGCCGTGACGGCCAGCGTGCCGATCTTTGCCGGATCAGCCGGAATCGCCACGGAGGTGCAGATCACCAAGGGCCGGGCCAGCGCGCGCGCCGCCGCAAGCGCCGTCCCAGGCGCATCGACCGTCCGTTCACTGAGCACCTCCAGCTCGAAACAGTTGGGCGTGAGAATATCGGCGAGCGGCACAAGCCGGGCGCGCAGAGCGTCGGCCACGCCCGGTTTGACATAAGCGCCTGTTTCCCTTTCGCCGATCACCGGGTCGCAGCAATAAGGGGCATGCGGCGATTGCGCGCGGATCCGGGTGGCGGCACTGCAGACAACCTCCACATGGGTTTCATGGCCGAGATAGCCCGTGAGCAGCGCCTGGGCCTGTTTGAGAAAGCCTTGCCCATCGAGACCCGCGACCAGCGCGGCCATGTCCTCAGCGGGCACGGCCTTGCCCTTGAAGCCGCCATGGCCCGGATGGTTGGAAAACAACACCGTCGGCACCGCCCAGACCTCGAAGCCCATCCGCTGGAGGGCGAACTGGGCCGCCGCATTGCCCACATGGCCGTAAACCACTTGGGATTGGATGGAGAGAATACCGTCCATGCTTGGCTAACCTTGGCAGGGTAAGGGATTAGCGGCTAGGGTGCCGCCCGAAATCGCGGCGCCGGACCGGTGCCCGGTTCCGAACAAGTTCACCGCTCCCTTACAAGACTCATGCGAGGAAAGCGAGAATGTCTCATACGCCCCAAGCGCCCGTGCGTCCCCGCCGCAGTGTTCTCTATATGCCCGGTTCCAATGCCCGCGCGCTGGAAAAGGCCAAGAGCCTGCCCGCCGATGCCCTGATCCTGGACCTGGAAGACGCGGTGGCGCCCGACGCGAAGATAACGGCGCGCGATCAGGTCTGCGCGGCCGTCAAGGGCGGCGGCTATGGCAAGCGGGAAATCATTATACGGATCAACGGGCTCGACACGGACTGGGGCGCGGACGACCTGCGGGCCGCCGTCGGCGCGGGGCCCGATGCGGTGCTGGTGCCCAAGGTGGACGGTGCGGATGACGTGCGTGCCGCCGACCGCATGATGGGCGAAGCGGGCGCAAGCGACGGGCTCGCGCTCTGGGCCATGATGGAAACGCCCATCGCCATGCTGCAGGCCCAGGACATCGCGTCCTCCGCGACCGAGACCCGGCTTGCCGCATTCGTGATGGGTACGAACGATCTGCTCAAGGATCTGGGCGCCCAGACGACGGCCTTGCGCCTGCCGCTCCTTACCGGATTGTCATTGTCGCTCCTGGCGGGCCGTGCATACGGATTGGCGGTAATCGATGGCGTTTACAACGGCATTCGGGACATGGACGGATTCATTCAATCCTGCAGGCAGGGCCTGGAATTCGGCTTTGACGGCAAGACCTTGATCCATCCGAGTCAGGTCGAACCCTGTAACCGGATCTTTACGCCAGAACGCGACGCGGTTGCGTGGGCGCGCACCATCATCGCGGAATTCGAGAAACCGGAGAACGCTGACAAAGGCGTCGTGCAGGTCGAAGGCCGCATGGTGGAGCGTCTGCATGCGGAACAGGCGCGCCGTCTCGTCGCTCTTGCCGATGCGATAGATGCACAGTCCACCTAGAAAAACGATCTTCGCGCTTCCGCTGACTGATTATCACGGTAGAGTAGTTACGGACGTGCATATACGACCGATGGAGCCGGTATGAGCAAGACGAGCGCGGGGCGTTTTTTCGAGGACTTTCAAATCGGCGAAACCATTCGCCATGCGACCCCGCGGACCGTCACCTACGGGGACAGCGCGCTTTATTCGTCCTTGTATGGTATGCGGTTTGCGCTGCAATCATCGGATGCATTCGCGCGGGCCTGCGGACTGCCGCGCGCGCCGGTCGACGATCTTCTGGCCTTTCACGTGGTCTTCGGCAAGACCGTGCCGGACATCTCCCTCAATGCGGTGGCCAATCTGGGCTATGCCAATTGCCGCTTTCTGGCGCGGACCTATCCGGGCGATACGCTCAGCGCCACGAGCGACGTGATCGGCCTGAAGCACAATTCCGACGGCAAGACCGGCGTTGTTTATGTCCGCTCAATGGGCACCAATCAGCGCGGCGAGACGGTGCTCGACTATGTGCGCTGGGTCATGGTGCGCAAGCGCGAGGAAGGCGGACCCCTGGCCGAACCGCAGATCCCCGATCTGCCGTCGGCCGTCGAGGCTGAAAATCTCGTATTGCCCGATGGGCTCGATTTCGGCGGGTACGACGCCGCTCTCGCGGGCAGTGCGCATTTCTGGGACGATTACGAACCCGGCGAGCGGATCGATCATGTGGACGGCATGACCATCGAGGATGCCGAGCACATGATGGCGACCCGGCTCTACCAGAACACGGCGCGGGTCCATTTCAATCAGCACACGGAAAGCAAGGGGCGGTTCGGCCACCGCATCGTTTATGGCGGCCATATCATCTCGCTCGCCCGGGCGCTTTCCTTCAACGGCTTCGCCAACGCGCCGCTGGTGCTCGGCATCAATGGCGGGCGCCATGTGGGTCCGGCCTTCGCGGGCGACACGGTCTATGCCTGGTCGGAAGTGCTCGACAAGCAGCCCATTGGCAACCGTCTGGACGCGGGCGCGCTGCGGGTCCGGCTGGTCGCGGCTAAGGACCGCCCATGCGCCGATTTCCCGTACCGCGATGGTGATGGAAAGTATGACCAGAGCGTTCTACTCGATCTGGACTGCTGGATCGCCATGCCCCGGCGTTAAGATATGAGCGCCGCGCCGCGCATTTGGGCCGGTCGGGCCGTCATGGTGTGGCGTTCCATCACACCGGCCTGTGAGGGCTGAGCGGGCCTGCAAAATTGACTTCATCTTTTTGCGTCATACACTCCCCGTCGCGGGTTAGCCGGAATCTCTGTGCATCCTGATAAGGATTTCTGGCCCATGATGGCCGGACGCGCGCAATCCGGTCCCGCACGCGCGTGTTCGCTCGATTTCGGGGATACATCCATGGCCGACACTTCGCCCAGAACCGCCAAGGCCGACCGCCCGCTTTCGCCGCATCTGCAGGTTTGGAAGTGGCATGTGACCATGGCCACCTCCATTTTTCACCGGTTCACCGGTGTCGGAAACGCCATCGGCGCGGTGCTGCTGACCTGGTGGCTGGTGGCGCTGGCCACCGGGCCCGAGGCTTACGCAGTTTTCACCGGCTTCATCGGCAGCCTGTTCGGCCAATTGATCCTGTTCGGTTTCACCGCCTCGCTCGTCTATCACCTGATGAACGGCATCCGCCATCTGGTCTGGGACACGGGCACGGGCTTCAGCCTGGGGGTCGCCCGTTCCAGCGGCCTGTTCGTGTTCGTGGCGACGGCGATCGTGACCGTCGCCATCTGGGTATTTGCCTATATGACCATGGGAGCTGCCTCGTGAACGATTTGCGCACGCCTCTGCGTCAGGCCCGGGGCCTGGGATCCGCCAAGGACGGCGTCGGCCATTGGATCGGCCAGCGGACGACCGCGATCGCGCTGGCACCGCTCTCCATCTGGTTCATTTTCTCGATGGTGGCCTTCGCCGGTGCCGATTACGCGACCATGGCGGCCTATATCGCCAATCCGCTGGTCAGCGTTCTGATGATCCTGTTCATTCTTGCGGCATTTCATCACCTGCGGCTCGGTATTCAGGTGGTCATCGAGGATTATATTGAGAAGGAAGGCACGCGGATCGCGTTGCTTCTGACGACGAATTTCCTGGCTTTCGGCCTGGGTATCGCATCGATCCTGGCGGTGTTGCGATTGAGCTTGATGGGCGCATAAGGGACGAGACATGGCTGCTTACGACATTACCGATCATACCTTCGACGTTCTGGTCGTGGGCGCGGGCGGCTCTGGCTTGCGCGCGACTCTGGGCTGCGCCCAGGCGGGCCTGCGCACGGCCAACATCTCGAAGGTGTTCCCGACCCGCAGCCATACGGTGGCGGCCCAAGGGGGCATTTCCGCCGCGCTCGGCAATATGGGCGAGGACGACTGGCGCTGGCACATGTACGACACCGTGAAAGGGTCGGACTGGCTCGGCGATCAGGACGCCATCGAATACATGTGCCGTGAGGCGGTGCCCGCCGTGATCGAACTCGAGCACCACGGAGTGCCGTTCTCCCGCACCGACGACGGGCGTATCTACCAGCGTCCCTTCGGGGGCATGACCACCAAGTTCGGCGAGGGCACGGCTCACCGCACCTGCGCTGCGGCTGATCGCACCGGGCATGCGATTCTGCCCACCCTCTACCAGCAGAGCCTGGCGCATGCCGCGGAGTTCTTC
>CAZTCJ010000124.1:0-9009 GCA_964612085.1 uncultured Alphaproteobacteria bacterium
GAACCAGCGACCCCTGCCGTGTGAAGACAGTGCTCTCCCACTGAGCTACGTGCCCTTCGCTCGAAGGTAGGCGAGAGTGCTACCCCCGGGGCGGGGGCGCGTCAAGGCCTGCCGTGGCGCCTGGCCCAAAACCCGATACGCCCCGCCGGCCCAGGCTGAAAGCCGACCCTCAAAGCTGTTCCGGTTCCATGGCCAGCAGCGGCACCAGGGCGTCCCACAAGGCGTCGAAATGGTGGATCACCGCATCCGCGCCCAGCGCGCCCACGGGCACTTCGCTATAGCCGAAACTGACCGCGACCACGGGGACCCCCGCCGCCTTGGCCGCCGTGGTGTCGACGATGGTGTCGCCCACCATGACGGCATAGGCCTGGCTGCCGCCCACCCGCGAGATCGCCTCCAGAATGGGGGCGGCGTCGGGCTTGCGGGTGGCGAGCGTGTCGCCGCCGATCAGGGCCTGGAATTTATGATCGAGCTTCAGTTCCGCCATCAGCGTATTGGCGAGGCCTTCGCGCTTGTTGGTGCAGATGGCCGGATGGGCGCCCGCCGTGATCAGCCGGTCCACGGCCTCGATCATACCCGGAAAGGGCCGGGACTCCTCGGCGATATGGGCCTGGTAATGGTCGATGAAGACGCTGACCAGCTCGTCGAGCGTCTCCGGCGCCACCGGCCCGCCGGTGAGCGCCAGGCCCCGTTCGATCATCACCCGCGCGCCCCGGCCCACGAAGGGGCGGATCTCTTGCGTATCGACCATGGGCCGGCCGATCTGAAGAAGCGCCTCGTTGGCGGACCGGGCCAGGTCGGGCGCGGTATCGATCAGGGTGCCGTCGAGATCGAAGACGATGGCGGCGCCTTTGAGGGACGCGGTCTGGGTGGGGGTGGTGTCGGTCATCTCTGTACTCTCGCGATGAGAGGGATCGGTTTTGTGTTTACACTTAAAGAGGATCGAAACAAAGGCAACGGTTAGGCCAAAGGCTGACGGCCCGGCCGGGCTTTGTTTCAGGCCTTGCACTCTCAAAACGCTGTGACATTGTGCGGCGTAAACCCTCAAGGAACGGGCAGGAGCGCAAAGAATGACGGCGGAAACCGGGGAGATGCGGGAAACTGATCTCGCCTGCGTGGTGCTGGCGGCGGGCAAAGGGACGCGGATGCGGTCGCAAACGCCCAAAGTGCTGCACAAGGTGGGCGGCCGGGCCATGCTGCATCACGTGCTCGATGCCTGCCTGGCGCTGGAGCCGCGCAAGATCGTCACCGTCGTCGGCAGCGGCGCCGAGCAGGTTGCCGAGGCCGTGCAGGCCTTTTCCGAGCGCTGCGCCGTGGCGGTGCAGGAGCCCCAATTGGGTACCGGCCATGCGGTGCAGGCGGCGGCCGATGCCTTGACTGGGGCGGAAGGCGACGCGCTCATCGTCTATGGCGACAATCCGCTCATTACCTCGGCCACCCTGCGCGCCATGCTGGAGGCCCGCCGGGAGGGGGCCGCCATCGTCGTGCTCGGCTTCCGGCCCGATGATCCGGGGGCCTATGGCCGTCTGGTCTGCGATGGGGAAGGCGCGCTCGATGCCATCGTGGAAGCGAAAGAGGCGAGCCCGGAGCAATTGGCGATCCGCCTGTGCAATTCGGGCGTAATGGCGGTGGAGGCCGGGCTGTTGTTCGATCTCCTGGCCCAGGTGACCAATAACAATGCCAAGGGCGAATATTATCTGACCGATATTGTCGCCATCGCGCGCGCCCGGGGGCTCGCTTGCCGGGTCGTCGAGGCGGATGCTGACGAAGTCATGGGCGTCAACGCGCGGGGCGAGCTGGCGGAAGCGGAAGCGGTGTTTCAGAACCGCCGGCGCGACGAGGCCATGGCGGCGGGCGTGACGCTGACCGATCCGTCCACGGTCTATTTCTCCTGGGATACGCGGATCGGCCAGGACGTCACGGTCGGTCCCAATGTGGTCTTCGGTCCTGGCGCCGTCGTTGAGAATAACGTGGAAATCCGCGCTTTTTGCCATATCGAGGGCGCGCGGGTCGGCGCGGGCTCGATCATCGGGCCGTTCGCGCGGCTGAGGCCGGGCGCGAGCCTGGGCGAGGGCGTTCATGTCGGCAATTTCGTCGAGATCAAGAAATCCGATCTGGGGCCGGGCGCGAAGGTCAGCCATCTGTCTTATATCGGCGATGCCAGCGTTGGTGCACGGAGCAATATCGGCGCCGGCACCATCACCTGCAATTACGACGGCTTCGACAAGTTCCGCACCGAGATCGGCGAAGGGGCCTTTATCGGCACCAATTCCGCCCTGGTCGCGCCGGTCAAGATCGGCGACGGGGCGTTCACGGGCGCTGGCAGCGTGATCACGCGGGATGTTCCCGCCGATGCCCTGGGCCTGACGCGCCCCGAGCAGCGGGATATCGCCGGATGGGCGGAGAAGTTCCGTGCCCGGAAGCGTGCCGCCCGCGCTCAGCAGGACGAGGGTGCGTCGCAATCGCCGGAGAAGGCTTGAACCATGCATGGTACGGGACGGAACATCCGTGAACAGAAGACCTGGCCGCCTGTGGGGTCCAGGTCCGCCTTCGAATGCATTGTGGAGGGCGTCCCGATTTCCGCCAATAACGACCGGCGCGCGGCGCGCAAATGGCGCGAGACGGTGGCGTCCGCCGTGGCCGCGGCGCTTGGCGACTGGCGGGTGCGCAGCGACGGCGAACTCTCGGCCCTGATGGTTTTCTTCCATACCGGTCCTTATGTATGCGACACGGACAATATCCCCAAACATGTACTCGATGCCATGAAAGGCCTGGTGTTCGATGACGACCGCCGGATCACCCAGGTGACCGCGCGGCGCACGCGCCAGGGGGGCGGGTTTGAAATGATCGATCCGCCCGCGCTGGTCATCGGCAATCTGGGGGTGGTGCCGCATTTCCTTTATGTGCGCATCGAAAACGGTCCCAACCATTCCCTGATGCCGGCAAACGCCGGATCCGGATCTTTTTGACGGCGAGGAGACTTTCCATGAAAGGCTTGAGCCAAACCGACATACTCACCCGTATCCGTCAGGCCTATCGCGGCGAGGGCTATACGGTCGAGATCCAGACCCGGCTCGACGACGGGGCGGGGACCGTGCTTCAACCGGACCTTCTGGCGCAAAAAGGGTCCGAGACCGTCCTGGTCGGGATCAAGACGATCGGCAGCGGACCGGAAGAGGCCACGCGGCTCGCCCGTCTGGCGCAAGCCGCACAAGAGCGGGAGGGCTGGACCTTCCGCATGATCCTTGCGGAGGATCGCGAAGCCGCGCCCGTGCAGCGGCCAAGCTATGAAGAGATCCGGGAACGGATCGCCGATGCACGGCGGTTGTGGCGCAAGGGCGATCACGCTGCGGCCTATCTCTATGCCTGGAGCTTGATGGCGGCCGGGGCCGGGCGGGGCCTTGAGGCCTTCGGAGCCGCGCCAATGCTGGGCGAGCCGGTGCAGTCGCTGGTGAAAACCATGGTCGCCCATGGTTTGGCCGAGCAGGACGATCTCGCTTGGCTCGAACCGGCGGCGGATCTTTTCGAGCGCCTGTCGGGCGGCTATGCGACCCTGCCGGTCGATCAGATGCTGTTCGACCGTCTCTGCGTTCTCGTCGGCGGCCTGGCCCAGGCGCGGCCCACAGCGTCCTATGGTCCATCCGCAAATCCGGCGCCCAGACTGCGGTGATCCGTCCCATGAGCACCCATGGCGCTAACGATCAGAAACGGCTGGCGGCTTTGGCCGCGCTCGACCTTGTCGAGCCCGGCATGGCGCTCGGTCTGGGGACGGGCTCGACCGCCGCTCATTTCGTCAAGGGATTGGGCGAGCGGGTCAAGGACGGTCTCGATGTGCGCGGCGTGCCCACATCCGTGCAGACCGAAACCCTCGCCCGGGAGGTGGGCGTTCCGCTCACCACGCTCGATGAGACGCCGCATCTCGATCTGACTGTGGACGGCGCGGATGAGTTGGATGGCGCCTTGGCGCTCATCAAAGGCGGCGGCGGCGCATTGCTCCGGGAAAAGATCGTCGCGGCGGCGTCCACCCGCATGGTGGTGATCGCTGACGAGAGCAAGCTGGTGGACCCGCTGGGTGCCTTTCCGCTGCCCGTGGAGATCGTGCCCTTCGGCGCTGGTGCGACGCTCCGTACCATGACCGGTCTGTTGACCGGTTTGGGCTATGAAGCGCCCCGCCTCATGCGCCGGGAAACGCCGCACGGCGAACCGTTCACCACGGATTCCGGACACTGGATCATCGACTGCGCTTTGGGCCGGATCCCGGATGCCCGCGCCCTGGCCAACGCCTTGTCCGGCATACCGGGAATTGTCGAGCACGGATTATTCTTGGACCTTGCCCATCTGGCCTTGCTCGGCACCGCCTCGGGCACCGTGCGCCGGATCGGGCCTCGCTCGCCTGAACGGGCACAGGCTTAGCCCTCTGGGAGAGCGGATCCGTTGTTATGGTATCCTCCTCGGGTGCGGAGCTTTCTCTTGCTCTCCCGTCTCAGGAATGAAATCCTGAGGGTCGAAGAACGGACGTATAGTGAGTGTCGGCGAAACCGCCAAAAGGAAAAGACTGATGAGCGCGTTTGACTATGATCTGTTTACCATTGGCGCAGGCTCCGGCGGCGTGCGCGCTAGCCGTCTCGCGGCGGCGACCGGCGCGAAAGTCGCCGTGGCGGAAGAGGACCGGGAAGGCGGCACCTGTGTGTTGCGCGGTTGTGTCCCGAAGAAACTTTTCGTCTACGCCAGCCATTACCGGGAGGATTTCGAGGACGCCGCCGAGTTCGGCTGGACCGTGCCGCCCGCGGAATTCGACTGGCCGTCCTTGCGCGACAAGGTGCAGGCGGATGTCAACCGGATCAGCGGCGTCTACCGGCGTAACCTCAAAGGGGCGGGAGCGGACATTATTTACGATCGGGCCGTGATCAAAGGGCCGAACACGGTTCACCTGGTGAAGGAGAACCGGGATGTCAGTGCCCGCACCATTCTGGTGGCGACGGGCGCACGGCCCTTTCTGCCCGACGATGTGATGGGCATTGAGCACGCCAAGTCCTCCGACGACATGTTCCTGCTCGACAAGCTGCCCGAGAAAATGGTGATCGTCGGCGGCGGCTATATCGCGGTCGAGTTCGCAGGGATCATGAACGGCCTTGGCGTCGATGTGACCCTGGTTTATCGCGGCGCGGAGATCCTGCGCGGCTTTGATCTCGATCTGCGCACGCTTTTGCGTCGCCAGATGGAGCGCAAGGGCATCCGGGTCCTGATCGAAAGCCAGGTCAAATGCATCGAGCCCGAAGGCGACGGCTATGTGGTCATCCTGACCAATGAGGGCGAGATCCCGACCGATATGGTGCTTTATGCCGCCGGGCGCCGTCCGAACACGGAAGGGCTCGGCCTGGAGACCGCTGGCGTCGAGCAGGGGCCCATCGGTCAGATCCTGGTCGATGACTATTCCAAGACATCCTGCGACAGCATCTATGCCATCGGCGATGTCACCGACCGGATGAACCTGACGCCGGTCGCCATCCGGGAAGGGATCGCTTTCACCGAGACGGTGTTCAAGAACAATCCCACGAAGATGGATTACGGCTGCATTCCGACGGCGGTGTTCAGCCAGCCGCCCATCGGCACGGTCGGTCTGACCGAAGAGGAAGCGCTGCTCCAGAAGATCGATCACGATATTTACAAAGCCTATTTCCGTACCATGAAGAACGCCTATGCGGAGCGGGACGAATATATGCTCATGAAGCTGGTGGTCGAGCAGGGGACGGAAAAAGTGCTGGGCGTCCATATCATCGGGCCGGAAGCGGGCGAGATGATCCAGATGCTGGGCATCGCGGTGAAGATGGGCCTGACCAAACAGCAGGTCGATGCAACGGTCGCGGTCCATCCCACATCGGCGGAAGAGATCGTCACGATCCGCGACAAATACGAGCCGGAAGCCAATAACGGCATGCGGAGCACGGGTTAGACCAACCTGCGTGGATGCAGACGCCTCCCACGGATTGTAGGGTCCAGGTATTTCCGGGATTTCCCTCATTCTGATAGGGTGGACGCAGAGCGGGTTGGTCGGGAAAACGTTTAAAACGGGGTGTATCATGAGTGAGACGTGGAAACCGGAAAGCTGGCGCGCCAAACCGGTGCTGCAGGTGCCGGACTATCCGGATCAGGATCTTTTGAAAGCGGCCGAGGCCCGTCTGGCGGGTCAGCCGCCGTTGGTGTTCGCAGGCGAAGCGCGGGCCTTGAAGGAGGAGCTGGCCAAGGTCGCGCGAGGGCAGGCGTTTCTACTGCAAGGCGGCGATTGCGCCGAGAGCTTCGCCGAATTCAACGCCGACACCATCCGCGATACGTTCCGCGTACTGCTGCAAATGGCGGTGGTGCTGACCTTCGGCGCGTCCGTGCCCATCGTCAAGGTGGCGCGCATCGCGGGCCAGTTCGCCAAGCCCCGGTCCTCCGACACCGAAAAACAAGGCGATGTGGAACTGCCGAGCTATCGCGGCGACATCATCAATGCCATCGAGTTTGAAAACACAGCGCGCCAGCCCGATCCGGACCGGATGATCCGGGCTTACGGCCAGTCGGCAGCGACGCTCAATCTGATCCGCGCCTTCGCCGGCGGCGGCTATGCGGATCTCACCAATGTGCACCGCTGGCTGTTGGGCTTTATCGACGATAGTCCGGCAGCGGAGCGCTATGAGGCCATCGCCGACAAGATCACGGAAGCCATGGATTTCATGGCCGCCTGCGGCATCACGCCGGAAACCGCGCCGCAATTGTCGCAAACAGAAGTGTTTACAAGCCACGAGGCGCTGCTTCTTCCTTACGAACAGGCGCTGACGCGGATCGATTCCACCACCGGCGACTGGTACGCCACCTCGGCCCATATGTTGTGGGTGGGCGACCGTACTCGCCAGCCGGACGGCGCCCATATCGAATTCCTCCGGGGCGTGAAGAACCCCATAGGCGTCAAATGCGGACCGTCCCTGGAGCCGGACGGGTTGATCCGCCTGCTGGACCGTCTGAACCCGGAAGATGAGCCGGGCCGTATCACGCTCATTTGCCGCTACGGTGCCGACAAGGTGGGCGAGCACCTGCCGGGCCTCGTTCAGGCGGTGGCGCGGGAAGGCCGCACGGTCGGCTGGTCCTGCGATCCCATGCACGGCAATACGGTGAAGACCGGCAACGGCTTCAAGACCCGGCCGTTCGAACGGATCCTGGCCGAGACCCGCCAGTTCTTCGCGGTCCATAAGGCGGAGGGCAGTTATGCCGGGGGCGTCCATTTCCAGATGACCGGCCAGCACGTGAACGAATGCCTGGGTGGCGCCAACGAGCTACGCGACGACCATCTCCATTCCCGCTATCACACCCATTGCGACCCGCGCCTCAATGCCAATCAGGCGCTCGAACTGTCGTTTCTGCTGGCGGAAGGCATCAAGACCGAGCGCACCAAAGGCAGTGTCCGGAAGGCGAGTTGAGGATTTTTGGAGTGCCTTAAATGGCTGAGTGGACCAAGAAGGATCTGCAACGTGTCGCCGACTCAGCGCGCGAAATTTTGAATGTAGTTAAAAGTTCCAATCAGCCCCTTGATGGTATTGATGCTGAACAGTTCAACCAAAGACTTGACTGGATTGTCACGCTTGAAGGTCTTGACGATCAGGAAATAGCACAACTCCGTACCGTTCGTCGGGATCTCAAGATACTTGCTCGCCAAGTCGATTGGTCGGAGACGAACACGTTTGCGTATCACACGCTGAACCAGCTCCGGGTTGGTCTTGACGACTTATTGGATATCTTACCGGCCCCCATCACATTGGAGGATGACAAGGCAAGCGTTGTCGTCGATCGCAATGAGATCGAACGCCTTTTGGCTGCGGAGGATCGGCGTGTTTCGGAGATGATCCAAGATGCGCGCGATTCAGAGCGGATCGTGAACACGCAAGGTGGCGATTATAATCACACGGAGCATCATTTACACATTCATGTGGAATTGCTGAAGCCGGAACGTATTGCGGAGTTATTGAAGGAGTTACGGGATGTCGGCTCTGCATGGCTCTCGGAGCTGAAGGCTCTCTTTCCCAGCGTCGTGGATATTCGTCATCTGACGGAAGAAACAAAAGCGCTTATAGAGAAACTACATAATTTTATTCGCACTCTTGGACAGCTTCCCCGTGAAGTTGCCAGGACTTATGATCTCCTGAAGTTCTCACTCAAGGCATTGGAAGCGTCTGGAAAGCGCGTCTGGCGCGGCGGCGCGACATTGGTGCGATACATTCAGCGCGTCTGGCAAAAAAACAATCCCGATATACCTTTAGAAGAAGGTAAAACAAATCAGTCTTCAGATAATTTGCCCGATTTCGAGTCTTTCAAAGAAGCGCCGTTCGCCCCTGAAATGGTCGTCCTGCCCACGGGGGCCTTTCTAATGAGCTCGCCGCCCGGCGAGGAAGGACGAAGTGGGAACGAGGGGCCGCAACATGAAGTGCATATCGCAAAGCCCTTTGCGTTGGGCCGATATGCCGTGACCTTCGATGAATACGATACGTTTTGCGAAAGCGAAGGGGTTGAAAAACCGTCCGGCCAGGGTTGGGGGCGCGGGCGGCGTCCGGTCATCAACGTGTCGTGGGACGACGCCCAGGCCTATTGCCGGTGGCTCTCCAGGCAAACCCGTCAGACCTACCGGCTGCCGAGCGAGGCCGAATGGGAATATGCGTGCAGGGCGGGAACCACGACGCCGTTTTTCTTCGGCGAAACCATCAGCGCCGATCAGGCCAATTATGACGCAAGATACACTTACGACTCCGGCAAGAAGGGAGAATTCAGGGAGCGGACCACTCCGGTCGGGGACTTTCCGGCCAATGATTTCCGTCTCTACGATATGCATGGCAATGTGTGGGAATGGTGCCAGGACTGTTGGAACGATAGCTATCGGGGGGCGCCTGCCGACGGATCGCCATGGGAAGATGGCGATTGCTCAGCCCGCGTTTTGCGGGGCGGGTCCTGGAACAACACTCCACAGAACCTGCGCTCCGC
>CAZTCJ010000125.1:0-8942 GCA_964612085.1 uncultured Alphaproteobacteria bacterium
GGAGGCGCGAATAGATGTCATAGGCCCGCTCGCCGCGGTTGGTCTGCTCGACCACCATCGGCACGAGCGTGTTCATGGTAAAATCGACTGGATCCCTCATCGGTGTCTTCCTGTGTTGGCGTGGTCCTGTGTGTCTCGCGGTTCCGATCTCGATCGGTCGTGAAGGCGGGGTAACCGGGCAGGCGAAGGCCGACAGCCCTCACGGCCAAGCCTAGGACAAATCCGTATCGTCGCGAAAGCCCGATGGACAATGTCGCGCCAACGAGATGCCGCCGCCCGAGTGCCTCCTATCTAACCCTCACGGTAAACCGTGCAAGGGCAGAGCAAGACAGAAACGTTAAGCGATTCTGACCAGACGGGGATTTCGCCGAACTTTCGTCGGACTAAGCGCCGATTACACGCTATGGGGGTCAGGCGGCCTTTTCGTCCTCTTCGGGATCGGCAAACAGCTCGTCCTTGCTCACCGTCTTATCAGAGACCTTGGCCAGCTCCAGGATGAAATCGACCACCTTGTCCTCGAACAGCGGCGCGCGCACTTCCTGAAGGGCGGCGGGGTTCTTCTGGTAGAATTCGAGAACCTGTTTCTCCTGGCCGGGGAACTGGCGGGCCCGCTCCATGATGGCGCGCTCCACCTCGCCGCTCGCGACCTGGACATTGTTCTGCCGGCCCACTTCGGAGAGCACCAGGCCGAGACGCACCCGGCGTTCCGCGATCCCGCGATATTCGGCCTTCATCTCCTCTTCGGACTGGTCTTCGTCCTCGATGGTCTTGCCGCGCTGTTCCAGATCCCGCATCACCTGCGCCCAGATCTGTCCGAACTCGGCCTCGACCATGCCTTCCGGCAGGTCGAACTTGTGAGTCTCGTCAAGGGCGTCGAGCAGGGTGCGCTTCAGATGCATCCGCGACATGCGGGCGTAATCGTCCTTGATCCGCTCGCGCATCAGCTCCTGGAGCTTGTCGAGCGATTCAAGGCCGAGCTGCTTGGCGAACTCGTCGTTCACTTCGATATCTTCGGGCTTGGCCACATCCTGCACGGTGACGGCGAAATGCGCCTTCTTGCCCGCCAGATGCTCCGCCTGGTAATCGTCCGGGAACGTGACATTGACGTCTACCTCGTCGCCCTTCTTGGCGCCCGAAAGCTGTTCCTCGAAACCGGGAATGAACTGGTTCGAGCCGATCACCAGCATGACGCTTTCACCCGATCCGCCCTCGA
Organism: uncultured Alphaproteobacteria bacterium; assembly: GCA_964612085.1. Lineage (GTDB taxonomy): Bacteria > Pseudomonadota > Alphaproteobacteria > JAJFIK01 > JAJFIK01 > CAZTCJ01. The sequence goes on from CAZTCJ010000125.1 coordinate 1,214, forward strand.
ACGGTTCGCCTTCCAGATCGCCGGTGAAATCAATGGTCAGCCGGTCGCCGTCCTGGGCTTTCTCCTTGTCTTCACGGGAGACATAGGCTTTCTGGTCGGCGGCGATGCGCTCGATCGCTTCCGTCACATCCTTGTCGTCGACATCGGCGACCATCCGCTCCAGCTCGATGGCTTTCAGATCGGTCAGCTCCACCTCGGGCAGGATTTCCACCGCCATGGTGTAGGCCAGATCCGACTTGCCGGCGACCACATCGGCGATCTCGCCGTCAAGCTCCACCTTGGGATCGAGCGCGGGCCGCAGGCCCCGGTCTTCCAGAGCCTGTTTGTTGGCGTCGGTGACGATCTCCTCGAGAATCTCGCTCATGACCGCTTTGCCATAAGTCTTCTTGAGGAACGAGACGGGCACCTTGCCGGGCCGGAAGCCCTTGAGCTGCACCTGCCCCTTCATCTGTTCGAGCTTGGCGGTGAGCCGCGTATCCAGATCGCTGGCGGGGACCACGATCTTGAACTCGCGCTTCAGACCGTCGGTATTGGTTTCGGTAATGTCCATCGCTTGTGCCTGCATCGAGGTGAAATTCCATGAAAGGCCGCCTTGTCAGCAGCCGATGATCCTGTCGTGATCCGGGGCAGTGGTGCGGGCGGAGGGACTCGAACCCCCACACCTTGCGGCACAAGAACCTAAATCTTGCGTGTCTACCAGTTCCACCACGCCCGCTCGGGTGTTTTCCGCGATACCATCATCGAGGTCACAGGGTTGCGGCCGGACCGGGGATGAGATCGCCGGAAGGCCGGTCTCTAGCGCACTTGGACGCGCACGGCAAGCGATGGCGGGTATCTGAAGGGCCGTTCTCGCTAGCCCAAGCGCCTAAAGCCGTCTTTTAAGAGGTTTTTCCGATAGCAGCGGCCCCTCGCGGACGGCCCGAACACGGGTTAGCATCCGCTCATGAGCGCAGCAGACCAGGATCGATCCTTTCATTATGCCGACGGCATCGAGACCGCGCCGGTCCGGGATGCCGAACCGCGCGGCCTGTGCACCGATTGCGGCGTCTCGCGTCTCGCCGATGCGACCCAGTGCGGACAGGCCTGCCAGTTCATAAAGCCCGACTACGCGCGGCTCGAAACGGCGGTTCACGGACGGGCGCGGGATCCGGCACGGCCCGACGAACTCCATTTCGGCCCGTTCAAGCGCATGGTGCGCGCTTCGCTGACCCATCCGCGCGCGGGCGCCCAATGGACCGGCATCGCCAGCCGGATCGGCGAACGGCTGTTGGAAACGGGCGCGGTCGATGCGGTGCTGACCGTCGCGCCCGACCCGCAAGACCGCTGGAAGCCGGTGCCGGTGCTCGTCACCAAACCGGAAGCCATGGCCCAGGTCCGGGGCATGCGCATGGGCTATGCGCCCTTGCTGGCGCTCCTCGAACCGGCGATTGACCGCGGCTACAAACGTCTCGCCGTGATCGGCATCCCCTGTCAGGTCTACGCCCTGCGCGCTTTGGAAGAAAAACTGGGGCTTGAGCGGCTTTACGTGGTCGGCACGCCGTGTTCGGACAATACGACGACGGAGCGCTTTCACGACTTCCTGGCGCTGTTGTCCGACCGGCCCGAGACCATTTCCTATCTGGAGTTCCGCGCCGATTATCATGTGGAACTGCGTTTCGATGACGGGGGCAAGCGGGAAATCCCGTTCCTGAAACTGCCCATCTCGAAACTGCCGCCGGATTTTTTCCCGCTGACCTGCCGCACCTGCGTCGATTACACCAATGTTCTGGCGGACATCACGGTCGGCTATATGGGCGGCGAAGGGGAGCAATGGCTCTTAGTGCGCAACGCCCGGGGCGAGGAGCTGATCGATCTGTTGGGCGATGAACTGCGCTTGAGCGCGCCCGGCAGCAAGGGCAAGCGCGCGGCCCATGTGAAAGCCTTTATTCAGAACACGGAACGGGCGGCGGGCGGCCTGCCCTTGCGCGCCATGCCCGACTGGCTGCGGCCTGTCATGGGCTGGCTGATGCCTAAACTGGGTCCACGCGGGCTGGAGTTCGCCCGCACGCGGGTGGAGATGAAGGCGGCGGAGACGGTCATTCATCTCAAGCGCCAGGAGCCCGCCAAGATGAAGAACATGATCCCGCCCCATATCTGGCGGCTGGTCGCGCCTTACGGTCTTAAGCGGGAAGGATCTCACCGTCCGGATGCGGACTGACGACCGATTAGACGGTCAGGCTTCGAAGATCGGCTCGAAACCGCCGAAGATCATCCGCTTGCCGTCGTAGACGTCGAACTCGCCCTGGAAAACCGGATCGTCCATCATCTTCTTCGTGCCTTCGTCGCGCACCTGCTTGGACGGCCAGACGATCCAGGAAAACACCACCGCTTCGTCGTCCTGACATTTCACCGCCATGGGAAAGGACGTGACTTTGCCGTCAGGCACATCATCGCCCCAGCATTCGGTGACCTGGAGCGCCCCGTATTTCTTGAACACGGGCCCCATCTTCGCGGCCAGTTCCCGGTAAGCCTCTTTCTTGGCCTTGGGCACCGCCATCACAAAACCGTCCACATAGGTCATGACTGCCTCCTTCTAAATTCAGGCGGCGATCCTACACCGTTTCGGCGGATCGCACCCGTGAAACGATGGAAGGCCTGCTACAGCTCTAGCGTCATGCAGATATTGTTGGGGTCGGCCTTGTAGTTGGCGAAGGGTGCGCATTCGACGAAACCGTATTTGGCGTAAAGCGCGCGGGCGGGCGCGAAGGCTTCCATGGAGCCCGTATCGAGACTGAGCCGCGTATAGCCCCGGGCCCGCGCCTCATCGATAATGTGCTGGAGCATGGCGGCGGCCACGCCCTTGCGCAGATGATCGCGCGCCGTGCGCATGGATTTGATCTCGCCATGGGCCCCATCAAGTTCCTTGAGCGCGCCGCAGCCCAGGAGCGCGTCACCGCCCCAGATGGTCCAGAAGGTCACGTCAGGCGCTTTCAGCCCCGCCACATCGAGGGCATGGCGGCTTTCCGGCGGCGAATGTTCCGCCGCGAAGGCCAGATGCTCTTCCAACAAAGCAATCACACGAGGATCGGTCAGATCGTCTTGCCGGATGTTCATTATACCGGACCCAGCGCATCAAGGCTTTTGAGGCTCTCGGGCAGCAGCTCCGGCAGATCTTCCGCCGTCAGACCGCGTCCGAATCGCGCGCCTGCGTCCCCATGGAGCCAGACCCCGGCGCAGGCGGCCTTGAACGAAGTCATGCCTTGGGCCATCAGCCCGGCAATGATCCCGCACAGAACATCGCCCGATCCCGCCGTCGCCAGATCCGGCGTGGCATTGGTGGAAATCGCGATGGACGCGCCGCGCGGTCCCGCGATCACCGTGTCGGGCCCTTTCAAGAGCACCGTGGCACAAATGCGCTTGGCCGCCTGGCGCGCCGCATCCGCCCGGCTGGCAGCCGTTTTCAAAAGCCCCGGAAACAGGCGCTCGAACTCGCCCACATGGGGCGTGAGCACCGCTTTTTCATGGAGCGCGTCGAAGAGCAGGCGCGGCCTGTTCTGGAACACCGTCAGGGCATCGGCATCGAGCACGATGGGCAGATCGAGCGACAGCAGCGCCAGGACATTGGCTTTCGTCCGCTCACTGATGCCCGCCGCCGGGCCGATCACAAGGGCCAGGGCCCGCGCCCGCGCGATCTCGGCCAGTTCCTCCATGTCCTCGTAGGCCCGCACCATGATGGCGGTCAGATGCATGGCATTGATCATGGCCGCATCGTGGACCGCCAGCACGGTGACAAGGCCGGAGCCCGCTCTGAGTGCCCCTTGGGCCGCCAGCCGCGCCGCGCCGGTGTTGAGCGGCCCGCCGCTCACCACCATGGTGTGGCCGCGCCGGTGCTTGTGAGTCGCAATATCCGGCGACGGAAAGTCAGGAAGCCACAGAGCCGGTGTGTTGTGACAGAAGCGCGGGCAGATGTCGTCGAGCACCGTCTGCGGGATACCGATATCGGCCACATGGATCCGTCCGCAGAATGTCCGGCCCGGCAGCAGGCAATGGCCGGGCTTGGCGCGGAAGAAGGTCACCGTGTCATGGGCCCGGATGGCCGCGCCTTTTATAGCGCCGGTGTCACCGTCGATGCCGCTGGGGATGTCGGCGGCGATGACATGGGCGCCCGAACCGTTGACGGCGTTCACTAGCGCCGCCGCCTCGCCGCTTATGGGCCGCGTCAGCCCCGCGCCGAACAGGGCGTCGATCACCGCATCGGCCCCGTTCAGGAGATCCGGCGTGGCCGGAACGGTGTCGCCCGTCCAGCGCTTGGCCATGGCCGCCGCGTCCGGGGACAGCTTGGCGGCATCCCCCAGCAAGCCGACCGTGACCCGCCAGCCCGCCTCTTGCGCCAGACGGGCGGCCACGAAACCGTCGCCGCCATTATTGCCGGGCCCGGCCAGAACCACGAGCTTTCCGGGCGCGCGGGCATCGCTCAGCACACGGGCGATGGCGGCGCCAGCCTGCTCCATCAGAACGAGACTGTCCGTACCGCCCGCGATGGTCAGCTCATCGGCCTGGCGCATTTCCGCAGTGGTCAGCAAAGCCGCCCGCCAGGCCTGCGCGGTCTCTCCTGTCATGGCCTTGCCTCCCCTCGTCCGGTTGTCAGCGGACCTCCGTTTCCGCTTCCACGCCCTTTTCCACAAGGTGCAGTTCTTCCACCACCGTCTTCATGACGGTCACGGAGCAATTGTCGGGCCGGAACGACACCACCCGGTCGTCGCTCAAAGCTTCCGACACGGCCGCATTGATGGCGATGAAATGGGTGAAGACCACCGTGTCCTGGGGTAGATCGAGCAGGGCCCGGATCACATTGGCGCGCCAGCACTGGCGTTCCGCGTCCGCGTTTCCCCAGGTGCCCGCCATGAACTGACGCAGCCAGGTGGTGCGCGCCTGCAAGTCCGGCGTGGGCGAGGTCACTTCCGACACGCCCTTTTCCACCGTGGGCTCCATGCCCCAGAGTTTCGCCAGAGGCTGCGCCGTTTCCTGGCAGCGGCGCATGGGGCTCGTGACGATCTGCATGGGTCCGAGACCGGTCAAACACCTGGCCACGGACTGAGCCTGGTCGCGGCCCACATCGTCGAGCCCAGGATCCGCGTCCTGATCCCAGCCTGCCGCCGCGCGCCCGTGGCGCACCAGATAAAGCGTTGCCATGTCTGCCTCCTCAGTCCGGCGTAAAGAGAATGGTCTGTCCGTCTCCGGACGGCGTTACGGTTCCGGTCATGCCGATAGCGCCTTGGGTCATCATGCGTTGATAGAGCGCCTCGTGATGGGGCGTGTGGGCGACGAAGCGCTGCCCGCCTTCCAGACGGCCCACAACGATCGCCATACGGATGGCATCGCGCCCATGGACGATGGTGAAACTTTCGACCGTGGCCCGGCCCGTAGGCGACGGATCGAGCACCGGGTGGTCCATGGCGTCGAGTTCGGCCTGAAGCACCGCCGGCGCTTCCCGCGTCCAGGGCCCGCGTACCGGTTCGGTCGAATAAAGGCCCATGGAATGTTTGGTCACGAACCAGCCATTGCCGGTCAAAAGCCCTTTGGCGTGGGTGCCGCTGGACGCGCGGGCCGCCTTGAGCTTGTCCATCATGGTGGCGATGGAATGCATGGTGTAGTTGTTGCCGGGTCCGCCGAAATAGGGCAGCCCGCCGGTCACCGTCAGGCCGCGCGGATCGTCTTCCGCGATCCCCAGTTCCTGGCAGCCGATTTCGACCGCGGACGGAAAGCACGAGTACAGATCGATAAAATCCACATCGCGCACGGACCAGCCCGCCATGTCGAAGGCGCGTTTGCCCATGCCCCGGATCGCAGGCGAGGAGATGAAATCCGCCCGTTCGGTCAGGTGGAACACATCGGTGGCATCGGCGCAGCCATGGAGAAACACCCATTTGTCTTCGCCGATACCCAGTTCGCGGGCCTTGGCCACGCTGGTTATGACGAGAGCGGCCATCTGATCCACCTGGATCACCGCATTCATGTATTTCGTATACGGAAAGCCGATCATCCGGTTGTCCGGCGTCACCGTGGCGATTTCCTCGGGGCTTCGGTAGGTCGGGAACCAGGACAATGGATTGGCCGACGCCACTTTCGAGAACGGGCTGAAGAGCCGCCCCATGGACTGCATATGGGCCCCGAGCGAGACGCCGCGCCGGTGGCGGATGGCGTTCTCGAACAAGGGATAGGCATTGGTCGGATAGTTGAGCCCGTGGGCGGTCTCCACGGCCGGATTGCCGGGGCGCGGATCGCCCCAGACCTCGGCGGGCGTGCCGTCGTCCACGGCCCAGGCGCTCATATCCGCGCCCACGCGCATCAGCTTCATATAGCTGTTGAGAAACTCGGCCCCCGCCAGCAAGGCGGTCTCGCAACGCCCTTGCGCGATTTCCTCGGCGAGCCGGTTGACCGCCATCTGGGGCGTGTTGCCGCCCATATGGGTGTAGATCTCCCGGGCGGGCGTGAGACCCAGGGCCTTGGACAGGCTTTTCGGCGGATTGCTCGGGCGCGCCAGATCCTTCAAGGGGAAATCCGGCGCGTCCACCGTGAAGCCCACCACCAGCACCGTATCCACCGCCGCCGCGATACCGGCGGCGCTGGTATCGGCGAAGGCGGCGCGGGCGGCCTGTTCAACCATGCCGAGCCCGGTCAGGGACTGCTCCGGCGCCACTTTCTGGGTGAACTGGGCCGCGCCCACAAGCACGGGCGTTCTGGGATCAATGAAGCCAGCTTCGGCCATGTCTCGAAGTTTCCCTGGTGTGAGTGCGGTCAGGCGGTTCCGATGAAAGAGGCCCTTCCGGTCACCCCCTGATTCAGACTAGGGTAATCGCAAATTCCGGGCGAACTCGCGACAGGAGCCCGCCGAAACAGCGATATGAGCACATCGTATGAAGAAGATCGAAGCCATCATCAAGCCGTTCAAGCTTGACGAGGTGAAGGAAGCGCTCCAAGACATCGGCTTGCAAGGGATCACCGTCACCGAAGCCAAGGGCTTCGGCCGGCAGAAAGGCCATACCGAGCTTTACCGGGGCGCCGAATATGTCGTCGATTTTCTGCCCAAGGTGAAGGTCGAGCTTGTGGTTCCTGACGACCGGGTCGAAAAGGCCGTCGAGGCGATCCAACAGGCCGCCCATACGGGCAAGATCGGGGACGGGAAAATATTCATAACGCCGGTCGAGGACGCTATCCGCATCAGAACCGGCGAAAAGGGGATGGACGCCATCTAGGGTCCATGGGTGCTAGGGTCCATGAACGCTCACCGGCGTCCAAGCCGCCACCAAGCACCAGTGTTCTTTTCTCAACGCAGGACTGCAGGATCATGACTGACGCCAATACCGTATTACAGACCATCCGCGACAAGGATGTGAAATATGTCGATCTGCGCTTCACCGACCCGCGCGGCAAGTGGCAGCACGTCACCTTCGACTCCGAAATGGTCGATGGGGATTTCTTCGAGGAAGGCGCCATGTTCGATGGCTCCTCGATCGCGGGCTGGAAGGCCATCAACGAGTCGGACATGAACCTGGCGCCCGATCTGACGACCGCCGTCGTGGATCCGTTCATGGCCCAGCCGACGCTTGTGATCTTCTGTGATGTGACGGAACCGTCCACCGGCGAACCCTATAACCGCGACCCGCGCTCGACCGCCAGACGCGCGGAGTCTTTCCTGGCCCAGAGCGGTATCGGCGCCAACGCGTTTATCGGTCCGGAAGCGGAATTC
>CAZTCJ010000126.1:0-8710 GCA_964612085.1 uncultured Alphaproteobacteria bacterium
CCGTGGAGGTCGGGATCATGGACAGCGCCGCGCCGCGCGCCCGGCGCAGATCCTTATGCAGGGTATCGACCGTACGCTGATCACCCGTATAGGCGTGGATCGTGGTCATGTAGCCCTGGTCGATGCCGATGGCCTGATGGAGCACATGGGCGACCGGCGCCAGGCAATTGGTCGTGCACGACGCATTGGAAATGATCGTGTGGCCCTGCTCGATCTTGTCGTCGTTGATGCCGTAGACGACGGTGATGTCGGCCCCCTTGGCGGGCGCGGAGACCAGCACTTTCTTGGCGCCGGCTTTGATATGGGCTTCGGCTTTTTCCTTGTCGGTGAAGAGGCCGGTGCACTCAAGCGCCACATCGACGCCCATGGCGCCCCAGGGCAGCTCTTCCGGATTGCGGATGGCGGTGCATTTCATGGCGCCCGATCCGGCGCGGATGGTGTCGCCATCGACCGAGACCGGCGTCGGCAGGCGGCCATGGACGGAATCGAATTCCAGCAGATGCGCGTTCGATTCCACCGGCCCCAGATCATTGATGGCGACAACCTCGATGTCGCTGCGTCCGCTTTCCAGAATGCCGCGTAAGACGAGGCGGCCGATCCGCCCAAAGCCGTTGATCGCAACACGCAATGCCATTTGTTCCACTCCTTGCGCCGTGACGTTTTCCAAGGCTGGACCGGGCTGGAGCGCCTTTTGCCGCCTGGCGTGCCCTATCGGCTGCGCGGGGCGGGTCTGGAGGCTCCAGCGGTCCGGTCGGCCAGCCGGTTCTTGGCCGCCTTGACGATGGCGGCCGGTGTTATGCCGAAATGCTCGTAGAGATCGCGGTAAGGGGCGCTACGTCCGAAGCCGGCCATGCCGATAAACACGCCGTCGGGACCGATATATCGCTCCCAACCGAAGGACAGGGCCGCCTCGATGGCGATGCGCACCGTACCGCTGCCGAGCACGGCGTCTTTGTACGCGGTTTCCTGGGTCTCGAACAACTCCCAGCACGGCATCGAGACAACGCGGGTGCCGATCCCTTCGGATTCAAGCCGTTCCCGCGCCTCGGCGGCGAGCGAGACTTCCGAGCCCGAGGCCATCAGCGTGACCTGGGCAGGCCCCGCCTTGGCCGGCAGAAGCTCGTAAGCGCCTTTGGCGCTGAGGTTTTCATCCTCGTAGCTTTCGCGCAAAGCGGGCAGATCCTGGCGGGTCAGGGCCAGCACACTCGGCCCGTCAGCCCGGCCGATGGCAGCCTGCCAGCATTCCGCCGTCTCGGTGGCGTCCGCCGGGCGGAACACGGCCAGGTTCGGAATGGCCCGCAGGCTCGCCAGATGCTCGACCGGCTGGTGGGTCGGCCCGTCCTCGCCGACGCCGATGGAATCGTGGGTCATCACATGGATCACCCGCTGGCCCATCAGGGCGGCCATGCGCAGGCTCGGGCGGCAATAATCGGAGAACACCAGGAAGGTGCCGGAGAACGGGATCACGCCGCCATGGAGCGCCATGCCGTTCATGGCCGCCGCCATGGCGTGCTCACGGATGCCGTAATGAATAAAGCGGCCGGAGAAATCCGCCGCCGTGATCGCGTCCATATCCTTGGTGCGGGTGTTGTTGGAGCCCGTCAGATCCGCCGAGCCGCCCACCAGATCGGGCAGCACGTCCATCAGACGGCTGAGGGTCTCGCCGGAGGCCTTGCGGGTCGCCATGGAAGGCTTGTCGGTCGCGAAGCTCTGCTTGATGGCGGCAAAGCGCGCCGGAACGTCAGAGGGCAGATCGCCTGTCAGGCGGCGCTCGAACTCAGCGCGGGTCTCCGCGTCAAGCGCGGCCAGACGGCCTTCCCAATCGGTGCGGACGGTCTCGTTGCGCGCGCCCGCCTGACGCCAGGCGCTGAGAATATCCTCAGGAATCACGAAGGGCGCGTGGGACCAGCCGAGAGCTTCGCGCGCGCCTTTGATTTCCTCCGCACCCAGAGGCGCGCCGTGGCTCGACGCCTTGCCTTCTTTAGTGGGCGCGCCGAACCCGATTTTAGTTTTGCACGCGATCAGTACGGGCCGGTCGGCGTTTTGCGCCCGGGCGATGGCCGCGGCGATGGCGTCGGGATCATGGCCGTCGATGCGTTCGGCCAGCCAGCCCGCCGCCTCGAAGCGTTTCACCTGATCGACCGAGTCCGCCAGGCTCAGCGGCCCATCGATGGAAATGCCGTTGTCGTCGAACAACACGATCAGCTTGGTAAGCTTCAGATGACCGGCAAGGGCGATTGCCTCCTGGGAAATGCCTTCCATCAGATCGCCGTCGCTCGCCAGCACATAAGTCGTGTGATCGACCACGTCGCCGCCGAATTGCGCCGCCATGATCCGTTCGGCGATGGCCATGCCGACGCCATTCGCCAGACCCTGGCCCAGCGGACCGGTGGTGGTCTCCACGCCCCGGATCTGTTCATGCTCCGGATGGCCCGCCGCCCGGCTGTCCAACTGGCGGAATTTCTTGATGTCCTCGAGGGTGATGTCTTCGAAACCCAGCAGATACAGGCTGGCGTAAAGCAGCATGGAGCCGTGGCCCGCCGACAGGATCACCCGGTCCCGGTCGGGCCAGAGCGGCGCTTTGGGATCGATCTTGGCGAACCGCGTGAAGAGCACGGTCGCCACATCGGCGAGCCCCATGGGCAGGCCCGGATGGCCCGATTTGGCCGCCTCGACCGCATCCATGGCAAGCGCGCGGATGGCGTTCGCCATGTCCTTGTGCATGGCGGCCACAGTGTCGGCAGAAAGATTTTGATCATCGCTAATGGTGACGCGGGAGGCGTCCGCTGGGGTGGTCATGGGACTGTCTTCTTTGTCTACTGGGAATCCTAAATGGAGCCGATACGCGGCCAGCCGCCCCATACTGGGCGGATTCGTATGCAACAGATATTGGCGCGTCACAAAGGCTCTGCTCTAACGGCGGCTCTTCGGAGCGCGTGATCCGGTGCCAGCCCGATGGCTGGCTGAAAAATCAGGCTATGCAGATAGGGCCTGACTCGATTAACGACAATGCACGGCGTCCGGTGCAAAACTTGAAAAGGATACCGCGTCATGGAATTGAGAGTTTGGATCGGACTTAACGGCGTGAGAGTCAAGGCATGAGTACGCTTAAAGCGGCATTGTACCGGTTCGACAAGGCGCTTCAGTCGCTGGAAGGCGCGCTGGAAAAGGCGCTTGAGACCGGCCAGGGCAATTTGGAACTGCAATCGGAGCTTGAGGCCATGCGCGCCGACCGCGCGCGGCTTGAGTCTCAGCATCAGGCCGAGATGATCGCGCTCCGGGCCGACCGGGCGCGCCTTGAGTCCGACTACAAGGACAAGATGGCCGCCATCGACGCGGAACGCGCCCAAGGCGAAGAGGCCCAAGGGGAGGCCCTGCAGGCCATGAAAGACAAGCACGCGCAGCTCGAAGCGGACCTGCGGGCGGAATTGTCGGGCCTGCGCGCCGACCGGGCGCGGCTGGAGGCCGAAATCGATGCCCTGCGTGCCGATGGCGAGATGCTGGAGAGCCTGACCGAGAATGTGACGACCCGTCTCGACACGGCGATCGGCGAAATCCGCACTATTTTGGAGCACTAGTTTTTAGTTGATTGCCTGGCCAGCCCGCTCCCCCTCCCGACCACCCACAAGGGTACCCTGACTGGGCGGTCGGGAGGGGGAGCGGGCCGGTGATGCCCAAAGGGGAAGAACAAATGGCTCACGTCTCTGTATCCGTGAATGGCCGCTCCTACACGCTCGCCTGCGACGACGGCGAGGAAGATCACCTGAAACAGCTCGCGGGCTATCTCGATCACCATATCGACGAGCTGTCGGGCAGCATGGGCCCCGTGGGCGAGACGCGCCTGATGCTCATGGCGGGCCTGATGGTGGCCGACGAGCTGTCCGGCGCGCTTGATCGCCTCACCAAGGTCGAGGACGAGTTGGGCGAGCTGAAAGACAAGCGCGAGGAAGTCACCGAGCGCATGCGCGCCGCTGAACGGGACGCGTCGAAAGCGCTCGATAGCGCCACCGAACGGCTCGAAGCGATTGCGAAGCGGCTCCAGGACGCCTAAGTCTGTTGAGCGGAGCTGCCTGGTGCGTCAGGGCTCGCGTTAACCCAGGGGCCGTACCGACTTCACAGGGAGCTGTCCCTGCCCGGGATCGTGGTCCCGGACATACGGCGCCCACCTGCATTGTGCAGGCCCGTGAGGTTTCCAATGCCCAACGGCCGAGGTGGCTTCGCAACTTTTTTCCAAGCGTCCGGGGTGTGCTGATGACCGTGGTGAATGACGCCAAGGCCGCGTTGCGCGCCCGGGCCAAGGCAAAGCGGGCGCAAGCCCATGCGGCTTTTCCGGACGCGGGCGAGGCGCTTGCCCGGCATCTGCTGAGCCAGGATGGTCCGCTGACCGGCATCGATCCGCCTGCGGTGATATCGGGCACCTGGCCGATCCGCGACGAGATCGATCCAAGGCCCGCCATGACGGCGCTCCTGGACCTGGGCTATCGTCTCAGCCTGCCGGTGGTGGAAACGCAAGGCACACTGAGCTTCCGGGCCTGGACGCCTAATGTGGTTTTGGTGACCCGGCGGTTCGGGATCGCGGAACCCGGCGAGGATGCGGCGTCTGTGACGCCTGCGGTCCTATTGGTGCCACTCCTTGCCTTTGACCGGCGGGGCGCTAGGCTTGGCTATGGCAAGGGCCATTACGACCGCACGCTGACGCAGTTGCGTGAAAAGGGTCCGGTTCGTGCTATCGGCGTGGCGTACGCGGCCCAGGAAGTCGACGCCGTGCCGGTGGAGGACCACGACGTGCCCTTGGACTGGATCGTCACCGAGCGCGAACGCATTCGGTGCAGAGACTGACCTTATGTTTTTTCGATTTGGAAAGCCGGTTTCGTGAGACTGTTGTTTTTAGGCGATATTGTCGGGCGGGGCGCGCGTAATGCGGTGATCGACCGGGTGCCGTATTTGCGCAAGAGCCTCGATCTCGATTTCGTGGTGGCCAATGGCGAGAACGCCGCCCACGGTTTCGGCATCACCGAACGTCTGTGTGACGATCTTCTCGACTGCGGCATCGACGTTATCACCACCGGCAATCACGTCTGGGATCAGCGCGAGGCCCTGACCTTCATCGAGCGCCAGGAGCGCCTGCTGCGGCCGGGCAATTTCCCCCAAGGCACGCCGGGGCGGGGCAGCGGCCTGTTCGAAACGCAGACCGGCCAGCGGGTTCTGGTGATCAATGTCATGGGGCGGATCTTCATGGATCCGCTGGACGACCCCTTCCGCTTCGTGGACCAGGAACTGGAAGCCTGCCCTCTGGGCGAGGCGGCAGACGCGGTGCTGATCGATCTCCATGCGGAGGCCACCTCGGAAAAGATGGCCATGGGCCATTTCACCGACGGGCGCGCGAGCCTGGTGGTCGGCACCCATTCCCATGTGCCTACCGCCGACACGCAAATCCTGCCCCAGGGCACCGCCTACCAGACCGATGCGGGCATGTGCGCGAGCTACGATTCCGTCATCGGCATGGACAAGGAAGAGCCGGTGAACCGCTTCGTCACCAAGCTGCCGTCTGCCCGCATGACCCCGGCGGAAGGCCCGGTCACCGTCTGCGGCGTTTTCGTGGAGACCGATCCCGCGACCGGCTTGGCGATCCGCGCCGAGCCCGTGCGCCTGGGCGGGCGCTTGGCGGAAACCCTGCCGAAACTGGACCAGCCCGCCCACTCGGCATCCCCGGTTCCCGCCGAATAGGCCCGTCCTCGGTTGCCGTCAACGGCGGGGCGTGGCATATGGCCTTTTCCGAAATCACGCGAACCATGCACGAGGCGAATCGGCGATCCTTGACGGACGCTGGCGCCGGTGCAGCAGACAAACGGGTGTGGCCATGGCCGGACATTCACAGTTTAAGAACATCATGTACCGCAAGGGCGCGCAGGACGCGAAGCGCTCCAAGATGTTCTCCAAGCTCGCCAAGGAAATTTCCGTCGCCGCCAAGATCGGCGGCCCGGACCCGGACGCCAATCCGCGCCTGCGCCTTGCCATCCAGAACGCCCGCGCCCAGTCCATGCCCAAGGACAATATCGAGCGCGCCATCAAGAAGAGCCAGGGCGGCGATGCGGAAAACTACGAGGAAGTGCGTTATGAAGGCTTCGGCCCCGGCGGCATCGGCGTCATCGTCGAGGTCCTGACCGACAACCGCAATCGCTCGGCCAGCGAAGTGCGCACGGCCTTTTCCAAGAACGGCGGCAATTTGGGCGAGACCGGCAGCGTCTCCTTCATGTTCGATCGTGTGGGAAGCATCACCTATCCGGCCGATGCGGGCAGCGCGGACGATATGCTCGAAGTGGCCATCGAGGTGGGGGCTGATGAATGCATCTCCGATGAGGAGACTCACGAATTTATTTGCGCCGACGATGCCTTTGCCGAAGTGCGCGCCAATCTGGAAGAAAAGCTCGGCGAGGCGAAAGAGGCCAATATCGTCTGGAAGCCCCAGAACACCATCGCCATCGAAGGCGATCAGGCCCAGACGCTGATGAAAATGCTCGACGTGCTCGACGACAATGACGATGTGCAGAACGTCTACGCCAATTTCGAGATGTCGGCGGAAACCCTGGAGAGCCTGAGCGCGTGACCGCGAGCGCTCCTCACACGCGCCGGGTGATCGGGATCGACCCGGGTCTGCGGTTCACCGGCTGGGGGGTGATCGATGTGGAGGGCACGCGGCTCACCCATGTTGCGAACGGGGTCGTGACGTCCACGGAGAAAACGCCTTTGGCGGCGCGCCTGTGCGAGATTTACGATGGCTTAAGCGCCGTAATCGACGCCCACCGGCCGGCGGAAGCGGCGGTGGAACAGACCTTCGTCAACCGCGATCCCACCGCCACCCTGAAACTCGGCCAGGCCCGCGCCATCGCGCTTCTGGTGCCCGCCCGAGCAGGGCTGCCGGTCCATGAATACGCGCCCAATATGGTCAAGAAATCCGTGGTCGGCGTCGGCCATGCGGACAAGGAACAGGTGCAGGTGATGATCCGTATGCTGTTGCCGGGCTGCATCTTCGACAAGCCGGATGCGGCGGATGCGCTCGCCGTGGCCATCGCCCATGCCCATCGCGGGGCAGGCGATGACCGCATCGCGGCAGCCTTGGCGGCGCAAGGGGAAGCATAATGATCGGCAGTCTGAAGGGTCGGGTGGAGACGGTCGGTCCGGATACCGTTCTTATCGATGTGAACGGCGTGGGCTATGAGGTTCATTGCCCGGTGCGCGTGCTGAGCCTGCTGTCCCTGGAAAAGGACATGGTGTCGCTCACCATCGAGACGGTGGTGCGGGAAGACATGATCCGGCTGTACGGCTTCCTCTCCACGCTGGAGCGGGACTGGTTCCGACTGCTGCAAGGCGTGCAGGGGGTGGGCGCGCGGGTGGCGCTGTCGATCCTGAGCGTGCTGTCCACGGAGGATCTGACTCAAGCCCTGGCGCGCCAGGATCACGCCATGGTCGCCCGCGCCCAAGGGGTGGGACCGAAACTCGCCAAGCGGATCGTTTCCGAACTGAAGGACAAGGCGCCCGCCGGTGCCATCAAGATCGGCGTGCCGGCTGTCCCCGCGAGCGATGGTACGGTCAAGCCCGCCGCGTCGCCGGTTCACGATGCGGTCTCGGCGCTCACCAATCTGGGCTATGGGGAAAACGACGCTCTGCGCGCGGTGGATCTCGCCGCCGCCGATCTGGGCGAAGGGGCGGATGTGGAAGCGTTGATCCGTACGGGCCTCAGAAACCTGATGTAACGGACCGCCTGTCAGCATTGCTGCCTTACAGGCCGGTCAGATCGGCCGGCACGCTGCGGTTCAAACGGTTCTGCCGCCTGCGTTCCAGCTCCGCGTCGATGCGCTCAAGCAGGTCTTGCGCCCGCCCGGGATCGCGCCGCCGCCGCCGCGACGCCAAAGCCCGGCACCGCAGCAATTCCCGATAACTGAGATGCGTCAATTCCATTATTCCGTGTATCCACCATCCCGTGATATCGTGCGGCGGTTCGCCCTACGGACAAAAGGTCTGCGCGCCGTAGACTGAATAACGGATATCACCCGCGAGAGGATTTTGCCATGTTTAACAAAGACATCCTGGCTTTAACGAAAGCCAATACGTTTTTCCGCCAGGAACTGGCCACCCACCGGTTCAGCCAGCTCGTGGTCATGAGCATCGAGCCGGGCGAGGATATCGGCATGGAAGTGCACGATCTCGACCAGATCCTCGTGTTCATCGAAGGTGAGGGCGAGGCGGTCCTCGACGGCGAAACCGGGGCGATCGGCCCTGGCAGCCTGGTGATCGTGCCCGCCGGGGTGGAGCACAATTTCACCAATACGGGGACAGGCCCGCTGAAGCTCTTCACGATTTATGCGCCTGCGGAACATGCCGCCGGCACGGTCCACAAGACCAAGGCCGACGACCACCACCATCATTGATGGGAGCATCATGTCGAGCCGTCCGTCTTCGCCTCTGCGCGTTGAGCTTCGCGGAGGCTTCGCCGGACACTGCTTCGCCTAAGCATTCGTCTGAGGGCGTGCCACGCAAAGCCGAAGTGCCCAGCCCACGCTGTAACTGGCCCGCCTTCGTCCTAACGGACTACGGCGCGGCATCCGTTTCACACGCTACGGCGTGATTGGGGCACCCAATCACGCTGTAGCTAGATTTTGGCTTCGCCAAAATCAGCGAAAGCGGATGGTGGGCACGGCTGGGATTGAAC
>CAZTCJ010000127.1:0-8702 GCA_964612085.1 uncultured Alphaproteobacteria bacterium
GAAAGGCGGTCTTTGCGTGCAAAACGAACCGGCTGATCCCGAAACAGGCGACACCTCCGCCCTTGAAGAGCTTTTTGCCCTCGGCGATGCGCAAGGCATCGTCGCCGAACTGTGGGCGTGGCTGCGCGACCATGTTCTGACCTTCGAAGTCGGCATTCAGGTCGCGCTGGTGGCGGGCGCGCTGGTGCCCGCCATGCTTTTCGGGCCGCAGCTCAAGAAACTCATCACCAGCACGCTGATACAAAGGGTCGACAATCTCCTGGTGCGGCGGGCGGGATCGGCGCTGGCGATTCTGGCGACCGCCATCGCGCTTTACATTTCCCTGACCCTGTTCCGCGTCCTGTTGGGCAGTCTGGATCTGCCGACCAAAGTGATCGGCGCCGCCGTCAGCCTGCTGACCGCCTGGATCGTCATCCGCCTGGTGACGCTGGTGATCCGCTCGGATTTCTGGTCGCGGGTGGCGTTTTACATCGCCTGGCCCATCGCCGCTCTCGATGCCTTCGGTGTGCTCGACGATGTGATCCGGCAAATGCAGGCGCTCGCCATTCCGCTGGGCGAGACCGACGACGGCAAGCCGGTCGATATCAGCCTGTTCGACGTGGTCCGCACCCTGCTTTATTTCGCGCTGCTGTTCTGGGGGGCGAGCGCGCTCGGACGCCTGGTCGAAAGCCAGCTTCAACGGGTCGACGAACTGACGCCGTCCTTGAAGGCGCTGATCGTCAAGATCCTGAACGTGCTGCTGCCGGTCATCGCCTTTGTGATCGCGCTTCAGATCGTCGGTTTCAACCTGGCGACCCTCGCGGTCTTCTCCGGCGCGCTCGGCCTGGGCATCGGCCTGGGCCTGCAGCGCATCGTGGCCAATTTCATCGCGGGCTTCACCCTGATCGCGGACAAATCCATCAAACCCAACGACGTGGTCGAGATCGACCAGACCTTCGGTTGGGTGACGGCCATGGCCGCGCGCTATGTGGCGATCCGCACCCGCGACGGCACGGAAATGCTGATCCCCAACGACCGCTTCATGTCGGAGGGCGTGGTCAACTGGTCGCGCTCGGACAAGGTGATCCGTCTGCATGCGCCCTTTGGCGTCTCCTACGGCACAAAAGATCTGCGCCAGGTCCAGAAGCTGGCCATGGACGCGGCCAAAGCGGTGGAGCGGGTGGTCGAGACGCCCTCGCCCGTTTGCAATGTCATGGAATTCGGCGACAGTTCAGTCGATTTCGACCTGCGCTTCTGGATCCGCGATCCCCAGAACGGCATGGCCAATGTGCGCAGCGACGTCTATCTGCAGATCTGGGATCGGCTGAAGGCGAACGGCATCCAGATCCCCTTCCCGCAGCGGGATCTTCACGTCAAATCCTGGCCAGCGGAGCAAAAAGCCGAAGCGCCGTCATCGAAGAAAAAGCCGTCACGTTAAAGGCGCGCGGTCAGAGCCAGACGGTTTGAAGCGCGAGGCCCAGATCGGCATAGCCGGTGATCACCCGCTGGGCACCGCCCGCTTTCAGATCTTCCGGCGCGTGATAGCCCCAGGAGACGCCGATGGCGGGCACGCCCGCGCTCGCCGCCATTTCCATATCGACCGTGGTGTCGCCCACCATCACCGCATGGCCGCGCGCCACGCCGGTATAGCCGAGGATCTCCTCGATCATGGCGGGATGGGGCTTGGCGTGGGTGTCGTCCGCCGTCCGGGTATAGACGAAATGGCGCTCAAGACCATGAGCTTTCAGACTGTGGTCGAGCCCTTTGCGCGACTTGTTGGTGGCCACAGCCGCCAGCATGTCCGCATCGCCCAGGGCGCTCAGCATCTCGCGGGTGCCTTCCACCAGCCGGTCCTGGGGCTCGCCATTGGCGCGCTGGAAATCGCGGGCCGCCTGGAGCGCGCCGGCAAAGGACTGGATCATCTCCTCATCCGCATCCGGAACGAAGCGTTTGACCGCCCCCTCGACCCCGAAGCCGACAATGGAGCGGGTCTCCTCGAAGCCCGGCGGCTCGACGCCGATGGCCTGGAACGCCGCACCGAAGGCTTCGTGAAAGCCCCCATGGCTGTCCACAAGGGTGCCGTCGTAATCGAAAATGATCAGGCGCAAAGGGGTTGTCATGTCGAGTGCTCCTAAACCTCATCCGGGAACGGATCGAGCGTGTCCTCGGCGTCGAACCCGAATAGCGCCCAGGTCTGGGCCATGTGCTCCGGCAGCGGCGCGGAGACCTTGAGCACACCGCCTGCCGGATGAGCGATGGTCAGCATCCGGGCGTGCAGGTGCAGACCCTTCGGCACATTGCCCAGTTCGGGCCAACGCGCACCATAGCCGTATTTGCGGTCGTTCACGAGGGGGTGGCCCATGGCTTCGCAATGGGCACGGAGCTGATGGGTGCGGCCGGTCACCGGCATGAGCGCGAGCCAGGCCGCCTTCTGGCCCGCCTGGGCCATGGTCGCGTAAAGGGTGACGGCGCGCTTGGCATCGGCCTCGCCCTTGCGCGCGCCGCGCATGCGCTCATCCCCGTCAGCCCCCTTCGCCTTGATGAGCGGCAGATCCACGGTGCCGTGATCGGGCTTGGGCACTTTCTGAACGACGCCCCAATAGATCTTGCGGGTGGCCCGTTGCTGGAAGGCATGGGTCAAGGCTTGCGCGGCGTGACGGGAGCGGGCCAGGACGAGCACGCCGCTGGTGTCCCGGTCGAGCCGGTGCACTAGGCGGGGCCGCTCGGAGGCGCGGAAGGTCAAGGCATCGAGCAGGCCGTCCAGATGGCGCGTGGTGTTGGTGCCGCCCTGGACCGCCAGACCGGCGGGCTTGTTCAGCACAAGGACGTCATCGTCTTTATGGATCACCAGGGACTGGACAAAGGCCACATCATGGGGATTGAGCTTCGGACGGTCCTTGCGGGTCGCAGGCGCGCCCGCCTCGCCCAAGGGCGGCACCCGGACCACCTGCCCCGCTTCAAGCCGCGTGTTGGCCTTGACCCGGCCGCCATCGACGCGCACCTGGCCCGTGCGAAGGAGCTTTTCCAGCCGCCCATGGGTCAGGGCCGGAAAGCGGGCCTTGAACCAGCGGTCGAGGCGCAGGCCGTCTTCCCCGCTGCCCACTTCAATGGTCTGCACACCGCTCATGGCGATACTATCCGCGCTAAGGCGAGGCCCGAGACCAGCGCCAGGATCGAAAGCGTCACCGAGCCCGCGATATAGCCCGCCGCCTGGAGCAGTTCGCCGCGCTGAGCCAGAACCGCCACATCGAGCGAGAAGGTTGAAAAAGTGGTGAAGCCACCGAGCACGCCCACCATGACGAAGGCGCGCCAGGCGGCGCCGTCCTGTAGATGCTTGGCGAAAAGACCGGCGGCCACGCCCATGATCAGCGAGCCCAGCACATTCACCGTCAGCGTGCCCCAGGGGAAGCCCGCGCCGAACCCGCGCAACATAGTGATACTTAAAATATAGCGCGCTACAGATCCGATAGCACCGCCTGCGGCGATGGCGAACAGAAGCGGCGGAGTCAGGGCGGGTCCGGTCATGCGCCGTCCCCGTTGCCGGATTTCTCGGCCCTGCGCTTCGCCCAATACTCCAGGCGCTTCAGAACCTCCCGCTCGAAGCCGCGCTCGGTCGGCTCGTAGAATTGCTGGCGCGCCATGCCGTCCGGGAAATAGTTCGCGCCGGAAAAGGCGTCCTCTTCCTGATGGTCGTAGGCATAGCCCTTGCCGTAGCCGAGCCCCTTCATGAGCTTGGTGGGCGCGTTCAGAATATGCATGGGCGGCATCAGCGAGCCGGTTTCCTTCGCGGCCTTGGCGGCGGCCTTATGCGCGGCATAAGCCGCATTCGATTTGGGCGCGGTGGCGAGATAAAGCACGCATTGGGCGATGGCCAGCTCCCCTTCCGGCGAGCCCAGAAAGTCATAGGCCTCCTTGGCGGCGAGCGCGACACTCAGCGCCTGGGGATCGGCCAAGCCGATATCCTCGGACGCCGCGCGCACCATGCGCCGGGCGATGTAAAGCGGGTCTTCGCCGCCCGCCAGCATGCGCGCCAGATAATAAAGCGCGGCGTCGGCATCCGATCCGCGTACGGATTTATGCAGCGCGCTGATCAGATTGTAATGGCTTTCCTGGCCCTTATCGTAGACCGGCGCGCGGCGCTGCACGGCCTCGACCAATCCCGCCGGATCGAGGGGCGCCTCGGGCTTCAGGGCGAAGACCTCCTCGGCCAGATTGAGCAGATAGCGCCCATCCCCGTCGGCCATGGCGCGCAGGGTCTCGCGGCCCTCGGGCGTTAGCGCCAGGGGGCCGCCCTCCGCCTCTTCCGCGCGCGCGAGCAGGATCTCCAGGGCCGCATCGTCGAGCCGTTTCAACACCAGCACCTGGGAGCGGGACAAGACGGCGGGGTTCAGCTCGAAAGAGGGGTTTTCCGTGGTCGCGCCAATCAGGATGATCGTGCCGTCTTCCATATGGGGCAGGAAACCGTCCTGCTGGGCCCGGTTGAAGCGGTGGATCTCGTCCACGAACAAAAGCGTGCCCTGGCCGGTCTGGCGGCGCGCCTTGGCGGCCTCGAAGACCTTGCGCAGATCCGCCACGCCCGTGAAGATCGCCGAGACCTGCTCGAAATGGAGCCCGCCGATCCCCGCCAGCAGCCGGGCGATGGTGGTCTTGCCGGTGCCCGGCGGCCCCCACAAGACCAGCGAGGCCAACCGTCCGCTCGCCGCCATCCGGCCCAAAGGCGCGTCCGGCCCCAGCACATGATCCTGACCCACCACATCATCGAGATCCTTCGGGCGCAGACGATCCGCCAGGGGACGCGGCGCCCCCTGCTCCATGCCCGCCGCCTCGAAAAGCGTGTTCACAACCGGTACCTCAACTGGGCGGTCCGCCCGCCGCGCTTCATGTCGATGACCCAGACCCGGGTCTGCTGACTGATCGCCGATTGAAGATCGCGCACCGAAGTGGTGCGTTCGCCATTGATGCCCAGGATGATGTCGCCCGTGCGCAATTGCGTCCGGCTGGCCAGGGTGCGCGAGGCGATGCCGCTGATGGCCACGCCGGTCTCGAACGGATCGAGGCCATTTTCCGTGTTGAAGGCAGGCGACAGATTGACCACGGTCGCGCCCGCGAGCGGCGAGGTGCCGCCCAGGGTGGTCTCATTGGCGGCCGGCGTGTTCGGCGGTTCGGTCACGCTGGCCGTGGTGTTGCGCGCCCGCCGGTCGCGCCAGTAGCGGACCTGAACCCGCTCGCCCGGCTTCTGGGTGGCGATGCGGTAGCGCAGGCCTTCCGGGTCGAGCACTTCGAACTCGCCCACATTCAAAATGACGTCGCCGGAGCGCAGGCCCGCCCGTTCCGCCGGACCGCCTGGGAAGATCTGTGTAATGAGGGCGCCGCCCGGCCGGTCGAGACCCAGGGACTCGGCGATGTCGGAGGTCACGGGCTGATAGCCCGCGCCGAACCAGGGCCGCATGATCTTGCCGCCGGTGACGGCCGAATCCACTACCAGGCGCACCATATTCGCCGGGATGGCGAAGCCGAGGCCGATGGAGCCGCCGCTGCCGCGCGACAGGATCGCGGTGTTGATACCGATTAGCTTTCCGTCCGTGGTCACCAGCGCGCCGCCCGAATTGCCCACATTGATGGCGGCGTCGGTCTGAATGAAAAAGCGGAAATCGCTGATGCCGATCTGAGTGCGGGCGACCGCCGAGACGATGCCGTTGGTCACTGTCTGGCCGATGCCCAGCGGATTGCCCAGCGCCAAGACCAATTCACCCACTTCGACCGTGTCGGAATCGCGAAACTCCACCGAGGGCAGACGTTCCTGCCCCGTATCGATGCGCAGGACCGCGAGGTCAGTGCGCTCGTCGGCCACCAGCACCTCGGCATCGAATTCCCGCCGGTCGGCCAGCACCACGGTCAGCTCATCACCCCCTTCGATCACGTGATTGTTGGTGACGATAATGCCCTCGGAGCGCACGATGACGCCGCTGCCCAGCGAGGACTGGATGCGCTCGCGCGGCATGCCGAAGCCCTCGCCCTGCATGAAGCGGCGGAAAAAGCGGTCGGAGAACAGGCTCATCATGGGCGAGCGTTCGACCACCCGGCGCTTGGCGTAGACGTTCACCACGGCGGGCGCGACCCGGCGCACCACGGGCGCGAAGCTGAGGCGGATCTGCTCCATGCTTTCGGGCACCTGATGGCGGGACGATTGGGCCTTTGAGGGGCCGGGCACCGCCCAGACCGCCACGCCGGCGATGACACCGAGGCTCACCAGGACACTCAGAAGGCGCACGCGCAGACCCATGGGCTTTCTCCTTTCGCGGATTCTGACCTTTAGATCATGTGGCCCATGGGTTTGGGCAAGGTCAAGGCAGGCTGGGGAAATAGCCTAGAGATCCCGGTACATGATGTGGACATCCACCGGGCCCAGCTTGGTATGGCGGAAGGCGCGCGGCACGGTGCCGATGATGGCAAAGCCCAGATCCCGCCACAGGGCCACGGCGGCCGTGTTGCTGGCCACCACAAAATTGAACTGCATGGCGGTGAAGCCGAGCCGCCTGGCTTCCTCGATGGCGAAAGCCCCGAGGGTGCGCCCGAGCCCCTGCCCGCGCGCGGCGGCACTCACCATGAAGCCGCCATTGGCCACGTGATCGCCGAGCCCCGGCTGGTTCGGCTTGAGATACGCCGACCCTAAGATCTGGCCGTTCGCTTCCGCCACATAGACATGGGCGCCGGGGGCGAACCAAAGGCGTTCGGCTTCTGTTTCGTCCGTTTGCGGATCGAAAGCGAAGGCATCACCCGCCCGCACCACTTGCCGAAAGATAGCGGTGACGGCGGGCCGGTCTTCAAGCGTGGCCGGTCGGATGATGGTCACGGCTTGGTTTTATGGGCTTCGTAGTAAGAGCGCAGCACCGCATTCATACGGGTCTGATAGCCGCGCCCTTGAGCCTTGAACCATTCGACCACATCACTGTCGAGACGGACGGTGATCTGCTTTTTCGGATGATCTGGAACCCGAACCTGCGCTTTCTGCCAGAACCTGTCGTCCAGTTCCGGTATGTCGGAAAAGTCGATGCGCTCTTCGGACATGCCCGCGATCTCAGGCGCGGACAACGGCTTGTCATAAGGTTTGTCGGAGGGCTTCTTCATAGTACTGCCTTTCCTTCCGGGACGCGGGCCGCGCGGAGATGATCCGTGTCACGCCGTTCCGGTCCATATGGGCCACGGTGATGATCGCCATCCCGCCCAGCATGCCGATACTCACTTCCCGGACCTCGCCGTAATCCCGGCTATCGCTGATGGCTGTCAGAACCACGCCCTCGAAACTCTGTTTGGCCTGGTCAAAGCTGATGCCGTGCTTGGCGATGTTGGATCGGTTCTTGGTCTCGTCCCATTCGAACCGCATCAGGCTGTCGCCTAAGAGTGAAGCTACAAATGTAACTACAACACTTTCGGCAAAGTTGCAATCCTATTGTGGCACACGCCACATGGCCTCAAGCGGCGGCGCGCCGGGGCCGGGCTCAAAAATCTCCAACCGTTCAAAGCCTTGGGCGGCATAAAAGCCGTGATTGCGTGGGTTGGAATTCTCCAGATAGGCCGGCAGGCCCGCGCGGTCGCACGCCTCAAGCACCGGGGCCATCAGTTTGCGCCCGAGCCCTTTGCCCCGCCCGCTTTCGCGCACGCCGATCATATAGAGATAAAGATGCGGCTCCTTCGGGGTATGCCGGGCCATCTCCTTGCCGGCAGCCGTGCCCCGCTGCAGCGCGCCGAAACCGCCGTACCGGATCATGTCGAGCGCCATCAACATAAAGTCGGAGAACGGCGGCTCCTTCTCCGCGCCGGACAGGAGCCACATGGTCGCCGCCTCGTCATTCGCCAGATGGCAAATCCCGTGGGGCAGATAGACCCCCTTGGCGAACCGGGAAAAGACGGACGGCATGGCCTTCGGCGTGCCCAGGATCCAGGACGCCACCGGATCGTTGCAGAAAGCCTCTGCAAGAATGTCCCCGATCAGGCGCCAGTCTTGTTGCTCCGCCTGTCTGAGACCGTCGGGCAGTGTGATGTCGAGCATGGATCAAATCCTCCCTGGACGACAGAATAGCGCATAAAAAAAGCGGCCCCCAAGGGAGCCGCTAGCTGAAGTGCCGTTTTAAAAAAACGGTCTTATTCTTCGTCATCCTCATCCGCCACCTGGACCGGACCGGAATCCTGGCCTTTGGCGTCCACGTCGCGCTCGACGAACTCGATCACGGCCATGGGCGCCGCATCGCCATAGCGGAAACCCGCTTTCAGGATGCGGATATAACCGCCTTGGCGGAACGCATAGCGCGGGCCCAGCACTTCAAAGAGCTTGCCCACCATGTCGTTGTCGCGGATGCGCGAGAACGCCTGGCGGCGCGCATGGAGATCGCCGCGCTTGCCGAGCGTCACCAGCTTCTCCACGTAAGGCCGCAGCTCCTTCGCCTTGGGCAGCGTGGTCTTGATCTGCTCATGCTTGATGAGCGAAGCCGCCATATTGGCCAGCATGGCCCGGCGGTGGGTCGATGTCCGCCCAAGCTTGCGATACCCGTGTGCGTGACGCATTGGTCTACTCCTTCATGCCAGCCATTCTATGATCGTCAACAAAACAGGCTGGCGTCGACTCCCCTAACCGCTTAGCGCGGGATCAATACTGGTCCTCGAAGCGCTTGGCCAGATCCTCGATATTCTCAGGCGGCCAGTTGGGCACTTCCATGCCCAGATGC
>CAZTCJ010000128.1:0-8416 GCA_964612085.1 uncultured Alphaproteobacteria bacterium
CAAGGTCTGGATCTTCAAAGGCGAGATCATGGAACACGATCCGATGGCCCAGGACAAGCGCATTCAGGAAGTGCAGGAAGCGGGCGGACGCCCCCGGGGCTGAACGAAGCGCCGCAAACAGATGATTTGAGTTCGAGGATTGTGAGCGATGCTGCAACCCAAACGCACAAAGTTCCGCAAAGCCCATAAGGGCCGGAACAGAGGGATGGCCAAGGGCGGAACCGCGCTCAATTTCGGCGCTTATGGCTTGAAGGCCATGGAGCCGGAGCGTATCACCGCGCGTCAGATCGAGGCCGCGCGCCGGGCCATCACCCGTCATATGAAACGGGCCGGCCGGGTGTGGATCCGGATCTTCCCCGATCTGCCGGTGTCGCAAAAGCCGACGGAAGTCCGTATGGGTAAGGGTAAGGGTTCGCCGGAATATTGGGCGGCCAAGGTCAAGCCCGGGCGGATCATGTTCGAGATCGACGGCGTGGCCGAGCCGATCGCGCGGGAAGCGCTGCGTCTGGGTGCCATGAAGCTGCCGATCAAGTGCCGCTTCGTGCAGCGCCAGGCCGAGTAAGTGGAGCGAATGAGATGAAGCCGTCTGAAGTCCGTGATCTGAGCGACGATCAGCTGGTTGACGAGCTGACCAAGCTGAAGCGCGAGCAGTTCAATCTGCGCTTCCAGAAAGCGACGGGACAGTTGGAGAACACGACCCGGTTCCGGCAAATCCGCCGGGATGTGGCCCGGATCAAGACGGCGCTGCGCCAGCGGGCGCTGGAAGCGGGCGGCACCGCCCAAAGCGGCGAATAAGACGAGGAGTATAGCCAGTGCCTAAGCGCATTCTGCAAGGCCGGGTGGTCAGCGATAAGAACAATCAGACCGTTGTGGTTCTGGTGGAACGCCGGCTCACCCATCCGGTTCTGAAAAAGACCGTGCGGAAATCGAAGCGGTATCACGCCCATGACGTGGATAACCGCTACAAGACCGGCGATGAGATCCGGATTCAGGAATGCCGCCCCATCTCCAAGCTGAAATGCTGGGAAGTCGTGGGCTATGTGGGCAAGGACGAGTAAGCGGAAGCTGTCCGCCGTGATGGTATGAAGGGTTCGGCCCGAGGGCCGTGAAGGTTAAGGAGAAGCCCGATGATCCAGATGCAGACGAATTTGGACGTGGCCGATAATTCGGGCGCCCGCCGCGTGCAGTGCATCAAGGTGCTGGGCGGCGCCAAACGCAAATACGCCCATGTGGGCGATATCATCGTGGTCTCCGTGAAGGAAGCGATTCCGCGCGGCCGGGTGAAGAAGGGCGATGTGCTCCAGGCGGTCGTGGTGCGCACGGCCAAGGAAGTGCGCCGTCCCGACGGCAGCGCCATGCGTTTCGACCGGAACGCGGCGGTGCTGGTGAACAAGCAGGGCGAGCCGATCGGCACACGGATCTTCGGCCCTGTGCCCCGTGAGCTGCGCGCCAAGAACCATATGAAGATCATCTCGCTGGCGCCGGAAGTGCTGTAAGGCGGCCGGGATTTTTAAAGGACAGATGTGATGTCTGTAAAAGTGAAGTTCAAAAAGGGCGACCAGGTGATCGTCCGCACAGGCCGGGACAAGGGCAAGAAGGGCGAGGTCCTGAAGGTTCTCCCGAAGGACAACCGCGCCATCGTCCAGGGCGTGAACATCGTGACGCGCCACCAGCGCCAGAGCCAGACGCAACAGGCCGGTCTGATCCGCAAGGAGGCCGCGATCGATCTGTCGAATCTGGCCCATGTGGATCCCAAATCGGGCGATGCCACGCGCGTCGGTTACAAGGTGCTCGAAGGGGGCCGCAAGGTCCGCTTCGCCAAGAAGTCGGGAGAAGTGATCGATGTCTGAGGAAAAATATATCCCCCGGCTGAAGACCGTTTACGAGAGCGAGATCAAGTCGAAGCTCATCGAAAAGTTCAGCCTGAACGCCATGCAGGTGCCGCGGCTTGAAAAAATTGTGCTCAATATGGGCGTGGGCGAAGCGGTGCAGGACACCAAGAAGGTCAAGGCGGCCTATGAGGATCTGGAGGCCATCGCCGGTCAGAAGCCGGTGATCACCAAGGCCAAGAAATCCATCGCCGGCTTCAAGGTGCGCGAGGGCATGCCTTTGGGCTGCAAGGTCACCCTGCGCCGTGACCGGATGTATGAATTCGTGGACCGCCTGGTGACCATTGCGCTGCCGCGCGTGCGGGACTTCCGGGGTCTGAACGCCAAGAGTTTCGATGGCCGGGGCAACTACGCCATGGGCATCAAGGAACACATCATCTTCCCCGAGATCAATTACGACAAGGTCGATCAGGTCTGGGGCATGGACGTTATCGTGTGCACGAGCGCACCGAACGATGAACAGGCACGAGAGCTGTTGTCGCTCTTCAAATTTCCGTTCGCCAAGTAAGGCGGCGGAGATGGGAACGGCAGGCGATCTGTTGCGGAGGCTAAAGCATGGCTAAGAAAGCGATGGTCGAAAAGAACAAGCGGCGCGAGCGCATGGCGAAGAAATTCGCCAGCAAGCGGGACCGCTTGAAGGCAATCGCCAACGATCCGGACACCCCGGTGGAAGAGCGGTTCGCTGCGCGGTTGAAACTCGCCAAACTGCCGCGCAATTCCAATCCGACGCGCATCATGCGCCGCTGCGAGGTGACGGGCCGTCCGCATGCGTTCTATCGCAAGCTGAAGATGTCGCGGATTGCACTGAGAGAGCTTGGCGCCCAGGGCCTCGTTCCGGGCCTGGTGAAGTCGAGCTGGTAAAGACGAGATTTAAGGGAATCAAGGATCACCACAATGACAATGACCGATCCTTTGGGTGATATGCTGACCCGGATCCGCAACGGTCAGATGCGGCGTAAGTCGAAGATCTCGACGCCCGCATCTTCCTTGCGCGAGCGCGTGCTCGATGTGTTGGAGCGCGAAGGTTTCATTCGCGGCTATCTGCGCGTCGAGGCCACCGGCAGCCGCCCTGAGTTCGAGATCGAACTGAAATATTACGAAGGCGAGCCCGTCATCTCCGAGATCAAGCGGGTCTCCAAACCCGGGCGGCGCGTTTATTCCTCCGTGAAGGAACTGCCGCGGGTGCGGAATGGGCTCGGTATCTCCATCCTGTCGACGCCCAAGGGCGTGATGTCCGACGCGGATGCCCGCACCGAGAATGTCGGCGGCGAAGTTCTGTGTACGGTCTACTAAACGGAAAGAGTTGAGGCCATGTCTCGTATCGGAAAAGCCCCCATCGAAGTCCCGAACGGCGTGACGCCGACCATCGATGGGCAGATCGTCAAGATCAAGGGGCCCAAGGGTGAGCTTGAAGCGACCCTGGTCGATGAGGTCGAGGCCGCTTTGGAAGACGGCGCCATTGCCGTGCGCCCGCGCGATGAGACGAGGGAAGCGCGCGCCATGTGGGGCATGCAGCGCACGATCGTCGCCAATATGGTCCAGGGCGTCTCGGAAGGTTTCACCAAGAACCTGGAGATCAACGGCGTCGGTTACCGCGCCCAGGTGCAAGGTCAGAACCTGCAGCTTCAGCTTGGCTTCAGCCACGATGTGCTGTTTCCGATCCCAGACGGCATCGAGATCAAATGCGCCAAGCCCACGGAGATTTCCATAAGCGGCATCGACAAGCAGCGCGTTGGTCAGGTCGCTGCCGATATCCGCAAATACCGTCCGCCCGAGCCCTATAAGGGTAAAGGCATTAAGTATGCTGACGAATCTATCTTCCGTAAGGAAGGTAAGAAGAAGTAAGGCTTGAGGTCATGAGCAAACAGTCGCTTTCCGATCGGCGCAAACAACGCACCCGCACGCGCCTGCGCAAACTGGGCGGGGGACGCGCGCGTTTGTCCGTGTTCCGTTCAGCCAATCACATCTATGCGCAGGTGATCGACGACACGGCGGGCAAGACGCTGGCGTCTGCCTCGTCCATCGAAAAAGACATGCGCGGCAAGCTGAAAAGCGGCGGCAACAAGGACGCCGCTTCGGAAGTCGGCAAGCTGATCGCCGAGCGGGCCAAGGCCGCAGGCGTCAAGGACGTCTTCTTCGACCGGGGCGGTTATCTTTATCACGGCCGGGTCAAGGCCCTGGCGGAAGCCGCGCGCGAAGGCGGCCTCAACTTCTGATGACGACGGCGCCGGATGCGCGCCGCACAAGATAAAGGAATACCATCGTGGCACGTGGCGATCGGGAACGGGACCGGGACGAACGCGATAGCGAATTCGTGGACAAGCTTGTCCACATCAACCGGGTGGCCAAAGTGGTGAAGGGCGGCCGGCGGTTCGGCTTCGCGGCGCTCGTGGTGGTCGGCGATCAGCGCGGCCGGGTCGGCTTCGGCCACGGCAAGGCGCGCGAGGTGCCGGAGGCCATCCGTAAGGCGACGGACCAGGCCAAGCGCACTTTGATCCGTGTGCCCCTGCGCGAAGGCCGGACCCTGCATCACGATATCGAAGGCCGCCATGGGGCGGGCAAGGTGATCCTGCGCATGGCGCCTGCCGGTACGGGCATCATCGCCGGCGGTCCCATGCGGGCCGTGTTCGAGACGCTGGGCGTACAGGACGTGGTGGCCAAGTCGCTGGGTTCGTCGAACCCCTACAACATGGTGCGCGCCACCTTCAACGCCCTGACCAAGGAAGTGTCGCCCCGCCAGATCGCGGCCAAGCGCGGCAAGAAGGTCAGCGAGATCATCGCGCGGCGCAATGAAGTGCAGGGCGAGACGAGCACGTCTGCCGACTGAGCATAAGCGCACGCTTTTGAGGTATGGAGAGCCTGATGGCTGACGAGGACAAAAAAGACGATGGCGCGGAGAACAAGCCCGCAGCCAAGAAGACAGCGGCCAAGAAAACGGCCGTGAAGAAAACCGCTGCCAAGAAGACCGCCGCGAAGAAAACGACGGCCAAGAAAGCCGCTGCTCCCAAGGCCGAAACCAAGGCTGACGCCGCGCCCAAAACGGCTGCGGCGCCGAAAGCGGCTAAGCCCAAGAAGGCGGCCGATAAGCCTGCCGGCGAGGCCAAGCCGGGCCGCAAGTCGCGCAAGACGCCCACGGGCAAGACCGTGACCGTCGAGCAGATCGGCAGCCCGATCCGCCGTCCCGGCGATCAGCGCGCCACGCTGATCGGTCTGGGTCTGAACAAAATGCACAAGCGCAGCACGCTGGAGGATACGCCGTCGGTGCGCGGCATGATCCGCAAGGTGCAGCACCTGGTCAGGATCGTCGAGGAACAAGCCTGAGGCGCGCCGGTTTCGACCGGGCGCGGGCTTAGGCAGAGGAGTTGAACCATGCGTCTCAATCAGTTGGCGGACAATCCGGGCGCCCGCAAACGCGCCATCCGCGTCGGCCGCGGGATCGGCTCGGGCAAGGGCAAGACCGGCGGACGCGGCGTCAAGGGCCAGAAGTCCCGCTCGGGCGTGGCCATCAAGGGCTTTGAAGGCGGTCAGATGCCGCTTCACATGCGCCTGCCCAAGCGCGGCTTCAACAAGCCCAACAAGTTCACATTCGCGGAAGTGACCCTGGCGCGTCTGCAGAAAGCCGTGGACGCGGGCAAGCTCGATGCGGCCAAGCCCGTCAACACCGAAGCGCTGATCGCGGCGGGCCTGGTGCGCCGGGAGCGGGACGGTATCCGCCTTCTCGGCACGGGCGAGTTGAGCGCCAAACTGTCTTTGGAAGTGGCTGGCGCCACCAAGACCGCCGTCGCCGCCGTGGAAAAGGCGGGCGGCTCGGTGACCCTGTTGGGCTCCGTGCCGGAGCGCCGCCGGAAGACGAAAATTGGAACGCCTGAGGCGAGCGGTCAGACCAAGCCGAAGCGTCCGCCGAAAGGAAAGAAGGCCCAGGCCGCCGCCGCGGACGCCTCTTAAACTCGTATCTTGCGAGAGGCGTCTTATCTGGGACTAATGGGAGGGAACCGTCCGGCCTGCGCCAGAGGCCGGACCGTCCGGAACTGGCGATCGAAACGGAGTGACGCCCCATGGCCTCAGCCGCCGAACAGCTCGCAGCCAATCTGAACTTCCAGTCCTTCGCCAAGGCGACGGAACTGCAAAAGCGCATCCTGTTTACGCTGGGCGCGCTCATCGTCTACCGGCTCGGCACCTACATCCCGCTGCCGGGGATCGATCTCATCCGCTTCGAGCAGTTGTTCAACAACACCCAGGCGGGAATCCTGGGCATGTTCAACATGTTCGCGGGCGGCGCCGTGGAGCGCATGGCCATCTTCGCGCTCAACATCATGCCGTATATCTCGGCCTCGATCATCATGCAGCTCATGACCACCGTGTCGCCGCAGCTTGAACAGCTCAAGAAGGAAGGCGAACAGGGCCGCAAGCAGATCAACCAATACACCCGCTATCTGACCGTGGTGCTCGCCGCCGCCCAGGCCTTTGCCATTGCCAACGGCCTTCAAGCCTCCGGCGCGGCCGTCAATCCCGGACCGTTCTTCCTGGCGAGCACGGTGATCACCCTGGTGGGCGGCACCATGTTCCTCATGTGGCTGGGCGAACAGATCACCGCGCGCGGCGTGGGTAACGGCATTTCGCTGATCATCTTCGCCGGCATCGTCGCGGAGCTGCCCCGGGCGCTCGCGGGGACCTTGCAATTGGGCCGGGAAGGGGCGCTGTCGGGCGCCGTGATCGTCGGCCTGCTGCTGATGGCGGTCGCCGTCATTGCCTTCATCGTCTTCATGGAACGGGCCCAGCGCCGTCTGATCGTGCAATATCCCAAGCGCCAGGTGGGCAACCGCATGTTCGGCGGCGAGACCTCGCATCTGCCCTTGAAGCTTAACAGCGCAGGGGTGATTCCACCGATCTTCGCGTCCTCCCTGCTGCTGCTGCCGTTGACCTTCGCCAGCTTCGCCGCCGATGGCGGTCCGGCCTGGCTCACCGATGTGACGGCCCTGCTGCAGCGCGGCGGCCTGATGTATATGGCGATCTATGCCGGTCTGATCATCTTCTTCTGCTTCTTCTATACGGCCATCGTCTTCAATCCCGAGG
Source organism: uncultured Alphaproteobacteria bacterium (assembly GCA_964612085.1). Lineage (GTDB taxonomy): Bacteria > Pseudomonadota > Alphaproteobacteria > JAJFIK01 > JAJFIK01 > CAZTCJ01. Next base: position 6,963 of record CAZTCJ010000128.1, read on the forward strand.
ACACGGCCGACAATCTGAAGAAATACGGCGGCTTCATCCCGGGCATCCGGCCGGGCAAGCGCACGGCGGAATATATCGACTTCGTGCTGACCCGGCTCACCTGTGTCGGCGCGGCCTATATCACCGCCGTCTGTCTGTTGCCTGAATTCCTGATCGCGCAGAACCCGAGTATTCCCTTCTATTTCGGCGGCACGTCGCTGCTCATCGTGGTGACCGTGACCATGGACACGGTGGCCCAGGTGCAGAGCCATTTGCTGGCCCATCAGTATGAGGGGCTGATCAAGAAATCGAAGCTGAGGGGAGCGCGCCGATGAGATTGATTCTGTTAGGGCCTCCGGGGGCCGGCAAGGGCACCCAGGCCAAGAAGCTCGAAATGCGCTTCGGCATCAAGCAGCTCTCCACCGGCGACATGCTGCGCGCCGCCGTCGCCGCCGGCACGGAAGTGGGCAAGCGCTGCAAGGAGATCATGGACCGGGGCGATCTGGTGCCCGACGAGGTCGTGGTACAGATCATCGCCGAGCGGATCGAACAGCCCGATTGCGCCAAGGGCTTCATTCTGGACGGTTTCCCCCGCAATGTGGCCCAGGCCAAGGCGCTCGACAAAATGCTGGGCGAGAAAGGCCTCGACCTCGACGCCGTGATCGAGATCGTGGTGGAAGAGGGCTGCCTGCTTGAGCGTATCGAGACCCGCAAGAAGGAAAGCCCCGGCGAGGTGCGCGCGGACGATACCGCCGAGACCCTGGTCAAGCGCCTGGGCGTCTACCGGGAGCAGACCGCGCCGTTGCTGCCCTATTACAAGAAACAGGGGAAGCTGCAGACAGTGGACGGCATGAAGTCCATCGATTCTGTTGCGACCCAGATAGAGGAGATTCTCGTAAAAGCCTGACGATCCCAAGTCGTAACGCTTGACTAGCGGGGACTTGTTCTTATATTGGCGGATCTCTGCAAAGTGCCGTTCGGCCGTATTCCGGCAGAAACGGGCTTTCCCCTTTCGATCAGCCAGATGGACCCTTATCGCCTAAGCCGGGGGTCGGGACCGGTCGTCGGGGCTGCCGCGAAACGCGGCGCGGGAAAACGAGTTTTTTCGGAAAAGGCATGGGAGAAGCGGGCAAGCGTCCGCCTCGCCTGCCCATTGATGGTTTGAGGAGAGAGCCCTGTGGCCCGTATTGCAGGCGTAAACATCCCGAGCGGAAAGCGGGTGACGATCGCGCTGACCTATATTCACGGCATTGGCCCGGCCAAGGCCAAGGAGATTTGCGAGAAGGTCAATATCCCCGAAGCCAAGCGCGTGAACGAGCTGTCCGACGCTGAAGTCATTCAGATCCGTGAGACCATCGACCGCGATTACATGGTCGAGGGCGATCTGCGCCGGGACGTGGCCATGAACGTCAAGCGCCTGATGGATCTGGGCTGCTACCGGGGCCTGCGCCACCGCCGCGGCCTGCCGGTGCGCG
>CAZTCJ010000129.1:0-8322 GCA_964612085.1 uncultured Alphaproteobacteria bacterium
TCAACCCCGCCATCAGCCCTTGCGCCGCCGCTTCTTCATAACCGGTCGTGCAATTGATCTGGCCCGCCAGGAACAGGCCCGGCAGCCGCTTGGTCTCCAAGGTCGGCAAGAGATCGCGCGGATCCACATAATCATATTCGATGGCATAGCCCGGCCGCCGGATCACGGCGTTTTCCAGCCCAGGGATGGTCGCCAGAAAAGCCTTCTGGGTTTCTTCCGGCAGACAGGTGGAAATGCCATTGGGATAGACCGTATCGTCATCGAGCCCTTCGGGTTCCAGAAACACCTGATGCCGGTCGCGCTCGGCGAAACGCACCACCTTGTCCTCGATGGACGGGCAATAGCGCGGCCCTTTGCCGTCGATCCGGCCCGCATAGACCGCCGACTGGCCGATATTCTCTTCGATGATCTTATGGGTCTCAGGCGTGGTCGAGGTGATGTGACACGGGATCTGAGGCGTGGTGATGCGGTCGGTCAAAAAGGAAAACGGCACCGGCGGCACATCGCCGGGCTGCTCGTCCAGGCCCGCCCAATCGATGGTCGAGCCGTCGAGCCGTGGCGGCGTGCCGGTTTTCAAGCGGCCCATGGTAAGGCCGAGACCGTATAGCCGGTCGGACAGGCCGATGGCCGGCGCCTCGCCGACACGGCCCGCCGGAATCCGCTGCTCACCGATATGGATGACACCTTTAAGGAATGTCCCTGTGGTCAGGACCACGGCAGCGGCCCTGATCTCCATGCCATCGGATGTGACGATGCCACAGGCGGCACCGTCTTTCACAATCAGATCCTCGACCGCAGCGGCCATCAGATCCAGGCCTGGAATTGCACCCATGGCCGCCTGCATGGCTTCCCGGTAGAGCTTGCGGTCCGCCTGGGCCCGGGGCCCGCGCACCGCCGGACCCTTGCTCCGGTTCAACAGACGGAACTGAATACCCGCCTGGTCGGCGACGCGGCCCATGATCCCGTCCAGGGCATCAATCTCCCGAACCAGATGGCCCTTGCCCAAACCGCCGATAGCCGGATTGCAGGACATCTCGCCGATGGTCTCGAGCTTATGGGTAACCAGGAGCGTGCGCGCACCCAAGCGTGCGGAGGCCGCCGCCGCTTCGCAGCCTGCATGCCCGCCGCCAATCACAATGACATCGTATGACTTACGCATCGTCCGGTTCCGACCGTTATCCCTTCAGGATCTATCTAGGCTTTTTGGCGGGATGTTTCACGTGAAACATTATTTGCCGATACAAAAATCCCGGAAGATCACGTCCAGCAGATCCTCCACATGGACGGCGCCAGTGATACTGCCCAAGGCCCCGATGGCCCGCCGCAAATCCTCGGCGATCAATTCCGCCGGGCTACCAGCCGACGCCAACACCCGAGACAGATTAGCGTGGCAGTCTTCCAAGGCCGTTCGATGGCGCGCCCTGGTCAAGGCAGGCGTTTCCGTCGCCACGAACCGGTCCCGCACCACCTCTTCCAGAGTGCCCAAAAACCGGTCCAGCCCGTCGCCCGTCTTGGCCGAAATGGCGAACACCCGATCCGGCTGAAGATCGCCGAACTCCGGCACCGGTGGCGCAGACGGCAGGCGGTCCGTTTTCGTCAAAAGACCGAAGTCGCCGGGTTGCATGAGCGCCCGAGTCGCGGCGTCTAGAACGGGCGGCTCTCCGGCCTCCGACAGATAGACCCGCAGATCGGCAGCGCGGGCGCGGCCCAAAGCCCGGCGCACGCCTTCCTGCTCGATGGTATCCGCCGAATCCCGCAGACCCGCCGTGTCGGTCACGGTCACCGGCACACCAGCCAAGTCGAGCGGCACTTCGAGCGCGTCCCGTGTGGTCCCGGCGATCTCCGAGACAATCGCCACGTCCCGTTTGGCCAGAACATTGAGAAGCGTGGACTTGCCCGCATTGGGCGCCCCGAGCAGCACGACCGAAACGCCGTCCCGCAACCGTTCGCCCCGGTGCCCGTCGGCCAGATGACCGGCAATGGCCTGGGTCACCCGCTCAAGCTCGGGACGGATCGCTCCGAAAAGCCCGTCGGGCACGTCGCCTTCATCCGGAAAATCGATCTCCGCTTCCGCATAGGCCAGGATCCGGATCAGGCTCTGGCGCCAGTCCTCATAGAGATCGCGCAAAGCGCCGTCGGCTTGCGCCAGGGCCTGGCGGCGCTGGGCCTCGGTCTCCGCATGGATCAGATCGATCAGCCCTTCGGCTTGGGTCAAGTCCATCTTGCCCGCGAACACCGCGCGCCGGGTGAACTCACCGGGCGCCGCCGGCCTGAGATCCGGCAGCGCGGCAAGCGCTTGTGTCACGGCGGCGATCACGGCGGGCCCGCCATGGACATGCAGCTCGGCCACATCCTCGCCGGTGAAACTGGCCGGTCCGGGAAACCACAGGACCAATCCCCGGTCAAGAACCCGGTCCGTGCCGGGCGTGCGCAAAGTCTTCAAGGCCGCCTGGCGCGGCGCAGGCAAGGGCTGGCCCGTCAGTGCTTCGAGCGCCGCGCCCGCCGCCGGTCCGGAGACGCGCACCACCGCGACCCCGGCGCGTCCGGGCGCGCTCGACAAGGCGAAGATAGTGTCCCGGCCGGCGGACATGGTCAGGCGTCTTTCTTGCCGCGCCGGGAGGATGCGCCGCCGTTCGACGGCATGGCGGACGCCATGGCCTGAGTCATGACCTTCTGCATGGTCTCGAACCCCTGGGCGCCGATCGGGAACCAGAGCTTGGCCATGGCTTCCGGATCCAGATAGGACAGGTTCTGCTCCATCTGCTCCTTGACGCGGGCCATCATGGCGTCGTTCAGAGGCGTCACATCCGGCAGGCCCAGAAAGGCCCGTGCTTCTTCCGGCGTGCATTCCACCTCGATCTTCATTTTCATCGCTAAGCCTCGTTCTTATGTCCACCATGCGTTGACGTCGCCACATCAAGCGTCACACTGCGAGCGCCGTTATGTGTTCGCCCCCTCAACACTTGAATGGAAGCTCCATGTCCCGCAATCTGCTCGACCAGGAAACCAGCCCTTATCTGCTTCAACATAAGGACAATCCCGTCCATTGGCGCCCCTGGGGCGATGCCGCCCTGGCCGAAGCCCGGACGCGCAACGTGCCGATCCTGTTGTCCATCGGCTATGCCGCCTGCCACTGGTGCCATGTCATGGCTCATGAAAGCTTCGAGGATCCGGACGTCGCGGCAGTCATGAACGAGCGTTTCGTCAACATCAAGGTGGATCGCGAAGAACGGCCCGATATCGATGCGATTTATATGACCGCGCTTCAGATGCTGGGCGAGCCCGGCGGCTGGCCGCTGACCATGTTTCTCGCGCCGGACGGCGAGCCGTTCTGGGGCGGCACCTATTTTCCGAAAGAACCGCGCCACGGCAGGCCCGGGTTCATCCATATCCTGAAGCGCGTCTCCGCCGTGTTCAACGACGATCCGGTGGCCATCGGCAAAAACCGCCAGGCGCTGGTCGAGGCGCTTCAGAACCAGGAACAGGCCGCAAGCCATCCGGGCACGCTGACCATGGATGCGCTCGACGGCCTCGCGTTTCATATGGCCCGCCAGGTGGATCCGATCTATGGCGGACTGATCGGCGCGCCGAAATTTCCCCAAACGGGTCTTCTCGAGCTGCTGTGGCGGGCCGCGCTGCGCACCCAGGAGACCGCCTTCGCTTCGGCCGTCGATGTCTCGCTCAGCCGCATGTGCCAGGGCGGCATCTACGATCATTTGGGCGGCGGCTTCGCCCGCTATGCCGTCGATGAGCAATGGCTGGTGCCGCATTTCGAAAAGATGCTCTACGACAACGCCCAGCTTGTCCGGCTGATGACTCTGGTCTGGCGCAAGACCCGCGAGCCGCTTCTGGCGGCGCGCATCGCGGAGACCAACGGCTGGGTCCTGCGGGAGATGGTCGCCGAGAATGGCGGCTTCGCCTCCTCGCTCGATGCGGATTCGGAAGGCGAAGAAGGCAAATTCTATGTCTGGAACGAAGCCGAGATCGATGCGGTCCTGAGCGGCGACGAGGTCCAGCTATTCAAGGTGGCCTATGACGTCAGCGCGGGTGGCAACTGGGAAGGCAAGACCATCCTCAACCGGCAGCGCGTGCCCAAGCTCGGCCCCGAGGAAGACGAAGCACGCCTCGCCGCCGCCCGGGACAAGCTGCTCAAAGCGCGGGACAAGCGGATCCGGCCCGGCTGGGACGACAAGGTGCTGACCGACTGGAACGGTCTGATGATCGGCGCCTTGGCCGAAGCCGGCGCGGTGTTCGGCAAGGAGGATTGGATCGCCGCCGCCGCCCGCGCCTTCCAGGCGGTGATCGACACCATGACCGAGGGCGAGCGCCTCTTCCATAGCTGGCGGCTCGGCCAGGCCCGGCATCCGGCCATGGCCGACGGCTACGCCAATATGGCCGAGGCCGCTCTGATGCTCTTTCAGGTCACCGGCGAAGAGCGCTATCTGCACCAAGCTCGAATCTGGGAACAGACCCTCGCCCGGCATTATGCGGCGCCGAGCGGCGGCTACTACTACACGGCCGACGACGCGGAAGCGCTGATCGTGCGCACCCGCAGCGTCATGGACAATGCCCAGCCCAGCGCCAACGGCACCATGGTGGGCGTTCTGTCCGACCTCTTCCATCTCACCGGCGAGACCGTCTACCGGGACAAGGCCGACGCCCTGGTCAAAGCCTTCGCCGGGCAGGTCAAGAGCGGCGGCCTGGGCATGGGCCGTTATCTCAACGGCTTCGACTCTCTGCTCAACACCACCCAGATCGCGGTGATCGGCGAACCGGGCCATCCTGAAACGAAGGCGCTCACCCATGCCGCCTGGCGGGAACCCTCCCCGTCCCGTATTGTTCAGGTTGTAGCGCCGGACACCGCTCTGCCGCCGTCCCACCCGGCAGCGGGCAAGACCTTGGCAGACGGCAAGCCCACGGCCTATATCTGCCGGGGCACGATTTGCTCCGCCCCGATCACCGAGCCCGACGCTCTTCAAGCCAAGGCGGGGCAAGCCCCCAACTGAACCAACACCCCAGGAGGACAGCGCGTGAGCGGCACCGAAATTACCATTGAAGGCCCCGACGGATCATTCATGGGCTATCTGGCCAAGCCGGCATCGGGATCCGGCCCGGGTTTGATCGTCATCCAGGAAATTTTCGGCGTGAACGGCGTCATGCGCGACCTGTGCGACGAATACGCCGCCCATGGCTTCACGGCCCTTTGCCCGGACCTGTTCTGGCGCATCGAGCCGGGCATCCAACTGACCGACAAGACGGAAGAAGAGTGGAAACAGGCCTTCGACCTGTTCGGAAAGTTCGATGTGGATGCCGGCGTCAAGGATATCGGCGCTTCCATCAGCCATTTGCGCGGCAGCGGCGTTGAAAACAACAAGGTCGGCGCCGTCGGATACTGCTTAGGCGGTCTTCTGGCCTATTTGACCGCTACCAGGACCGATTCCGATGCCTGTGTGGGCTATTATGGCGTCAACATTCAGGAAAAGCTGGACGAGCAAGGCAATATCAAAAGGCCCTTGCTTCTCCATGTGGCCGAGAACGATCAGTTCGTGCCCCGGGAGGCCCAAGCGCAGATCGAATCCGGCCTTCAGGACAACAAAAACGTCACGATCCATACCTATGAGGGGCTGGATCACGCCTTTGCCAGGGTCGGGGGCGAGCATTACGACGAAAAAGCCGCTCAAACGGCCAATCAACGCACCCATGACTTCCTGAAAACCCATCTGGCGTAAGTTCAGACGCTTGGCGGAGCATATCCCATGACCAAGGCCATTCGCATTCACGACACCGGCGGGCCTGAGGTCTTGCGCTGGGAAGACATCGCCCTGCCCGATCCGGGCCCGGGACAGATCCGGGTCCGGCACACGGCCGTGGGCGTCAATTACATCGACACGTATCACCGCACCGGCCTCTATCCGGTACCGCTGCCCAGCGGTCTCGGCCTGGAAGCCGCCGGCGTGGTGGAGGCCACCGGCCCGGATGTCGCCCATCTGAAAACCGGCGACCGGGTCGCTTACGGCACGGGTCCTTTGGGCGCTTATAGCGAAGCGGCCATCTGCCAGGCCGACCGGGTCAGCCCGATCCCCGACGGCATCGACGACCGCATGGCCGCCGCGATCATGCTCAAAGGCATGACCACCCAGTTTCTGGTTCGCCAGACTTATAAGGTGCAGCCGGGCGATACGGTCCTGATCCATGCGGCGGCGGGTGGTGTCGGTCTTCTGGCCTGCCAATGGGCCAAGCATCTGGGCGCGACGGTGATCGGCACCGTGGGCTCCGAGGAAAAAGCGGCCCTCGCCCAAGCCAATGGCTGCGATCACACCATTCTCTATCGCACCGAGAATGTGGTCGAACGGGTCAAGGAGATCACGAGCGGCGTGGGCGTGCCGGTGGTTTATGACGGCGTCGGCAAGGATACTTGGGACGCATCCCTCGACTGTCTGCGCCCGCGCGGGATGATGGTCAGCTTCGGCAATGCCTCCGGCGCCGTACCGCCATTCGCGCCGGCCATCCTGGCCCAAAAGGGATCCCTGTTCCTGACCCGCCCGACGCTCTTTCATTACACGGCGACGGCTGAGGATCTGAAAGCCGTGGCCGAGGATCTGTTTGCGGTTGTCCGGGACGGTCATGTGACCATTGCGGTCAACCAGACCTATGCCCTGGCGGACGCGGCCGATGCCCACCGGGATCTGGAAGCGCGCAAAACCACAGGTGCGACGGTTTTGATCCCGTAACGACGACAAAAGGTGACCGGCCGGGGCGCGGATTCCCATCCCAAAATGCGCAAAGGCCGTTACAATGCGCTTGGATTGATGTGACTGCTCTCCGGGGGGAGACCCATGGACCTGACCAACGCCTGGATGAATGTGTTCTCGGTCGCTTTGCCGAAGCTTGGCGAATTTCTCGGCCAGCCGCCCGCCTGGATCGCGGTGATTATTCTCGCGGTCCTGCTGGGCTTTATCGTCCAAAGAATCGTAAGCAGCCTGGGCTACCGCTCGGGCGTGGTGATGCCGCTGCTTTCCCTGGCGGTGCGGCCCATCTCCGGCACCCTGGTGGTTCTGGCGGGTCTCGCGCTCTCCGTCGGTGTCGTGATCATGTCGATCGATGCTGACAAGACCGAAGAGCCCCGCCTCGCCATCGCCACCCAGACCACATCGCAACAGGCTCGCGCCACCGGCATGGCCACCCAGCCCACCGAAAAGATCAACACCCTGCTCGCCGAGGATCTCGTCGTTGCGGCCGATGCGGTTGCCGAGGAGGATCCGGTCAAGGCCGTGGATCTTTACGAACAGGCACGCAATCAGGATCCGGACAATCCCGAAATCTGGTTCGCTCTGGGCACGCTTTACGACCGGCTGGACGGTATCGAGACGGCCGTCGCCGCCTTTGAAATGGCGCGCGATCTGGCGTCGGATCAAAAGGCAGACGACTGGGCCGCCCGGGCCGAGAGCAAACTCGCTCAACTCAACACGGCCGAACCGCAAAAGCTGGCCCAGGGCCCGGTTTCGGAAGCCGCTCATGTTTCCGTCCTGACCGACAAGGCGGGCAAGGTGACGGCCAATCTGTTCGAAGTGGCTTTGGCGGAGTCCTTGCGGGCGGCCGCGGCCATACCCTGCCCGGCCAACCCGAACCCCGCGATTTATCTGACGGGCGCCGGCCTCGGTCCGAGCCTCGAACCCGCTTTTCCCTTGCCGTGCCAACAGCAGGCCAGCGTTGAAGACGACACGTCCCTGAACTCGAGCGATGTCTTGCGCCACTTGGTGGAAGACCAGCCGCACCTGACCATGAACGCGCTTCTGGCGGATCTGACCGCGCCTTTGAACAGCCAGGGGGAGCAAGGCGGTGAACCCGATATGGCCCTGTTCGTCCGGGCGGCCCTTGGTTTCGGATCGGTTAGTCAGCACACGCCGTCGAGCCGCGCGCTCATCCCGAGCGCCCTCGGCTTCAGCCGGGATGGCCGGAAAGCGGTGGTGAAAGACGATCTGGGGGCCTTGGAGCTTCTGCCGTCCGCGCCGGTCTCCAGCGCCGTCCCGCCCGAAGGGCTCTAAGCCCTTCGGACCGTCCTGAGACGGATCAGGTATTCATCGAATCGAAGAAGTCGCTGTTCGACTTGGTCTGTTTGAGCTTGTCGATCAGGAATTCGATGGCATCGACCGTGCCCATGGGCGCCAGAATCCGGCGCAGCACGAAGATCTTTTGCAGATCGGCTTTGTCGATCAGCAGCTCTTCTTTCCGGGTGCCGGATTTCAGAATGTCGATGGACGGGAACACCCGCTTGTCGGCAACCTTCCGGTCCAGGACGATTTCCGAGTTGCCGGTGCCCTT
>CAZTCJ010000130.1:0-8305 GCA_964612085.1 uncultured Alphaproteobacteria bacterium
CGCGCCTGATAGGGCTGCATCTTGATGATTTCGCCTTCCGCCAAGGGCTCGGCCTCGACCATGCCGGCGGCGGTTGCCGCGTTGAACAAGGCCTGGCCGGTTTCCGTCCGCACGATGATCAGGCTGCGGCCGTCGGCCTCGTCGAATTTCGGATAGCCCTTTTCATCGCCGTACCAGGCATCGGCGCAGATCAGATCGGCGAACCCGCCGGTGCCGTCTGGACAGATCTTGCAGCGCAGCTGGACATGCTTGGAGAGAATGTCGCCCCAGGCTTCCGCATAGCTCATCTTCGCTTCCTGACCGCCTTGCGTCACCGCGGTGGCAAAGCCCGGCCAGCCATTCCCCCGGTAGCGGAAGCTCGTCACGGCGTCGGCCGAAACGTCCAGGCGTTTCAAGATCTGCTTTGTGCCGTGCTGGCTTGGAATGCCGCCGCACATGAAGGACAGCATGAACGGGATGCGCTCCTTGATCGACGGATCCGTCGCCACATAGGCACGCAGGGCCGCCACGTCGCAAGGCTTGCCTACGAAGGCGAACCGTCCGGGACCGGCCAATTGCTCGCGCAGCATTTCAAGGGGCGCGGAGGGGGCATAGCGCGAACCGGCGGAGCGGATCACATCGTCCCGCGTGGTACTGTTGCGCACCGCATTGAGGAGCGGCGAGTCGTCAGAGACGCAGTTCTGGACGACGAAATCGACCGATCCGGACTGGAGCAGATAAATCAGAAAGGCGGACAGGGCGCCGCCGGACGAGCCCTGATAGCGCAAGTCCGGATCCTGCGCGTGGCCCGTATAGACGGATTTGATCGGTCCCCAGATGGTATGATGGGGGCTCTCGGTCCGTGGCGGCTGCTGCTCCAGATTGAGGCCGGGACAGATGGTTTCGATCAGCCGGTCGTCCTCTTTCGACAAAGGGCGTTTCGTGAACGGACGCAGATACCCCTCGTCCGACAAGCGCATCTCGATCGCCCCCGGCGCGGCGGCCGCCTTGCACAGGCCGCAGCCGGAACACAGATCGCCCTTTTCGACGCGCGCTAAAGCGGGGGAGTGGGTGTTCATGGGATCAGGTCCTCACGGCGCGGGCCAAACGGTCGCGCACGGCATCGCGGTACCGGCCGAGCCGCTCCTGCGCCTGACGATTGCCCTCGGCGACTTCCTCGCGCAGGGCGTGACGGTTCTCAAAGCCCGCTTTCACCCGGGCAAGGGCGTCCTCGTTCGTGGCCGTCTTGCAGTCCACAACATGGGTGTAGCCGAGCGAATTAAACAGGCCGCCGAACTTCCGGCTATAGGCCAGCGCGACCACGGGCACGCCGCTGGAAAAGGCGGCGATACAGGCATGCATGCGCGATCCCGTGAAAAAGTCGAGACCGGCAATGTAGGACTTCGCTTCCGACGGCGAGGTGAATTTCGGCGCGAGGATCGTTCCCGGATACTGCGCGGCCAGGGCCTGGGCCGCGCGGTAATCGTCCTCCATTTCCGAATGATCCGCGATCACATGGGCAACGAAATGGATTTTCGCGCCCGCCTGCTGGAAATACGCCACCAGATCGTCGATCATGTCCTGATAGCGCACGGACAGTCCGAAGACGTTGCTTTGATCGCGTTCCCGATAAAGCAGCAGGGCCGAGGCGTTGATGCCCACATGGACGTCCGGATCCGTGCGCGGCGCGGGCGGATCGTAAGGCAGATGGAAGGCCACATCCGTGGTGACATCCGTATTCTTCCGCACACCCATGTCCCCGAGAATACCGTAGGAGATGTCGTCCCGCGCAAAGGTCATGGCGGCGCGGTTCATGATGGCCTTGGCGGTCACGCGGGAGATCCGGCGGTTGAACGGGCCGATGGTCTGCGGGCTCAGGATCAGGGGGCGGCCCGAGAGCAGGGACAGCATTTTGGTGGTCGAGAGATAGCCGAACCGTGTCAGGCCAAAAAGATCGGCGACACTCTCGCCGCCCCCGATATCGAACACCACATCGCAGCTCTTCAAGTCGGCGAGCACGCCGCCGACCGGACTGATCAGACCCTTCGCACTCATGGGACAGATCTGAATGTTCTCGCCCTTGACGTAAGGCGTGCGCTGGTCGAGCCAGCCGATGATCTTGAAGAAGGGGCGCTTGCCGATGGATTCGGCCGCCTCGCTGATGATCCGGATGTTCGAGACCGTCAAAGCGCCGACGCCCAGATTATCGGAATTGACCGAATGCCAGACGAGACCGATCGTGATCGCATCCGCATCCTTTTGGTCGCGCGCAGTGCTCATCAAGCAAGTCCCCTCTGCTGGCCGGTCTGCGATACCCTGATCAATAAACCAAACGCATTACGTTAATAAGTCATGTCTCAACTTACCGTCCGATCCTCTAAGGGCTGCCTTCTTTATTCTATTGCTTGGACCTGGTTGGCATAAACATTTCAGATTGCTGTCCGTGTTCCTTTAAAGAAAGCAATCGTGCAGGTCGGTGTTTTGGCTGGATCGCGACGGTTCGGCTTTGCGCTCGGGCTCTGGAAAACGCGGTGGATCATTGGCAGTTTTAGGAAGGGCGTCAAGGTGGGAATCATGACTGTTTGCCTGATGTCCGCAGACAGGACCGGGTCAATGAACCGGCGGGCGCGAAGACCCTTTGTGGCTCTATTTTTGCGGCATTTCGCAAGGCCATGCGGCTTGTGACGTGCCGGGGCATCTGGTAGCTTGCGCGCGTCGTGATCGGGGTGAACCATCTCGCGAATAACCACAGTCAGCGGTAAATCTGAACGGTTTTGTGGCTAAGGTGTTTCCAGGTGCTTTTGCATCGGGGACAACACCGGCGGCAGCTTCAAGTGGCGATTGGCGGCTCTCATGTTTGAAACGGATATCGGCTTCACGCGGGCGAGCGCGTCCGAACTGCCCCATGATGTTCTGGACCGGTTCCGGGCCCTGGGACAGATCGTCAGCCATCGGAGTACGATCCCGTGGATGGAGCATTGCACGGAATGCTCCATGCCCAACTGCTTCACCACATGCGAATTCTACACCCCCAGGCCCGATCTGAAGTGCCGGCGTTTCCGGGAGGGATTCGTGGCGGTGTCGGTCGATGGCGCCGCCGTCAACGACCTCATGAAAATCACGTTCCGGAAATGGGCGCGGCTGGAAGGCTTCGGCACGCCGGTGGTTGTCGAGACCGGCGAGGCTATTTCCAAGGAGCGGCAAGACCAGTCCCTCGGCAGCATGGTGCAAGGCATGCCCATGCCCTGGGGGCTCAAGCTCGTGGCCATGGGCGGGCGCTATGCCCTTAAACGGCGCGCCGCCTTCGGCGCCAAGCCGACGGCGCAGACGCCCAACCGGTTCGTCGTTGAATGCTTCAATCCCAATCCGGATACGGTCTTGGCCACGCTGACCATGCGTCCGCGCGGCGAGCAGGCGCACCGTCCGTTTCAGCACCGGCTGGTCCTGGAGCCTGGGTACAACCGTATCCTGGTTCCGGCTGAGGCCATCGAAGCGGCCATCGATACCAGGGCGGAATTCCTGATACAGATCGAATTGGACGAGCGTCCGGGCGATACGGTGCTTTATTTCGGTCTGGTCGATTTCGCGCGGGTCGCCGAGGATGCCTTGGCGGCGCAGGCCGCTGGGCCGGCGCAGACAGCGGACGCTCAAGGCGAGGCCAAGAAGCCGAAGCGCGTGAAATGCGCCGTCTGGGATCTCGACAATACGCTGTGGAAGGGTACGCTGATCGAGGACGGGCTCGACAAGCTCGTTCTGAATGAAACGGCCGTGGCTCTGATCAAGGCGTTCGACGAACGCGGCATCCTCAATTCCATCGCCAGTAAGAACAACGCCGAGGATGCCCTGGCCGCTGTCCGTCATTTCGGCCTGGAGGACTATTTCCTCTATCCGCAAGTCTCCTGGAACCCGAAAAGCACGGCGCTCGGGACCATTGCGCACAGGCTCAATATCGGGATCGACACCTTCGTCTTTATCGACGACCAGCCCTTCGAGCGGGCGGAAGTGGAAGCGGTGCATGACAGCGTGCTGACCTTCGATCCGCTCACGGACCTTGACGGTCTGCTTGAGCACCCCCTGTTCGACGTGCCGGTGACGGCGGAGAGCCGGAAGCGGCGTCAGTTCTACAGGGAACAGATTTCGCGGGACGACGCGTTCGAAGGCGCGGATACGGATTACGAGACCTTCCTGCGCGGCTGCGGGCTTGAATTGCGGATTTCTCCCCTGTCGGAAGAGGTCTTGCGCCGGGTCCACGAGCTGGCGCAACGGACCAACCAGATGAATTTCTCCGGCAACCGGTACAATATGGCGGCCATCCGCGCCATGATGACGGCGGATGATCTCGATACCTATGTTTTGAGCGCGGCGGACAAGTTCGGCGAATACGGCATTATCGGTTTTGCCGTCGTGGACCGCAGCGGGCCGCTCATGAAGGATCTGATGTTCAGTTGCCGCATCCAGGCCAAGCATGTGGACCGGGCACTGATGATGTATCTGCTGCAAACCTACCATGCGGCCGGCGCAGACCGTTTCGAGGCGCTTTACAACGAGACGCCGCGCAACCAGCCTGCCGCGCAACTGTTCTGGGATCTCGCTTTCGAGACCGCCGGAACCGAAGGCAGCCTGCACCGGCTCGTCTATGATTTCGGGAAACAGGCGCCGCCGGCCCAGGACATTGTGCGCGTCATCGTTGAAGACCAGGAGGCCCGTCCCGAAGCCGGGCGGAGGGCCGTTCCATGATTGTCGATAAGGTTGCCCGCGGCGTTGCCCGCCTGGTGCCGGTCAAACCGATCAAGGCCCGGCCTGCCACAGGGCTTGTTTCTTTCACATTTGACGATATTCCGCGTTCCGCCTGGCATATGGGTGGCGAAATTCTCGCGCGCCATGGCGTGGAAGGCACCTATTATGTGGCGGGCGGACTGACCGGCGGAGAAGACGAGGCCAGCGGCAATATCTGCCACACGGAAGACGACCTCAGGGCCATCGCCGAGGAAGGCCATGAGATCGCCTCCCATGGTTTCGCCCATCGTCCGTTCACGGATTTGTCGAAAAATGAGCTTCTCGAAGACTGGGACCGCAATGAGCGCTACCTGCAGAGCCTGTTTCCGGACCGGATGATCTCCAACCTGTCCTATCCGCTGGGCATGGCCCGCATCCGGGACAAATCCCTGGCCGCGAAGCGGTTCACGAGTATCCGGGGCGTTGACCCGGGGCTGAACAAGGGTCTTTGCGATTTCTCCCAGCTCAAGTCGAACGGCCTTTATAGCAGCAGGATCACGGTGGAGAAGGTCAAGGCCTTGATCGATAGAGCGGCGCGCGACAAGGCTTGGGTGATTTTCCATACCCATGACGTGGCCGAGGATCCGACCCCTTGGGGGGCGACGCCGTCCTTGTTCGAAGAGGCGGTCAAGGCGGCCGTGGACTCCTCGTGCCGGGTCATGCCGGTGCGCAATGCGATCGGTGCGGTCGCTTTTACGGGCAGCGCCGAAGCGGCTTGAGGCACTACGCCCGCCCGGGCGTCTGATGACGCTTTTCTGATGACGCTTAAACGGACCGGCCGCGCATCCGGGGTTGCATACCCTTACAAACCCGAACACTCTTCGTTATGTTCAAAACGGCAAGGCTGCATCTTCCCGGTTGAAGAGAAGTGCAAGCTACGCTCGAATGATCCCGTTGGCGGTCTATCGTCTGTTTGACCGTGTTATGTGACGGTTGTCACATCGATCAACGGCTTGCGGCGTAAGATATTTGGTATGTAAATGAAGCGTTGTGGGAACGGTTGTGGATCATCGGAATTGGTGACGCAAAGAAAGTTTTGCCCATTTGGGTTGTGTAAAGCGTAGGCAAAGCTTTTTCAAATCAGGGGTAGACGGGGGCTATTTTCTCAAAAAGAACGTGCTTGAGTTCACAAGCGGTTTGAATAGACCCTTGGTCTGATGTGTCCCGCTTCTATAAAGTTATGCGTGCGTACTTCGTTTGTAATGACGAGTTTGATAAAGGCACAGTAAAACTCTTAGGCTTGCTGGTTTCTCAAGTAGTAATACCTAAGATGTGAGCTGCCGGGGGGAAACTGCTGCGCAATACAGTCTGTTGAAATAATTGGCGAAACTCGTATTGTGACTGCAGTTTTAGAAATTGGGCATCGATAAGCCGTCGATTATTTCGGCTAGCTCTCAAATGGTTGAGGGGCCGTTTGTGTGGGAAGGGCAATCATGAGTGCTGTCGAGACAGCCATTGATACGAGCGGCCAGAATGTCATTTTTGTCCATACTGCGGAAGACTTGGCCGCGGCTCTTGAGCAAGCAACGGGCGGCGAGATTATTGCTCTTGCACCGGGCGATTACGGCAGCCTCGATCTGAATGACGCGCGTGCGCCTTATGTTCATTATGCAGACACGGTCACGATCACTTCTGCGGATCCCGAAAACCCCGCATCGTTCTCGAATGTGAGCCTGCGCGGCGTCGAGAACTTGCAGTTCGACACGGTCGTTTTCGACTACGCTTTCGAACCGGGCGATCCCAATCACCTGAAGCCTTTTTCGATCGAAGACTCTTCGAATATTGCGATACGCAACAGCGTCTTCGACGGTGATGTGGCGCACGGCAATGGTCCGGCGGAAGACGGATATGGAACGGCCATTGGGCTTTTTGTGACCAATTCCGATGGCGTCACCGTCGACAATAACGAATTCTTCGAGTTCCACAGAGGCGCGGTCTTCGATTATTCCGAGAACTTGAAGGTTCTCAATAACGACGTGCACGCCATGTCATCGGACGGCTTCAATTTCGCCGCTGTATCGGACGTACTGATCGAAGGCAATACGCTCCACGATTTCGCCAAGCCCCCGGAAAGCGACGCCCACAAGGACATGATCCAGTTCTGGACGTCGGGAACATCGCAGCCGAGCACCGACATCATCATCAGGGGCAATTTCCTTTATATCGGCGAAGGCGATCCGACCCAATCCATCTTCATGCGCAACGGTCTCGTTGACATGGGCCTCGCCGGTGAGGAGATGTTCTATCGGGACGTCCTCATCGAACATAACGTGATCTATAATGCGCATACGCATGGCATCACGGTCGGCGAGACGGACGGCCTGATCATCCGTAACAATACGATCCTGGAACACAAGGAAACGGACGATGAGGTTCTGGTCTCGGTCCCGACGATCAATGTCAGCGCGGACGCCAAGAATGTTCATGTTACGGACAACATCGTTCCGCGTTTGTCCGAGCCTGAGAACGCGGATCATGAGTATGAGAACAATCTGATCGTTCAAAGCGAGTATCTGGAAAACCCCAACTATGTCGGGGATCTGTTCGTCGATGCCTATGCGGGCTCGGATGTCGATTTGGCCAGCTTGCAGGCTATTCCCGATACGATCGCCGAGGATGTCGGGTCTTACCTGACGACATTCGATACGGCGCCCGATGAAATCACCGGCTATATCTCCAACGAGGTCGGCACGGGGCTCTATGGGCTGAGCGTGGCCTTCGATGCCAGCCGTGGCTTCGACTCCGACGGCAAGTTGGACATGAGCGGCGCCAATGTGACCTGGGATTTCGGTGACGGGTACAGCGCCAGAGGCGCTCAAACGTCCCATGTCTTCAAGACCGGCGGCTCCCATGATGTCACCGCGACGGTTGAGCTTGCTTCCGGTGAAACGCTCATCCTGCACAAGACGATCGAACTGGCGTCGCCGATCGCCTTGAATGTGACCGCGGACAGCGGGCTGCAGGATCTGTCGGACGATGCCAACAGCCTGTCCGCGTCGCCGGATGTCGATTTGGAACCGGTCGGTGACGGTAAGGCAATCCGTTTGAATGGCGGGGCGGTGACGGTCGACGCCACTTCCGACTTCATCGGCAACAGCGAATATACCTTCGCCTTCGATCTCAAGACCGATGCTTATACGGAAGAAAGAGCGCATCTGGTCAATTTCTCCAACAGCTTCGTGGTCTTTGTCGAGGGAGACACGCTGTCGGTGGCCGTCACGACGGATGCGGGCGACTTTTGGATGCATGCCGAAGCGGCGGGTATTCAAAACGGGGACTGGCATACCGTCGCGCTCACTTTCTCCAGCGAGACTGGCAAAGCCGAACTCTACTTGGATGGTCAGTCGATAGCCGTGCAGACGGGTTTGGAAGGGCAGATCCAAGTCGGTGATCCGTCTGCGGATCTCATCATCGGTAATCCCCATAATCAATCGGCCTATGAAGGATTGATCGACAATGTCCTCTTCCTGCGCGGCGCCGCGGATGCCAAGGATGTCGGATCGCAACAATCGCTTCACAAAGCCGACGTCGCCCAGGCGAATTAGCCAGT
>CAZTCJ010000131.1:0-7984 GCA_964612085.1 uncultured Alphaproteobacteria bacterium
TATTCATTGGAAATGAAACGGGTTTCGAACAAGGGATGACCTTCGTTTCTCATCCGGCGGATGACAGTACGAATGGTGAGAAAGCAGGCCTGGAACCGGGCTTTGTCCTGAACAGCTTTCTCGATGACGCAGCAAACCGGACGGCCTGCCGCCGCCGGAGAGGAACGATCTTAGAGCCCAGCCTCTAAACAGCGGGAAACAGGAGGTTTCTTTGTCCAAACCTGATGCTGATATGCAGATGCCATCCATCATGTCGCGGTACCGCATCCTACATGCCGCTGCTTTATGCTGTGCGGTCCTGATCGCGTCCTGTACACGGCAAAGCGCAAGCGAGCCGGAAATCAAGTTCGAAGGACCGGCCGCGCAAGTCGTTGCCAATGTCAATGGGCGCGAAATCACGATGGGCGAGCTGGAATTCGAGCTTGAAAGAATAAACCTGAACGTCGCCCAGATCGGGGACCGACAGGCCCAACTCGAGGAAATCCTGCGCCGCCTCGTCCGCCGGACCGTGTTGGCTCAGAACGCGCTCGGTATGGAGCTCGATGAGGACCAGGACGTTCTGCTGACCTTACGGAGCGTTCGCTCTCAAACGCTGGCCAATGCCTTCATTGAGAGTCTCGCCAGCGATCAATTGCCGATCTCCGATTTGGATGTGGGCGACTTCATGTTTCAGAACGCGCATTTATTTGCAGGGCGCCAGAGATACAAGTTCGATCAAATCGTCATCGACCGCACCAAACTGACCGATGAACAAAAAGACTATTTTGCGCAGGTCGAACAGATTGAACGGGTCCTGCTCTCTGAACTTGAAGCGTCTTTGAAAGAGTGGAACATCCCCTTTCAACGCCGCGACAACACGACTCTTGGCAGTCAAATCCCTTACCAGATGACCCAGGCCCTCGAAAACATGAATATCGGGGAAGTGTTTCTGACCAAGTCTTCCGGCAGTTATGTCTTTTCGGAACTGCAGTCGCGGGACCTCTTCCCTCTGGAAGGGCCGGAAGCGCAACAGGCGGCGCGAGCCATGTTGACGAGACAGCGCGATGAATTCGTCGTGCGCAAGACCGTGGATCGCATGATTTTCTCCTCGAAGATCGACCTGTTCGGCGGCTTTGAGAATGTGCAGCTGGCGACCGAAGATCCTCTGACCGCCGGTGTGTTGGACGAGACCGGCCAGGATGCCGAATTGCGAGTTGACGGAGTCCAACAGGAGGAGCGTTAAACCAAAAGCGGATCGCGTTGTTTTGTTGCGGGCGTTTTCACCGTAAAAAATTGCCTCGCAGCGACGGCGTTCGACCGTCAATCCGTCTTACCCGAATGCGCAGGCCCAAATGCGCCGGCCATGGCTGATGCACGCCCCGGCAGCTTGGGCTAAGCTAAAAATAAGTTTACGATCTTCCCGGCATGTTCAGGACAGCTTTACGTTGCAAGAAGTTGGTTTTGCAGGGCCGTCCGACATCGGGAACGATCGGCCTCGGCGCAGGTCTCGACCCCGCCTGCACGCGCGCCAACCGGGCCAGGATCTCAAGATCTGGCGCAGGTTCATCAACGACATCAAAACGACGACGGGAAACTCTATGCCTTTGAACTTTCGGTCTGCTCACTTCTTGGCATCCCTTGTGACCGCGCTTGCGGCTGTGGTCTTCGCGATCGGCTCGCTCAGCGCCGCACAGGCGGCCCAACCCGTTTCCCTTGGTGCATCCGGCGGCCTGTTTCTGGTCGCGCAGGCTCAAACGGGCGCGGCCAGCACCGGCTCTTACAAAGTGAACGCCGGCGACATGCTCGAAATTTCCGTGTGGAAAGAAGACGACATGCTCCGTGAAACGACGGTGCTGCCCGACGGATCCATCACCTATCCGCTGGTCGGACAGGTCAGTGTCGTCGGTATGACGCCCGCGGAGATCCAGCAGCTTTTGAGCCAGCGCCTGGCCCGCTTCTATCGTGACCGGGAGAGCCCTTATGTCACCGTCGTGGTGAAAAGCACCGGCGGCAACCGCGTCTACGTCATCGGCGAAGTCCGCTCTCCGGGCGTGTTCGTCATTACACAGCCGGTCGACGTCATGCAGGCCTTGAGCATGGCTGGCGGGCTGAACGAGTTCGCGGACAAGGGCGCGATCCGTGTCCTGCGGCGGTCCGCAGACGGACGGCAACAGACGATCAATTTCGACTATTCGGCCGTCAGAAAAGGACGGGAACTGTCGTCCAATATTATTCTTCAAGGCGGCGATACGGTCGTTGTTCCGTAAAGTGATGACTGGGTTGACCGCGCCAGGCCGTTGACGCTCAGTGCGGGCCAAAGGGTGGGACCGGCTGGCCATCGAGTGGTGAGGATGAGTTGTTATGGCGCGCGTACGAAGCCTCGGTCTGTTGGCTCGGCATATTCTGGGCCTCCCCGCTCTGGTCGGGTCCGTCTGGGTGGCGGGTCTCGCTCTCCCGCCGGTTAGCCCCGCAAGCGCTCAACAGCGCTTCGATGCCGACGGGTTCGTGACCACCGATCCCGAGGTTGAAACGGGCCCGATGGTCTTTGAACCCTTGACCGACCCGGCCGTCGCCACGCCCGACCGGGGGACGGAAATCGGTGAAAACGTGCTCGACAGCCAGCGCCTGGACCGTGTCCGGACGTTTTTCCAACAGGATCCGCCCCTCGGACAAGGAACCCGCGACAGTTTCAATGCACGCGAGCGCAGCCAGCCCATCTCGTCCCCGGTTCTGGCTCCCGCGGGTTTGAGAGTCGATGTGACCGCCTATGCTGCCGCAGTTTACGACAGCAACCCCCTTCTGTTGTCGCCCGAGCAACAGACCGAAGATCCTGAGGCGCGGGGCGGTGACTTCAGCGCACAGGTAAACCTCACCCAACGGATGCGGAATAGCGTTCTGCAGGCGAACGGACGTCTCGCCTACGACGAATTCAATGCGAGCAATCCGAACAGCGGTTCCGATTTGGAATCCTTCGATCAGTTCGCGGGGCTGCAATACGATTACACTGGCCGTAAGACACTCGTAACGCTGTATGGGGATGTGGTGAACACCACCACGCGCCGGGCCTTGATCCTGGACGATATTCAGGCGGGCCTGACCGATGACAGGGTTCTCACTTACGGCGGCGGCGGCTCGGTCAGCCGGCAGATCTCCCGTTCGGGCACGGTGCGCGTTTTTGGGTCGGTGGAACGCCGCGAAGTCGAGGCCGCAGGTCTGGTCAATTACACATCCATTCAAACGGGGACGGGCTATGTGTTCAGCACGTCGCCGCGGGACGATGTTGGCGTGACCGTCGGCTATAACCGGTTCATGCCGGATGAAGAGACCATCGCCGAAGCCGACACCTACAATATCAGCGCGAGCTGGACCCGGCAGGTTAACCCGAAACTGTCTTTCTCCATCGATGCCGGCCCTCAACTGATCGTGCGCAAGGAGACGAGCGCTACGCCCGAAGACAGTAGAGTGACCGCTTTCGCCACCGCCGGGATGACCTGGATCGCCAGCAAACGGGACGCCTTTCAGGTGGAGCTTTCGAGCACGGCCGATCCGAGCGTCGTCGGGCAACTGCAAACGAACAACCAGGTTTCGGTGCGGTATCGGGCCGACCTGAACCCCAATTTTGTGGTACAGGTGCCGATCAGTGCGGGCCTTCAATCCGACGCATTACAGGACAATAATAACCGTCAGGTGCTTATAGATATTGCGCCTGAGGTGCGGTGGTCTCCAATTCCAAGCATTGATGTGGCAGCCCAATACCGTCGGCGCCGGCGCTCTCAGGAAAACTTTTCGGTTGCCACCTCGGACGCCGTGAGGGTTTCTTTGAACTACCGTTGGCAATCAGGCCAATAACGCGAGAAGCAGGGTCTAATGGAAGCGAGCGAAAACGTACCGGCCGGATCGGGTAAAGGGATTGGCTATTACGTCTCCCTTCTGTGGCGCAAAAAATTAATCATCATCGCGGCGGCTATCCTGGGCGGGGTCATCGGCAGCGGCGTGGCCATCAGCTTGCCTGAAACATACCGCTCCAGTGCGACGATCATCATTGAAGATGCGGAAATTCCCCCCGAACTGATCGGCACCACCATCACGTCTTTCGCGGAACGGCGCCTTGAAGTGATCCATCAGCGGATCATGACGACCCAGAATCTGGCGGACGTCATCCTCAAGTTCAATCTTTACCAGGATATACGCACCAAAGAGCCCATGATCGCGGCCGTGGAAAAACTGCGGGCACAGATCAATTTGCAAAAAGGCATACAACGCCTGACGGATCCGCGGTCGGGACGTCCGATCAACAACCTGATCTCGTTCAATCTGGTGTTCTTTCACGAAGATCCGCGCACGGCCCGTGACGTAACGGCCGAACTCGCGCGGCTTTACCTGGAAGCGAATGCCCGGGCCAGACGTATTCAATCCACTGAGGTTGCGGCGTTCCTGGGTACCGAGGCCGAACGGATCGCCAAAAAGGTGACGGACCTGGAAAGCCGTCTCACCAAATTCCGGCAGGACAATCCCGGCTTCGCCGTTGGACAAAGCGGCATGCTGCTCGATTTCATCACCAGGACGCAGGAAAAGATCCGCCAGGTCGACAGCCAGCTTCAGGATTTGAACAACCGCGAGCTCCTCCTTCAGCGCGAATTGGAGATCGCCAAGCTGCCCACAGCCAACCAGGATCCCGGCCTGCTGAGCCCGGCCCAAATTCAAGCCGAGTACGACCGGGTCACCCAGATTTACGGTCCCGACCATCCTGACGTCATCCGGCTGCGGCGGCTGCTGGACAATGCGGAATCCGCGTCCAGCGGCGGCGCGAACCTGCGGCTGGATACGGCCGCACGCGATCCGGTCTCGATCCGGGTGCAGGCGCAACTGGATAATCTGCGTTCCGAACGGGCAAACCTGCGGCGCGAAAAGAAAGCAATCGAAGAGGAAATCGAGGCTCTTGAAAGGAAATCCCTGGAATTTCCTTTGCTCGATCAACAATATCTGGCGCTTCAAAGGGACTACGAGAACGCCAAATACCAGTACGACCAGACAAAGCAAAAGCAGCTTGTCGCGGAACAGGCCAACGTCCTGGAGAAATCCAGAAAAGGGGAACGGTTCTCGCTCCTGGAGCCGCCGATGGTTCCGCGCGACCCCTCAAGCCCCAACAGGCCGATCATCGCCATCGCCGGGCTCGGCGCGGGTCTTGGATTAACGCTTGGTCTTATTTTCCTGCTGGATCTGATGGATCAGCGCATACACACCGTCCAGCAGTTGAGGGCCGTGATCGGCGCGGATCCGATCATCATGGTCCCCGATCTGCGCGACGAGACCCAGCCGGAAGAACTCGACAAAAAGACCCTGTATCAGAGAGTGACGGGTGGCATAGGGTCAGCGTTGCACGCCGTGAAACGGCAGACAGGCCTCTTCTTTGGCCAGGCAGCCTCTTCCATGCGGCGTCCCGCTGTCAGCCGCCGCAGACCACCCCGGCGTTTGCGCCCCAAAAGTGCCCGCTACTGAGAAGCAGCGCGTTCTTCGGCTTGATCGTCCGGAAGTCGGGTTTACATGCACCTTACTGACCGGAAAGCCAGGAAAACATCGCAAACCGTAGCGAGACGAAACACGATGCTGCGCTCAAATTTGGGCTACGCCAAAATATGGGCCGTTCGGGTTACCGCCGGCTACGCAAGATAGTGTAATGACATCGAATTAGGGCTTCTTCGTAAAGCAGTCAGTCCGCACAACTCGTGTAACAGTTTCTGCGATTTGATAATGGTTGTGTTGGTGATTGGTGATAATCTCGCCGGGTTCAAGCGCGGCTTTCAGGAGTGGGTATGACGTCCAAGACGGTCGGCATTCATGACATGGTGCGGGATGCGCCGAAAACAGAGCGGTCGGCTATCCGCCCGGAGCATGGCGGTATGGCTATTGCGCCCATGTCGACGGTGGATGCCGAAAGCGTGCCCATGGATCGGCAAATCCAGAAGCGTAATCTCATCATTTGCAGCCAGGACTATCGTCCTGAGATCGATCTGTTTCGGACTCTGGCCACGCAAGTCGTGTCCTGGTTGAACCAGTGCCAAGGGCGCGTCCTGGCCATTACCAGTTGCGGCGCGGGCGAAGGAAAAACCTTCATGTCGGCCAATTTGGCCATTTGTCTCGCCCGGTTCATCAATCGGCCCGTCACGCTTGTCGATGCGGACCTGCGGCGCCCGAACATCAGCAAGACGCTTGGCCTGACCGTCGATACTGGGCTCGATACGGTTCTGAAAAACGATCTGCCGCTGAAAGACTGCATGATTTCCAGTGAAATCAACGGCCTCACCCTTCTGCCGACAAAGTCCGGGCTTGAGCCGTCATCCCCGCTCTTATCGACCGGAACGGTCTCGCAACTCGTTGATGAAATTGTCGAAAGCGTGCCCGATCAGATCCTGCTGCTCGATTTGCCGCCTATCCTGCTGGGCGACAGTTGCGCACCATTCTTAAAGGCGGCCGATGGGTGCCTGCTGATCGTTGAGGAAGGGAAAACCACGCGGGGACACCTGGATCGCGCCCTGTCGCTCATCAAGCCTGAAAAGCTGATCGGAGTTGTTTTGAATAAAACAAGCTCAAATGTCGTCAAGGAACATGGCTACTGTTCCTACGACTATTATCAGAAATAAATAACAGCAGTCTCAAAAGACGAAGACTTAAGAAAAGCCAGTTCAGCCGGATAAGCTGTCGAAACCATCGGCATCATATACGATATCGTCATTACCATCGATAACGCTGATATCTTCATCGACATATATCTTGATTTCGTCACTGAATAACCGTGACGTCAAAACGACGTAACTTTCATCGTTGAAGTCAAATTTCCCATCAACACTCAATTCAGCATCGATGATGAGGACATCACCTTGATTGCCCTCAATCGTGAACTCTTTTGCGTCCGTACGGCGCAAGTCTCTATGAGAGAATGAAACAAGGTCGGCATAGCCGTTGTTAATGTCCAGCGCATCCACACCGTTCAATCTTACGGATGAAAGACTGTGTTCATTCTGCTCCGCATTGTCGATGCGCAGAGTATCGTAGCCGCCGTTCCCAATGATCTCTTTGTCGTCAGTGTCGAACAAGAAGGTGTCGTTCCCGGCGCCGCCGACGAGCGTGTCTCGACCCTGGCCGCCATCGAAATAATCGTCGCCTTCGTAGCCCGCCAATGTGTCGTCGCCATCGCCGCCGAACAGACCGTCGTCCCCGGCGCCGGAGCGCAATATGTCATTGCCACTGTCACCGAACAGCTGATCGTTGCCGTCACCGCCGGAAAGCGTGTCATCGCCATCGCCGCCGAACAGGCTGTCGTCCTCGCCCCTGCCCTCAAGCCGGTCATTGCCGGCACCGCCGAAGAGCCGGTCTTGGTAGTCGTCTTCTCCGATCAGACGGTCATGGCCCGCGCCCCCATCGGCGAGATTGGCTTGAATGTGATCATCGCCCGCACCGCCATTGACCCGGTCGAACCCGCCAAAGCCCAAGATGGTGTCGTTGCCGGCACCGCCAAACACCACATCGTCACCGGCAACGCCATTGTAGTAGTCGTCGCCCGCGCCGAGTTCGACATAGTCGTCGCCGTCGCTGCCTTTGTCCGAGTCGTTTTCGTCCCCATACGTCACGAACACTTTGTCGTTCGGAACAAGGCACAAAAAGCAATCTTCCGTGTGGGCTTGAGCATCGGCGCTATCGATGATCTTGCGATACTCGTCTTCAGGCTCGTTCAGCGGCGGCTGAATCAGTCCTTGTGCCTGGTCCGCAGACTCAATGGCATAAACGCTCTTGACCTGTTCATCATCGGCGACAGCACCGGCAGCAACAGCGCTTGAAATCTCTGTGAGCCAGGTTTTCAGCTCGTTCACAGGCTCATTCGCCTGGGCCACGACGGCTTCGAGAAGCGATTGATGCGATCCGACATCCTTGGCATCCGCAGCGCCGCGCAGAAACAGAACATTGTCGATCAGGCCATCGAAGCCCCTGCCGCTGAACGGGTCACCTA
>CAZTCJ010000132.1:0-7457 GCA_964612085.1 uncultured Alphaproteobacteria bacterium
CCATGTAACGGCGCATGATCTTGTAGCGCCCCTTGGGCATGATGGGCGTCTCGGCAAGCGACCATTTGGGCGACGCGCCAAGGCCAATGAAGCCGATGCCCAATTCATTGGCCACGGTTTCCACCTGATCCAGATGGGTATGCACTTCGTCACAGGTCTGATGAAGATTGTCGAGCAGGGCGCCGGACAGTTCGAACTGGCCGCCCGGCTCCAGGCTGACGGACGCGCCCCCGGCTTTCAGCCCGACGAGCGTTTCGCCTTCGCGCACCGGATCCCAGCCGAACCGTTGCAGGCCTTCGAGCATGGCCTTGACGCCGGACGGCCCGTCATAGGGCAGTGGCGACAGGTCCTCCGTGTGAAAGCCGAACTTCTCGTGCTCGGTGCCGATGCGCCAATCGGATTTGGGCTTGCAGCCGCTTTCAAGATAAGCGGCCAGCTGGTCGCGGCTCTCGATCGGGCCGCCGCCGGACTGCGGGATGGACATGGGATCTCCCTGGAGGCCGATTTCGCCAGGGCTTGCCCCCAGCCGTTCGATGTCATGTAGCGACCTTGCAAAGCCCTTACAACAGTCAGG
Organism: uncultured Alphaproteobacteria bacterium; assembly: GCA_964612085.1. Lineage (GTDB taxonomy): Bacteria > Pseudomonadota > Alphaproteobacteria > JAJFIK01 > JAJFIK01 > CAZTCJ01. The sequence goes on from CAZTCJ010000132.1 coordinate 575, forward strand.
GTTACCGGCAGGCTGATTTAAGCGCTTAACGCCAATCGCCGAGCGCCGCCTGCCACAGGGTCAGAGCGGCGATGGCCGCCGTATCGGCGCGCATGATGCGCGGCCCGAGGCTCGCCCGCACCAGACCGGGAAGTTTGAGCAGCACCGCCCGTTCCTCGGGCGCGAAACCGCCTTCCGGCCCGATCAGCACGCTCCAGGGGCCGCCGCCGAGCCCGTTCAGGGCCGCCAAAGCCGGTTTGACACCTGCCTCCGCGCCCGCCTCATCGCAGAACAGCAGCCGCCCCGCGCGCTCGTCCCAGCCCGCCGCCAGATCCGACAGGGCCACGGGCTCCAGCACCTCGGGCACGGTCAGCCGTCCGCATTGTTCCGCCGCCTCTATGACATTCGCGGTGAGCCGGTCCTGGTTGACGCGGGAGACGATGGTGCGCCGGGTGAAGACGGGCCGCAGGGCCGAGACGCCCAGCTCGGTCGCTTTCTGGACCAGGAAATCGAGGCGGGCGCGTTTGACCGGCGCGAACAGCAGGGTGAGATCGGGCACGGTGTCCTGATCCCGGGTCAGGGTCTCGGGCCGCACCGTCACCTGGCGTTTGGAGACCGTCTCGACCGCCGCGCTCCACTCACCATCGCGGCCGTTAAACAGCAGCACCCGGCCGCCCGGCTTCAGCCGCATGACATTGCTCAGATAATGGCTTTGCTCCGCCCCCAGAGAAAAGGGCGCGCCCTGGCTCAAACCGCCGGAAACGTAAAGGCGGATCTTGCCCGTCGCGCAGGCCTGCGGCGCGTCTTCCAACGCGGCGTCCGGCGGGCCATCGGCCGCATCCGCCCGCTCTTTCGTCATGGTGTTCGTCCTATCGGCCGGTCGCCCTACCGGCTGGCCAGGGTCCGCCGCGACCGTGCGATGTGGTGTTTCATCAGGCTGGCCCAGCCCGCGAGTCCGCGTTCCCAATCCGGCGGCGACTGGTAGCGCTGATAGATGGCCAGCACATGATCGTAGACGGACGGTTCGTAGGCCGCAAGCGCGAGCCAGCCGAAGGCCGTGCTTTCCCGGTCGCCCTTCTTGGCGTCCTGGCCCGTGCCGATCACCCGGTGTTTCACGCTGCCATCGCTTTGCGCCATCAGCTCGGTGAAGGTGCGCGCGAGCTTGCGCATCAGAGCGCGGTCCGCCCCCTCGATGCTGGCCTGTTCCGCCAGGACCAGAAACTCCACATCGATGGCGCCGTGGCCCACATCCTCGGACGGCGCGTTGTTCTCCGGATCGTAAGGATCGTAGTGCCAGCTCAAACGGCCCGCCCGTTCGCGCATATGGGTGCGGAAATAGGCGACGAGCCGGCGGGCCATCTCCCGGTACTCCGGCACCGGATCATGGCGGTCCACGAGCAGGGCGGCGGCGAGCATGGTGGCGCTCTGATTGTAAGGCACCGGATTGGACCAGATGCCGCCGCCGCGCCGGGCGTTGTAATAGCTGCCGGAGACGTCCCGGTAGCGGTCGCTCCGCCAAAGGGAGACATGAAAATCGATGATCTCGCGCACCTGCGTCAGCACCGCGCGCGCGTAAGGCCGGTAGGCGCTGAACCGGTGATCGCTCAGGACCAGATCGACGAACTGCATGATGTGGTGGGCGATATGGCCGTCGATCAAAGGCTCGATGCGGGTCTCGCCGTTGAAAACCTTGCGCCAGCCGGGCGCGGCCAGGGTCTTGTCGTCGAACAGGGGCTGGGGCCCGGAATGATAGGGATCTTCCCTGACATCGAGCGCACCGCGCGCGGCCCTTGCCCGGTCGGTATGATCGAACATGAAGGCGACGAGCGAGCGGGCCTTTTCCAGATAAAAGGGCGAGGACGTTACATCCGCCATCAGAACATAGGCCTTGAGCAGATAGCCCAGACGCCAGGCCAGAACGCCGCCTTCGATCTCAGGGCCGTAATGGCTGCCGGGCGCGTCTTCCAGGCCGTAAATCGTCAGAAAGGCCTCGTTCCAGTCCTGGACGGAAATGCCTTCGAAATCGCGCAGGGCCGTCGGCATACCGAAATTCAAATCCCGGACGGCCAGGGGCTTTTCGAGGGTGGTTTCCTCGAACAGCCGGGTGACAGCCTCCACGCGCACGCCATAGCGGCCCGGCGGCACATGGGTGCTGTTCAGCTCAAGCGGCAAGCTATCCGGTTCGGCAATCAGCCGGTCGTTGACATAGATCGCCAGCTTGCGGAATTGCGCCTCAGGATCGGCTGCATGGATCGAAATCGAGACGGGCTCGCCCGCCCCCGCGACGCCCTTGGCCGGCGACACGGACAGGGAAACGACCTGCGGCTTCCCCGCCCCGGCGGCGACACCGGCCGCCGCCCCGAACAGGACATCCGGCTCCGCGCCCCGGGCAGCGGTCTGCCCGGCAGGCTCCGCGGCCCCAGCCCCAGCGGCAAAAACACACCCGCCCACAAAGGCGGCGAACAGCGCCCCGAAACGCGTCAGCCCCATCACGACCCCCGTCTTCACCCGGTCCGGATCCTTCCCGTGAGATCCGGCCATCGCCTTTTTCTCACATTTTAGACAGGATCCGCAACGCGCGCGGCCCCGTCCTGGCGCTTGCGCAGACAGCGCACAAGGGTTACCTCCCCCATATGAGCGATTTGAACGAAACGGCGGACAGCAACGACCGCGTGGCGGATGCCCGGCCCGATAACTGGGTCGATGCCTATGCGCCCGCTTATCTGCGGCCCTATCTGCGGCTCGCCCGCTGGGACCGGCCCATCGGCACTTGGCTGCTGATCTGGCCGTGCTGGTGGGCGATCACGCTCGGCGTGGGCGCGACCACGGACCAGACCTTTCCTAATCCGGTGCTTTTGATCCTGTTCGCCATCGGCGCCGTGGCCATGCGCGGCGCGGGCTGCACCTATAACGACATTGTCGACCGGGACTACGACGCCAAGGTCGAGCGCACCGCCAAGCGGCCGATCCCCAGCGGTCAGGTCAGCGTGCGCAATGCCTGGATCTTTCTGGTCTTCCAGTCCCTGGTGGGCCTGCTGGTCCTGCTGACCCTGAACCCGCTGACCATCGCTCTGGGCGTGCTATCCCTCGCCCTGGTCGCGGCCTATCCGTTCATGAAGCGGGTGACTTATTGGCCCCAAGCCTGGCTCGGCCTGACCTTCAACTGGGGCGCCCTGATGGGCTACACCGCCGCCACCGACAGCATGAGCCTGTCGTCCCTGTTTCTTTATATCGGCGGGATCCTGTGGACGCTGGGCTATGACACGATCTACGCCCATCAGGACAAGGAAGACGACGCCCTGATCGGCGTGAAGTCGAGCGCGCTCAAGCTGGGCGAACGCAGCGGCCCGTGGATCGCCACCTTCTATGCGGGCGCGCTGATCGCCTTCGGCCTCGCGGGCGCGCTGCAAGGCCTGGGCTGGGCGTTCTATCTGGGTCTCGCCGGGGCGGCGGCGCATTTCGCCTGGCAGCTCCGGTCGGTTGATTATGCTGATCCGGACTCCTGCTTGCGGGTCTTCAAATCGAACCAGTGGTTCGGCGCAATTTTGTTCGCAGCCATTCTGTTGGGTACACTGCTCTAACCTAAGCGTTTGAGAGCCGTGCCCATGAATGCCACCGCCGGACCCATCGCCGATCTCTTCACCCGCGCCGAAATCGCGGCGGTGCGCAGCACCTCCAACTGGAAGGGGCTCGTATCGGTCGCCACCTGCTGGGCCTGGATTTTCGGAGCCATAGCGCTCTTCGCCCTGTGGCCGAACCCGATCAGTTTCGTCTTGGGTCTCATGATCGTGGGCGGACGGCAACTCGGCCTGGCGGTGCTGATGCATGACGCCGCCCACGGCATCCTCACCCGCCACAAAGGCCTGAACGAATGGGTGGGGCATTGGCTGTGCGGCGCGCCCATCGCCAGCGATATGAAAGCCTACCGCACCTATCATCTGAAACATCACCGCCATGTTCAGCAGCCGGAAGACCCGGACCTGATCCTGTCGGCGCCCTTCCCGGTGACGCGGGCGAGCCTCAGGCGCAAGATCGTCCGGGACCTGACCGGCCAGACTTTCCTCAAGCAACGCAGCGCGCAACTGCGCGCCGCCCTGGGCAAACCGGGCGAGCCCTTCACCAAGCGGCTCGCCACCTTCCGCGCCAAGCTCGGGCCGTTCGTGCTGACCAATGCGATTCTGCTCGGCCTGCTCGCCCTGTTCGGGCAGGCGCATCTTTATCTGCTTCTGTGGCTCCTGCCCGCCGCCACCTGGTTTGCCTTCGTCACCCGCATCCGCAATATCGGCGAACATGCGGTCGTTCCGGATAATGACGACCCCCTGCGCAATGCCCGCACCACTTACGCCGACCCGATCGTCCGTCTGCTGCTGGCGCCCTACCGGGTGAGCTATCACCTGGAGCATCATCTGTTCATGTGGGTACCCCATTACAATCTGCCCAAACTCCACGACATGCTGCTGGCCAAAGGGCTCGGGCCGCAGATGGAAATCCAGCCCGATTATTGGGCGGTACTGGCCCGCGCCGCCTCGAAACCGGACAAGGCCGCCGCCTGATCATGCCGCCGGAAAAGACCCGCCCGATCGATGATCCCGCCTGGTTCATCATCGATAACACCGCCGTGGAACGCCCGCCCCTGGTGCCGGAAATCGCCCTCCACCTGGCGAGCGAAACCGTCCCCTTGTGGACCATGACCGAAGAGGATCTGGCAGCGCGCGGCCTGCCGCCGCCCTTCTGGGCGTTCGCCTGGGCGGGCGGCCAAGCGCTTGCCCGCCACGTGCTCGACAATCCCGTGCTTGTCCACGACAAGCGCGTCCTTGATTTCGGGTCCGGCTCGGGACTTGTCGCCATCGCAGCAGGTTTGAGCAGTGCGCACAGCGTGCTGGCGAGCGACGTGGACCCGTTCGCGGCGGAAGCCATCACCCTCAACGCCGCGCTCAACGGCGTCGCGGTGACCGCCACGTCCGAGGATCTGGTGGGCCGGACCGATTTGGCTGTGGATGTCGTATGCGCGGGCGATGTCTGTTACGAGCAGCCGCTGGCGGGCCGGGTCGAAGCCTGGCTGCGGGCGCTGGCGGGCCAGGGCGTGACGGTGCTGATCGGCGACCCTGGGCGCACCCATGTGCCCGTGACGAAGATCACGCATCTGGACACCTATCGGGTCGCGACCAGCCGGGCGCTGGAAGACAATGCGGTGCGGCGCACCGCCGTCTGGCGCCTTGAGCCGTAAATCAGGGCCTGGCGGGCGGTCCTGGAGGGGTATCGTCGTCGGGCGGGGGCGCATTGCCCGGATCGGGCCGGTCGGGGCAGGTCTGGTCGATCAAATCGCGGATAAAGGCCGGGAACTTGTTGCGCCAGCGTTTGAGCTGGTCGTTGAACGAGGGAAAGCGTTTGCGCACCCGGCGCAGGATCGCCCGCATGGCCGGGCTCGAGGGCGCGACGAGCGCGATGCCGACCACCACCATGATCGCCCCGAACGGAATGGGCAGCGGCACAATGGGAATGCCGAGAATAATGAGCAGCCAGCCCACGACGACCCTGAGGCGGCGATAGATCATGGCGAGAAACGGCCTCTGTTTGTCGGCGACCCCTTTATGCCCCCTGAGCGGCGGGATGGCCACATCACTCCTGGGCGGCGTTGCGACCTCGTGGCGGTTCGGATCCGGGCTGCGGCGACCGGCGGCCTTGTCACGAGAGTACGGAGTGGACATTTGAGATTATCGCTGTTGCATACCTTCCCTATCAACGAATGGTTCTAGCATGGCCTACAAATCGCTTCGAGATTTTCTCACACGCCTCGAAGCCCAGGGCGATCTGGTCCGGGTTTCAGAGCCTGTCTCCACGGTTCTGGAGATGACGGAAATTCAGACCCGGCTTCTGGCGGAAGGCGGTCCGGCCGTCCTGTTCGAAAAACCGGTGAAGGCCGACGGCACACCCTCGGACATCCCCGTTCTGATCAATTTGTTCGGCACGGTGGAACGGGTGGCCCGCGCCGTGACCCTGGGCAACGAAGAACGCGCCGATGCGCGCGCCTTGCGCGAAGTGGGCGAGACGCTGGCCTTCCTGCGCCAGCCCGAACCGCCCCAGGGCCTGCGCCAGGCCATGGACCTGCTGCCGCTTGCCAAGACGGTCGTTTCCATGCGGCCGAAAAGCCAGTCCTTCGGCACCGCGCCCTGCCAGGAGGTTGTTCTGACCGGGGACGATATCGATTTGTCGATGCTCCCGGTACAGACCTGCTGGCCGGGCGAGCCCGCGCCGCTGATCACCTGGCCGCTCGTTGTGACGAAAGGTCCCAGCGAGGCGCGGGAAGACGCCTTCAATCTGGGCATCTACCGGATGCAGATGACGGGCCGCAACACCACGCTGATGCGCTGGCTCAAGCACCGGGGCGGCGCCCAGCATCATCGGCGCTGGGGCAAGGAAAAGGCCGAGCCTCTGCCCGCCGCCGCCGTCATCGGCGCGGATCCGGGCACGATCCTCGCCGCCGTGACGCCCGTGCCGGACACCCTGTCCGAATATCACTTCGCGGGTCTGTTGCGCGGCTCGCGCGTCGAACTGGTGGACTGCAAGACCGTTCCGCTGAAGGTTCCCGCCCAGGCCGAGATCGTACTGGAAGGTCACGTCTCGCTGGAAGACTACGGCGATGAAGGGCCGTATGGGGATCATACGGGCTATTACAACGCGGTCGAACCGTTCCCGATCTTCACCGTCACCGCCGTCACCATGCGGAAAGATCCGATTTATCTCTCCACCTTCACTGGTCGCCCGCCGGACGAGCCGAGCGTCTTGGGCGAGGCCTTGAACGAGGTCTTCATCCCGCTCCTGCGCCAGCAGTTCCCGGAGATCGTGGACTTCTGGCTGCCGCCCGAGGGCTGTTCCTACCGCATCGCCGTGATCAGCATGAAGA
>CAZTCJ010000133.1:0-7448 GCA_964612085.1 uncultured Alphaproteobacteria bacterium
CGCCCTCGCCCGGCTCGACCGCTTCCGCCAAGCCCAGGGCGGCACGCCGACCGCCGACCTGCGTGGGCGCATGCAGAAGGTCATGCAGGAAAACTGCGCGGTGTTCCGCACCGGCGAGGTGCTCGAAGAAGGCCGCACGCTGATCCACGATATTCACAAAGGTGTCGAGGATATTCAGGTTGCGGACCGGTCCATGATCTGGAATTCCGATCTGGTGGAGACGCTCGAATTCGACAATCTGCTGGCCCAGGCCATCACCACGGTGGAAGGAGCCGCCAACCGCAAGGAAAGCCGTGGCGCACACGCCCGCGAGGATTATCCGGACCGGGACGACGAGAACTGGATGAAGCACACCCTGGTGTGGCTGAAGGACGGTCAGGTATCGATCGATTACCGTCCGGTGCACGACTATACGCTGACGAACGACGTTCAGTATTTTCCGCCCAAGGCGCGGGTCTATTGATGTTTGGCCGGCAAGGGCCGGAATACGGAGTGGCATGACCCATGGTTGAGCTGACACTTCCCAGGAATTCCCAGGTCAAAAGCGGGCGGAGCCACAAGGCGCCCGAGACCAAGGACGGAAAACGGCCGACACGGACCAAGTCGTTCAAGATCTACCGTTGGGATCCGGAAGACGGACAAAATCCGCGTACGGACACCTATGAGGTGGATCTCGACACCTGCGGGCCCATGGTCCTCGATGCGGTGATCAAGATCAAGAATGAGATGGATTCCACGCTGACCTTCCGGCGCTCCTGCCGGGAAGGGGTGTGCGGCTCCTGCGCCATGAACATCAACGGCCATAACAGCCTGGCCTGCACCACGGCGATCGACGAGGTGCAGGGCGAGGTGACGATCTATCCCTTGCCCCATCTGCCGGTGATCAAGGATCTGGTGCCGGACTGCAATCACATCTACGCCCAATACCGCTCCATCGAGCCCTGGCTGCAGACCGAGACGCCGGAACCGGAAAAGGAATGGCGCCAGAGCCGGGAGGACCGGGAGCATCTCGATGGTCTGTATGAATGCATTCTGTGCTTCTGCTGCCAGACCTCGTGCCCGAGCTATTGGTGGAACGGCGAGCGCTATCTGGGCCCGGCCGTGTTGCTTCAGGCCTACCGCTGGCTGATCGACAGCCGGGACGAGGCGACGGGCAAGCGGCTCGACCATCTGGAAGATCCGTTCCGGCTTTACCGCTGCCACACCATCATGAACTGCGCGAATGTCTGCCCCAAGGGTCTGAACCCGGCCAAGGCCATCGCGGAGATCAAGAAGATGCTGGCCCAGCGCGTGGTGTGATCCCGTCCGCATGGTTTTTTCAAAGGCCGTTTCGCCGGAAGCGGCCTTTTTCTTTGCGTCGATCCAGCGCGGCTGATACCTCGATAGTTCGAGGATCATCGATGGCTGGGTGGGGCGCATGGGCAACGCGGAAGAGACGCAAGGCGCGGCAGGAGTCACGGCGCGCATGCTGGCGGCTGAGGCGTTGGGGACCGCGTTTCTGCTGGCGGGCGTCGTGGGCTCCGGCATCATGGCCGAGACTTTGGCGGGCGAGGATGTGGCCATGGCGCTGCTCGCCAACACCATCGCCACGGGCGCGCTGCTGACCGTGCTGATCCTGATGTTGGCGCCGCTCTCGGGCGCCCATTTCAACCCGGCGGTGACCTTGTGGGCGGTGTTGAGCCGACGCTTGTCAGCCGCCGCGGGCCTGGCTTACGTGGCGGTTCAGATCGCGGGCGGCATCGGCGGTGTGGTCATGGCCCATCTGATGTTCGAACAGCCGCCCGTTCAGATCGCCACGGTGGAGCGCTCCGGCTTCGGGCGGATCCTGGCGGAAGGGGTCGCGGCCTTCGGGCTGGTCGGCACCATCATCGCCGTCTCGCGCCATGCGCCCGAGGCGGTCGCCTATGCGGTCGGCCTGTTCATCACGGCGGGCTACTGGTTTACGGCCTCCACGTCTTTCGCCAATCCGGCGGTGACCCTGGCGCGCATTTTTACCGACACTTTCACAGGCATCGCCCCGGCTTACGCGGGCGGCTTCATCCTGGCGCAACTGCTCGGCGCCGTGGCCGCGACAGCTCTCTTCGCATGGTTGTTAAAGGCACGCCGATAGGCACCCTTCCACCGATCCTGGAGTTCAAAGCCGCCGCTCCGATGCGTTAAGCTATCTCCACAGCTATTGGAGGGCAGATATGAAGAGACGGCTCCTGATTGCGGTCCTGGCATTCGGGGTGATGGGCTTTTGGGCGGGGTTTATGTCCGCTCAGGCCGCGCAAGACGGCGAAACGGCACCGGAAACGGCGGCAGAGAGCGAACCGGAGGCGGATGACGTCGAGCCGGAGGCCGGGTCCGATGACGACCGGCCGCCGCCGGCACCTTGCGAAGGGCTGGAATACCGCCAGCTCGATTTCTGGGTCGGCACCTGGGATCTGGCCTGGACCGACCCGGAGACCAAGCGCAAGCACAAAGGCACCAATATCGTCTCCAAGACGCTTGATGGCTGCGTTATCGAAGAGCGCTTCAGCGGCGGCGCGTTCGAGCCGTTGCGCGGGCACAGCCTGTCCAACTACCACCGCAACAAGGGCGAGTGGCGCCAGCTCTGGGTTGATAATCAGGGCGGCTATCTGCCCTTCGCGGGTGGTCCCGTGGGCGAGCGCTTCATTCTGGAGCTGCGCCGCTTCACCGACACCGATCCGTACCGGCGCATGGTGTGGGAGAATATCGAGGAGGACAGCCTCGACTGGCGCTGGCAGACCAGCGGGGACGAAGGCGCTACCTGGGACGATCTGTGGCATATCGCTTATGAACGGCGGTCCAACTGACAAGGGCGCGAGCACACTGTCTGCGCATTGCCGGGCGGCCTCTCCGGCTGGTATGACAAGGCCAAAACCAGCCTGATCGCATAAGCCGGAGGAGCCTCACCATGACACGCCACATCCATCATTTCATCGGAGGGAAAATCGTCGAAGGCCGGAGCGGCCGCTTCGGCGACGTGTTCAACCCGGTGACCGGCGAGGTTCAGGCCCAGGTCGCGCTGGCGAGCGCCGGAGAGGTTGAGAAGGCGATCGCCGATGCACAGGCGGCATTTCCGGCCTGGCGGGCGGTCAACCCGCAGCGGCGCGCGCGGGTCATGTTCAAGTTCAAGGAGCTGGTCGAGAAAGACATGGACCATCTCGCGCGGCTCCTGTCGTCCGAGCACGGAAAAGTGATCGCCGATGCCAAGGGCGACGTCCAGCGCGGGCTTGAAGTCATCGAATTCGCCTGCGGCATTCCGCATCTGCAAAAAGGGGAGTATACGGAAGGGGCGGGCCCCGGCATCGATGTCTATTCCATGCGTCAGCCCTTGGGCGTGGTGACGGGTATTACGCCGTTCAACTTCCCGGCGATGATCCCCATGTGGATGTTCGGTGTCGCTATCGCCTGCGGCAATACCTTCGTGCACAAACCGTCCGAGAAGGACCCGTCCGTCCCCATGCGCCTGGCCGAGCTGATGCTGGAGGCGGGCGCGCCCGAAGGGGTGCTGAACGTGGTCAATGGCGACAAGGAAGCGGTGGATACGCTGCTGACCGATCCGCGCGTCAAGGCCATCAGTTTCGTCGGCTCGACGGCGGTCGCGGAATATATCTACACGACGGGGACGGCCCATGGAAAGCGCGTCCAGGCCATGGGCGGGGCCAAGAACCACGCCATCATCATGCCGGATGCGGATCTTGACCGGGCGGTCGATGATCTGATCGGCGCGGGCTACGGTTCGGCGGGCGAACGCTGCATGGCGATCCCCGTCGCCGTTCCGGTGACGGATCAAGTCGCCGATGCCCTGGTCGCCAAGCTGAAGCCCCGTGTCGAGGAGCTGAAAGTGGGCCCGTCCGACGATCCGGACACCAATTTCGGCCCCCTGGTCACGGCGGCCCATCGCCAGCGGGTGCTCGATTATGTGGATATGGGCGTGCGTGAAGGCGCCGAGCTTGTGGTCGATGGCCGGGGCTTTTCGCTCCAAGGATACGAAGACGGTTTTTTCATGGGCGGCTGTTTGTTCGATCATGTGCGCGCCGATATGCAGTCCTACCAGGATGAGATTTTCGGCCCCGTGCTCCAGATCATCCGGGCCCAGTCTTTCGACGAGGCGATTGCCCTGCCGACCGAGCATCAATACGGCAACGGCGTTGCCATCTATACCCGCGACGGGGATGCCGCGCGTGAATTCGCCTCCCAGGTCGAGGTCGGCATGGTCGGCATCAATGTGCCGATCCCGGTGCCGGTCGCCTATCATACCTTCGGCGGCTGGAAGCGCTCGGCGTTCGGCGATGTCAATCAGCACGGTACGGAAGGCGTGCGGTTCTTCACGCGGATCAAGACCGTCACAGCGCGCTGGCCCACGGGCGTGCGCAGCGGCTCCGATTTCAATATCCCCACCATGAAGTAATAAAGGGCCATGTCGGACGAACGGGCATTAGGCTTTGCCGGTGGCCCCGTCAGCAATCAGACGGAGAACGGGCCGGTGTGCGAAGGAGGGCCGATGGAACTCTACCGCTCACGCCTGGCCGCCCGTGAGATCGCCTATGATCCGGCGCAGGAGCGGGCTGTCGAACTCCTGGAGCGCCTGCACAAGAAATTGCGGGACTACGAGCCCTCCAGCGGCGGCCTGCTGTCGGGATTGTTCGGATTTTTCGGCTCCGGCAGTCCGCAGGCGGACGGCCCGCGCGGGGTTTATCTGTGCGGCGATGTGGGGCGCGGCAAGTCCATGTTGATGGACCTGTTCTATGAGACCGCGCCGCTGGAGCGCAAGCGCCGGGTTCATTTCCATGCCTTCATGCAGGAAATCCATGCCGCCATGCGCGCCTTCCGCGATCTGCCGTCGGAGGAACGCCGCAGACGGTTGAGGGAACTGGGCCTCAACGGCAAGAACCCCAACGATCCCATTCCGCCCGTCGCCAAGACCGTGGCCGACAGCGCGACGCTTCTGTGTTTCGATGAGCTTCAGGTGACGGATGTGGCGGATGCCATGATCCTGGGCCGCCTGTTCGAAGCCTTGTTCAGCCATGGGGTCGTCATGGTCTGCACCTCGAACCGCGCGCCCCAAAATTTGTATGCGGACGGCATCAACCGCGAACTGTTTCTACCTTTCATCGACCTGATCCGTAAGGAAATGGATTTGCACCAGTTGGATGCGCGTACCGATTACCGCTTGGGCAGCGTGCGCGGTCAAAAGGTCTATTACACGCCTTTGGGGCCTGAGGCCGATACCGCGATGGACGCGGCCTGGCGCGCGCTCACCAAAACGGCGAAGGGCACGCCGTGCGAAGTGGAAGTGCAGGGCCGCCGGCTGCCGGTGCCGGAAGCGGCCCGGGGGGCGGCGCGGTTCAGTTTCGCGGATCTGTGCGAGCAGCCGCTTGGCGCGGCCGATTATCTGAGCCTGGCGGAACGGTTCCATACGGTGTTTGTGGACCGCATTCCGGCGCTGGGTCCGGAAAAGCGCAACGAAGCGCGGCGCTTCATTACCCTGATCGATACGCTTTACGAGCATCGGGTGTCGCTGGTGGTCTCGGCCGATGCCGAGCCGGACCGGCTTTATACGGAAGGGGACGGCTCGTTCGAGTTCGCCCGCACGGCGTCGCGGCTCATGGAAATGCAGTCAGCGGACTATATGGCGCACGCTAAATCGTCCACTTAGCACCGGCCAATCGGACAGAAGTTTCTTAGTCCGCGTCAACGGCGAAGGAAATCCGCACGGCCTGATTGCCTTGCGTATATTCGACCTGCGGCTTGTCCGCCGCCTGCGGTCCGCTGCTCGCAAGCACCGTTGCGCCGGGCTCGTCGCGGCCCTCGGGCGACCAGGCGCCCGCCAGGAGATCGCCCGCGTAAAGCGCGGACCGCTCGCCGGTGCCGTCGGTGACCGTGCCGATCTTCCGAGTCAGGAGCGAGGCATGGGGCCCCCGGCCTTGCGCCTCGGCGATGACCCAGTTGCGGCCCCGGCGCCACCGGGTGCGGGTCATGCTGGGCTGAACATCCGTGAGGATCGCTCTCACATCGATCAGCTCGGCATCGTCCGGCAGAACGGCCTCTTGAGGCTGCGATACCTCGAGGCTGTCCGGGCGGCGGCGCTGGGTGCGGCTCAGGCTGATATCGTCGGCGTCCACTTGCGCGACTTTGACAGTGTCGTCCTCGACGCTGGCGATGGTCAGGCCGATATCGGGCACCGTTTCCGGCTCGCCGTGCGGAAGCATGGGACCGCGCCGGCCATCGCCCGCATGGCGCACATGACGCACCAGGGACGGGCGCGGCGCGCTGTTGGCGTCAAGCAGGGTGGAAAGCGTGTCCGGGTCCACATTCTGGGCGTACATGGTGGACGGGGTCGGGATATTGGGGTCCGGCGGGAAGAGCATGACGATCACGCCCTTGAAATCCTTGTCCCGGGCCGGAGAGTCCATGTCCTCGCAGATCTTGCGGTCCTTGCGGAACAGGCCCTCGGTGAAGCGGCAGTCCTTGCCGGTCATGTAAGAGATCAAGTGTTCCGGAATGCCCTTCCCCGTCACCAGGGTGGACACCATGCCGGCAACATTGGACACGTCGCCCAGGGTCATGGCCCCGGCCACCACCGTCGAGCAGCCGCCGGTCATGAGGGCGCCAGACAGGACCGCAGCCACCGCGACTTTCGACCGCCGGCGCTTTGGCGCCAATCCGGTGCGTTCCGCTCCACGATCAGACGGAATGGTGCGGGTCTGGCCATCCTGCAGCATTTGATGCGTCATACCGACATGCGTCCCTTGTCGTTTTCCCTCAAGTTGCGCGTCAACCTGAGCGACGGTTCAAGCGGTCCGAGCCATCGGGCCAAAAACAGGGCCCAACACCATACGAACGCGAATGAGGGGGCGCTTTCGCGCATATGCCGGTTTGTTGTTCTTCACGGCCGCCGGCCGACCCCACCCCAAAACTCAACCCGTCCAACCACATAACCGCCGTTTGGACCGGTTTCAGACCCCCTGCGCTTAAAAGCCTATAAACCATATCCCAAAGAGGCCCCCGAGTCACTTCAACTTGCGTGCCGAAACGCCTCGCTCCGCTTGCGGGGCCAGTCTTTTCGGGCTACCAGACCCCCAAACATGAGCCCGTTCGCGGTGCCTTTGCCGCATTCGTTGCAAAACATTCCAGGAGATCCATCATGGCGCGCAACAAGATTGCCCTTATCGGAGCCGGTCAGATCGGCGGCACTTTGGCCCATCTGGCCGGTCTGAAGCAGCTCGGCGACGTGGTCCTGTTCGACATCGCGGAAGGCGTTCCCGAAGGCAAGGCGCTCGATCTGGAACAGTCCTCGCCGGTGGACGGCTTCGACTCCGCCATGTCGGGCACCCAGGACTACAAGGATATCGCGGGCGCCGATGTGGTGATCGTGACGGCGGGTGTGCCGCGCAAGCCGGGCATGAGCCGGGATGACCTGCTGGAGATCAACCTGA
>CAZTCJ010000134.1:0-7324 GCA_964612085.1 uncultured Alphaproteobacteria bacterium
CCACATGCTCCGCCAGATTGGTCAGGAAGGCGATGACATCGTGCTTCACTTCCCGCTCGATGGCGTCGATACGCTCCACTTCGAAAGCGCCGCGGTCCCAGACGGCTTTGGCGGCCTCCTTGGGGATCACGCCCAGCTCGGCCTGGGCGTCGCAGGCATGGGCCTCGATCTCGAACCAGATGCGGAATTTCGACTCAGGCTCCCAGATGGCGACCATCTCGGGGCGGGAATAACGGGGGATCATGTCTTGTCTCCGTAAGTATGCGGAGCGCTAGTCGGTCGAGGGTTTCTGACGCGGTTCGATCATCGTCCAGGCGATGAGAGCCGCCAGTATGGTGACCAGCGCGGCCAAGGCCATAACACGGTCATACGCATGGGCAAAGGCCAGGCGTCCCTGGGCCCGGATCGCCTCGCCATGGGCGGCCTCGAGCGCGGGCGGGATCTCCAGCGCCCCGAACACCTGCCGGATCTCCTGCGCGGGCCCGAGCGCCTCCGGCGGCAGCACCAGGGCGAGGCGGGTTTGCAGGTCCGCCCAGGCGGTTTCCACAAAAATCAGGCCGAAGCCCGCGATGGCCAGAAGCGCCGCGATGCGCGAGACCGCATTGTTGATGCCCGAGGCGGTGCCGGTGCGGTTTTCCTCCACGCTGGTCATGACGGCGGTGGTCAGCGGCGCGACGGTCAGCACCATGCCTGCGCCCATCATCACGATGGCCGGGAAGGTGCCGCGCCAGTATTCGGGCTCACCGCTCAGCAATGCGAGCAGGCCGAAGCCTGCCGCCGTGATGACGGGTCCGGCGGTCAGGGGCACGCGCGGGCCCAGCCGGTCAGTGATCTGGCCGGAAAAGCGCGACAGCAGGGCCATGATCACCACAAAGGGCAGAAAGGCCGCCGCTGCCGCCGTCGCCGTATAGCCGTCCACCTGGATGAGCTTCAGCGGCAGAAAGAACAGGGCGCCGCCGAGGGCGAAATAGATCATCAGGGTCATGGCGTTGGCGCCGGAGAATGTCCGGGAGCGGAAGAGGGCGGGCGGCATCATGGCATTGCGCGCGCGCATTTCATGGCGGGCGAACAGGCCGAGCCCTGCAAGCCCCGCCGCCAGGGACCCCAGGACCAGCGGATGGGTGAGACCGAACCGGCCCGCTTCGATCAACCCTAAGACGACCCCGCCGAGCCCGATCACGCTTAAACCCGCGCCCCACCAGTCAAGGGGCTGGGTATCGGACTCATTGCGGCTTTCCGGCACGAAGCGCTGGGTAATGACGATCACCAGAACCGCGATGGGCAGATTGAGATAGAAAATCCACCGCCAACTGACGTTTTCCGCGAGCCAGCCGCCTAGGACCGGGCCGAAGGCCATGGTGATGGCGGTGGCCGCCGACCAGGTGCCGATGGCGGCCCCCCGTTTGTCCGCCGTGAAATTCGCGCCAATGAGCGCCAGGCTGCCCGGCACCAGCAGCGCCGCGCCGACGCCCTTGACCGCGCGGGCGACGATCAGCTCCGCCGTCGAGCCCGCAAGCCCGCACCATAATGAGGCGGCGGCGAACAGGGCGATACCCCAGACATAGACCCGCTTGCGTCCGAAATGATCGCCCATGGCGCCGCCCACGAGCAGCAGGGCCGCCAGGAACAGAGCGTAGCTTTCCACGATCCATTGCAGGTCGGCGGCGCTCGCTTGCAGGTCCTTTTGGATGATGGGCAATGCCACATTGACCACGGTGCCGTCGATAAAGGCCATGGCCGAGCCCAGAATGGTGGCGGCGAGCACCCAGAAGCCGGACGCGCGCGCGGCTTCTGGACAAGGCGCGATGCCCCGGATCACGCCTTCCCGGCACGGTTCGGTATAAATCGTGCCTTCGGCGCGGCTTGGCGGTTCCTGGTGCAGCGCTGAGGTCATGGCTCGCCCTTATGAAAGATCCTGCTTGTCCGCAGACAGAGGGATCCTATCAAAGACGCGCCGGTTTCTCACGGGCGACCGTGTCAGATGAACTGGGCGGCGATGAGATATCCCGCGACGCCCGAGGCGGCGGTCAAGACAGTGCCCCAGGGTACATCGACGGCCACCAGGACGAATGGGTAGTCGCGCAAGCTGGCATAGTTGGTCATGTCGAACGTGCCGTAAGCGATCAGACCGAGCATGGCGCCGTTGATCGCTGCCGTCTGCCAGGAGCCGTCCGCCAGGGCCGGCATCACGGAAAAGAACACGATGCCGACCACGTAAAGCAGATAAAACGCCATGGCGGCGCCGACATTGACCTTCGGCGCCATCAGATGGCGGATATGCTTGGCGAAGAACGGACCGGCCACATATTTCAGCCAGACGATGTCGATGATCAGAAACGGCACAACCGTGGCGAGATAAGCAATTACATATTCCGGCATGGGTGGCCCCGTTGTCTGTCTCTGACTCTACGCAGGCACATAGCGCAAGTGTGTACTGCGCCCAGAGGCGATTTCGACAATGGCGGCGGGGTGTGGCGGTTATGCCTCCTCCCCCTGGCCGGGCATCAGGTCGGGCGGCGGAGGCGGCACGATGCGCGCCGCGAGAAACGTGGCGATGGGCGTCAGCACGAAGGGCGCGATCATCATCCACAGCGGATGGGGGAACGCGAACAGCGTATAGAGCGTGAAGGCCAGCAAAACCGCGGCGACGATCAGCCCGGGCCATATCGCCCTGCCGATCCAGATCGCGGTCGTCGCGCCTAAAAACACCCCGACGGTCCAGGCTACGACCACGGCGATCTTCGCGGCGATCGGGATCTGGCCCATATTCTCGGCGATGGCTTCCGGCGTGCTCAGATCGAGGCCCGGCGGCGGCGGAAACAGCAGATGGCCGATGGCCTGAACAGCGCCGGTGACCAGCACGCCTACAATAAGCCCGGCAACAAGGCCGATAATCCCGCGCAGCATGGCGTTTCCCCTTCATGAACGGTGGTGATGATTTTTATGCGCTTTTAGGGCCATGATGGCTTGTCGGCGGCGTGCTGTCACGCCAAGGGCCTGTAACCGGGGTTACATAAGGCCTTCGGCGCGCAGGCTGGTGACCGTGGATTTGCCGACGATCAGATGGTCGTGTACCCGGATCGCCATAGTGTTGCCCGCCTCGACGATGCGCTTGGTCATGGCGATGTCGTCCTTGGACGGACGGGGATCGCCAGACGGGTGGTTGTGCACCAGGATGATGGCGCTGGCGGACAGATCGAGGGCGCGGCGGATCACTTCCCGAGGATAGACCGGCGTGTGGTTGACAGTGCCGCGCTGCTGCATTTCATCCGCGATGAGATTGTTCTGATTGTCGAGGAACAGGATGCGGAACTGTTCCACCTTTTCCGTGCCCAGGCGCACACGGACGTATTCGGTGAGCTGCGACCAGGAGGAGATCACGGGCCTTTCCATCACCTGATCCTGGAGCAGCTTCAAGGCGGCGGCGTGAACGAGCTTCAGCTCGGTCATGGTGGCCTCGCCGACGCCGCGCACTTCCAGCAGGCGGTCGGGATCGGCGCCCAGGACTTCCCCCACGGAGCCGAATTTTTCCAGAAGGCGCTTGGCGAGCGGCTTGACGTCCCGGCGGGGGATGGCGCGGAACAGGATCAGTTCCAGAAGCTCATAGTCCTGAAGGGCCTCGATGCCGGCGCTCAGGAAGCGCTCGCGCAAGCGGTCCCGGTGACCGTGATAATGGGGCTTATACTCCGTGGGCGTCTCGTAAAAACCGCCCTCCCTGGCAAAGACCTTCGGCCCGAACCGGTTGCCTTTCGGGTAGCTGATGTCCTTGTCTTTTTTCCGGTCTTTCCAGCGCTTCAGCATCCCCCAACCCCTTGGTGCCGGTCTTAGCCCGCGCGGTGAAGCGCCGCCGGGATATCGGGCTGAACCTCCGCTGTCGGCTTATGCAGGCCGCGCGGGGAGAGGGTGAAGATTTCCGCGCCCGTCGCCGTGACGCCAATGGAATGCTCGAACTGCGCCGAGAGCGACTTGTCCCGCGTCACCGCCGTCCAGCCGTCTTTGAGCACTTTCACATGCACCTTACCCAGATTGATCATGGGTTCGATGGTGAAGAACATGCCTTCCTTCAAGGCAAGGCCACGGCCCGCCTGGCCGTAATGGACCACATTGGGCGCTTCGTGGAAGCGGCGGCCCAGCCCATGACCGCAGAAATCGCGGACCACGGAGCATCGCTCGCCTTCCGCATAGGTCTGAATCGCATGGCCGATATCGCCCAGCGTCGCCCCGGGCTTCACCACGGCAATGGCGCGCATCAGGGACTCGTACGTAATGTCGATCAGGCGCTCGGCTTTTTTCTTGAGCGCGCCGCCGCCATACATGCGGCTTGAGTCCCCGTGCCAGCCGTCGAGGATCACGGTCACGTCAATATTCAGCATGTCGTCCGGCATGATTTCCCGGTCGCCCGGAATGCCGTGACAGACCACGTGGTTGAACGAGGTGCAGATCGTTTTCGGATAGCCCCGGTAATGGAGCGGGGCGGGGATCGCACCATGGTCGAGAATGAACTCGTAAGCCAGCGTGTCGAGCGCCTCGGTGGTGACACCGGGCTTGACGTTGTCGGCGATCATGTCGAGGCAGGACGCGGCCAACTGGCCCGCCTTGCGCATGCCCTCGAAATCCTCTGGCGCATAGAGCTTAACCATACCGCTGCGGCGTTCGCCGATATCCGAGGCGTCCACATAGCTCATCATTCTTCGACTCCACTCTTTCTTCGGTTCGGCCGCCTGGCCAGCCGCTCTTAACGCTTTACGGGGCCTCGAGGGTCAAAGGCCGGGCCACCACGATCTCCTCTTCCGTGATCGTGCAGCCATATACATACGCCTCGACGCCCGCCGCCGACGCGTCTCGGAAGGCCCGCGCATAAGCCGGATCGATGTCCTCGGCGAACCGCAGGCGATCGCAATCGGCCCGTTGAACCACATAGAGCATAACGGCGCGTGCACCGGTTTGCACCATCTGCGCGAGTTCGCCCAGATGCTTTGCCCCGCGCGCCGTCACACTGTCGGGAAACTCGGCCAGGCCCGGCTGCCTGCGCATGTGAACATTTTTTACTTCCACATAAGCGGGCCGCCCGTCCGGGCCGTCTTCCAGGAGCAGATCGATCCGGCTCGACTGGCCGTATTTCACTTCCCGCCGCACGCTCCCATAGCCCGCCAGCTCCGGGATCACGCCCGCCAGCACCGCTTCCTCGGCGAGCTTGTTGGGCTTGCCCGTGTGGATGCCGACCAGCGTGCCGTCGGCCTCCATCAGCTCCAGCGTATGGGCGAGCTTGCGCTTGGGGTCGTCGCTTTTCGACAGCCAGACGGTCAGGCCCGGATCCTTCAGGCCCCACATGGAGCCGGGATTGGGGCAATGGGCGGTGACGGTCTCGCCGCTGTCGAGCGTCACATCGGCGAGAAACCGTTTGTAGCGCTGGACCAGACGGCCGCGATGCAGGGGAGCGGGCAATTTCATGAAATGGGTTTCTTTTTTCGAGAATGGCACCACCGGCCCGCTCCCCCTCCCGACCTCCCAGTCAGGATACCCTTGGGGTGGTCGGGAAGGGGGAGTGGGCTGGCCAGGCATCCGGAAACCCGCTTTTGCGGGCGTTTCCGAGAAGTGTCTTATATGGTGGTTCGAGGGAGAACGCACCATGCCTGACCAAACCCGCACCGTCACCGGCGCCATTCTCGTCATCGGCGATGAGATCCTGTCCGGTCGCACCCAGGACGCGAATATCCAGATGATCGCGCTCTATCTGAATGAGCTGGGCGTGTCTTTAAGCGAGGTGCGGGTGGTGCCCGACGACGAGGACCGCATCGTCGCCGCCGTCAACGCCCTGCGCACAGCCTATGACTATGTCTTCACCACCGGCGGCATCGGTCCGACGCATGATGACATCACGGCGGACTCCATCGCCAAGGCCTTCGGTGTGGGGATCGATTACCACCCTGAGGCCTTGCGCATCATGGCCGTGCAATATGAGACCCCGGACGAGTTCACCGAGGCCCGCAAGCGCATGGCGCGGATCCCGTTCGGGGGCACGCTGATCGACAATCCCATTTCCAAGGCCCCAGGCTTTCAGATGGAAAATGTCTTTGTGCTGGCAGGCATTCCCATCGTGGCCAAGGCCATGATCGAAGGGCTCGCCGACCGCATCGTCGGCGGCGCGCCCGTCCGCACAAGGACCATCGCGGCCTTCCTGACGGAAGGTCATATCGCGGAACCTTTGGGCGCGATCCAGGAGCGCTATCCGGAGGTCAAGATCGGCTCTTATCCGTTCTTCCGCCAGGGGCGGGTGGGGGTCTCGCTGGTCATGCGCTCGACCGACGATGCGCAACTCGGCGAAACGGTGGATCTGGTCTGCCAGGTCGTCCGCGCGCTCGGCCAGGAGCCCATGGAGATTTCTGAGGAGTGAGGCGCGCCTTTCGCGTCCGTTCCATGCGCCCTGCGGCTAGGTTTGGCGGGCCGGGGTCAATCAGAAACCCCGCCCCACGCCTTGATCAAAACCGCGAAACGGAACGAGGGGCAGGCCCGCGCGCCTGACGGTCCCCCGATCCCGGTCCTTCCGCCGCTTCCTGTCCGTGAATCAATCCCCGGTCAACCCTTTGGCAACCTTTGAGATGGTTACCTGAACCCCGCGCGAGGCTGAGGCAGCAATCAGCGGTTTGCGCGTGGGCCGGTCCGTGCCCCTGGTGGTGAGGTCAAGGGATTTCCGGGATCTCTCACCGGTCCAAAGGGCCGCCGACACGCAAGCCGCGTATCAACGCGAGAGTGGGAGTACCAGTGATGCGTATCATCATGACAGGCGGGATAGGTAAAGCAGTGGGCGCCGGCGTGGCCGCGGGCGCTCTGAGTTTGGCTCTGACGGCGGGCGCTCATGCGCTCGATTCGAGCCAGGACGCCCATAAGCAGGCCGGCACCCATCAGTTCTATGTGTGGTGCACGGGCGCGGACGATTTCACCATGACCCATGACGGGGAAAACGGACGCGTCGCCCAGATCGAGGTGCTCGGCAAGCTCAATGACGAGGGCCGCACCACCTGCTGGCCGGTCTGGCAAGGCAAGGTGAACTGATCCCGGTTTCCAAAAGCCGTTCGCTCGGCGAGAGGCGTGAAAGGCGGCGCGGGGGCGCCGCCTTTTTCGTTTGCCGTGAAGGGGAAGAATTGGGGGAGAAGGAGTGGGGGAAGGGATTTGGCCCGCCCGCCGCCTATGCTATGGCTTGCTTCCTTTCCGGGGAGTCACTTCCCAGACACGCGATCCGGGCGTGGCGGAATTGGTAGACGCAAGGGACTTAAAATCCCTCGGTGGTAACACTGTGCCGGTTCAAGTCCGGCCGCCCGGACCA
>CAZTCJ010000135.1:0-7015 GCA_964612085.1 uncultured Alphaproteobacteria bacterium
TTTTGCCGGGCTGCGCCCGGAACGGTCTTCACCGTCGAAAATGCTCGAAAGTGCCTGCACTGTCTTGCGCTTTTCTCCTGGCGAGCGGCGATTTCGGTCTCGAACCAGAGCCGGCGTGCTAAGTGTCAACAGGCCCTAATACGCCTTCGCGAAGAGCGCTTCGACCTTGGCTTCGCCGCCGGTCAGCACGCACGGACCCAGGCTCTTGGGCTGATCGAACGGGATACAGCGGATGGTCACGCCCAGCGCGTCGAGCTTGGCCTCGGAGGCCGGATCCTCGCACCAGGGCGCGCGCACGAAACCGATGGTGCCTGAAAAGCCCGTCTCCTCGCCCTTCTTGCCGAAATGGGCGGCGAAATCCTCGAAGGTTTCGATATCCGTCCGGGTACGGGCCTTCTGATAGGCCAACGCCTCGTCGAACAGACCTTGCTGAATTTCGCCCAGAATGTCCGGCATCCGCGTGGCGATCTCCTCAAGCGTCAGGAATGCCTTCTTATCTTCCAGCCGGTCCCGGCGCATGAGCGCGGCCTTGCCCTCTGCGATATCGCGGGGGCCCACTTCCAACATCACCGGCACGCCCTTGCGGATCCATTCCCACTTCTTCTCGGGCGCGGCCATGTCGCGGGAATCGATCTTGATACGGATCGGCGCCCCGTCATAGGTGTGCCGGTCGATCTCGCCCGCGAGCTTATTGGCATAGTCGAGCACCGCTTCCCGGTCGCCTTCTTCCCGGATGATGGGCAGGATCACCACCTGGCGCGGCGCGATGCGGGGCGGCAGGCGCAAGCCGTCATCGTCCGAATGGGTCATGATCAGCGCGCCGATCAGGCGCGTGGACACGCCCCAGGACGTGGTGAAGGGATGCTTCCACTCGCCATCCTCGTCTTGGTAGCGGATATTGGCGGCTTTCGAGAAATTCTGACCCAGGAAGTGGGAGGTGCCGCATTGCAGGGCCTTGCCGTCCTGCATCAGCGCCTCGATGCAATAGGTATTGTCCGCCCCCGGAAAACGCTCGCTCTCGCTTTTCTCGCCCTTGATCACGGGCACGGCCATATGCTCCTCGACCACCTCGCGATAGACCTCAAGCATTTGCAGCGTCTCATCGCGCGCCTCCGCTTCCGTGGCGTGGGCCGTATGGCCCTCTTGCCACAGAAATTCCGAGGTGCGCAGAAAGAGCCGCGTGCGCATTTCCCAGCGCATGACATTCGCCCACTGATTGATCAGCACAGGGAGATCCCGGTAGCTGCGGATCCAGTTGGCGAAGGACTCGCCGATAATGGTCTCAGAGGTGGGCCGGATGATCAACGGCTCTTCGAGAGGGGCGGCAGGGATCAGCTTGCCGTCCTGTGCCTCCAGCCGGTGATGGGTGACCACCGCCATTTCCTTGGCGAAGCCCTCAACATGCGCGGCTTCCTTCTCGATGAAGCGCAGCGGGATCAGCAAAGGAAAATAAGCGTTCTCATGGCCCGTTTCCTTGAAGCGCCGGTCGAATACGCTTTGCACATTCTCCCACAAGGCATAGCCCCACGGCTTGATGACCATGCAGCCGCGCACCGGCGCGGTTTCGGCCATATCGGCTCCGCGCACCACTTGCTGATACCATTCCGCGTAGTTCTCACCCCGTGTGGGCGTGATCGCGGTTTTCTTCGCTTTGCCTTTTCCCTTGGCGGCTGCATCGGCCATGGGGACCTCCCGGACATGCGTGAACTCAGGGAGGCGATCTTTAGCGCGGGCAGCGCGGCATCACAAGCCCTGCGCCCCATAAGCGCCGGTTGGTTGGCCGGCGGATTATTGCGCTGCCGCTGCTGCCCCCTCCTCGCCGCAAAGGAGCACGGTCTTGCCCGCCGTCTTGGCCTTGGTGAAGGCGGCCTGGGCCTCCTTGGCCTTCTCCAGCGGATAGCGCGCCGCGATCACCGGCTTCAGGCGGCCCGATTCCAGATGGCTCACGAGCTGGGTCAGGTCTTCCCGGTACCAGGAGGGCCGGTCCTCGCGCAGGCGCTGGATGTTGTAGCCCATGACCGACTGGCCCTTGGCGAACAGGCCCAACAGCGAGATCGAGGAAAAGAGATAATCGGAGGCGAGCGAAAAGGTGCGCCGCCGTCCGCCGGAAAAGCCCCGCGTCATGCCGTAAAGCACCAGCCGCCCGTCCTGGCCCAGAACCTTCAGGGAGCGCAGGGCGTGGCGGCCGCCAATGGCATCGAACGCCGCCATCACCCCTTTGCCATCGCTCAGCCGGCTGACTTCCTTGACGAAATCCTTGCGCTTGTAATCGATCGGAATGCCGCCCAGAGCCTCGACCACCTCCATCTTGGCCTTGGAGACGGTGCCATACATGGTGAGGTCGTAAAGCGCGCCCAGCTCCAGCAGGGCCGTGCCGACGCCGCCGCCCGCCGCATGGACCAGGATCTTGTCCTCCGGCTCGACGGCCGCCATGCGGTGCAGCATCTGGCTCGCGGTCACATAATTGAGGCACAGGGCCACCACTTGCGCCGCGTCCAGATTGTCCGAAACGGGAACAAGATAGGCCGGATCCACGCAGACATAATCCGCGTAGCCTCCGAACACGGTGACGCCCGCCACGCGCTGGCCTTTCTTGAGCGCCCTCCCTGCGTCCTTGCCGACCGCATCGATCCGCCCACAGATGTCGTACCCCGGCGTCATGGGAAATTTCGGCTGGCCCGGATAAAGCCCGTTGCGCTGGACGAGATCGGCGAAGGCGATGCCTGCCGCCTCGACCTTCACGCGGACATGACCGGGCGCGGGTTCGGGCGCCTCTTCCTCGATCATATGAACGACGCGCGGCCCGCCGGCCGAACGGTAGATGATGCGCCGATTGCTGTTGGCCATGACACCCCCAGAAATACCATTTGGGGCGCGTGAGGGCTTTAAATTGCGGTCAGGAGGCGCTCGTCGTGCGCTGGACAACCCGAATGCCGTCTTGGATCCGGTCGCTTGGATAAAGAACGACCCGATCCCCGGCCTCCAGGCCAGCGCGCACCTCCGCAACCGCTCCGTTATTTTGGCCAATCTCAAGGGAAATGAGACGGGCCACCCCATCGCGCACCGCAAAGACTGCCCATGATTCGCCTTGCCTGAAAAGGGCACTCGCGGGCACGGTGAGAACCTCGTCACGCTCCCAAACGACGATGCGCGCTTCCACCCGGAAACCGTGGGCCAGCGACAGGCGCTCTTCCGGGCCGTCCAGAAACTGGATGATCACGCGCACCCGCTGCTCCTCGACGCCGAGCGCGGAGACCTTGGTGAAGCCGTAAGGCTCGATCCGTTCCACTTCGCCGGTGAGCGGCTCGGTCCCGCCCCAATCGTCGATGATCACCCGGTGGCCGGGCTCGACCAGCACGGCCTCGGTGGACAAAAGCTCCACTTCCACCTCAAGATCATTACGCGGATCGCCGATCTCGATGAGCGGCGTGCCGGCGATCACGACGGTCTCGCTTTTCTGAAGCACACGCAGCACATCGCCGTTGACCGGCGCGCGCACGGTGATGACGCCGCCGCCTTGATCCGCCCCCAGCTCTTCGGCTTCTTCCGGGTTCAGAAGACGGGCGCGGGCATTTTCAAGCTGGGCCTCGCGCACCTGCACGGTCGCCTGGGCCGTGTTGAACGAGGCCCGCGCAGAGCGCACGGCCAGTTCCGCCCGGTCGAGCGCGGCCTCGGAAATCGTGCCGCGTTCCCGCAGTTGCCGGGCCCGGGCGAGTTCGGCTTGTGCGAAATCAAGCTCGGCCCGGACCCGCTCCACATCGGCCTGGGCGAGGCTCAAAGCCGCTTCGGCGCTGCGCACATCGGCTTCCGCCTGGGAGCGGCTGCGCATATCGAGGAAGGAGGGATCGTTGGGCAGGATGGTGGCGAGCACGGTCCGGCCTGCGTTCACCGTATCGCCCGGCTCCGCGCCGATGCGCAAAAGCCTGCCCGAGACCGGCGCCGAGACCGCATAGATTTCCCGGATCCGGGTCTTGGCCTCCTCGTCCACGGTGACGATCATGGGGCCGCGCGCCACCTCGCCGATATCCGCAGGCAGAGGTTTCGGCAAAAACGCATAGACCAGGAAAAGCAGCAGGCCCGCGCCCACCACGCCGGTGATAATTCTGCGTACTGTCTTCTTGTTCATCTCTGCCTCATCCCCAGGATCCTACTCCCGCGTTTTGAGAACCGCCACAAGATCGAGCGTATTGATATCCCGGACCACCAGAATGCCCGATATCAACGACGCAATACTAACGGTCAGGACGGCATTGCCGTAACTGGCCGCCGAAATCTCCAATGGCAGCCGATAGATATCGCTGCTGAAGGCATCCACCAGCCAGGCACACAACAAATAGCCGAGACCGCAGCCGATCGGCAGGGCGATCACGGCCAGCACGGCCAGTTCCCCCAGCAGCACGAAGGCGGTTTCCCCTTTGGAAAAGCCCAGGACGCGCAGACTCGCCAATTCCCGCGCCCGCTCCGAAAACGCCACGCGCGCCGTATTGTAAATCACGCCGATGGCGATCACGCTGGAAAAGATGATGGTGATGAAGGTCATGGTGCCCAGATTCTGTTCGAGCAGATCCTCCAGCGCCTGTTTCGATTCATCCTTGAGCAGAACGCCGGCGATCACCGGCATGTCCTTCAGCCGCGCATAGACCTCATCGCGCCTGGCGGGATCGACGGTCACATAGGCGCCAGAAATCCGGTGCCCTTCTTCCAGCACTTCGTTGAGGGCGCGAATTTCCATGTAAGCGGGCGTACCCAGATAGGTCTCGGCGATGCCGCTAACGGGCAATTGCACCGTCTGCTGACGGCCTTCCTGGACCTTGACCGTGAACGCATCGCCCGGCGCGAGATCGAGGATCTCGGCGAGCGAGCTTGAGACCAGCAGACCGGACAAGGGCAAGGGCAGCGCCGCCAAATCCGAATCCAGGGGACGGCTCAGGTCGGGGTCCCGCGTCAGCCCGGTGATCAGCCCTTGATGGCGGCGCACGCCATTGATCATCTCCACCGGCACCGCCCGATAGGGTTCGGCGGCCAGCACCCCGTCAACACTGCGGATCTCGAAAATCGTCCGCGCCGCCTGTGGTTCGACGAATGTCACGGCCAGATCGTAGCGGTCGGCCACGTTGAAATTGATGTCCATCATTGCTTCGACCGCATCGAGATTGAACCGGCCCAGGATGAGCACCGCCGTGGCCGCCCCCACCCCGATGATCGACAGCATAGAGCGCACCGGCTCGCGCAGGATCCGGCGCAGGACCATGCGGCTCGGCTGGTCGAGCAGGCGCTTCAGCCAACCGGGCGGCGAGCCCACGCGGCTGTAATCCTTCGGCGCGGGCGGGCGCATGGCTTCCGCGGGCGAGAGCCGGGCGGCGCGGCGTACCGACAGGAACACGGCAACACCCATGGCCGCGAAGGTAATGCCCAGGGCGGTGGCGAAAACGTCCGGGTCCGCCCGAAAGACGAACACCGGAAAATTGAAGAAATCCAGATACAGCAGGGCGAGCGAGCGCCCCAGCCAGGCGCCCAGCACGCTGCCCACCGCCGCGCCGAAGGCCGCGATCACGAAAACATATTTGCCGTAATGGAAAATGACCGACCAATCCGTGTAGCCGAAGGCCTTCAACAGGCCGATCTGATCCCGTTCGATTTCGATCAGCCTGCCGATCACCACGTTCAAAAGAAAGGCGGCAACGCCCAGGAAAATCGGCGGCAAGATGGCGCCCATGGTGCGCAACTGATCGAGTTCGCTGGAAACGAATTTGTGGGAGAGCTGATCGTCCCGGCCATAGGCGCCGGTCGCGCCATAAGGCTCCAGGATCCGGTCGAGGGCGCGGATGACGGCGGTCTCGTTGGCCCCTCTGGAGAGCGACAGCACCACATTGTTGAAGGCTCCGTCGAGATCGAAGGCAAACCCCAACGCCTCGCGCCCCAGCCAGCCGACGCCGTACAGCCGGTCGTCGGGCACGATCTCGCCCGGCGCCACCGTGTAGATGAACTCCGGCGACATGGCGATGCCGACGATCCGGAACTCCCGCTTGGCCCCGTTCATGGTAGCCGACAGGACATCGCCGGGTTTGAGCCCATGGGCGTCCGCGAAATTCTCCGAGAGCAGAATTTCATCTTCCCGCCGGGGTTCCAGCATTCTGCCGGAGCGCAGGAAGACGCGATTGAGCGCGGGCTCGCCGATATCGGGCAGCGAGACCGCCCGCCCACGGATCGGCTCGGTAACCCCTTCCACATCGATCAGGATGCTGGCCGACACCCGGCCCTCCGCCACGCTGACCCCGGGGATCGCCTGGATGTCTTCGATGACCCGGTCGGGCGCGCGTTTCACCGGCGCGAAGACATCGGCGAAGCGGTAGCGCTCATAATAGGTGCGGCGGCTTTCATCGAGCGAGCGCACCATGCCCGACGACAGAATGAACAGCGACACGCCGCTGGCCATCACGAGCCCGATGGCGAGCGCCTGTCCCCAGGTGCGTGCCAGATCGCGCAGGATCTTGCGGTCGAGCGGCGCCAGAAGCGCCATGATGGCGTTCATGAGCCTCCTACCACGTAATATCGTCGGCGCTCGCGGGCGCCTCGTTGATTTTGGTCTCGCGGATCTGTCCGTCCGCGAAGTACAGAATCCGGTTGGCCATGGCCGCGATCGAGCGGGCGTGGGTGATCACGATGGTGGTCGTATTGAAGCGCCGGTTGATGTCCTGGAGCGCCTTCAGGACCAGAAGGCCCGTGGCGCTGTCGAGTGCACCCGTCGGCTCGTCGCAAAACAGCACTTCGGGCTGTTTGGCGATGGCCCGTGCAATGGCCACCCGCTGTTGTTCGCCTCCGGACAATTGCGCCGGGAAATGATCGAGCCGGGCGCTCAGGCCCACCGCGTCCAGCGCCTCTTCCGGGGTCATGGGGTGGCTGGCGATTTCGGTCACCAGCTCCACATTCTCCCGCGCCGTCAGGCTCGGCATCAGATTGTAGAACTGAAAGACGAAGCCGACATGCTCGCGCCGATAGCGCGTCAGCGCGGCGT
>CAZTCJ010000136.1:0-6977 GCA_964612085.1 uncultured Alphaproteobacteria bacterium
CTCCCGACCGCCCAATCCAGGGTACCCTTGTGGGTGGTCGGGAGGGGGAGTGGGCCGGCCAGGAAGCCGGAAACGCGTCTGACGGCGCGTTTCCATACGGACGAGAAAGGTGCGTCACACGCATTCGCGCGGCTGCGGGTTCAAGAGTAGCGTAAAGGATGGGCGTGGGATGGCCCTCGACAGTATTTTCGTACAAAGCGTTCAGGACACGCCGGCTCTGACGCTCGATGGCGTGACCGCCCTGGAAACGGTGCAGATCAACGGCACCACTTATCTGTATGCATCGGGCTTCGGCTCGGCCTTCAACGGCACCCAGGGCAGCGGGATCTCCGTTTTCAGCCTCGACGACTCCGGGCAGTTGTCCCAGGAAGACGTGCGCGTGGACGACGAGGCCGGGGGTCTGCTGCAAGGCGTGTCCGATATCGCCATCGCGCAAGTGGGCGGCTTCACCTTTCTGTTCGCGGCCCGCAGCCTCGATGATGCGGTCTCGGTCTTCCAGATCTCGGACAATGGCGACAATCTCGACGGCAACCTGACGCCGGTCGCGACCGTCGCCGATGGCGACGCGGATGACGGCGTTCTGGCCCTGGGCGGCGCGTCCGGTGTGGCCACGGCCGAGGTGGACGGCACCACCTATCTGATCGTCACCGGCGCCACGGAAGACGGCGTGACCGTGTTCTCCGTCGATCAGACCGGCGCGTTGACGCTGGCCGATGCGGTCTTTGCCCCGACCTCCAGTCTCGGCGGCGCCACGGGCATCCATACGGAGGTGGTGGGGGACAAGACCCTGGTCTTTGTCTCGTCCCATGTGGACAACGCCATTACGGTTTTCGAACTGGGGGCGGACGGCACCCTGACGGAAACCGATTCCGTGGCCGACGGCGAAATCGCCGACGGCATCGGCGCGCCCGTACGCATCGACGATAGCTCCGGGTTCGAGACCGTCACAGTCGGCGGCACGACCTATCTCTATGCGCCTTATACGGACATAACGGGCGATCTCCAGACCGGGACCGATGGCGTTCTCGTCTTTTCCGTCGGCACCGACGGCACGCTGAGTTTCGTCGAAACCGAATTCGATACGGATATCTCGTTTCTGCGCGGCGCGGCGATCCCCAGCAGCGCGACCATTGTCGGGCAGGACTATCTGTTCGTTCCGGGCACGGTCGATGATGCGCTCACGGCCTACCGGATCGAAGCAAACGGTACGCTCGCCCTTTTGAATCCGGGCGTCATTTTCGACGACATCTCCTTCGAACTCGACGGGGCGTTCGTTTCCGAGACCGTTCAGATCGATAACGCCCATTATCTGATCGTCAGCGGCTTTTTCGACGACGGTATTTCCGTGTTCGAAATGTTCGATACCCGGCCGCAATTCACCGTGGTGCCCGACGGCACCATCTTCGTGCCGGAAAACAGCCCCAACGGCACCGTTGTCGGCAATCTCGATGCGGTGATCGGGTCGGGCGAGGCCGATGACGGCGTCAGCTACGTCATCGCAGGCGGCAATGTTTCGCTCGACGGCGATGAGGAGCCGGGCTTCACCATCAATGCGGCATCGGGCGGCATCACCGTGAACGATGGCGGCGATCTCGATTTCGAGACCGAACCGTTCATCACCCTGACCATTCAGGCGGTCAATGACGAGACGGGCGATCGCACGCCGGTCATCCTCGACATCGTGCTGCTCGACGGCAACGACGCGCCCAATCTTCAGCCCGACGAGATCAGTACGCAGGAAGACTCGCCGGTCAGCGGCAATCTCTTCGCGAATAATGGCAATGGCGTCGATACGGACGATGGCGAGTTTGTTCTGACGGGTATCAACGGTGAGGGCGTTACGCCGGGCGTGCCGATCTTCCTGCCGTCAGGCGCGATCCTGACGGTCCAGTCCAATGGGGATTTCACTTACGATCCCAACGGACAATTCGCCGATCTGCTCGAATTCGAGACCGATACGGACAATTTCACCTATCAAGTCACCGACAACGAGAACGAGACGGCAACCGGCTCGGCGACCGTCACCGTCGACGGCGAGGATGCGCTGATCACGGTGGAGACCCAGACCACGCCCGAGGGCGAAGGGGATCTGACGGACACGGTGCATACCTTCATTATCCGCCGCAGCGGCCAGACCGATTCTCAAGTGACCGTGTCCTACAGTATTTCCGGTCTCGGTCTCCAGGGCGCGACCGGCCTCGATTTCCAGGGCGGCCTGTTGCCGTCGGGCACGGTGACCTTGGCGCCCTCCATCGAAGCGGTCGCCCTCGACATCATCGCCAATGGCGATTTCGCGGTGGAAGAGGACGAACCGTTCCAGATCGCGCTCGGCGATGCGACCGCCGATCTGGGCGAGGTGCGCATCACCGGCGCCACGGCCCAGAGCACCATCGTCAATGATGACGGTGAAGTGACTAATCAGGGAACGGACGGCAAGGATAAGCTGACCCGCGATAACAAGGCGCAAGTGTTCGACGGACGCGGCGGCAACGACAAGGCTAATGCCGGGGGCGGGGACGACGTGCTGTTCGGCGGCGCGGGCAAGGACAAGCTCAACGGTGACGAGGGCGACGACGCGCTTCTGGGCGGCGAGGGCGACGACAAGCTCAGCGGTGACGAGGGCGACGACGTCATTCTCGGCGAGGACGGCGACGATAAGATCCGCGGCGGCGAGGGCGACGATGTCATCGACGGCGGCGCGGGCGACGACAAGATCCGCGCCGATGACGGCAACGACGCCATTTTCGGCGGTCCGGGCGATGACCGCATTCGCGGCGATGACGGCGACGATACGATCGATGCGGGTTCCGGCGACGACCGGGTGCGCGGCGGCGACGGCGACGACCGGCTCGCGGGCGGCTCGGGCGAGGACGAGCTGCGCGGCGACAAGGGCGAGGATACTTTCGTCTTCGCGAGCGGCGATGAGCGGGTCGAGGTCCGCGATTACGATCCGGAGGAAGATCTGCTCGATTTCACCGGCATCGACACGGAGATCGCCACGTTCCAGGAGCTTTTGGGCTTTGCATCCGAAGACGGCAAGGACCTGGTCTTCGACTTCGGCGAAGGCGATACCTTCTCCTTACGCAAGACGGACACGGATGACATTCCGGACGACGGCGTGCTGTTCTGACGCCCGCCAGTCCTGCAAGGGCGGCCCGGTGGGCCGTCACATGCGCAGCAAGGCGACCATGGCCAGGGTATAGACCAGGATGCCGCCGATGATCAGGAAGATCTGATAGTTGGAGGTCACCGTGGCCACGGCGTTTTCCTTCACGCGGGTCATCAGTTCCGGCCACGTATAGGCCACGAAATCCCCCTGGGACATCATGCCGACCACATTGCCGCCGTCGTCGACCACGGGCAGGTGGCGGAACCGGTTGTTCGACATCTGACGCAGGCAGACCAGCACCTCATCGTCGAGAAGCGCCGTTTTGACGTTCTCGGTCATGATGTCTTTCAATTTCAAGGTATGGGGATTGCGGTCCGGATAGATCACCCGGGTCATGAGATCCCGCTCGGTGACAATACCCGTCAGCTTGCCCTTGGCGTCGGTGACGACGACGGATCCATACTGACGGTCCACCATGGCCTTCACGGCTTCGGGAAGAGGCGTGTCCTCCGGACGGCTCAACAGGTCCTTCTTGTTCCGGAATTCGGGCAGGTCCTTGATCTTCATGCGTCTTCCCTTCTTTTGTGCGCCGCGTCCCTTCAGCGCGCTAACCCTAACGACATGACGCAAAAGGTCGCGCTGGCCAGTGCGACATCTTGTGCCCCTGGCGAAGCTCTCGAAGGCGAGGGGAAACGATCGTCAGGCGGGGGAAACACAAAAAACCGGCCCGATCGAAACCGGGCCGGTTCTGAAATCACGTCGAATGCAGCAGGATTAGTTGCCGCGCACGACCGTGCAGACCTTGGCGTAGAGGCCGAGGATGCTGCTGATGTCCTTGTCGACGCTGGTCACTTGCGTGATACCGCCGTTCCGCTTCGCGGCGTCGATCGAGTGATCGCCGGTGGCGACAACGCCGAGGATGTTCTCGCCGCAAGCTTCACCGCGCTTGGAAGCAACGGAGGCTTCCGTGACGGCCCAAGGCTCTTGGGAGTCGGTCCAGATGGTAGCCAGGCCCAGATCCGACGGCGGACGAGCGCAAGCAGACAGAGCAACCGCGGCACCGAGTGCAGCAACGATAGCAATTTTCTTCATGAGTTCCCCCATGTTGAGGTTAACGCACCGCGGCCGAACGCGCGGCAAACATTTGCAGGCCAACCAATTTAGAAATCGGCGCCTGCTGGTGCCCGTTAATACAAGGGGTTGCCATCATCAATCAAGAGAAGTTCTCGCAAATTGCTGTCTTACCCCTCCGGAGTTGCTTGGATCGCGCCGTCTGCGCCCTTGCTGGGGCCCTGTTGAAAACGCCAGAAAGCCTTAAAGTCCAGTAATTTGGCGGGCTTGAGCCGGTCTGGGGTGCTGCTTCCGGGCTACCCCTTCCGCGCTTAAAACCCCTCCCGCCGATGTGACTATGTCGTGACCCCGCAACACATGACGGGATCTTATATTGGCCGCAGGACACATTTTGCGGACGGAAACGCCATGACTGATTCGGTCAAGCCACGGGGCCGGGGACTACGGACCATCGTCAAAGCGGCTCTCAAGGCCGGTCTCGTTGCCTTGACGGTCTTCGCGGGCAGTACCGCCGCTCCGGCGCCGGCGGTGGAGCGGGCACAGGCGGTGCGGCCCGCCGTGGCGCTTGAGTTGTTTACCTCCCAAAGCTGTTCGTCCTGTCCGCCTGCCGAGAAACTGCTGCGGGCGTTATCCGCGCGGGGCGATGTAGTGGCGCTCGAATGGCATGTTCATTATTGGGACAATCTGGTCCATGGGCGCGCCGGAAAGTGGCGCGATCCGTTTTCCGATCAGGCTTTCACGGAACGTCAGCGCCACTACAACGAGCGTTTGCGCGGCACACGGGGTGTCTACACACCGCAACTGGTGATCGGCGGGCGCACGGAACGTCCGGGGTTCGCGCGGGCGCGCATCGAGCGTGACATCGGCCGGCAGACCGGGGCTTTGGACGCGTTCAGCCTGGCGATGACCCGCGACGGGGCCACGCTCACCATTGCCCTTGATGGCCCCTTGCGGACCGGCGGCGCCGATGTCTGGCTGGTGCGTTTTCTCAAAACCCAGGTCACCGATGTGGAGCGCGGCGAAAACCATGGCCGCACACTGACCAACACCCATGTGGTGCGCGGCGTGGATGCGGTCGGGCGTTGGAGCGGCGGGGCGCAAAGTTTCACGGCTAACGCGCCCGTCTCAACGCCCAAGGAGGGCTGCGCCGTCCTGGTCCAGGAACCGCGCCAGGGCCCGGTTCTTTTCGCGGGCTACTGCCCCTGATCTGCCGCCCGTCTGACCTGGCCTCTGCAACGTGCCTTGCCGCATGCTAGACTCATGTCCAAAGTGACAGGTGAAGGGACCCTAAGGCCAGGAAACGGGGGCCATGACCAATATTCTGCAATTCACCAAGGCCGTGGCCTTTGCCGCCGAACGCCATGCCGGCCAGCGGCGTAAGGGCGAGGCGGCGGAGCCTTATATCAATCACCTGGCGGAAGTGGCCCATCTGGTCGCGGAAGCCACGGGCGGGCGCGATGCGAGCCTGGTGGCGGCCGCTTTTCTCCACGACGCGCTGGAAGACACGCAAACCACCTATGACGAATTGTCGGTGAATTTCGGCGAAGACGTCGCCGCGCTGGTGCAGGAAGTGACCGACGACAAAAGCCTGCCCAAGGAGGAACGCAAGCGCCTCCAGATCGAGCATGCGCCGACCCGCTCGAACCGGGCCAAGCTCATCAAGCTTGCGGACAAGATCTCGAACCTGCGCGCCATCGCGGCAAGCCCGCCGGAAGGCTGGTCCCAGGA
This sequence comes from uncultured Alphaproteobacteria bacterium, assembly GCA_964612085.1. Classification (GTDB taxonomy): domain Bacteria; phylum Pseudomonadota; class Alphaproteobacteria; order JAJFIK01; family JAJFIK01; genus CAZTCJ01. The sequence continues at coordinate 5,909 of CAZTCJ010000136.1, forward strand.
GCGCAAGGAAGACTACGTGACCTGGGCCGAGGCCGTGGTGCGGGGTCTGGGCGGCGTCAACCGTCACTTAGATACGGAATTCAAGACCGCCGTGGCGGAGGCCCGCGCGTCTCTCAAGGCCAGGCGGTCCGGCTACTGAGCGTCAGCCTCACAAATCGAAGATCTTGCCGGGATTGAGGATGCCGTGGGGATCGAGTGCCTTCTTCAGGCGCCGCATCACCTCCACTTCTTCCCGGCTGCGTGTCCAGTCGAGAAAATCCTTCTTCTCCAGCCCGATGCCATGTTCCGCCGAGACCGAACCCTGGCGGCCTTCCAGCGCGCCGTAAATGATGTGCTCGACCGAGCGGCGCGTGTTGTCGCCGCCATCGCCCACGCCCACCACCACATGGATATTGCCGTCGCCCAGATGGCCGAACACCACATGCTGATAGTCCGGCCACTGAGCGGCGAGGTTGTCGCGGATCTGATCCACATAAGGTTCGATCTCGGTGATCGGCATGCTGATGTCGAACGTGAAAATATGCCCGAACTGGAGCACCTGGCCCACATCGTCGCGCATGGCCCAGATCTGATCCCGTTCGGCCTCGCTCTTGGCGATCACTGCATCGGTGATCAGGCCGTCTTTCAGGCAGCCCATGAGCACGGCCTCGAACCGGGCGAGATCCGGCTCCGGATCGCCGCCCATGGCCTCCACGATCACATAATAGGGATAGCTTTGGCCCAGCACCGGGCGCGAGGGCGCGGGCGGCGTCGTGACCAGGCGGTAAAAGCCGTTCCACATGACCTCGAAAGCGCTCAGGGTGCCGCCGAACCCGGCATCCGCCTTTTTCAAAAGCGCGCGCACATGATCCAGACTGTCCGCCGCCACCAGCGCCGTCGATGTGCTCAAGGGTTTTTCCCGCAGGCGCAGAACGGCGCGGGTGACGATGCCGAGCGTGCCTTCGGTGCCGATGAAAAGCTGTTTCAGGTCATAACCCGCATTGTTCTTCAGGACACGGTTCAGCGTGGTCAGCACCGTGCCGTCGGCCAGCACCGCTTCGAGCCCCAGCACCATGTCGCGCATCATCCC
>CAZTCJ010000137.1:0-6964 GCA_964612085.1 uncultured Alphaproteobacteria bacterium
GTCGTGCTCTCGGCGGTGACGCCGGCCATGGAGAACGTCGCCCTCTGGCACGAACGGGACATCTCCCATTCCAGCGTGGAACGGATGATCGGCCCGGATGCCACCGTGACGCTCGATTTCGCGCTTCACCGGCTGGCGGGCGTCATGGAGAAGCTGCTGGTTTACCCAGAGCGCATGAAAGCCAATCTGGACCGTCTGGGCGGGCTCGTCCATTCCCAGCGCGTGCTTCTGGCGCTGACCCAGAAAGGCGTCGCCCGCGAGGACGCTTACCGGCTCGTCCAACGCAACGCCATGCCGGTCTGGCAGCAGGGCGGCTCTTTCCTCGATCATCTGAAAGCGGATGAAGAGGTGACGGCCCGGCTGGCGCCGTCCGATCTCGACGCCCTGTTCGACCTCGGCTATCACACCGCCCATGTGGACACGATCTTTGCCCGCGTGTTCGGCCCCGCCGCCCGCGCCAAGCAGGTCGGCTAGACGACGGCCCCGCCCCTTCAAACCGGTCCTGGCCCTTTGACAGTCGCACAGGCGCGACATGTGGTATTGTCTTGCCCAATGCTGGTTGATCTGGGGGTAGATCCAATGGCTTTTCTCAAACCGACCAAGGGGCTGCGGGCCGCTCTGGCGCTGGCCTGCGCGTTCGTTCTGACCGCCTGCTTCGATATCGAGCACCGGGTGAAAATCGACGGCAAGGGGGCGGGCGAGATCCTGCTGACCATCACCTCCGAACAGCTTCTCGACGAGGAAGTGCAGTTCGAGACCCTGATCGAGTCCGACGACGGCGAGACGGAAGTCCGCCAATATGTGGAAGACGGCAAGCTCGTTCACGAACAGTTTGTGGAGTTCGATTCCATCAACAGCCTGAAGCTCGCCGATCAGGAAATGGACGTCACCGTGCGCGACCGCATGCTCTGGGGCTTCGGGCCGACCCGCGCGACCTTCACCCACCGGCTGATCGCCGACGATGACGACGAAGACACGGATGTGCTGCTCGGCTTTTTCGAGGAACGCACCTATACCTTCTCCGTCACCCTGCCCGGCATCATCGAAGGGGTGGAGCCGGTCATGCTCGACGGCATCGAGGTCGAACCGGACCGCCAAGGCAATACGCTCACCTGGGTGATCCCTATGAACGCCCTTCTGTCTGCGGACGATGTGGTGTTTCAGGTGAACTTCATCGGCTTCTTCAAGTTCGAGGACGAAGCCCAGAACGAAGTGGTCGAAGGCGGCCTGGGCCAGTATATGCAGATGGTTCAATAATCCGGACCCTGACACCGATCATTGAGGGACTTCCAATCATGGCAGACGTGACCAGACGCGACCTGTGTGCAATGGGCGCGGCCCTAGGCGCGGCATCGGCATTCGGCTTGGCGGGCACGGCGCAGGCGCAACCGGCCTCAGCGCCGTTTCTCACTTCCGATATCGGCACGCTGCGTAAGGTGCTCGTCCATTCGATCACCGACGGCGAACAGCCCATCGGCAAGCTGGACGAAGGCCTGCTGCCCTATGCCGAAGCGGATGAAAAAGCCGCGGCCGAGCAACAGGCCGCCTTGATGACCCTGTTGCGCGACGCCGGGGCCGAGCTGATCGAAATCTCCGACGCGCTTGACGCCGCCATCGAAGTGACGCGCCCGAGCGGCGTCTTCGCGGCGTGGGTGGACGCGGCCTTCCCGCGCCTTGCCGCCGATCCGGCCAAGGTCACAGGCGCCATGCTGCTGGGCCGCGATCCGTCCACCCATTACCGGCTCGGACCGGACGGCAGCTATCGCCACAGCGCCAATGACAGCACCTCCACCATGTGGACGCGGGATTCCGCCTTCATGACACCGCAGGGGCTCGTCATGTGCAATGCGGCGTCGCCCCGGCGGCACCGGGAAAACATGCTGCTGCGCTATCTTTATCAGCACTCCCCGCTTCTCGAGGACTATCCCATCATTTTCGACGCGGTCGAGGAAGGCATGATCATCGAGGGCGGCGACGCCATGGTCGTCGACGAGCGCACCCTGTTTCTCGGTGTCGGCAACCGGACCGACCCGCGCATCGCGCCGGTGCTGGCCCGGCGGCTGAACATGGACATCCTGACCGTTCAGACGGTCGATGTGACCCACATGCGCCAGCGCGGCTGGTCGGACAGCGGCCCGGCGCCGGAACTGCGCGTGCTCTTGCTACATCTGGACACCTATTTCACCCATGTGGCGCCCAAGCACGGGCTCGTCCTGCCTTTGGTCATGGAAAAGGACCACGCGGAGGACAATCCCCTGGCGCGCTTCATTCGCGGCGCGCGGGCCGAGACGAAAATGTCGGAAAAGGAGGCGGAAAGCGCCCTGAAGATCCTCAAGGAGTTCGGCAAGGTGACGCTTTACCGGCGCGGCTCGGGCAAGGCGGACGATCTCGACGGTCTGAAGCTCGTGGATTATCTGCGTAAGGAACGCTACCGCCTGACCTATACGGGCGGCCCGTTGCCGGAAGGCGACCAGGATGTCTTCCACCACTTCATGACCGTGGCCTATCCGGAACAGCGGCGTCAGGCGACCAATGTGGTGCAGGCCGTGCCCGGCCGGGTCATCGCCTATTCCGGCAATCCGTACACAAAGCAGGCACTCGAAGAAGACGGCATCGCCGTCGATACCTTCCACGCCCGGGAGCTTTGGGCCTGGCATGGCGGGCCCCACTGCCTGACCCAGCCGCTGGAACGGGCTTAAGGCGTCGCTTCGTCAGGGGCGACCTCAGCGTCCGCCTCAGCCTCGGCTTGCGCCTTCGCATAGGTATAGCCCACGACCGCGCCGCCCACGATCTGAGCCGCGAAATTGGCAAGCAGTGTCGCGATCATGATGGAAAGCGACAACAGGGCGGCGCGCCAGACCCGTCCGAATCCGGACAAAGCCCGGAAAGCTCCGCGATAGCCGGTTACCCCGTCGAGCATCAGCGTTACAAAGGCAGACAGGAAACTGTATACCAGGAACTGGCTGGGCGGGAGAAAGACAAGACCAAGGGTGGAAAAAACCGTCAGTACGGAACTTGGGGTATTGGTGGCGAAGACATAGCGCTGGCGTGTGGCGAGCGTCGTTTTCTGGCCCCAAAACGGATAGATCGACGCCAGCACGGTCATCAGCAGCAGGAGCGTGAACGGCATGACCGCGAAGGTCCAGGTCGCCACTTCGAGCCCCAGGTCCTGATAGGTCATGCCTTCGGGCAGGAACACGCCCGCCGCCTCGAACTGTTCGGCGAAAGCGGCGACGATGGGCGTGTCTTCACCCGCCCAGATGAACCGGAAGAAAAACAGCACCGCCATGACGGAAAACCACAGGCGGATCGACGGCGTGTAGCGCTCGAACCACCGGGGATCGTCGGCCGCCTCATAATAAGCGCGCGGGTTGACGAACAGGGTGCCGATGCTGCGCAGGCCCTGGAGATTGAGCTCGAAAATGTCGAACAGCAGATCATCGATGGTGATCCGCCCGGATTTCGCTGTCCTGCTGCTCATGACGCGCCCCTCAGCCTCAACTGCCCCACCGCTTAATAAAGCTTAGCGCCACCTACTGTCATGGCAATGCGTTGACATACACAAAAGCCGTGATGCCGGACGCCAGAACCGCCTCGATACGCGCGTAATCCCCCACCTCATAGGCGTCGGCCGCCTCCAGTTCAGCGCGCGTGATGCGGAACACGGTCCCCGGAATGAGATCCGCCGGATCGCCGGTCGGACAGGCGATGGTGTGGACATCGAGGCCGCTCGCCTCGATCACGGCCGCATCGGTGATGGTGACGGGCTCCAGAGCATAGCCGGGCAGACTGTCGGGCCGGCCGTCCAGCAGGCGGCCGAATGTGGCCTGCTGCACCTTGGGCAATTGCAGCGTGCCGTAGGAAAAAAGAAACACGGTTTCAGCAGAACCGGTGCTCTGTGTGCTCATGGGTTGATCCGGGGACTGTCTATGGATGAGGCAAGGCGAAGGCCACTACGTAATCGCCAAGCGTCGTGGTCATGCGGGAATGGCCGCCGACAGCGATCACCACATATTGCCGCCCTTCCCACATATAAGACATGGGCGTGGCCTGACCGCCCGCGGGCAGGCGGCCGCGCCACAGTTCCTCGCCCGTCTCCACATCATACGCCCGCAAAAAATCGTCCATGGCCGCGCCGATAAAGAGCAGTCCGCCCGCCGTCACGATGGGCCCGCCCAGATTGGGTGTGCCATAGGCGATCTCGACGCCGAGGGGGGCGATGTCTTTCGTGGTGCCGAACGGCGTTTCCCAGACGATATCGCCCGTATCCAGATCGATGGCATGGAGCATGCCCCAGGGCGGGGGCGTACACGGCAGACCGAGGGGCGAGAACACCATATTGCGGCGCATGGCGAAGCGCGCACCGCGCTGGGGGGAGATTTCCTGATCCGGATGGTTATGACGCATCTCGTCGAAATGTTCCGGGCGGATCAACTGCACCACATGGGGTGCGCGGGAGGTGTTGACGAAGGCCAGGCGGCGGGCGGGATCGAAGGCCATGCCGCCCCAATTGGCCCCGCCGCCCGTATAGGGATAGATCAGCGTGCCCTGAACGCCGGGGGGCGTGTAAAGCCCTTCATAGCGCAGTTTTTCGAGCGTCTTGCGGCAGGCGCCCCGGTCCCAGAAGCTGATCCCCCAGGCATCGTCCGGCAGGGTGAGCGGCGGCACCAGCGGACGTGGCTTCACCGGAAAGGGCTGGGTCGGCGACAATTGCTCGCCTTCGGCTCCATACTGAGGAACCGGCCGTTCTTCCACAGGGATGACCGGCTCGCCGGTCTCACGGTCAAGCACGAAGACAAGGCCCATCTTGGTCGCCTGCACCACCACGGGCACGGGCTCGCTGCCATAAGCAGCCTCGTAAAGGCCAGGCTGGGCGGGCACGTCATAATCCCAGACATCGTGGTGCACGGTCTGGAAATGCCAGACCACGGATCCCGTTGCCGCATCGAGCGCCACCACGGAATTGGCATAGCGGTTGTCGCCAGGCCGCTCGCCGCCATAGAAGTCGGGGCTCGGAGACGAGGTCGGCACGAACACGAGCCCCCGCTCCTCGTCCACGCTCATGGGCGCCCAGGCATTGGCATGGCCCTGACGCGGCGTGCCTTCGATCTCCCAGCTATCCCGTTCCGGGTGGTCGTCCGTGCGCGGAATGGGATCGAAGGTCCAGCGCAACCGTCCGCTGCGCGCATCATAGGCCCGGACCGCGCCGTTCGGCGCCTCAAGCCGCGCATTGTCGGAGATGGACGAGCCAACGATCACCGTATCGCCCACCACCACTGGCGGCGAGGTGATCTGGAATTCGCCGGGCCACAGAAGATCCATGCCCGGATCGATGGTCACCTGCCCCGTATCGCCGAAACCGGCGCAAGGCCGACCTGTTTCCGCATCGACGGCGATCAGGCGGGAATCGTTCGTACCCATGAAAATCCGGGTCCGGCAGGCCGGCGCGGCAGCCGCGGAGGTATCCCGCCAGGAGGCGACGCCACGGCAGACATATTGATTGGCCGGATCCTGGTCGCGGCTCACCGACGGATCGAAACGCCATTTCTCGGCGCCAGTGCCCGGATCGAAGGCGATGATCGTGTTGAAGGGAGAGCACAGGACCAGACTGCCCGCCACCAGGATGGGCGTCGCCTCGAACGCGCTTTCCTCAAAGCCCGGCTCATGGGCGTGGCCGGTGCGCGCCGTCCAGGCGGTCTCAAGGGCCGCCACATTGGCGGTCGTGATCTGAGCGGCGGGAGTATAGCGGGTACCGCCCGCATCGCCGCCATAGTGGTCCCAGCCTTCGGCTAGGACCGGGGTGCCCGCCAGGATGAAGGCCACAAATGCCGGCAGCGCCAGGCGCCGACGGGCCGCGCTACCGGCTGGCAAGGTCCTCGGTCGCCTGAACCAGCAACTCTTCCATGGTGCGCCGAATTTGGTGGTCCGAGATCTCCACGCCCTTGGCGTCGAAATCCGCCCGGATCTTCTGGAAGACATCCTCATCCCCCGGCTCGATCAAATCCGATTTCAGCACGTCCTGGGCATAGGCCTCGGCCGCCTCGCCCGACAGACCCAAATGATCTGCCGCCCACAGGCCCAGCATCTTGTTGCGCCGCGCCCGCGCCTTGAATTTCAGCTCTTCATCATGGGCGAATTTGGCTTCCGCCGCACGTTTGCGGTCGTCGAAAGAGGACGTCATCCGGGTCTCCGTGTCTCTCAGGCGCCGATTCGGAATGGCGCGCCGGGGGTTATGGGCCGGATCGGCATCGGATCCCTGGCCTCTGAATGGGGATACCGCCCCGCCGGTATGATATCAACAGAATCCGGGCCTTTCAGCCATTGAAATCAAGGGCCCAGCGCCCCGCCGGACCGGTCCCGCAGAGTTTGTGTTGGCATTTGGAAGCCTTATTTCCTATCTGTGGGACATCCAAACGGGGAGATGCACGCCACAGGGCTGCGACCCTGCCGAAATCGCGCCGTCTTCTCAGACAGGCCACATTATGGGTGAATTCTGCAGACCCTGCCCCTTGATATGCCAAGGGCATGGGTTGGACTTTGAAGCATTTAACAACCGCCTGAGGGCCTTTGGGCCCCGAGCGAGTGGAGCACGACGATGAACAGCCGCCGCCGCATGGTTTATGAAGGCAAGGCCAAAATTCTCTACGAGGGGCCGGAGCCCGGCACCCTGATCGCCCATTTCAAGGACGATGCGACCGCTTTCAATGCCGAGAAGCATGCGGTCATCGAAGGCAAGGGCGTGCTCAACAACCGCATTTCCGAATATCTGATGAACCAGCTCAATCAGATCGGCGTGCCGACCCATTTCGTCCGCCGGCTGAACATGCGCGAACAATTGATCCGCATGGCCGAGATCATCCCCATCGAAGTGGTGGTGCGCAATGTGGCCGCCGGATCGCTGGCCAAACGCCTGGGTCTCGAAGAGGGCACGCCGCTGCCCCGCTCCATCATCGAGTTCTAATAC
>CAZTCJ010000138.1:0-6764 GCA_964612085.1 uncultured Alphaproteobacteria bacterium
AATTTGTCGACCGCTTTCATCAGGCCGATATTGCCTTCCTGGATCAAATCCAGGAATTGCAGGCCGCGATTGGTGTACTTCTTGGCGATGGAAATCACCAGGCGCAGATTGGCCTCGACCATTTCCTTCTTGGCCTGGCGCGCCTCGCGCTCGCCCTTCTGGACGGTCTGGAGGATGCGGCGGAACTCGGACAGCTCCAAGCCCGTTTCCTGACTGACCTTCTGGACTTCCGCGCGGATCTGGCGGATCTCGTCCCGCTCGCCGGAAATGAAGTCCTTCCAACCCTTGCCTTTCAGGCGGCTGACCCGGCGCATCCAGTTGGGATCGAGCTCGTTGCCGAAATACTGCTTGAGATACTCCTCACGCGGAATGCCGTAGGTATCGGCCAGCCGCAGCAGCTTGCCTTCGAAGCTCATCAGCCTGCGGTTGATGTTGTAAAGCTGGCCCACCAGGGCATCGATCCGGTTGTTGTTGAGCTTCAGGCTCTTCACCAGATCCACGATATCGGTCTTGAGCTTGGTGTAGCGCTTTTCCTGCTGGGGCGTCAGGGTCTTGTTCTGCAACGCGGCATCGACCAGCGCGTCCTGAAGCTTGCGCAGCTTCTTATAGGCGGTGGCGATGGCATCGAATGTTTCGAGGACGGACGGTTTCAGAGCCGCTTCCATGGCCGCCAGCGACATGGAGTTGTCGTCATCGCCATCCCCATCGGCGTCGCCGTCAGTGTCGGACGATCCGTCGCCGTCGGAAGACGCGGAAGCGCCATTGCCGTTCGCGGCGCCAGCGCCATTGGCGGATGCCCCGTTGGCCGCTTCAGCGTTGCCGCTGCCGCTGCCATTGCTGGCCCCGTTGGTGGCGTCCGTGCCGCCATCGCTGGTATTGTCCGTATTGCCCTCGCCGTCAGGGCCCGCGCCATAGGTGGCATCGAGATCGATGATGTCGCGCAGCAGGATCTTGCCGTCGTTCAGCTCGTCGCGCCAGACGATGATGGCCTCGAAGGTCAGCGGGCTTTCGCACAGAGCCCCGATCATGGTCTCGCGGCCGGCCTCGATCCGTTTGGCGATGGCGATCTCGCCTTCGCGGGACAGCAGTTCGACGCTGCCCATCTCGCGCAGATACATGCGGACCGGATCATCCGTGCGGTCGAGTTCGTCCTTTTGCGGGGTCGCCGGCGCGGTTTCCTCACGCGCGGCCAGTTCCTTGGCCCCGTCTTCGTTTTCGGCCTGTTCCTCGACGTCCTCGGCCTCGACCACATTGATGCCCATCTCAGAGAGCATGGACATGGTGTCTTCGATCTGTTCGGAGGAAACTTGATCGGATGGCATGACCTTGTTGAGCTCGTCATAGGTCACGTAGCCGCGCTGCTTGGCGGCCTTGATCATCCGTTTGACGGCGGCGTCCGTCATGTCGAGAAGAGGACCGTCCTGTCCGTCTTCCCGGCCGTCCGCTCCGTCCGTTTGCGCGGCCGATTTCGCCGCCGTTCTTGCTTTGCGCCCGCTCACAACCGTTCTCTTATCCAATTCCATCGCGTTTGATGTTCAACGCTTTACCTGCACTGATTGAGGCCAGTCCGGCATCTGACCCATCATGTCACGGCCCTGTCCGGTTCCGGGCGGCCCGTCGCGGCTTCCACTTGCCGGCATACATCCATTAACCGCGCTTCGTTATCGGGGGAATTATCCAGAAGGAAGGCGTCGAGGGCCTTCCGCAATTCCGTCCGATGTGTCGAGACCATCCGATACCGAGAAATTGCGTCCTGCCAGCCCGTTTCAATAGCTGGCGTCGGTGTATCGGGTCCAAATGCCGGATCAGAGCGCATAAACTCACACGACTGCACTTGTTCCACAATAGACCCGATTCCCCCATTTGACAGGTGGACTTTAACCCCCTGGCTGTCAAGGCCCGTCTCCTCTTCCATGAGGGCCAGAAGCGCCCGGCGCAGCCGATCCAGCCGGTCGTCGGTAAAATCGAGGTCGGCCAAGGTTTCGGCGTCTCTTTCAACCAGATAGGGGTAGCGCAGGGCCAAGGCCAGGATGCGTTCCTCAGAGATATGGGCCCGCGCCGCCGCCCGGTCCAGCCAGGCCTGGGTACGCGCGAGCAGGGTCCCAGAGGGCCGGTGAGCCGCCGCCGACCGGGCGAGCAGGCTGGCGCGCAATTCCGGGGTCGCCACCGGATCGGGCGCAAAGAACGGCCTTGAGGAGCGCGGGCCCGGTCTGGACGCCGCGCGCTGGCCCCCTTGAGCCCGGAAAAAAGCGCGGCTGCGCGCCCGCATGTCCTGCAGAAAGTGATAGCGCAGGCCCTGTTCCGAAATCCGGCCCACCGCCTCTTCCAGGCGCGCTTCGAGGCCGGCGCGCCGTTCGGGCGTATCCAGCGGACCCACTTCCTGCTCGCGCCGCCACAGCAGATCCGCCAGACCATGCGCCCCTTCGACCGCGCGCCGGACCGCCTCGGCCCCGCCTTCGCGCAGCAGATCGTCCGGATCGAGGCCTTTGGGCAGAAGCGCGAAGCGCAGCGTGCGGGACGGCGTCACATGGGGCAGCGCCAGATCAAGGGCCCGGTAAGCGGCGCGCAGACCCGCGTCATCACCGTCGAAACAGAGCACGGGCTCAGGCGACAGCCGCCAGGCCTCGCGTAACTGATCCTCCGTGAGCGCCGTGCCCAAAGGGGCGACGGCGGAGCCCAGCCCCGCCCGGTCGAAGGCGATCACATCCATATAGCCTTCGGCCAGGATCAAGACGCCGGTCTCGCGTACCGCACTGCGCGCCCGGTCGAGATTGTAAAGCACCTGGCCCTTCTTGAAGAGCTCCGTCTCCGGAGAATTGAGATATTTGGGCTCGGACGTATCAAGCACCCGGCCGCCGAAGCCGATCACCCGGCCCTGGCGGTCGCGGATCGGGAACATGATCCGGTTGCGGAAATAATCGTAAGGCGCGCGCCCCTCTTTCTGCCCGGCAAGCCCCGCCTTGACCGCCAGGCCCTCGTCCACCCCATGGTTTTTCAGATGCTCCAGCAGGGCCCGGCTCGAGGGCGGCGCGAAACCGAGGCCGAAGCGTTCGATCACGCTCCGGTCGAGCTTGCGGCCGTCCAGATAGGCCCGCGCCTGTTCCGCACCAGGCGCCATCAGGGACTGGCGGAAGAACTGCTGCGCCTGCTCCACCGCATCGCTCAAAGTGGCGCGCACCCGCTCGGCCGCGCGTGCCTGGGGCGTCTGGGCGGGCACCTGGAGCCCCGCCTCCCGGGCCAGCATTTCCACCGCCTCGCGGAACGAGAGCGATTCGGTTTCCATCACAAAGGTCACCACATCGCCCTTGGCGTGGCAGCCGAAACAGTAATAGCGGCCCTTGTCGTCCTCCACATGGAAGGACGGCGTCTTTTCGTGATGGAACGGACAACAGCCCCAGAAGTCGCGCTTGCGCGGGTTGGATTTGCGCCGGTCGAACTGGACCTTGCGCCCCACAATGTCGGATAGCGCGAGCCGGCTGCGGAGTTCCGCAAGAAAACGAGGCTCGATGGTCATGAAGGCGTCCTGAACGGGCCGCTTATCGGATCTGTCAGATCGGTCAGTCTAACGCAAAAGGCCGGGCTCGTGACAAGCCCGGCCGTTAAGTTGAGACTTAGCTTGAGGCGGACGGCGTCGCCGGATTGGCCAGCTTGCCCTTCACGATGGCGCTGGCTTTGGAGAAATCCATCTGCCCGGCATAGCGCTCTTTCAACGTGCCCATGCATTTGCCCATGTCGCGTAGGCCCGAAGCGCCCAGTTCGCTCAAGACTTCGTCGCAGGCGCCGCGAATTTCCTCTTCGTCGAGCTGGCGCGGCAGGAACTGCTGGATCACGCCGATTTCGCTGCGCTCCTGTTCCGCCAGGTCGAGGCGTCCGGCTTCTTCGTAAGTGGTTGCCGATTCCTCGCGCTGCTTCACCATTTTCTGCAGGATCGACAGAATTTCGTCTTCGCTTGCGCCCTCGTTGCGGTCTTCCGCGCGCGCCGCGATATCCCGGTCCTTAATGGCGGCCAGGATGAGGCGCAGCGTGGATACGCGCTGCTGATCCTTTTGCAGCATCGCTTGCTTGAGAGCGTCATTGATCATTGCACGCATCGATCACTCCATATGCTTCGCGCAGCCGAACCGAAAACTGAATGTGCATCCCCCACAAGACCTGGACGAGGCGCGTCCGCGGTCCCCGGTCAACCACACTAACGAGAAAAGTAATGTCCAACGAGAGTTGACGCGCCGTAACCTTTCTCTTAGGTTCCGGTCAATTTACGTTCGAGTCAGCGCGTGTCAGGGGGATATGCCCTCGTCGCGAGGTCAAGGCAGGCCGCTCATGGCCCGGTCTCGCTCCGAAATGGAAATATAGGGTCCGCTCACCGCTTTTGAAGGCGTCACAGCCTGCAAAACGGTGAACAGTTATGCGCGGCCGGGCGGCAAGGCCGTATCTTAAGGCTGACAGGCCGGACCCGGGGCCTGAACGTGGACCGGCCTGAACATGTGGAATGTGTGCCCATGACCCAGTCACCGACACTGTCGAAGCCCTGCCTGACCCAAGACAGCGAGGCCCACGCAACCGGCGTTCTCGTCTTCGCCGACGGCACGGTGGTGCGGGGCCACGGGCTGGGCGCAAGCGGCCATGCGGTGGGCGAGCTGTGCTTCAACACGGCCATGACCGGCTATCAGGAGATCCTGACCGACCCCTCCTACGCCGCCCAGATCATCGTGTTCACCTTTCCCCATATCGGTAATGTGGGCGCCAACGCCGACGATATGGAAAGCCGCACGCCAGCGGTGCGCGGCTGCATCCTGCGGGCGCCCGTTACCGAGCCGTCCAATTACCGGGCGCAAGGCCCGCTCCATGACTGGCTCAACGCCCATAACATTGTGGGCCTCGCCGGCGTGGACACGCGCGCTCTGACCCGCCGCCTGCGCATCGGCGGCTTCGCCAATGCGGTGATCGCCCACGACCCTCGCGGACAGTTCGACCTCCCCGCCCTTCAGACCCAGGCCCGCGACTGGGCCGGACTTGAAGGCATGGATCTGGCCAAGTCGGTGACCAATCCTCAGACTGCGGAATGGCGGGAGACGGCCTGGACGGTACAAAGCGGCTATGGCGAAGGACGCGGCGACGGCCCGCATGTGGTCGTCGTCGATTACGGCATCAAGCACAATATGATGCGCGAACTGGCGAGCCTGGGCTGCAAGGTGACGGCCGTGCCCGCCAGCGCCGACGCAGAAACGATTCTCGGCCACAATCCCGACGGCGTTCTGCTCTCCAACGGTCCCGGCGATCCGGCCGCGACCGGGGCATATGCCCTGCCCGCCATCCGTGCCGTGATCGACAGCGGCACGCCGGTCTTCGGCATCTGCCTCGGCCACCAGCTCCTGGCGCTGGCGCTCGGCGCCAAGACCAAGAAGATGCATCAGGGCCATCACGGTGCCAATCATCCGGTTAAGGACCTTGTCACCGGCGCAGTCGAGATCACCAGCATGAACCACGGCTTCACCGTGGACGCGGAGACCCTGCCCGGCGGCGTGCGCCAGACCCATATCTCCCTGTTCGACCGCTCCAATTGCGGTCTGGCGGTTGACGGCAAACCGGTCTTTTCCGTCCAGCACCATCCGGAAGCCAGCCCCGGCCCGCAAGACAGCCGCTCCATTTTCAAAACCTTCATCGACGTCATCGCCAACCATAAAAGCGCCGCACACCAGACAGAACGGCGGCCGTGACCGACGCTTGAACCTTGAGGCCAGCCGATGCCCAAACGGACCGACATCAAGACCATCCTCATCATTGGGGCGGGGCCGATCGTGATCGGCCAGGCTTGCGAATTCGACTACTCAGGCGTCCAGGCCTGCAAGGCCTTGCGGGAAGAGGGCTACCGGATCGTTCTGGTGAACTCGAACCCGGCGACGATCATGACGGATCCGGAGCTTTCCGACCGCACCTATATCGAGCCGATCACGCCCGCCATCGTCCAACGGATCATCGAACAGGAAAAACCGGACGCGCTGTTGCCTACCATGGGCGGCCAGACCGCGCTCAACGTCTCGCTGGCCCTGCACGAAGCCGGCGTCTTGAAGGAAAACGGCGTGGAGCTGATCGGCGCCTCGCCCGAGGCCATCGCCAAGGCGGAGGACCGCTCGAAATTCCGCGAGGCCATGCGCAAGATCGGCCTTGCCGTGCCGAAATCGCGGATCGCCCGCACCATCGATGAGGCCTTCGAGGCCCTTGACGAGGTCGGCCTGCCCGCTGTCATCCGCCCCTCCTTCACGCTTGGCGGCACCGGCGGCGGCATCGCCTTCAATTACGAGGAGTTCGGAGAAAAGATCGAGCGCGGTCTCGACGCCTCGCCCGTGGACGAGGTCCTGATCGAGGAATCCGTCCTCGGCTGGAAAGAATACGAGATGGAGGTGGTGCGCGACAAGGCGGACAACGCCATCATCGTCTGTTCCATCGAGAATATCGACCCCATGGGCGTCCATACGGGCGACTCGGTGACGGTCGCGCCCGCGCTGACCCTGACGGACAAGGAATATCAGCATATGCGCAACGCCTCGATCGCGGTGTTGCGTGAAATCGGTGTGGAGACCGGCGGCTCGAACGTTCAGTTCGCGGTCAATCCGGAGGACGGGCGCCTGGTCGTCATCGAGATGAACCCCCGGGTCTCCCGCTCCTCCGCGCTGGCCTCGAAGGCCACCGGTTTCCCCGTCGCCAAGATCGCAGCCAAGCACGCCGTGGGCTACACCCTCGATGAGCTGGACAGCGACATCACC
>CAZTCJ010000139.1:0-6712 GCA_964612085.1 uncultured Alphaproteobacteria bacterium
CGCCAGCTTCCTGGCGATCTCCGCCGACCATCCGCTGGCCGAGGAGCTGTCGCAGGGCGACCCGCACTTGGCCGAATTCGTCGCCGACTGCCGCCGGCTCGGCACCAGCGAAGCGGTGCTGGAGACGGCCGAAAAGCAGGGCTACGACACCGGGCTCAAAGCCGAACACCCGTTCGAACCGGGGCGCCAGCTGCCGGTCTACGTCGCCAACTTCGTGCTGATGGACTACGGCACCGGCGCCATCTTCGGCTGCCCGGCCCACGATCAGCGCGATCTTGATTTCGCCCGCAAATACGATCTGGCCGTGCGGCCCGTGGTGGTGCCCGACGGTGTGGCACCCGATGCCTTCGCGGTCACGGAAGAAGCCTATACCGGACCCGGACGATTGGCGAATTCAGCGTTCCTGGACGGCATGACCGTCGAGGCGGCCAAGGCCGAAATCATCGGCCGGACCGAAAAGGCCGGGCAGGGCGAGCGCGCCATCAATTACCGCCTGCGCGATTGGGGCGTGTCCCGCCAGCGCTATTGGGGCTGTCCGATCCCGATTATTCATTGTCCGAACTGCGGTGTCGTGCCCGTGCCCCAGGCCGATCTGCCGGTCACTCTGCCCGACGACGTCACATTTGATACGCCCGGCAATCCGCTGGACCGGCATGAGACCTGGAAGCATGTCAAATGCCCGAAATGCGGCACGGACGCGACCCGAGAGACCGACACGTTCGACACCTTCGTCGATTCCGCCTGGTATTTCGCGCGCTTTTGCGGCCTCAATCCGGATGCGCCCACCGACCGGGACGCCGCCGATTACTGGCTGCCGGTGGACCAATATGTGGGCGGCGTCGAACATGCGGTGCTGCACTTGCTCTATGCCCGGTTCTTTACACGGATGATGACCGAAACCGGCCATACGGGTCTGGAAGAGCCGTTTGCGGGCCTGTTCACCCAGGGCATGGTCAATCACGAGACTTATAAGGACGCCTCCGGATCATGGCGCTCACCCGATGAGCTGACCTGGAAGGATGGCGCGCCGGTCGTCACTGAAACGGGCGAGGCGGTCACCGTCGGCCCAGTCGAGAAGATGTCGAAATCGAAGAAGAACATCGCCGATCTCGATATTGTCGTCGGCCAATACGGTGCCGATACCTCCCGCTGGTTTGTGTTGTCCGACACGCCACCCGAACGGGACGTGGAATGGACCCAGTCGGGGATCGACGGCGCCTGGCGCTTTACCCAGCGCCTGTGGCGGCTGATCGCGGACTCGCTCGACGCCATTCCGGCCAAGGATACGCCGGTTCCGGACGGTTTAAGCGGTCCCGCCTTGGCTTTGCGCCGCTCGGTCCATAAAGCCATCCGCGATGTGACGGAAGACATTGAAGGCTTCCGCTTCAATCGCGGCATCGCCCGGATCTATGAGCTGGTCAACGAGGTGTCGTCCTTCATCGCCAACCAGGACATGGCCGATCCCGCTAATGCCTGGGCGCGCCGCGAGGCTTTGGAAGTGCTGACCTTGCTGGTCGGCCCTATGATGCCGCATCTGGCCGAGGAAGCCTGGGAACGGCTGGGCCATGAGACCTGGGTCGCGGAAAGCGCCTGGCCCGACTTCGATCCGGATCTGGTGCGCGACGACCGGGTGGTGATCGCCGTTCAGGTCAACGGCAAGCGCCGGGGCGAGATCGAGGTCGATCAGAATGCGGACAAGGATGCGGTGGAGCAGGCGGCCCTGGCGCTCGATGCCGTCCAGCGGGCGCTTGATGGCAAGGATCCCCGCAAGGTGATCGTGGTGCCGCGCCGCATCGTGAATGTGGTGGCCTGATGATCAGCAGGCGGACTGGCACATCTCTCGTTCTCGGGCTCGCCTTGTTGCTCACCGGTTGCGGCTTCCGGCCGCTTTACGGCGAATCTGCGCCCGGCATCAGTTCCGCCGCCGAGATGAAACGCATCCGCCTCGATACCCGCAACGACCGGGTCGATTATCTGGTGCGCACCAATCTGCTCCGGGCCCTGCAAATCGAACAGGCGGCCGGCGAACCGCTTTACAAGCTGCGCGTGCGCCTGCGCGAACGCCGGGAAGGCGTCGCCGTGGAACGGGACACCTCGATCACGCGCTTCAACTACCGGCTGACGGCCAGTTTCGACCTGATCGATCTGGAAACCAACGAGACCCTGTTCACGGGCCGCGACCGTTCCGTCGCCGCCTATAACGTTGTCGATAATCAGTTCGCGACGCTTTCCGCCCAACGGCAGTCGGAAGAGCGCGCCGCTTTGGACATCAGCGATCAGATCAAATTACGCCTCGCCATCTATTTCGACCAGCGCAGCAAAGTGCCTGTATCGTCAGAGACCGGCCCATGAAGATCAAACCGGCAGACAGCGACCGGTTTCTGAGCGCGCCGCCGGCGGGAACCGCGCTCATTCTTCTTTATGGCCCGGATGAAGGCCTCGTCCGGGATCGCAGCCAGGCCCTGGCCAAGCGGATCACCGGCGATCCGCCGGATCCCATGCGCCTGATCGATCTGACGGAGACCGATCTCAAGACCGATCCCGCGCGCCTGATCGACGAAGCGACCAGCCTGTCTCTCGTGCCCGGCGACCGTCTGGTGCGGGCGCGCTTGTCCGGCGACAGCCTGGCATCGCTGATCAAAACTTATCTGGACGACTGCGCGACCGAAACGATCAAACCCGATGCCTTGGTGGTTGTTGAAGCCGGCGATCTGGGCCCACGCTCGAGCCTGCGTGCAGCAGCGGAAGCATCGCCCCAGGCGGGCGCGGTGGCCTGTTATCAGGACGACGCCCGGACCCTCGATGCCGTCATCCGGGCAAGCGTTAAACAGGCAGGCCTCACGATTGATCCGCAGGCTGCTGATTTACTGAGCCAGCGCTTGGGCGGCGACCGGGGCATCAGCCGCCAGGAAATTGAAAAACTGATTCTCTACAAAGGCGCGGAGGGCGGCACGATCACGCCCGAGGATGTGGACCTCTGCGTGCCCGGAGATTCGGAAACCGCCGCCGAAAGTCTGGCCGATCTGGTGGCCGGTGGCGACATCGATGCCGCCGACCAGGCCTTTGGCCGCGCGCTGCAAAGCGATCTGACACCGGTCGGCCTGCTCAGGATTCTCTCGGCCCATTTCCAGCGGCTGCATCTGTGGGCCGCCGAGATCGAGGGCGGAAAGGATCCAGCAAGCGTCTTGAAACAGGCGCGGCCGCCGGTCTTTTTCAAACGGCAGTCGGCGATCTTGAACCAGTTGCGGGCGTGGCGGCAGCCGGATCTGGAAACCGCCTTGACGGCATTCAGCGAGGCCGAGCGCCAATGCAAGACCACGGGCATGCCGGATGTTTTAATCTGTCATCGGACGATTTTGAGCCTGGCGCGGCGGGCGCAGCGGCAGCGGCGCTAAACGGGTCTTAGCCAGCAGGCTGGGCGAGGCGGCGGCAAATATCGTCAAGCTGTTCCAGCGTCTTGTAGACGATCCGGACGGAGCCGCCTTCCTCGCCATCGAAATCGATGGATACGGCCAAGCCCAGCATATCCGAGACATTGCGCTCCAGAGCCAGCGTGTCGGGATCTTTCTCCACAGCAGCAGCGGGTTTTTTCGGCGGCGCTTTCGTGTCGCCGCGCGGCGCCGGTCCGTCGCCTTTGCGCACAAGCGCCTCGGTCTGTCGCACGTTCAAGCCTTTGGAGACGATTTCCTGCGCCAGGCTTTCCGCGCGGTCGGCGCCCACAAGCGCGCGCGCATGGCCTGCCGAGAGTTTCCCGTCCTGCACAAGAGCGAGCACCGGCTTGGGCAGGCTCAGCAGCCTGGTCATATTGGCCACATGGCTGCGGCTCTTGCCGATCAGCTTAGAGAGTTGGTCCTGCGTGTATTTGAACCGCTCCATCAGTGTCTGGTAGCCATTGGCTTCTTCCAGCGGATTGAGATCCGCCCGCTGAACGTTTTCCACAAGGCCGATTTCCAGCACTTCCGAATCCGTCAGGTCCCGGACGATGACCGGAACCGTATGGCGCTGGGCCAGTTGCGCCGCGCGCCAGCGCCGTTCGCCGGCGACGATCTGAAAACTGGTGCCGTCATCGCCCATGGGCCGCACGATGATGGGCTGCAGCATGCCGCGTTCGCGGATCGAGGCCGCCAGATCCGCCAGTTCCTGTTCGTCGAACTGCCGGCGCGGTTGATTGGGATTGGGCAACAGGAATTCGATGGGCATATCGCGCATGCCGCGCGGGCGCTCACCCGGAACCGTCGGCTCCGGCGCATCCACCGGATCGCCCAGCAGCGCTTTGAGGCCCTGACCCAGGCCCCGTTGTCTGGATTCATCTGCCATTGTTTTTCTCCGCAGCCTTCAGCCGCTTTCTCTCACGCCGCTTTTAGGGCCCGCTCGCGCTGGATGATTTCCCGCGCCAGCCGGATATAGGCCTGGCTGCCAGCGCATTTGTAATCGTACAGAAGCGCGGGCTTGCCGTGGGACGGCGCTTCGGACACACGGACATTCCGTGGGATCACGGTCTCATACACCTTATCGCCCAGATAATCGCGCACATCCGCCGCCACCTGATCGGACAGATTATTGCGCCGGTCGAACATGGTGAGCACGACGCCCTGGATCTCAAGCTGCGGATTAAGGCTGCCCTTGACCAGATCGATGGTCCGCATGAGCTGACTCAGACCTTCCAGGGCGAAGAACTCGCATTGTAACGGCACCAGCACCGCATCGCCGGACGACATGGCGTTGATGGTCAGCAGGTTCAAAGACGGCGGACAGTCGATCAAGACGTAATCGTAGACCCGCGCGTCCTCGTCCCTGGTATTCTTGAGCTGATTGAAATAGGTCTGCATGGCATCCCGCAGGCGAAACGACCGCCGGGGTACACCGACCAGCTCCAGTTCGGCGCCGGACAGATCGACCGTCGAGGGCACCAGATCGAGGCCGGGAATCTGCGTCCTGACGATGGCGCGCGACAACGGCTCCTGGTGGGACAATACCTCGTAACTGGTGACTTTGCGGTCCGCGCGGCCGATACCGAGGCCGGTACTGGCATTGCCCTGGGGATCCAGATCGATCACCAAGGTGGTCTGGCCGACAGCGGCCAAGGCCGTGCCCAGATTGATAGCGGTGGTGGTTTTCCCGACACCGCCTTTTTGGTTCGCAATAACAATGACTCGAGTCGCTGGCGAAAGACTGGATACAGCCACGGACTTGAACTCCCTTTCGAGCCCTATGCGGGCACCTCCCGGCTCGGATCTCGGCGCGCTATGGATGTGAGGACAAGAATACGGCCATCTGGATCCGTTCGACTCGGTGTCCAATCGGCTGAGACTGTCCAATATTCGGATAAGCGCGTCAATTCCTCCTCACCAGTCCGGCCCTTGGGAAAAACGGCAACACTTCCCGGCGATAAAAAAGGCCACGCATAGTCCATGAGACGGTCCAGAGGCGCGAGCGCCCGCGCGGTCACCACGTCCGACGGCCAGGGATCCAGGGCTTCAAGCCGTTCCACGTGAACCGTGACCGGCAGCGCCAGAGCCGCAGCCACATGCCGGAGAAAGACGGCCTTGCGCTCGTCGCATTCCACCAAATGAACATGCAGGTCCCGATCATCGAGGCCCATTATGGCAAGGACGAGGCCGGGAAACCCGGCGCCGGACCCTAAATCGGTGACAGTCGATACAGATTTTGGCAGCAGCGGCCAGAGCTGAGCGGAGTCGAGGACATGGCGCCGCCAGATCTCCGGCACGGTGGACGGGCCGATCAGATTGATCTTCCGCTGCCATTTGAGAACAAGATCCACATAGGCCTGGAGGCGGTCGAATGTTTCACGTGAAACACAGCCACAGGCCTTCAAGCCCTCTACGATCTCATCCGATGGAACAATGCGAGGCTCGCCGGTCATGCGCGCTTTTGTGCGGTTTCGGCCCGCCGTTTGCCTTTCACATGGGCCAGCAAAAGGGTCAGCGCGGCCGGGGTGATGCCATCGATGCGCGCGGCTTGGCCCAAGGTACGCGGCCGGGCCGCCGACAGCTTTTCCTGAAGCTCCCCAGACAGGCCGGAAATGGTGCTGTAGTCCAGATCGTCCGGAATATGCAGCGCCTCGTCCTTCCGGAACGCTACGATGTCGGCCTCCTGGCGCTCCAGATATCCGGCATAAAGCGCGTCGATTTCGATCTGCTCGACAATGTCAGGGCCTAGGCCGTTTAATTCCGGCCAGACGCGCGCCAGATCGGCAAAGGAAATGGTCGGATAGGCCAGCAAATCGAAAGCGCTACGCCGCAGCCCGTCCTGATTGACGGCCAGACCGGCCCGGTTGGCTTCCGTCGGCGTGAGCGTGAGTCGGCTCACCATGTCTCGCGCAGCGGTCAGCGCCGTCATTTTCTCGCGGAAGAGCGTTTCCCGCGCCTGACCAACACAGCCCAGATCCAGGCCGATGGAGGTCAGCCGCTGATCCGCGTTATCGGCCCGCAAAGTCAGCCGGTATTCCGCCCGGGAGGTGAACATGCGATAGGGCTCGGTGACGCCACGGGTCACCAGATCGTCGATCATCACGCCGATATAGGCCTGGGCCCGGTCCAGAACGATCGTTTCGCCGCCGCCTGCCTTGCGCGCCGCGTTCAACCCCGCCATCAGCCCTTGCGCCGCCGCTTCTTCATAACCGGTCGTGCCATTGATCTGCCCGGCCAGGAACAGGCCCGGCAGCCGCGTGGTCTCCAAGGTCGGGAAGAGT
>CAZTCJ010000140.1:0-6400 GCA_964612085.1 uncultured Alphaproteobacteria bacterium
AGGATCAGCGCCATGGTCATGTCGGCGGTGTCCTCGGTCAGCACGCCCGGCGTGTTGGTCACCGTGATGCCCCGCCGCAAAGCCGTTTCCACGTCGATATTGTCGAAGCCGTTGCCGAAATTGGCGATCAGCCGAAGCTGCTCGCCCGCGCGGCTCAAAATCCGCGAATCGATCTTGTCGGTGATGGTCGGCACCAGGATTTCCGCCTGCGCCACCGCGTCCGCCAGATCTTCGGCGGACATGGGCGTATCGTCGTCGCGCAAGCGCGTGTCGAACAACTCGCGCATCCGCGTCTCGACAGGGTCGGGCAGTTTGCGCGTCACAATTACAAGAGGCTTTTGTCGGGCCATCGCTGGTGTCGGAATCCTAGAGCTATCGCCGGTGCCGGCCACTCTCAAAGCTCTACCAGACCCGCCCGCGCGAGACAAAGGATTACACGCTGGCGGCGTTCAGCCTGTCCATGGTTTCGCCGGAATCGTTCCGTTCGATTTTATCTGCAACCGTCCGGCATGCGCTTGACCGCAAGGGAGGGACGCGGTTAAGCATCGCGGCTGCCGGGGTAGCCTGGTTCCGTTCCATCGTTCGGGAGTATGGAGAGAATGGATCGCACCCCTATTGTCCGCCGTCTTGGCGCCGTGCTGACACGCAAGGAACGCGGCACGCCATTCGTGCTGCGCGGCCTTTTGTTTGTCCTCGGACTGGCGGTCCTGGCGACGGCCCTTGCCGCGCCTGTGCTGACGCAAGACAGCCGCGCCCAGACCAATGCGCGGGTCACGGCCCAGCAGATCGGTCCCTCAGGCCTGCCGGTGCCCCGCTTCGTTTCGTTGCGGCGCAACGAGGTCAATCTGCGCCGGGGCCCCAGCGTCAATCACGCCATCGAATGGGTCTACCGCAACTTCGCGGGCCTGCCCGTGCTCGTGGTGGCCGAAGCGGATCTGTGGCGTAAGATCGAGGATCACGAAGGGGTGACCGGCTGGGTCCATGGCAGCCTGCTCGACGGCACCCGGACCGCGCGGATCGTCAGCGGCACCCAGGCCCTGCGCTCGGAACCCAAGACCGGCGCCTCCGCCTTGGCCCAGGTGGAAAGCGGCGCTATCGGCCGCCTGGAACGGTGCGAAACCGAATGGTGCCAAGTGACCTTCGACGATGTCAGCGGATGGATGCCGCGCGAGCAAATCTGGGGCGTCCTGCCCGATGAGGACGTGGACTAGAGTCAGCTTACCTTACGTTTGGCGCGCAGACGCACGATCACATCGACGCTTTCGACTTCCATGCCGTGGGGCACGGCGATGCGGCCCGCGATATCGGGCCCGTCGTCGGGCATATCGGCCAATTCGCCCGTATCCCCGAAATAATAATGGCCATGATGGCTGGTGTTGGTGTCGAAAAAGGCCCTGGCGCAATCAACCGCCACCTGCCGGACGAGGCCGGCTTCGCGCAATTGGTGCAGGGTGTTGTAAACGGTCGCCAGCGAGACCGCCATGCCGTGCCCGCGCGCCTCGCCATAAAGCATTTCCGCCGTCACATGGCGGTCACCCTGGCCGAACAGCAGGCAGTAAAGGGCGATGCGCTGGCGGGTCGGACGCAGACCGGCATCCCGCAGGCGCCGGGCGGCGTCAAGCGGCGCATAACCGGTCAGTCTGGACCGCTCCGCCTTGTGCGGAGATATGGACGGTGCCTTGTTCATGCGTTCTTTTCCAACCCTGGCGAAACTGCTGCCTGCGTAGTCTCGACATCGGTCCGAAGGCGCCTCTTGTCAAGGCGAGGCCACGGACCCGGCCAGCCTGCGTGCATGCGGCGGCTATTCGCGGCATATTGAAAATGTTAGGCCATTAAAGAGGCGGGACAATCGCCATATCAGGGAAGAAACGAACAGCAGGACGCCATGGAAAACCGAAAAGACAGCTACGACTATGACGACCTGATCCGGTGCGGTCATGGGGACTTGTTCGGCCCCGGCAATGCCCGCTTGCCTTTGCCGCCCATGCTGATGATGGACCGCGTCACCCATATCTCCGAGGATGGCGGCAAGAACGGGCGCGGGCTGGTTGTCGCCGAACTCGATATCAACCCGGATCTGTGGTTTTTCGCCTGCCATTTCGAATCCGACCCGGTGATGCCCGGCGCGCTGGGTCTCGACGCCCTGTGGCAGCTTCTGGGCTTTCATCTGGGCTGGCTGGGCCATCCCGGCAAAGGCCGCGCCTTCGGTGTCAGCGATGTCAAATTCGCCAACCAGGTGGTGCCCAGCGTCAAAAAGCTGACCTATGAGGTCCACATCAAACGGGTCATGGCCAGCAAACTTGTTCTGGGCATCGCCGACGGCATCATGAAAATAGATGGCGAACCCGGCTACACGGCCGAGGGCCTGAAAGTCGGCCTTTTCACGGAAGAGGCCTGAACCGATCGCTCCTTGATGGAGTGCCGTCCGACAGAAGAGGTGAATGCATGAGACGGGTTGTCGTCACGGGCATGGGCGTCGTTTGCAGCATCGGCAATTCGGTGGCCGAAACAGCGGAATCCCTGCGCCTGGGACGCTCCGGCGTCGAATTCGTGCCCGAATATGCCGAACTGGGCTTCCGCTGCCATGTGCATGGCTCGATCAAGCTCGATCTGGAACAGGTGCTCGACCGCAAGACCCGGCGTTTCATGGGCGACGGCGCGGCCTATGCCTATATCGCCATGAGCGAGGCCCTGGCCGACTCCGGCCTTGAGGAAAAAGACGTGGTCAATGAGCGCACGGGCCTGATCGTGGGCTCCGGCGGCCCCTCCACCAAGGCCATTGTCGAAGCCGCCGACATCACCCGCGAAAAAGGCCCCAAACGGGTCGGCCCCACGCAAGTGCCCAAGGCCATGTCGAGCACCTGCTCGGCGACGCTCGCCACGCCGTTTAAAATCAAAGGCGTCAACTATTCCATCAGCTCCGCCTGTTCGACCTCCAGCCATTGCATCGGCAATGCCTATGAGTTGATCCAATGGGGCAAGCAGGATGTGATGTTCGCCGGCGGCGGCGAGGCGCTGGAATGGACCCTGTCGGTGCTGTTCGACGCCATGGGCGCCATGTCGTCCAAATACAACGACACGCCCGCGAGCGCGAGCCGGGCCTATGACGCCAACCGGGACGGCTTCGTGATCTCCGGCGGCGGCGGCATTCTCGTCCTCGAAGAGCTGGAACACGCCAAGGCGCGCGGTGCCAAGATCTATGGGGAAATCATCGGCTACGGCGCCAATTCCGACGGTTTCGACATGGTCGCGCCATCAGGCGAGGGCGCGGTGCGCTGCATGCGCCAGGCGCTTTCCACCGTCACCGAGCCGATCGACTACATCAACCCGCACGCCACCTCGACGCCCGTGGGCGACGAACGCGAAGTGGAAGCCCTGCGCGAGGTCTTCGGCGACAAGATCCCGCCGATCAGCGCCACCAAATCGCTCACGGGCCATTCCCAAGGGGCCACCGGCGCCCATGAGGCGATCTATTCCCTGATCATGATGCGCGACCGCTTCATTCCGGCCTCCGCCCATATCGACACCATCGATCCGGATTTCGCCGATATGCCCATCGTGCGGGAGCTTCGCGAGAACGTGGATCTCAACACCGTGCTTTCCAACAGCTTCGGTTTCGGCGGCACCAACGCGGCGCTGGTATTCCGCCGGTATCAGGCGTAGTCTGCGGCGCTCAATTTCCCATAACGTGCGTTCGGCTGCGGTTGAGTCTGCGCCGTGCCGTTAGTGGTTTCATAGAAAGTGGACCCGCAGATGAGCGATCTCATTCTCACCGGCGATCTGATGAAAGGCCGCAAGGGCCTCGTCATGGGCGTCGCCAACGACCATTCCATCGCCTGGGGCATTGCCCGGGTGCTCGCCGCCCATGGCGCGGAGATGGCGTTTACCTATCAGAACGAAGCCTTCGAGCGCCGCGTTCGTCCGCTGGCGGAGTCTCTGGCGCGGGACGGCGCCAACACGTCGCTGGTTCTGCCCTGCGATGTCTCCGACGAGGCGAGCCTCGACGCTCTGACGAAAGCGCTGGAAGACCAGTGGGGCGCGCTCGACTTCGTCATTCACGCGGTGGCCTATTCGGACAAGAACGAGTTGAAGGGCCGCTACGTCGATACCACCCGGAACAATTTCCGGCACTCGCTGGAAATCTCCTGTTATTCGTTCACGGATCTTGCCCGCCGCTTGGAACCCCTGCTGTTGAAAAGCCAAGCGCCGGGCGGACCGGGCCTGATCACGCTGACCTATTCCGGGGCCGTCCGTGTCATGCCGAATTATAACGTCATGGGCGTGGCCAAGGCCGCCCTGGAGGCGAGCGTGCGCTATCTCGCCGCCGATCTGGGCCTCAATGGCATCCGCGTCAATGCGATTTCCGCAGGGCCCATGCGCACGCTGGCGGGTTCGGCCATCGGGGACGCGCGCATGGTCTTCAAATGGAACCGCATGCATGCGGCCTTGAAGAAGAATGTCGACCTGGACGAAGTGGGCGGCGCGGCGCTTTATCTGTTGTCGGATCTGTCCGCGGGCGTCACCGGCGAAATCCACTATGTGGATTCCGGCTACAACATCATCGGCATGCCCCGTGTCGCCGACCTGAAAGAGCAGGGCATGAGCGAGTCCGACCTGAAAAACGGCGGCGGAGCGTAGATTTCAATTGTCATCCTGGATAGCGCGCTTCAGCAATAATATCTTCTATCGTCTCATCCGGATCGGCCGGACCGCTGGCAGTCCCTTCGCCCTAAAGCCGCCGAACCGATTCGACAGACTGGTCTGACGGCAAATTATTTTCTCCTATCGCGGACGACATCACTTCTGCCCTTCTTCGCCCTTGGGCTCCCACAGCTCGATGCGGTTGCCTTCCGGATCCATGATCCAGCCGAAACGGCCGTACTCACAATCCTCGACCTTGTCATCCACGGTCACGCCCTCGGCGCGCAAGGCCGCAAGCACAGCATCGAGATCATCCACCCGGAAATTCAGCATGTGCTCTTTCTTGGACGGCTCAAAATAATCCGTATCGGGCTGGAAAAAGCCGAAGATCGTGGCGCCGACCCGCTCCGGATTGTCCTTGTCCCGCCAGGTGAACATCGATCCGTATTCATTCATATCGAGGCCCAGATGACGGCCATACCACTCTTTGAGCTTCTCCGTGTCCTGGCATTTCATGAAAACACCGCCCAAACCGGTCACGCGGGTCATGACACCCTCCCTCTCGAACCAAAAAAGGCGCCCCCAAAAGGGAGCGCCTTCAATCTAGCATAAGGCAGGATCGATCAGCTCGCTTCGGCCTGCTCGCCGTCGTCCTGGATCTCCTTGCCGGTCTCTTGGTCGACGACCTTCATGGACAAGCGCACCTTGCCGCGCTCATCGAAGCCCATGAGCTTGACCCAGACCGTATCGCCTTCCTTGACCACTTCGCTGGGCGAGCCCAGGCGCTTGTTGGCCATTTGCGAAATATGCACCAGGCCGTCGCGGGGACCGAAGAAGTTCACGAAAGCCCCGAAATCGACGACCTTCACGACCTTGCCTTCGTAGATCTCGCCCACTTCCGGCTCCGCCACGATGGACTTGATCCACTTCATGGCCGCCTCGATGGTCGCGCCATCGGCCGAGGCAATGCGGATCGTGCCGTCGTCATTGATGTCGATCTTGGCGCCCGTGGTCTCGGTGATCTCGCGGATCACCTTGCCGCCGGAACCGATCACTTCCCGGATCTTATCGACCGGGATCTGCATCACTTCGATGCGCGGCGCGTGTTCACCCAGTTCCGTGCGGGCTTCCGTGAGCGACTTCGACATCTCGTCGAGGATATGCAGACGGCCGGCTTGCGCCTGTTCGAGCGCGGTCTGCATGATCTCCTTGGTGATGCCCGTGATCTTGATGTCCATCTGGAGCGAGGTCACGCCGTCGCGGGTGCCCGCCACCTTGAAGTCCATGTCTCCCAGGTGATCCTCATCGCCCAGAATGTCCGAAAGCACCGCATAGCGGTCGCCTTCCTTGATCAGGCCCATGGCGATACCCGCCACCGGCCGCTTCAAGGGCACGCCTGAATCCATCAGCGCCAGCGACGCGCCGCAGACGGTGGCCATGGAGGACGAGCCGTTCGATTCCGTGATCTCGGAAACGATCCGCAGGGTATATGGGAACTCATCCGCTGTCGGAATGAGCGCCTTCAGCGCCCGCCAGGCAAGCTTGCCGTGGCCGATCTCCCGGCGGCCCGTGAAGCCGATGCGCCCCGTTTCCCCGACCGAATAAGGCGGGAAATTATAGTGGAGCATGAAGGTTTCCTTATAGGTGCCTTGGAGCGCATCCACGAACTGCTCGTCGTCGCCGGTGCCCAGCGTGGTCACCACCAGCGCCTGGGTCTCACCCCGTGTGAACAGCGCCGAGCCGTGGGTGCGGGGCAACA
>CAZTCJ010000141.1:0-6384 GCA_964612085.1 uncultured Alphaproteobacteria bacterium
GACGTGGTCGGATAGTTGGGCACGCCTTCGAACATCAGGGTGGTGGCGCCATTGGCAAGCGGTCCGTAGAGGATATAGCTGTGACCGGTGACCCAGCCCACATCCGCCGTGCACCAATAAACCTCGCCGGGCCGGTAATCGAAGATCATTTCGTGAGTGAAGGAGGCGTAGACCATATAGCCGCCGGTGGTGTGCAGCACGCCCTTGGGCTGGCCGGTGGAGCCGGACGTGTAGAGAATAAACAGCGGGTCTTCCGCGCTCATCTCTTCCGCCGGGCAGGTGTCGGATGCCTTTTCCACCGCCTCGTGATACCAGACATCGCGTTTCCTGGTCATGGCGACATCATTGCCCGTATGGCGCACGATGATCACGGATTTCACGCCCGGACACTGTTTCAGCGCTTCGTCCGTATTGCCCTTCAAGGGGATCTTGCGTCCGCCGCGGACGCCTTCATCGGCCGTGATGACGAAATGGGAATCGCAATCGAGGATGCGGCCCGCGAGGCTGTCGGGCGAGAACCCTCCGAACACGACGGAATGAATGGCGCCGATCCGGGCGCAGGCCAGCATGGCGTAGGCCGCTTCCGGGATCATGGGCAGATAGATGGTGACCCGGTCACCTTTCTTGACGCCTTGCGCCTTCAGCACATTGGCGAAGCGGCAAACCTCCCGGTGGAGATCGCGATAGGTGATGTGCTGATCGGTCTCTGGGTTGTCGCCTTCCCAGATGATGGCCACCATGTCGCCGCGCTCGGCCAGATGCCGGTCCACGCAATTGACGCAGGCATTGAGCGTGCCGTCCTCGTACCATTTGATGGAAACGTTGCCCGGCGCATAGCTGGTGTTCTTGACCGTGGAATAGGGCGTCATCCAATCGATGCGCTGGCCGATCTCGCCCCAGAAACCCTCCGGATCCTCCACGCTGCGCCGGTACATCTCGTCGTAGCGCTCGGCGGTGACATGGGCGGAGCGCGCCCAGCGGTCGGGAACGGGGATGAGGGTGTCGGACGGTTGATCGCTCATGAAAGCCTCCCGGTCTCTTACGGCATCGCTGCAATTTGCATTCTGCGCCGTTCAGGGTCTTATGGCACGAAGCCAGCCATCGCGAAAACAGGAGGGATCCCATGCTGCTGCATTTGCTGACCTGGCAGGAGGTCGAAGCCCGTCTGGCGCGTGTTCCCGCCATTGTCATTCCCATCGGCTCGACCGAACAGCACGGGCCCAACGGCCTGCTCGGCACCGACGCCATCTGCCCGGAAGTGATCGCCCGGGAGGCGGGAGAGGCCGCCGATATCCTGGTGGGGCCGACCTTCAATGTGGGCATGGCCCAGCACCATCTGGCCTTTCCGGGCACGATTTCGCTCCGGCCCGCGACCATGATGGCGGTCCTTCAGGACTGGATCGCCTCCCTCAGCCGCCACGGTTTCCGGCATATCTATTTTCTCAACGGCCATGGCGGCAATATCTCCACCATCGAGGCCACGTTTTCCCAGATTTACGCCGATGCCAGCTTCGTCAAAGGCGGCGAGGACGGCCCGCGCCTGCGGTTGGTGAGCTGGTGGCAGTTGCCGGGCATCATGCGCCTGTCGCAAAAGCTGTTTCCGGAAGGCATGGGCTCCCATGCCACGCCCGCTGAGGTGGCGGTAACCTATTACGCGTATCCAGAAGCGCAGAAATCCGTGGCCATGAGCCCCCGGATCGCGCCCACCGGCACGATCCGCGATGCCGAGGACTACCGGCGCCAGTTCCCGGACGGGCGGATCGGCTCGGATCCCTCGACCGCGACGCCGGAGGCGGGCCGCACGCTCGTTCAAGCGGCGTCGCAGGCTTTGATTGCGGATTTCCAAAATTTCCTGAACTCTTGATGGCGGGGTTCTGGATCCTCTGGGAAAGAGGTCGGTATGAGCGGCGGCGGGTGGTCAGACTGGTGGGAGCGGATACGGGGCGGCGCTGGCGGTGAAAAGCCCGACACGGCGGCACCCGCCGGGGGCGGTACATCCGATCCCGTCCTCGACATTGCTGAAGACCACGACCGCTGCCTGAACTGCAACACGCCGCTCAAGGGTGAGTATTGCTATAATTGCGGGCAGCGGGACGACGATTTCCGCCGCCCCTTCGTGATGCTGTCGAACGAGTTCCTGAGCGATCAGTTCCAGTGGGACTCGCGCATCGTGCGCTCCTTCATGCCGTTTCTCCTGATGCCGGGCAAAATGACACGCGCCTTCATGTCGGGCGAGCGCGGCCAGTATGTCTCGCCGCTCAGGCTTTATCTGGTCATCAGCCTGCTGTTCTTCATCGTGCTGACCGTCGCCAATGTGGCGATCCTCAAATTCGAGGTCCACGGGCTGGCCAAGGCGATCGAGCAGGCAATGCTGGACACGGATGGGCGTGCGCCGCCCGCCCCTCCGGCCGCGCCGGGCGTCGTGGCGATCGAGCAATGGCAAACGCGCGACCTTGAGCTGCCGGACCGCGTGACCCTGCGCGACGGCTACCGCGTCTTGGAGTTGGAGGAGACGGCGAAAGTCCGTGACGCCGAGCCGGATGAGGATGGCGATGCGGACGAAACCGGTCCGTCCGGTGAAACCGAAGAAGCGGGAGAAACGAAGGATACACAGGGCACGGATCCTGGAGAGGAGAATGCCGTCGGCGGTGATGGCGACACGGACGAAGACAAGGACAAGGACAAGGACAAGGAAGAAGAAAAACAGAAGAAGCCGGAAGGCGATTACGACAGCAAAGGCCGTGTCCTGACCTATGAGGAAATCGGCGAGCTGCCGCCCGAGAAGATTGCCGAGGAGGTCCGGCGCCGGGTCGCGTTCGATCTGCGTGTGGAGGCGCGCAAAGATGCCCGCATCGAAACGGAGCGGGAGCTGAAGCGGCTGCGGGAAAAGAAGAAAGGCATTCTGGCCGAGATCGAAACCCTGCGGCAAAAGCGCGACCGTTTGGACCTCCTGATTGACGAGGCAACGAACGATAAAAGCGAGCGAAGCCTGGAGAGGGAGCAGAAGCGTCTGGACCGCCGGCTGGATACCTTTGAAGACCGGCTGGAGGACCTTGAGCGCGAAGAACGAGCCCTGGAAGAGCGGCTGGACTGGACGCGGCAAAAAGCGGTTGCGGCCATGGACGGCGGCGATCAGGTCTCGGAGGACGCGGACCAAGGGTCCATGCCGGACTTTTCGTTCGATACCGACGGTTTGAGCTTCCGGGTCCGGATGTTCACGGTGATCGACGAGAACGAAGCGCCGAACGAACAGATTCCCGAGGCCATGATCAATTCGATCATGAGCCAGACGGATGGCGACGAGGAGTCCATCGAATGGGGTTACCGCGCGTTCAAGGCGATCAATCTGGCGCTGGCCGATCCCCGGATCTTCAACGATATCCTGAATGTCTGGCTGCCGCGCGTGATGGTCTTCCTGGTGCCGCTGGTGGCGCTTTTCTTGAGCATTCTTTACGGGCGCAAGCGGGGCCTCAAGCGGCGGGTCTATTTCATCGATCACCTGGTCTTTTCGCTTTATTTCCACGCCTTCATCTTTACCCTGATGCTGGCGCTGGTCCTGAAGGCGCGGCTGATCGGCGATGTGATCGACGGCTCCACCACCATGATCTTCTTCGTGGTGGCGATCTCGCTTTATCTCTTCGCGGGCATGAAGCAGATTTACGGCCAGGGCTACATCAAGACGACGCTGAAATTCGTCTTCATGGCCTGGCTCTTGTTCTTCACCTATTCAACGGTGCTGTTCTCCATCACCATCGGCGGCCTGCTCGATAGAGCAGGGGCTTCTTAGCGGCGAGGCCTGTCAAAGGCCGCCCATCTTGCAGATGAGCGCCCACTGATCGTCCGTCACCGGTACGACCGACAGGCGCGACTGCCGGACAAGGGCGAAGTCGGCGAGGTCAGGCTCGGCCTTGATCTGGGCGAGCGTCACCGGTTCGGGCATGGCCTCAACGGCACGCACATCCACCATGCCGAAGCGGCCCTTTTCGTCCGTGTGGTCCGGGTAGTATTCCTTGATGACCTCGACCACGCCGACGATCCGTTTTTCGTCCACCGAGTGATAGAAGAACCCTTTATCGCCCTTCTTCATGGCCTTCATATTGTTCGAGGCCTGATAATTGCGCACGCCGTCCCAGTGCTCGCCTTTCTTGCCGCGCTTGACCTGATCGTCCCAGGACCAGGCGCCGGGCTCCGATTTGAACAGCCAGTAAGCCATCCCCCTGTCTCTCCTCAATCTTCCGGATTGCCGATCAGCCACTTCCAGGGGCGGATCTCGACTTTCTCAAAGAGGTCGGCGCGGGCATAAGGGTCGAGCGCCGACCACGCTTGGGCATCCGACAGCGACTCGGCCTCGATCACAAGCAGGGAGCCGATCATGGTGGCGCCGTCGTCCGACAGCATGGGGCCGCCGATCTTCACCCGGTCGCCGCTGGCGCCGACATAGTCCAGATGGGCCTCTCGGGTCTGCTTGCGCAGATCCTCCGCGCCCGGGCGGTCACGACACAGAACAAGATAAAGCATGATCTTTCCGTTTGTTGATTGACATCAGTGTTCGGCCTTGAACGGGCGGCTCAGCAAGTGGTCGATGGCCTCGCCGACGGTCATCCGGCCTTGGACGATCTCCGCCACGCAAGTGCTGATGGGCATGTCCACCTTATGCTGTTTGGCAAGCCGGGCAACGGCCTGGGCGCTGTAGACGCCTTCCGCGATGCCCTTGCCGCGTTCGACCGCATCTTCAAGCATGATTCCCCGGCCCAGCGCCTGGCCGAGGGTCATGTTGCGCGATTGAGAGGAATTGCAAGTGAGCACCAGATCGCCGAGGCCGGAGAGGCCGGTGAGCGTCTCCAGCCGTCCGCCCATAGCCTGGCCGAGCCGCGTCATCTCGGCGAAACCGCGCGCGGTGAGGGCCGCGCGGGCGCTGGTGCCGAGGCCCCGCCCATCGACGATGCCGCAGGCGATGGCGAGCACGTTTTTCACCGTACCGCCGATCTGGGCGCCGATGGGATCGGACGAGGCGTAGGGCCGGAAGGTGGCGATACCGATACGGGCCGCCAGCGCTTCGGCCAGCGTCAGATCCTCCGCCGCCAGTGTAATCGCCGTGGGCAGGCCGCGCGCCACATCCGCCGCGAAGCTCGGGCCGGAGAGGACGGCGGGCACCCCATGGGGCACGGCCTCGCGCACCACCTCGCTCATGAGCTTGCCCGTGTCCTGTTCCACGCCCTTGGCGCAGATGACGATGGGCGTGCCCGGCGCCAGATGCGGACCCAGTTCGCTTAAGACCGTGCGCTGATGTTGGGCGGGTACGACCGACAGGATCATGCCGCTCGATGCCAGATCGCTTAAGCTCCGCGTGGCCCGGATCGCCGGGTCGAGGGTAATGCCCGGCAGAAAGTCCGGATTGGTCCGTTTGTTGTTGATGGACTGAACGACGGCGTCCTCGCGCGCCCACAACCGGGGGATGCCGCCCGCCCGCACGGCGACGCTCGCCAGCGCCGTGCCCCATGCGCCCGCGCCCAAAAGGCCGATGCGCGTGTTCATATCGTGGGACGGGGGGACGGACATGGGCATGCTTTCGTTGCGGATCAAAGGATCTGACCATGACCGAGACGGCGGCCAAACTCAACTTGCCGTTTGGACAAGCTTACGACCGCGCGCCTTTGGCGCCGGCGCGCGGCTCCATGGCACGGGCGTCCGGATCCAAGGGCCAGCGGGGCCGGGCGGGCGCGTTCAGATCGTCCGTCAGGCCCAGCGCCAGGCGTTCGATCCCCGCCCAGGCGATCATGGCACCGTTATCCGTACACAGAGCGGGTGGTGGGGCGACGAGTGTAAAACCGCGTGCTTTGGCCAAGGTCTCCAGGCCTGTGCGGATCGCGCTGTTGGCGGCGACGCCGCCCGCGACCACCAGCGTACCACCGCTGACCTTTTCCAGGTCTTCGAACAGCGTCATGGCCTGACCCGTCCGCTGGCAGAGCGACTCCGTCACGGCCGCCTGAAACGAGGCGCACAGATCCGCGATGTCCTGCTCCGAGGGCGTGCCCAGCCCCTCGACGGCGTGGCGCACGGCGGTCTTCAGGCCGGAAAAGGAGAAATCCGCGCCCGGACGCCCTGTCATGGGCCGGGGCAGGTCGAAGCGGCTGGCATCGCCAGTGCGGGCGGCGTGCTCCACCGAGGGGCCGCCCGGATAAGGCAGGCCGAGGAGTTTCGCGGTCTTGTCGAAGGCCTCGCCCACCGCATCGTCGATGGTGGTGCCGAGGCGTTTATAGCCGCCCGGTCCGCGCACGGACAGAAGCTGACAATGGCCTCCGGAAATGAGCAGCAGCAGATAGGGAAGCGCCACCGGCTCCACCAGGCGGGGCGAGAGCGCATGGCCTTCCAGGTGATTGACCG
>CAZTCJ010000142.1:0-6251 GCA_964612085.1 uncultured Alphaproteobacteria bacterium
TCCAAACAATCGAAACAACAATATCGGTTTTCGTGTTGTTGTTTCGTCCCCATCATCTGGCGGCTGAATCCTGGGGCGCCGCGCAGGCGGCGCCCAGACGGCGCGGTACGCGCCGTTTTTTTATTTTGGCACGGGAGAAGGTTTGATAAACTTATTAAGCCTGTCCACGGACAGGCTGGGTCGCCTGGTCAAATGGGTCCCGTGTTTTGCGCGGCGGGTCTTGGAACAATAATCAAGACGCCGCGCGGGCGGGCAACCGCAACAGGAACCATCCAAACAATCGAAACAACAATATCGGTTTTCGTGTTGTTGTTTCGTCCACATCTTTCCGGGTTCTTTCCGGCGGTGCAACCGTTGCACCGCGCCCCTGCCGGAGGCGTCAGTCAGACCGGCCGAGGTCCGGAATTGTCCGTAGACCAAGGTTTGCGGGCCGAGGCAAGGAAGGAAAGATGGCGCAGGCGCGTCCAGCCCGCGCAGCCCTGCAAGGCGGCCGGGCGCATAAAGAAGAGGGACGTCAGCCGGTTTGTCCCCTGGCGTCCCGCCTATCAAATCAAATGGCGAGATGACGTTTTCACGGCTTGGCAGTCTTGATCCAGCCGCCGAGCAGCCGGCCAATCTCGCCGACCATTGCGCCTGCATGGGCGTATTGTCCTTCACTGAGCCAGCGCCAGCGATGGGCAAGGCGCAGATAGATGCGCAGGCGGCCCAGCGCGGCATCCGCGTCACGCAGCGCCGCGAGCCGGGCACGGCCCGTGCGCGCTTCGGCGGAAGTCAGCGCTTCCTGGAGATCGAGCGCCGCGTCCATCAGGCGCTGGGTCAGCGTGAACCGGTAGGCGCGCGGAAAGCGTTCGGATTTCGGCAGCAGCCATTCAAGAAGATCGAATGTCCGGGTAAAGATGACCATGTCCATGGGCAAACTCATTCTTGTAAAAGAGAGCCGGACAACGATACCGGGACGCACAGGCGCGAGTCCGGCCTTCGCGCGGCTCTGCTCCTGGGACAATCTCGTTGCGGCCTGGCGCAAGGCGGCGCGGGGCAAGCGCGGGACCGAAAGTGTTGCGCGGTTTGACTATCGCGCCGAGGAGGGGCTGCTCAAGCTCCAGGACCAATTGCGCCACGGGACCTATCGGCCCGGCCCTTATGTGCATTTCGAGATCAAGGACCCGAAACGCCGCACGATCAGTGCGATCGGGTTTCCCGACCGGATCGTTCAGCATGCTCTGTGTGCGGTGATCGAGCCGCGGTTTGAGCGCCTCTTCGTGACCAACAGTTTCGCCAACCGCCAAGGCAAGGGCACCCATCAGGCCATCGACCGGTTCCAGGACTTCGCCGGGCGATATAGCTATGTCCTGCGCGCCGATATCGTCCAACATTTTGCGTCCATCGATCACGAGATTCTGCTCCCGATCCTCCGCCGTCATATCCCGGAAGCCGACATCATGGCGCTTGTCGCGGCGATCGTAGACAGCGGCAAAGATATTCTGGAGCATGCCTTCCGATATGTGCCGTTTCCGGATGACGATCTATTGTCGATCCTGCGGCCCCGGGGCCTGCCGATCGGCAATCTGACCTCGCAATTCTGGTCGAATTGCTTTCTGCACCCCTTCGATCAATTCGTGACGCGGGAACTGGGATGCCGGGCCTATCTGCGCTATGTCGATGACTTCGCCCTGTTCAGCGACAGCAAGCGGGAGCTCTGGGCGTGGAAATCGGCGATCGTCGAGCGCTTGGCGCGCCTGCGCCTTGTGAGTCACGAAAGCCGGGCCCAGGTCGAGCCCACGGCGACGGGCAGCCCGTGGCTGGGGCATGTCGTCTATCCCACCCATCGCCGGATCAAGGCTCGCAAGGTTCGGGCGACCCATAAGCGTCTGCGGGCGCGCCTTGCGGCGTATCATGGGGGCGAGATCAGCTTTGCCGAGCTTGAGGCTTCCATCACGGGGTGGATCGCCCATGTGCGCCATGCCGACACATGGGGTCTTCGAGGCTATGTTCTGGAGACGCTCATCATCCGGCCAGAGGCGCATCGGCGGGCCGTGGCGTCACAAAAAAGCAAGGTATGCTGAAAAATCGAAAAACGGCGCGTCCCGCGCCGTTTTGGGCGCCGCATGCGCGGCGCCTCAGGGATCAGCGGCCCGGTGATGGGGACGAAACAACAACACGAAAACCGATATTGTTGTTTCGATTGTTTGGATGGTTCCTGTTGCGGTTGCCCGCCCGCGCGGCGTCTTGATTATTGTTCCAAGACCCGCCGCGCAAAACACGGGCATCGAAATCACGGGAACCGGATTTCGTGACCTCGGGTTTGTCGATCTTGCCCAGGCACCATTCCCAGACCGTGCCACCCAAGTCGAGGGCGCCGCAACGGGCTGCGCCGCCGGGATACAGGCCCACGGCCGTAGACTGACTCAGACGGCTCTCGCGGGTATTGGCGCGCCATGGCTCCTTGCTGGCGTCCCACTCTGCCGCGCCCCAGGGAAAGTCGTTGCCGCCGCCGGCCGCCTGCTGCCATTCCCACTCATCGGGCAGGCGGGCGTCGAGGCCGGACCGATGGCTTAGCCAGCGGCAGAAGGCCATCGCGTCGAACCAGCTCACATAAACGGCCGGGTGATTGCCGAAGCGCCCGAAATCATACGTGTCGCCGTCCGGAGTGCGATAAAGGTCATCGCCCCACCAGGCGGCATCGCGCCAGCCGTCCTCCGCCTCCATGAAGGCGCGGTATTGGGCCACGGTGAGGGGATAGCGGGCGATCCGGAAGGGCTTGACGGTCTTGGTCTTTCGGTCGACCACCTTGGAGCCGATGACGGTCGGGTCAGCGGTAATCTCGATCGTGACCGTGCCGCCCTCCACATCGCACCAGGCGATATCGGGCGTTCCGTCAGCATCTACATCGATGCCGGGGCGTGGATCGCCCAGGATCGCCAGGCGCTCGCCGATCAGCAGGCGGCGCTTGTGATCCGTGGCGCGGTCGTCGATTTCGGCCAGCATCGCCTTGGGATCGGTGGGCCCGAGAAACGCGCGCTGATCGGCGGGCAGGTCCGTGCCCGTGCCCATCACGGCCACGGCCTCGCGCACCCGCTCATGGGACCACTGAAAGGCCGGGTCGCGGCTCTTGTCGATCCAGGCAGCGGTTTCCTCGGCGATGCGCGCGCGCAGGGCGGCTTCTTCCTTGTGCTGCTCGATATGGTCCCACAGGGTCGGCCAATAGGGTATCGGCGCGCCGTCAACGTCCTTCGCCCGGATCAGGGTCTCGTGTATGAGGCTGACCCACTGGCCCTCTTCCGTGGACGTGATGGTGACAAGGCGCACCGGCCCGCCTGTCAGCCCTTGACCCGGATCGCGAACACCCGCGAGCCGGCTGACCAGCGCGCGGCCGCGTTCGCCGCCCCCTGCAAGGTCCACCGCCTCGTCGAAGGGCAGGCGGCGCCTCGCATGGCGGTTGCCCTCGGGATCGATCCGGACGAGACGCAGAAGCAGATCGAGCGCCGTGTCGCGCAGCCCGTCGGCGGCAAGATCGGCGAGCAGGGCATCGGCATTGCGGCTCAGCATGCCCGCGAGGCCGCCAAGCTCCGTGAACAGACGCCCGCTCAGCCGGTTGCCCTCGCGCCGTTCCCAGAGCGTTGTCAGCGCATTCTCGACGAGGGGCAGGACGCCCGGTTCGTCGCGCGCCTCCGCGACGATAGCCTCGGTGATCTCGCTGACATCGAGCCCCGCGAGACGGGCCGGCCCTTCGATCACCTCACGCAACCCGTCCTCACCGATGGGGGCGAGCGTCCAGGGCCGCGCCAGCCGGTTGCGCACCGCGACGAGCTTTGGCAGGTCGGTGGCGAAGCGGTCGAGAAAGTCCGAGCGCACCGTGGTGATGAGATAAAACGGACAGTCCGGATCCGAGAGAGCCATCGTCAGTAAGGCATCGACATGCCGGCGCTCCTCCGGTTCGGCGAAGGTGAACAACTCCTCGAACTGGTCGATGGCGAGAAGGGCCGCCGTATCGTCCTGCTTGCGTTTCCGGAGCCAAAAGCGCAGGGCATTTTCGTCTTTATACAAATCACGGACGGTTTCACCCATATCGGCGTCAAATGC
Source organism: uncultured Alphaproteobacteria bacterium (assembly GCA_964612085.1). Taxonomy (GTDB): domain Bacteria; phylum Pseudomonadota; class Alphaproteobacteria; order JAJFIK01; family JAJFIK01; genus CAZTCJ01. The sequence continues at coordinate 4,081 of CAZTCJ010000142.1, forward strand.
CCGCGCCAGCACCTCGGCGAGCATCTCCACAGGCCGCGCGCCCGGCATCATGGGACCAACGCGGCGCCAGTGTTCGATGCGGGTCCGGCCCCAGAGCATGCCCTGATCGATCAGGGGTAAAAGACCCGCCTGCATGAGCGAGGATTTGCCGGAGCCGGAATTGCCGTTGATTTCGAGCCAGCGCACGGGCCGCGCGCCGGGCTGGCGATCGAAACAGGCGAGTGCGTCCAGCGTTTCCTGTTGACGCCCGAAAAACAGATGGGCCTGATCGACCCGGAAGGCATCGAGCCCGACAAAAGGGCAGCCCTCGAAGCGCACATCCGTGTTCGGAACAATGATGCGGGCGCGGATCGTGTCGAGGAAGCCTTCGGGCAATGCGCCCGACCCTTCCCAGGCCGTGGTCTGGAAGAGACGCAGAAAGGCCGGCATGTCTTCGAGCCTGCTGCCATCCAGCAGGACGGGATAGATCGGCAAGCGGTCCGCATCGTCGTGAGGACCGAAATGGCGGTTCAGCGCCACCTGTGTCTCGGCGCCGACCCAGCGGCGCACGCCGTCCCGCCCGACCAGCACGACAAAGGCGCGGCAGGCGTCCACCGCGTCCTGGATGGCGTCCATCCAGCGGTCCCCCTCCTGGATGGCGGTCTTGTCCCAGAATACCCTGAGCCCGGCGCGTTTGAGATGGGCGCGCATCACGGCGGCCGCATCCGGGTCGTTGTGGCTGTAGCTCAGAAAAACGTCGAATGTATCGCTCACGCGCGGCTCCCCTTGACCGTATCCGTGAGCCCGCTAGCCGGGCATGTCCCACCCTACATCGCGCGGCGCGGGAGGCCAATGTTCTGGCACGGGGGGCTAGGCCCGATCGCTCACCATCTCCGCCACGAGCGCTTCCAGATCGCCCATTCGGCCGTGATAGGCCCCTTCCATGGCGCGGATGACGCGCGCCCGGTCCGTCAGAGGCGTAGTGGTGATGGGGATGGTGCGGCTGCCCCCTTACGCCGGCCGCGCCGCGTTTGCCCAAGGGCCTGTTGTGTCATAGCCCTACCACCCATGGCGGCAAGGGCACGTAGGGCCGTACCAAACTGAGCGCAGCGGCAATATGCCGGAACACGGGAGGCTTTTTTTGCGAAACAAACTTAGATGGACGAAGTGTCCGCCCGATTCTGCCGCAGTTGCTGGAGATTCAGCAGGAGCGAAAGCTTGCGTTGGAGCCGACGGTCCAGATGAGCTTCGTAGCGAGCAAGCCGGTCGAGCCGATCAAAATCAAACGACCCGCCAATTGCCAAGTTGCGGAGCGCAGCGCGATTGACGAGGTTGTGACGCCAAAGCGCCATGCCGGGAAAGACGACATCCTCAAGGAATTCAAGCAGGTCTCTCACCTCCTCGCGCAACGGCCTGTCGTGACCTTCGCGACCGGCTTGGGAAGTGGCCACCGCATTGAGCCAGTATTCTTTCGTCGGCGCGGGCAGGGCCTTCAACGCCTTTTCATAGGCATTGGGCCGGTCCGCCACGGCGATGTCCCATGCGTGCTCGGCAGCGGCTTCCTGAACCTCCAGGACCGCTAGCTCTGCGTCGGTCTGGTCCTGGCCGGCGTGAAGGGCGTCATGCTTCGAGCGCGACATGAAGAGCTGGACCATCGACGCCGGAGATTTGGGGGTGGATGCCGACAGGTCCTGAATCAGCTGATCCATCTCATTCGTGTGAGCGGCGAGTTCGGCCGACCGCACACGGCGTGTCCGCCAGATAATGCCCGCGATTTCATGGACCAGGTGCGTTTCCGTCGGCCCCTGAGGCGCATACTCATCAATCAGATCGCAAAGCAGGGCCTCATACTCTTTCGGGTCTTCGCCCGGCAGGATCGTCTCCATAGCCAAAATACCATGACGGACGGCGTTGTACCGCCGGTTGGTGTCTTTCTGCTTGGGTTCATCGCCTTTCATTGTCGCAAGCCTCCTTCACATGCGGTCTTTGCGGACGAACTTATAGAGGCTGGCGATCCCGTTGATGTGCTGCAGGGCCTCAAGCAAAGTCTTCAGTTTGGACACATGGACGCGTATGCCATTCTTGGTCGGAGCGTCATCGACATAAATCCGCACATCGGCATATGCCGGTCGCTTCATCCGGCACAAGATCATCCGGATAACGAGCGTTTTCCGGTTATCGATTTTGATGGT
>CAZTCJ010000143.1:0-6213 GCA_964612085.1 uncultured Alphaproteobacteria bacterium
GCCGCCCGCCACGGCGACGTCGACCTCGCCCGCCTTGAGGCCGCTCGCCGCCATCATGACGGTCTTCATGCCCGAGCCGCACATCTTGTTGATGGTGGTACACGGAATGGTGTTGGGGATGCCCGCCTTGATCGAGGCCTGGCGCGCGGGCGCCTGGCCCTGGCCCGCGGGCAGCACGCAGCCCATCACCACCTCGTCCACGTCGCCGGGGGCGACGCGCGCCTGCTCCAGCGCCGCCGCGATCGCCGCCGCGCCCAGTTCGGAGGCTGTCAAAGCCCCCAGCTCGCCTTGGAAAGAGCCGCAGGCGGTGCGCGCCGCACCCACGATCACGATGGGATCCGTTTCGGTCGTCATGGCAGTCTCCTGATGGTTTCTTGGTCTGACCCGGCCTTTGCGGCTGTTACCGTGTTTCTTCGAACAGTTCCCGGCCGATCAGCATGCGGCGGATCTCCGAGGTGCCCGCGCCGATCTCGTAGAGTTTGGCGTCGCGCAGCAGACGGCCCGTGGGATAGTCGTTGATATAGCCGTTGCCGCCCAAGATCTGGATGGCATCGAGCGCCACTTCCGTCGCCCGTTCGGCGGCATAAAGGATCGCGCCCGCCGCGTCCTTGCGCGTGGTGCGGCCCTCGTCGCAGGCCTTCGCCACCGCATAGACGTAAGCCCGGCTCGCATTCATCACCGTATACATGTCGGCGATCTTGCCCTGGATGAGCTGGAACTGGCCGATGGACTGGCCGAATTGCTTGCGCTCATGAACGTAAGGCAGAACGATATCGAGGGCCGCCCGCATGACGCCCAGCGGCCCAGCGGCAAGCACCGCGCGTTCGTAATCCAGACCGCTCATCAGTACGCCGACGCCGCCATTGACGGGGCCCATGACGTTTTCCTTCGGCACCCGGCAGTTTTCGAACACCAGTTCGCAGGTGTCGGAGCCGCGCATGCCCAGCTTGTCGAGCTTCTGGGAGGTGGAAAAGCCTTCCATGCCCTTCTCGATCAGAAAAGCCGTGATGCCGTGGGGGCCCGCTTCCGGATCGGTCTTGGCATACACCACCAGAACATCCGCTTCCGGACCGTTGGTGATCCACATCTTGGTGCCGTTCAGAAGATAATGGTCGCCCTTGTCTTCCGCCCGCAGACGCATGGAGACCACGTCGGAGCCGGAGCCCGGCTCGCTCATGGCCAGCGCGCCCACATGCTCGCCGGAAATCAGCTTCGGCAGATACTGGTCCTGCTGGTCGTCCGTGCCCCACCGGTGGATCTGGTTGACGCACAGATTGGAATGGGCGCCGTAGGACAAGCCGACGCTGGCCGACCCCCGGGAGACTTCTTCCATGGCCACGCAATGGGCCAGATAGCCGAGCCCCGCGCCGCCCTTGTCTTCCGCGACCGTGATGCCGTGAAGCCCCATCTCGCCCAGCACGGGCCACAGATGACGGGGGAACTGGTTGGTCCGGTCGATCTCGTCCGCGATCGGAGCGATACGGTCGGCGGTCATGGTCTCGACGGCAGACCGGAGCATGTCGAGATCCTCGCCCAGCCCGAAATCGAAATCGCGCATAGCGTTGGGAATCATGAAGGCTTCTCCTCAAGCAGGCGGTTCGTCCGCCTTTGCTCTTTGCAAAAAATCGCGAGGATCCCGGAACGCGGGATCAGGAGCCTGACGGCTCGAACACTTCGACCACATCGGCCTCGGTGAAGACCGCGAAGACGCCCGCGCCGGAGCCGCCGCCGATGACGTACCAGCGGCCATTGACCGCCGCCGAAACGAGCCCGTGGCGGGGCGTGGGCAAAGGCGTGGCCGCCGCCCAGCGGCTCGAGGACACGCTCATGACGTCGTGCTCGGAATAGGTCTTGAGCATCTCCTGGGCAACCCCGCCCGTCACATGGATGCGGCCCTTGATCATAGCCGCCGTGTGGCCGGAGCGCGCCCGCGGCATATCGGTCAGGCGCTGCCAGCGGCCGCTCGCCAGATCGAGCCGGTCCACCCGCGCCGACTGGGTCGTGCCCACCCGTCCGCCGAGGACGTAAAGCTGGCCGTCATCGGCGAATGCGGCGAAATCGCTGCGGCGCTCTGGCAGGGTCCAGGAGGCTTGAGCCCATTTGCCCGTGCCGGGATCGTAGACCACCGTGCGGTTCGCGCCGGGTCCGACGCCGCCGAAGGCATAGAGCCGACCGTCATGGGCGATCATGGCATGGCCCGCGCGCCCGGCCGGCATGGCGGGCCCTTCGCGCCATTCGCTTTCCACCGTGTCGTAAATCCACAGATCGGCGGTCTCGTCTTCCGTCTGGGCTTCATAGCCGCCGGTCAGATAGATCTGGGCGCCCATGGCCGTCATGCCAAAGCGCTCGCGGCCCTCAGGCAAAGCCGGCAGAGGCCGCCACAGCTCGACGCTGGTGTCATACACCTCGAACACGTCGCGCGGACCCAGTACGCTGGCGCCGCCCGCCACATAAATCTGGCCGTCGAGCACCGCCGCGCCGGAATTGGAGCGCGCGGTATCCATGGGCCGGGAGGCGCGCCAGGCCCCGTCCTGAGCACTGGCGGGAACCGCCGTCAGGCACAAAAGGCCAAGGCAACCGGCCCAGAAGGCCAGGCGGGAAAGAACGGGAATTCGGATCACGGCAACCGGTCTCCTTGTTGGATCTCGCCTCATGCGACATATCTGGGCGCCCCGGGCGCCCGTGTCACGTCACAAGTACAATAGTGGCAAGTCCGAGAAAAACGAAGAAGCCCGCCACGTCGGTCACGGTGGTCACGAAAACCGTGGAGGCCAGCGCCGGATCGATGCCGAAACGCTGCAAGGTCAAGGGCACCAGAATGCCCGACAGCCCCGCCAGCGCCAGATTGATGATCATGGCCAGCCCCACCACACCGCCCAGAACCGGGCTTTGGAACCAGATCCAGGCGACGATGCCCATGATCACGGCAAACAGGACGCCATTGAGGCTGCCCACCAGGCTTTCGCGCATGACGATGCGCAAGGCGTTGGAGGGTGTCAGGTCCCGTGTGGCGATGGAACGCACCGCGACGGTGAGCGTCTGGGTGCCCGCATTGCCGCCCATGGAGGCGACGATGGGCATGAGGATGGCGAGCGCCACCACCTCGGTGATCGAGTCCTCGAACAGGCTGATGATGATGGAGGCGAGCACGGCGGTCAGCAGATTGACGAACAGCCAGGAGAAGCGCCGCCGCGTCGTGGTCAGCACATTGTCGCTCAGGCCTTCCTCGCCGACCCCGCCGAGCGCCAGCACGTCTTCCTCGTGCTCTTCCTGGATCACGTCGATGATGTCATCGACGGTCAGCATGCCCACGAGCCGCCCATCCTGATCGACCACCGGCGCGGACACGAGATTATACTGCTGGAAGAGATAAGCGACCTCCTCCTGCTCCATATCCGCCTCGATCACCGTGGGCTCGCTGTCCATGATGTGGCCCAGCACCACGTCGCGCTTTTCCCGCAACAGGCGGCTCAACGGCACGGTGCCGATGGGATGAAGCGTGGGATCGACCACGAAGATCTCGAAAAACTCGTCCGGCAGGCCCTCGCCGTCCCGGGCGAAATCGATCACCTGGCCGACGGTCCAGAATTCGGGCACCGAGATCAGGTCGCGCTGCATCAGGCGGCCGGCGCTGTATTCCGGATACTGAAGGTTCAGCTCGACCGCGAGGCGCTCCTGTTCGGGCACCTGGGCCAGGATCTCCTGCTGGCGCTCTTCTTCCAGGTCTTCCAGAAGATAGACCGCATCGTCACTATCGAGCGCCGCAACCGCCTCGGCGATCACCGACGGTTCGACCTCCTGGAGCACGCCGTCACGCACATCCTCGTCAAGTTCGGAAAGGACCTCAGGCGCCAGCTCTTCACCGAGCGCTGCCAGAAGCGCACGGCGCTCGAAGGGACGCAGCAGCCCGATCAGGTCGGCCACATCCGCCGCATGGAGCGGCGCCACGAGCTGGCGCACGGCCTCGTCATTACGGGCATCCAGCGCCTCGACCACGGCCCGCACGAATTCCGGCGAGAGCGCATAGTCCTCGCTCAGATACGGCGTCTGGTCGTCCAGTTGTACGGCTGGATCGGTCACGTGCGGTATCCCTCACGAATGCGGAAAAGAATGGCGTATTGTGCAGCATACGCCGTGCGCACCCTAGAGGGGATAACGCACAGCGCCAAACTCAAATTAAATCCGACGAAAAACTCTATCCGGCGGAGGCGTCCTGGGCGTCGGCGACCGCTACGGCCGTCATATTGACGATGCCCCGCACCGTCACCGAATTCGACAGGATATGGGCCGGACGCGCCATGCCGACGAGGGCCGGACCGACGCTCAAACCGTCATTGGCCGCCCAACACAGATTATAGGCGATATTCGCCGCATCGAGATTGGGCATGATCAGGAGATTCGCCGGTCCTGTCAGGGCCGAATGGCCCATGATCTGTTGGCGGACTTCCGGAATGACCGCCGCATCGGCGCGCATCTCGCCATCCACCTCGAAATCCACCTTGCGGGCCTGGAGCAGCGCCAGGACCTGACGCATTTTCTGGGACGATGGATCCTCGCCCGCGCCGAAATTGCGGTGGGAGATGAGAGCGACGCGCGGCGTGCCGCCGAACCGGCGGACTTCCCGGGCCGCCAGCACCGTGATTTCGGCGAGCTGTTCCGCTGTCGGATCGAAATTCACATTGGTATCGGCGATGAACAGGAAGCCGCCCTTCAGGACGATCAGGCGCAGGCCCGCAGGCGTATGGACGCCGGGCGCCAGGCCGATCACATCCATCAGATGTTTCAGATGATCCTCGTAACGCTCGCTGGTGCCGCAGATCACCGCGTCGGCCGAGCCGGCCCCGAGCAGCGTCGCCGCCAGCACCGTCGGCCGCGTGCGGATGTAGTTCTCGGCAATGGCGAGGGTCGCGCCGCGTCGTTCGGTCAGGCTCAGATACAAATTCTGCAGCTCTTGCTTGCGGCCGTTGTCTTCCGGATCGACGAAAGGCACATCCTCGCCCAGGCGGAAGCGCAGACCCAGTTCCTTGATCTGGGCTTCCATGATGCCGCGCCGCCCAATCAGCAGGGGTTCGGCGAAGCGGTCGTCGAGGGCGATCTGCACGGCGCGCAGCACGCGCGGATCCTCGCCCTCGGCAAAGACCACCCGTTTGGGAGCCTGGCGGGCGGCCTCGAACACCGGCTCCATGACGGCGCCGGAACGGAAGACATAGCCCGACAGCTTGCGCTGATAGGCCGGAAAATCCGTAATCGGACGGCTGGCGACCCCGGAGTCGCAGGCCGCCTTGGCGACGGCGGGCGCGACGGTTGTGATCAGGCGCGGGTCGAACGGCTTGGGCAGAATGTAATCGGGCCCGAAGCGCAGGGCATGACCGCGATAGGCGCGCGCCACCACATCTGAGGGCTCGGCCTTGGCGAGATCGGCGATGGCTTTCACGCAGGCCCGTTTCATCTCCTCGTTGATGGTGGTCGCCCCCGCATCGAGCGCACCCCGGAAGATGAACGGAAAGCACAGCACATTGTTGACCTGATTGGGATAATCGGAGCGGCCCGTGGCGATGATGGCATCGCCGCGCGCCTCCAGCGCCACTTCGGGACGGATTTCCGGCTCCGGATTGGCGAGCGCCATGATGATCGGATGATCGTTCATGGCTTTGAGCCAGTCCGGCTTGACGATGCCCGGCGCCGACAGGCCCAGGAACAGGTCCGCCCCTTCGAAAATCTCGCCCAGGGTCCGTTTCGAAGTGTCCTGGGCATAGCGCTCCTTATACGGATCCATGCCCTTCTCGCGGCCCTTATAGACCACGCCGTCCACATCGGAGACCGTGATGTTTTCCCGCCGCGCGCCCAGGGTCACCAGCAGATCGAGACAGGCGAGCGCCGCCGCGCCCGCCCCTGCGCAGGCGATCTTGATATCGGCGATGTCCTTGCCGCCCAGGGCCAGACCGTTGGTGACGGCCGCGCCCACCACGATGGCGGTGCCGTGCTGATCGTCATGGAACACCGGAATGCCCATGCGCTCCTTGGCCAGGCGTTCGACCTCGAAGCACTCAGGGGCTTTGATGTCCTCCAGATTGATGGCGCCGAAAGTGGGCTCCAGGCTCGCCACGATGGCGGCCAGACGCTCCGGGTCCTGCTCATCGATCTCGATGTCGAAACAGTCGATCCCGGCGAATTTCTTGAACAGGACCGCCTTGCCTTCCATCACCGGCTTGG
>CAZTCJ010000144.1:0-6131 GCA_964612085.1 uncultured Alphaproteobacteria bacterium
GAGATAGGGCCGGTCATGGGAAGGTACGATGATCAGGTCTGGATGGGCGTCGCGCGTTGAGATGCCGTGGACATAGGCCTCCTGGATCATCGCCGTCAGCGCCTTCTCCGCCGTGCGGCGCGGCTCCAGGGACTGTCCAGAATTTCGTGCTTGGGCCATGACTGTGCGATTAAAGGAGGCATATCATGGCACGGCGCAAGAAACCTGTTATCCCGGATGAGTTGTTGGATCAGCTCCTTGCGGGGCGCAGTCCCAGGACGGTGTTCGAGAAGGACGGGATTTTCGATGAGCTGAAGCGGACGATCGCGGAGCGGCCCTTCGGACGGATGAAGACAAAACACGGTTATGTCCGTGTGCGTTACCGGGGACGGGCGCGCAATCATTGCCATTTCAATTTGATGGCGACCGCGATGAATCTGTGCCGGGGGCTGACTTTGTGGAAAGCACAGGCGAGGTGCGTCTGAAAAGACCGGGTCAGTGTCTCCGGGGACCATTTGGCGGCCATTTTGGGCCATGCGCGCCAACAGGATGGCCCGCCGGGGCCCGGCGTGGTAAAAAATGTCCCCGCGCAGGCGGGGAACTGTCCGTAAAGCGGCAATCAAAAGAATGGCCGATTACGCAAAGGCTTCCAAAAGAATCATGTTCGCAAAACTCAAGCCAGCGACTTCTTCAACAGCCTGCTAATGCTCGCGCAATGATTGACGGAAATTCCTACATGCGCGTATGATCTGGCATTAACTTTTTGTAGGGGATGTCGTCATGTGGGGGCAAGGCGGAAAGTGCATTCGGGAGTGCTTAGCCGGTTGGCGGGCATTTCACATTGTTTTCGTTGGATTAATTCTTTTCTGTGGCGTGGAGGCCTCGAACGGCATCACTCCAGCGGCCGGTCAGGAGCCGCTCGCCAAACCTACCATTGCCATTCTCGATGTGCAGATCGGTAAGCAGATTGAAGAGTCCGCCACGTCCAAGCGCTATCTCGATAGTGCGCTCATAGGGGCCGAACTTGAAAAATCTCTTGAGCAAACCCGAAAATTCGACGTCATCACACGGGACGAAGGCGCGCTCAATGATGTCATTGATGAACAGGTATTTTCCGAGTCCGGCGCGTCGGCGGGCAACGCCGCACTGAGCGGAGAGATTAAGGCAGTCAACTATCTCGTGCGCCCGACGGTGCGGGATTTCGTCTTTTACCGCTCTCATCAGAAAGTACCGAATGTAAGCGGTAAATGGTTCCGGAGGGATAGTGGCCGCCTGATTGTCGATGCGCAGGTTCTCGATACGACCACGGCCAAGGTGACGGCCCGTTTTTCTATGACGGGGCGTTTCGCCACGGAAGAAACGATCGTTAACAATCAGGGGGGCGTGCCGAGCCAGGCGCATTTCGCGCGCATGGCCAAGGCGGTCGCTGCCGATTTTGCCGAACAGCTCGTCGACCGTGTTTTTCCTATGCTGATCATCCGGGTACAGGATGGGCAGGTTTACATCAATCGCGGGACGGATGGCGGTCTAACGCGTGGCCAGGTTCTCGAAGTCTTCAGCAAGGGCGAAGAGCTGATTGATCCTTATACTGGGGAAAGTCTGGGCAGCGCGGAAGAGAGTCTCGGCAAGATCCGGGTAGAACGGGTCAATCCGAAATTCACGATTGCCAAAATCATTGAAGAGAAAGCGCCGATTGAGCAAGGTGCAATCGTTCGCAGGCCAACAAAATAGAGCGGGGGCGCCGCGCGCGCTGGGAGGCTCCAGCGGGCATTCATTCACACGGCTGAAAACTCATTTTCGCATAACGGAAAGTGGGGCTGAAGGGGGGATGTTATGAGGGAGATTTCAGGTCTGGGCTGGGCCGTTGTGACGGCCATGGCCGTCATTGTGATCGCGGTGTTGTATGTGGCAATGACGTACGGTCCGCAGCTTTTCGCGCCAGATGGCGACGGCGAAGATCGACTAGTAGTGGCTATAGCCACGCCCCAGGACTTGGTCGCGGCGCGACGCGAAGCCCGCTTGAACGGCACCGGCAATGATGCTCTGGCCATCGAATCCTCCTTCCAGGGATTGATTCAGCGCTTGACGGAAGAATTGACCAACAGCCGCCGGTTAGCTGTAGTGGAACGGGACGCCATCCGGGAAGCGGCAGAGCAAATGAAGGATGGCGATGGTGACCAAGATCAAAGCCCGGAGAAGTCAAGCGGCGGTACGGGCGACAAGTTCTCTGATCTGCTTCGGTTGCCGCCCGAGCCGCGTACCGCGGGCTTTTCCCGGATTCCCCAGGTGATCACTGCTGGCTGGCAGAGCAATCTGACGGAAATCCGCGATACGCTCGATATCGATTATCTACTGATCGCCGATACTCAGGTGCTCCGGGACGAGAGCCGCCGGGTGGATGTGCCGTATTCCCGCTCGGGCGGTCAGGCTACGGTTTATCAGGGCGAGGTCTTGTATGTCTTCCGACTCGTGGACATGACCCGCGACCCCATGACCGTGACCACGGCGGCGAGTTTCCGTAAGGACATTTCCCAGATCGTGCCCGAAGGGCAGGGCGTTGATATCGACGCGTTCGCGCTGTGGGGCGAGTTCGCCCGCGAAATCTCCAATTCCATTATGGATGTGATTTCGCCCGCGACCGTGGCGTCCGTCGATCCTCTGGTCATCACGCGAGGATCCCAGGACGGCGTCCAAGTGGGCGATGAATTCACCATCCTGCGCGAGGGCCGCGAGATTCGCGACACTAACGGCATCTTGCTGGGGCGGGTCCAGACGCCGATCGGGTCCGTCCGAGTCATCCGTACCCAACCCACGATCTCTAGAGTGGAGCCTGTGGAACAGACCGTCGACAATTTCCAGGAAGGGGACATGGCTGCCTTCCGTCTGACGGAAGAGGACGGGGCGACGGAAACGGATGAGGCGCCCGCAGCGGCAGATCCGTCGGCGTCCGCGTCCCGGTCTTTGCGTCCGTCCGATCGCCGCCAGTCGGAAGCCGCCGGTGCTGCCGGAGCGGGGGACGACCCGCCGTCAGCGGCTCCGGACAAGCCGACCATCGCGGTCAGCGACATTGTTATTTTGCCCCGCGATGGCGGGCCTGGCGGTTCGGTGGAAATGATGGGCCTTTTCCATGATGCCAATGCGTCCGCGGCCATCTATCTGAAAGCCGAAGCACCGAGCGTTGCTGAACAGATTGATCTGTTTACGGACCGGGTCGTGACGGGCCTCGTGCAGACCCGGCGCTTCCGCGTATTTGATCGTCAGCAGGTGGATCAGTTGCTCCAGGAGCAAACCTTCACCGCCTTGAGCGACAATACCGCGCTCGCTTCCGTGGTCGGCACGTTGGAAGGGGTCGACTATCTGACTCTGGGGGTCGTGGATCTTTTCGAAATCGAGCGGGAGGAACGCAGGATCGATCTGATCGACCGAGAGCTGCCCGACCGGCTGCGGGCTCAGATGCGCGGCACGCTCAGGATCGTGCATGCGGGCAGCGGCGAGATCGTCGAAGCCCATGAAATCACCGTCAACAAACTTCTTGAAGATGTGTCCCTGCCGCTCAACGGGGCGTCAACCAACCGTTTGACCACGGACATGGCCTCCGACTTCGCGCGCAAGGCCGTCATTCTCATGGTCAACGGTATCTTCCCGATCAAGGTCGCCGTAGTGGGCGAGGACGGCACACTTTTGCTCAATCGCGGCCGCGACGGCGGGCTTTTTAACGGCGAAGTGCTCAAGCTCTACCGGCCGTCAGGTCAGGTGATCGACCAGGATACCGGCATTGATTTGGGTCCCATGCGCCGGCTTCTGGGCGAGGTCGAAATTCAAGAGGCGGAGGATTTCCGCAGCTTTGCCAGCATTTCGGATGCGTTTGAAGCTGCTCCCGGTGATATCGCCGTACGTCTCGATGAGAACAAGGCCGCGGCCGACAAGCCGGTCACACGTGAGCAGACGCCGGTGCGCGTTCCGGACTGGTAAGAACAGGAGCCTGGAGCGCTATGAGACAGAGTGGGGGAATGATGTCTATGCGCGCGTTTGCGATTGCGGGTCTTAGTGCCGTGTGCCTGTCCGTCTGTATGAAGGGGCAGGCGTTGGCTCAGAACAATCCGTTCCAGACCAATCAAGTTGGTCCGGGCCAGAAGATCGTAGGTTATACAGGGTATGCGGACGCCTATCAGCCGGTTCGGGATGTGCTGGCGGCCGGCAATGTTGCGCAAGCCCGGGAACAATTCATCAGCTATTTCGGCGTTCCGGAAACAGAAGATGAGCGTGGCAACACATTTGGAGTCGACGACCGGCTGCGCCGTCTTGAGATCGGCAGTTTCGATCTGGATGCGGGCAATCTGAGCGCGTCGGTCGAGTTGTTTTCGGCTGCGGAGGATTTGTTCGACAAGCGCCAGAACCGGGGCTGGTTTCGCCGCAATTTCGAGAAAGCAAAGGAATGGACGGGCCGCACCGTGCTCGGCATGGGCAATCTCGGCGAATATGAAGGCGCGCCTTATGAACATGTGCTGGCCTTAAACCTAGAGACGTTGGCTTATCTGGTGCAGGGCGAGCGCAGCGCCATCAATGTAGCGCGCCGGGCCATCGACCTTCAGGAAGTGGAACGGGACGAGTTCCTTCAGGAACTGGCGGATGCCAATGAAGAGTTGGAGGATCTGGCGGAAAAGGAAGATGAACGCAGCTTCTCCATTGCTCGGGAACTCTCCGATCAGTATACGGTCTATGACGATGTGGCGCTTCGGGTGCCCAGCGCCTTCGTCAATCCGCTCGGCTACTATGTGTCGGGCATGGTGCGCGAAATCGAAAGTTTCAACCGCCGCTCGCGCATGGACAATGCGCGGATCTCTTATGAGAAAGTGCTGGAGTTGGCGCCCGACGTGACCTCGGTCGAGGAGGCGGTGGCCCAGTTGCGCAACCGCGAACTGCCGGAAAACCGGAAACTCGTCCATGTGATCGTGAGCGACGGCTTGGCTCCCGACCGCCAGACGCTTACATACGGCCTGCTGATCGGCCAGGCCGTACTACCTGTCAGTGTACCGATCATGGTGCCGGTGGACAATCCGGTGGCCCGGATCGAAGTGCGGGACGGGCGCGGCCGTCTGCTGGACACGCTGGAACCGCTTGCGGATATCGAGGCGCTGGTCATGCGTTACCAGAAGGACAGCCTGCCGATCCAGGACGCCAAGGTTGTCGCCGCCGTGGCGGGCATCATCGCACGCCGGGTCATGCTCGACAATCTGGGCCCGCTTGGAGCATTAGGGGCTTTGGGCCTGGAAAGCCTGGCGAGCCCCGATACGCGCTACTGGGGTAGTCTGCCCGCGCGCTATCAGGTGGCCCGGTTCTTCGTTGCGCCCAACACGCCGTCGGTCCATCTGCAGACCTATGACGCGCGGGGCCGCAAGCTGGCTGAGCAGACGGTCGATCTGGGCGAGGCCTCACATAATGTGATCTACGGGCGGGCTCTTGGAAACTCTCTGGCCGCTCAGACCAACAGCAAGATCTGGGTCGATTGATGCCCGTGAAACTGCAAAGAGGTGTACTCGTGTCTATTCTGTCAAAGCAGGTGGTCCGTTTCCTGTGCGGATGTTTTTTGATGGCAGGCGCCTTTGCCTGGAGTACGGGACCGGTGTCTGCGATCGCCCAGGACGGTGAAGTGTTCGTTGACGACCGCACGACGGTCGTTTTCACATCCCAAGGGCTGGAAGGTAAAATCGAAGTGCGCAACGCGCGCTACCGTAAGGTTGGCGCCTTCACGCAGATGCAGGTGGAATTCCGCAATTCATCGTCGCGGGCCCAGGCCCTGAAGTACAAGGTCGACTGGATCGACGAGGACGGCTTCGACATCCGTACCCAGTCGGCCTGGAAGACGTTCAATCTGAAACCCAATGAGATTACGACCATTCAGTCTACGGGCAAGAAACCCAATGCCTGGGCGACTCGGATCAGCATCGCCGAATGGGACGAGTAAGCACTTTACATCCTGAAGAATGGGGGACTTGAGATGATGACGACACTGATGAAAAGTAAAGCGGTGAAACTGGGCGGCCTCATGCTGGCGGCCAGCCTGCTGGCGGCGTGCGCGTCCGGCGGCGGCATCCGGGCTGTTTCGGCGGACGATACGTCCGACCGGGGCAAGACCAAACTGACCATGGCCG
>CAZTCJ010000145.1:0-6060 GCA_964612085.1 uncultured Alphaproteobacteria bacterium
CGGGCTGGACGCGCAGGCCGTATTTGCGGGCGAAATCGAGGTCGCGCTGGTCATGGGCCGGGCAGCCGAAAATCGCGCCGGTGCCGTAATCCATCAGCACGAAATTGGCCACATAAACGGGCACGGTCTCATCATCCGCAAACGGATGCACTGCCCGGAGCCCCGTGAATACACCCTTCTTTTCCGCCGTCTCGATGGCTTCTTCAGAGGTGCCCAGATGGGCGCATTCTTCCCGGAGCTGAGCAATTTCCGCATTGGTCTCGGCCAAGGCCTTGGCCAGCGGATGGTCAGCGGAAATGGCGCAAAAGCTCGCGCCGAAAATCGTATCGGGCCGGGTCGTGTAGACTTCCAGTCCGTCCTTGGGCAGACAGGCTTGTGCCTCCGGCGTTTCCGCTTTCAACGCGAAGGTAAAGCGCAAGCCCTCGGACCGGCCGATCCAGTTCTGCTGCATCAGGCGGACCTTGTCCGGCCACCGTTCCAGGGTTTCCAGGCTTTCCAGCAGGGATTCCGCGAAATCCGTGATCTTGAAGAACCACTGGGACAGCTCGCGCTTTTCCACCGGCACGCCGGAGCGCCAGCCCTTGCCGTCCACCACCTGCTCGTTGGCGAGCACCGTGTGTTCGACCGGGTCCCAGTTCACGCTCGCCAGCTTGCGATAGACGAAGCCCTTTTCCAGGAATTGCAGAAACAACGCCTGCTGATGTTTGAAGTAATCCGCCTCGCAGGTGGCCAGTTCCCGGCTCCAGTCGAGCGACAGGCCGCGCTTGGCGAACTGGGCCTTCATGGCCTTGATGTTATCGCGGGGCCAGGTGGCCGGATGGATCTTGCGTTCCATGGCGGCGTTTTCCGCCGGTAGGCCGAAGGCGTCCCAGCCCATGGGATGGAGCACATTGAAGCCGCGCGCGCGCTTGAAGCGGGCGACCACATCGCCGATGGCGTAATTGCGCGAATGGCCCATATGGATCCGGCCCGACGGGTACGGAAACATTTCAAGCACGTAGTATTTCGGCTTGGTCTTGTCGACGCGCGCCTCGAACAGGCGCTTTTCGTCCCACCGTTTCTGCCATTTCGGCTCGGTTTCGGCGGCATTGTAGCGGACGGTGCCGCTCGATGGATCGGTGTTGTCTGTCATGGTTTTTCGCGCACGGCTTTTCTGCGGGCGCGCCTCAAGTCCGGCTAGAGTCACAGAGTGCCTGAAAAGACTCGGTCATTCACACCAGTGAATGCCGTGAGCCATGGGCCGGCGCAAGTCCGGAATGATCCGGGCGGGTCTTGCGGCGGCTGTTATTCCGGTAGGGAGCGGACCCGAAGTTCGCGTGCGCGCTGAAGGATCGCGTTTTCGATCTTAATCTTCGTGTCGTCACTGACGTCTTCATCGACCCAGCCGGTGCCGACCTGGCGGGCTTGCCGGAAGATATTGACGCGCACGCCGTCGGCCCGCAGCCGCTTGTCCAGAATGTAGACCTGGATTTTGAAACGCTCGGCGGGCGTGTCGGGCGAGGTGTACCAGTCTGTGATGATGACGCCGCCGAACGGATCGGCGCTCGCGAGCGGCATGAAGGAGAGGGTGTCGAGAGTGGCGCGCCACAGATAGCTGTTCACGCCGACGGCGTCGGGCTTGGCGGCTTTCGCTTTTTTCTTTTTCTTCTTTTCCTCTTCCTTTTTTTCTTCCTCTTCGTCCTTGCCGATATCGAGCAGGCGCACGCCGTCCTTATCGCCGCCTAGGAGATAGCCGCGCCCCGCATCCGCCTCTCGGCCGAAGGGGTCGTACTGCTCCGATCCGCCCATTTGTTCGGGATAGGTGTTTTCTTTCGTGCTGCCGCAGGCACCGAGAAGAAGAGCGGCCGCCAACACGCCTGTTGCCGCGAAAGCCTTGGTCCGGGTTTCTCGCATTATCGCTCTCCTTGCCAAGAGGCCGGTCTCATCCTGCCTGTCCGTTCCGCCCTTCGCCGCTTGCGGATCCGTCAGACGCAAGCCGGTCCGTCATGAGCGCGGCCCTGTGCCGATTTGGTAAACTAGTGGTTCGACTCCGACATTTGCATCCCACTCGCGGCACCTGCTTTTGCAAATGTCGGAGTCATAAGAACCACTAGCAAGTATATGGTTCTAGTGGAGCTTTTGAATTTGACATTTGAGAACGGAACGCGCCGCAACGGGGACTCAAATGTCAAATTCGCTCCACTAGCCGGTGTCTCGCCATGCTGCTTGTTCTGTTTCGCACAAACCGCCGCCCCCATCTCCGTCCGTGTAAGGTCACGGCGCCATACGGATGAACGGCGGTACAGTCCAAGCCCCCCATTTCATAATGGGCATAGTCTAGCATTGCCGCATCATCAAATGCCAGTGGCGCGTCTCTTCGCGAAACACCATTTCGTGTCCGAAACGTGCCCGCTATGCGCGAATGGATTGGTGTCTTAAGTCTTAAGAAGAACCGTGTGCCTGCAGAAACACAAGTACGTGCTCAAGAGGTAGCCTTTCCGTGGCTTTTCTTGACGATTCCGGCGAAATACATGATTAATGCGAGTGATTGCGGAACGCTGGCAGCACTGTGCATGATAGGGTTCCGGTACCCAAACGCTTCTTTTGCGAACGCGAGGCATAGATGAAGAAGCTTCTGCTCGGAACGACCGCGCTGGCCGCCGCCGCCGCGTTTTCTGTCCCGGCCCTGGCGGCCGACAAGATCGAACTGGGCCTGCGCGGCTTTTTCACCGGCGCCACGGCCTATGCGGATATCGACGATGTGGACCTGCAAGGACCGGTGCAGGACGACAATTTCGAAGAAGTTCTGCTCGGCACTAATTCCGAAATTCACTTTATCGGGAAGACGACGCTCGATAACGGCCTGCAGATCGGCTTCCGCGCCGAGCTTGAGCTTGAGGCCGACAACCGCGACGATATCATCGTGCCCGACGATAATCCGACGCCTGATATTGAAGATGATCTGATCGACGAGGTATATCTCCAGATCGACGGCGGCTTCGGCCGGGTCCAGCTCGGTCAGCAGGACGGCGTCGCCGACCAGATGATCATCTCCGCGCCGAACGTCTTCAGTGAGGTGACGATCTCCTCCATCGATCAGGGGATCGATCCGTTCCGGTCGCAATATGCCTTCCTGTCCCGTGAGGACGTGACGGGCGATTCCGTTGAACTGAACCGGATCGATACCGCGCCGGACTATACGGACGACAAGGCCAAGATCATTTTCATCACGCCACGGATCGCCGGCCTCCAGGTGGGCGCGTCCTTCCAGCCGGTGAACGGCCGGAACGGCGAGGGTATCCGGTTCGACGAGACCACCGGCCAGGGCACGCCGTCCGATATTCTCGACGACAATTTCGGCAACAACTATGTCGAGGTCGCCGCCAATTTTAAGCACAATTTCGGCACCGCCGAAGTGGGCGTGTCCGCCAGTTACGGTACGGGCGAGGGCGGCAACGCGGCAGAAGACCCGGAAGAATATCATGTGGGCGCGCAGGTGAAATATGCGGGCTTCACGCTGGGCGGCGCCTTCAAGGAAGCCCAGGTGAGCGGTAACGCCAATGTGGACAAGACCCAGGTCTTCGACGCGGGCCTTACCTACGAGACCGGGCCCTGGACCGTCGGCGCGTCCTACGGCCAGACTGATGGTCCGAGGGATGACGAACAGGCCTTCTTCTCCGACGATCTGCTGCAACAGCGTGCGATCATCGGCGGCATGGCCTACAAGTTCGGCCCCGGCATGGAAGTGGGCTTCGGCGGCATGTTCTTCTCCGATGAATCCCAGGAGATCGTTGCCGGTACGGGCCCCGGCGCCGGTACGGCGGTCGCCCAGGCGAATCTGGGCGGCGACAAGTCCGTACAGGTCGATTCCTATGCGGTCTTCTCGGAAATCAACGTCAACTTCTGACGAGTTTTCAGCGCGAGCTGATCAGAGGGCGGAGCGATCCGCCCTTTTTCTTTTGCCTCAGACCCAGGCGCCGATGCCCGCCCAGCCGTCCATGCCGGTCCAGGCGAGCCGTTCGAAACGGTCCTGGGAAAGGCCCCCCAGCCCGTAGATCATGCCGTTGTAAGCGCCGTCTCGCCGGGCAAAACGGATGATGCGCGCCAGGCCCTGGGGGCCCAGGGTCCGTGCGCCCGGGTGGCTTACCGTCGGCAGAACGGGCGAGACGATGAGGCCGTCTGCCCTTGCGCGGATCGCCTTCATGGCGGCGCGTTCGGAATGAGCGGCCGCCGTGACGATCCAGCCGGGATTTGCCCTGCGCCACGACGCGCGGCGCGGCACCAGCCATTCGGGCAAATGCACGCCGTCAGCCCGGAGCGCTGCAGCCAGACGCCAGTCGCCAGCGATCAGTACGGGGATGGTCCGGTTCTGGCAGGCCGTCACGAATGTGCGGGCGATGGCGTGCCTGTCCGGTACGCCGTAATGCCGGACGATCAGGCCGCAGCCCGTGAGATCCCCGTGCAGATCGTCCGGGTGCGCCAACCGGTCCGGGTCGGTCATGATCCAGCGGGCGGGCATTTGCCGTCGCCGGGGGCTTGGAGTAGCGTGCGGTCGCGTCATAGGAAACCGGGCGTATCGAGTGAGGATCAGGCACGATGGAAGCAGAAACGGATCCGTCAGGCAATTTGGCGTTGGTGCGCGAGCGCATGGCGAAGGCGGCATCGAAGGCCGGGCGGCGGCTCGAAGACATCACCTTGATCGGCGTCTCCAAGGTCCACGGGCCGGAGCGCATTGCCCCGGTGATCGCAGCGGGCCTGAAGGATTTCGGGGAGAACAAGGTCCAGGAAGCCGCCGCCAAATGGCCCGCCTTGCGGCAAAGCCATCCGGACCTGACGCTCCATCTGGTGGGGCCGCTTCAGACCAATAAGGTGCGCGACGCGGTGGCCCTGTTCAACGTGATCCATGCGGTGGACCGGGACAAGCTGGCGGCGAAACTCGCGGGCGAAATTGCCGCATCGGGCCGCGCGATCCGGTTGTTCATCCAGATTAATACGGGCGAGGAAGCGCAAAAAGCAGGCGTCTTGCCAGCGGAGGCTGACGCGTTCATCGCCCGCTGCCGGGAGGAACACGGGCTTCCCATCGAAGGGCTGATGTGCATCCCGCCGCTGGACGAAGAGCCCGCGCTTCATTTCGCGCTGCTGGCCAAGATCGCCGAACGCAACGGGCTGGAAAAGCTCAGCATGGGCATGACCGCCGATTTCGAGAAAGCCATCGCTCTTGGCGCGACCCATATCCGCGTGGGAACGGCCTTGTTTGGCGAGCGCCCGAAACCTGCCGCTAAAGCGCCTCAGGGATGATCATCCGGCTGTCCGGCATTGCGGCCTTTAGGGCGGCGAGCATGTCGCCAAGCGCGATGGCGACACAGCCTTCGGTCGGGCTGTAATTCTCTGTTGCCAGATGAAAAAAGATGGCGCTGCCCATGCCCGGCACCACCGGATCGTCATTGTGTCCCAGCACGACGATAATATCGTATACCCTGTCTTCCCGCCACAGATGTTCTGCACTCGCCGGATAAGGCAGGGTGACGGGCCGGTTATAGGCAGGGTCTTGGGCCGCGTCGCACCAGCCGTCCGACGGTGCGATGGGCGCGAGCGGCAGGGCCGTTTCGGGCTGGATGAGCCGGTCCGGCCGGTATAAGACCTGGCGCAGCGGCCAGGAGCCTGCGGGCGTCGCCCCGTCGCCTTCGCGTTTTCCGGTGGCGGGCAGGATCCCGCCCTTGCCCAGGGCGCAGCGCACGGCCTTGCCGCCGAAGGCGAGGGACGGGCCTGGCCCGACCGTAAAATCCGTCATGGGCCCGGCTCCTCGTCATCGAGCAGATGGCCCGTCTTCTCCGCCTTGACGCGCAGATAATCCGCATTGTGCGGATTGGTCGCGAACTGGTGCGGCACCCGCTCGATCACGGTGATGCCGTGCGCTGCCAGGGCATCGACCTTCGCCGGATTGTTGGTCAGCAAGCGGATTTTTGTCAGGGCCAGGGATTTGAGCATTTGCGCGGCGGGCCGGAAGGCGCGCTCGTCGATGGCAAAGCCCAGGCGTTCATTGGCTTCCACCGTGTCGAAGCCCTGGTCCTGAAGCGCATA
>CAZTCJ010000146.1:0-5865 GCA_964612085.1 uncultured Alphaproteobacteria bacterium
TCTTCTTCTGGGGATCCCATGACCGCCCTTGACGCCTACCGAGGCAAACTCGCATTGGTAACCGGCGCGGGCGACGGCATCGGCGCCATGCTGGCCAAAGGCTTCGCGGGTGCAGGCATGCGGGTCGTGGTCCAGGATATCCGCGCCGAGGCCGCCGAACGGGTGGCGGGCGAGATCGGGGAGGCCGCCCTGCCCCTCATCTTCGATGTGAGCGACCGGGAGGCGTGTGTCCAGGCCGCCAACCACTTGAAGAGCCACGGCGCAGCCCTGAACCTCTTATGGATCAATGCCGGCGTGGGCGTCGGCTCGCCGGTGATCGACGGCAAACCGAACGCGGTCGAATGGGGCTTCGGGGTCAATGTGCTGGGCGCGGTCTGGACGGCCCAGGCCTTCCGCCCTCTGATGGACGGCGCGGATGGCTCGCGCCATGTGGGCGTGACCGCGTCCTCCGCCGCCCTGCGTCTGCCCGAAGGCCCCTTTCCGCTTTATGCCACCACCAAGCACGGCACCTTCGCCGTGGCGGAAGCCCTGCGCGGCGAACTGGAACCCGACGGGATCGGCACCACAATCCTTTGCCCCGGTCTTCTGAACACGGATATTTGGGACGGTGCCCGCGCCCGGCCCGAGCGCTTCGGCGGTGTCCGGCGCATGGATCCGGCCATCGCCACCACATGGCGCGAGGCGAAATCGCCAGACCTTATGTGGCCCCATATCGAACGGGTCGTGGCCCAGGGCGGCGGCTATCTGGTGTGCGCCACCGATGGCGACGCAACCAGGGCTGCCTTCGAGGCCCGCGCCCGCGCCATCGCGGAGTCCATCGTTCAAATCTAGCGGTTCAGCTCGCGCGTCACCTTCAGGAGCGCCGCCGTGCCGTGCCAGGCAAGATCGGTGCGGGTCAAAGGCCAGCCCAGCTTGCCATGGGTATCGCCGGTCATCTGGAACGGATAACCGCCGATGGGCACGTCCGGTTCCGGAAAATCATCGGTTTCGCCGCGCCGCCATTGCATGCGCATGACGAAACGCGCCGCCTCGATCATATGGGGCCGGAGCACCTCGGCGCGCGCCTCGTCGCCGCTCTCGCGGGCAAGCGCATGGGCATCAGCGATGGCCTCGAGCCAAAGCGCCGCGTTCCATAAAGGCCGCCAGCCATTGCGTTTGCCGAAACCGCCGATCCAGCTTTCGTGCCGCGTATCGCCCGGCATCCATTGATCGTCCAGGAACGGATCGGTCATGGCCGCGACGCAGGCCGGGATCCAGTCCGCCGGACGCTGGCGGTAGAGATGCAGCAGCGGCTCATTCGCGTAGTACACGAAGTATTTGCGCCAGCGCGGATCGTAATGGCTCTCGAAATGATCGCAGGCAAAGCGGCCCATGCGCTCCAGGAGATCGAGGAAGCGCGCGTCCCCGCTGGTCAGATGCAGATGGCCGACGGCCTGGATCACCTGGCCTTTGACAAGCTCGATGCCTTCGAGCACATCGCCCGCCTCGTCGATCCGGCTTAATAGATGGGTGGTCAGCCCCTTAAGCGTGTCGTCCCAACGAAAGTCCTCCGGCAGAGTGCGTTTCATCTGGGTCAGGGCAAAGACCATGATCGCCGTGCTGCCCAGATCCTTCAGGCGCAGACCGTAGGGGCCCAGATCGACGAGACTGTCCGAGACATGCTCGATCGCCCAGTCCGCCCCCAGACGGAATTCCTCGCGGCCGGTCTCGTCATATAGCAGCGCCAGGGTGTAGGCCCCGCCGATCTGGCGGAAAATCGCATCCTCGCTGCGCCAGAACGCGGCATTGGGCGCATAGAGAGCGCCGAAGGAGCCGTCGAGCCGCTGGGCGCGCAGCAGAAAATACCCGCCCAACGCCGCCGCATAGAGCGGTCCGTCCGCCCCCGCATCGGTTCCGGAAAGACGCAAGGGCGGGCGCTGGGCGCCCCTGCGGGACAGGACCGCTTTCGGCTTGACGCTCTTGTCCAGAGCGATGGGCGCACCGGTGTCATCTAGCAGCTTCGGCACGATCTCCGTTTCCGGAATGGTTTCCGTATGCTCCGGCCCGCAAGCGGCAAGACAGGCGGCGGCGAACAGCACACTGAACGTCAGTCGCGCCATATCACGCCCCCCATATAGCCGACCACGCTGTCCATGCCGGACACGAAGCGGCTGTCTTGCCGGTGCACATGGTCGAGACGGTCATGGCCCAGACGGCGCATAAGGATCATGAAGACGCTGAGCGGCACTTCTCCGCAGATGGAATAAGCACCGTCCTTTACCAAGGCATGGAGGCCGTCCGCATCGAGAGCGGTGATCTTTTCCAGCATGGCGGTATCGTCGCGCGCGGCCGCCCAAGGCGGCGCGTAATGGGTCAGATCCGTGGTGCCGATCACGAGCACCCGCTCACCCGCCGCCTCCAGCTCCGCGATCACAGTCGCCAAGGCATCGGCGATCCGCTCCGCTGTCGCCAGATCGAAATCGGGATAAGCGGTCTTTTCATGGTCGAAAAAGGACAGTGCCACCAGCTCCGCATCGGGGGCCAGATGGTGCAGAAACGGCAATTGCATTTCGGACGGATGGGCGAGCTTGTGCTGAAACGCCTCCAGATCGCCCGCCAGATCCTCCGGCAGCAGAACGGTCAGGCGCTCGGCAATCTCCGGCCGCACGGCGATCTCCGCCCCCGGCAAGGCCCAGGGCCCGCCGGTCCAGACAGCGGCGCGTGCCCCCACATCCCCATGGCTCGGCGCCAGCAGGATCACCACATCGGGCGGTTCGATCCGGGCAAAGACATCCGCCGCAGCCGCACCTGAGGCAAAAAGCGACGCGTGGGGCGTAACGATGCCGCGCGCGGGCCGGCGCTCCGTCACGCCTGTCTCCGCGATCAGCCTGGCGACCATGCGCTCGCGGGTTTCCGGAATATTCGGATACCAATGAACATGGCGTAACGGCTCCCGGATCGCCGGTCCGGTTTCCGCGCCGTTCTCAGATACGGCGGCCTGCTCCGCACCGCCATCGCAGGCGGCAAGGCCAAGCAGAACGAGACACAAGGCAGTGCGGAGAAGGATCATGACCTGTCCCCCTTCTATGCGCGCGGGCTCAGGGTCATGGGCATGCCGCCCTTGGGCCGCAAGGACACAAGACCCACCGGCACGATGTCGTGGCCGGACACAGGGTCCAGCCGGAAGGCCCGCGCGATCATGGCCAGCACCAGGGTGCCTTCCATCATGGCGAAACCTGAGCCGATGCAACTGCGCGGTCCTGCGTTGAACGGAATATAGGCGAAGCGGTGGCGCGCCTTGACGGCTTCCGGCGCGAAACGGGCCGGGTCGAAACGCTCCGGCTCGTCCCACAGGGTTTCATGCCGGTGCAGGGCAAAGGGACTGACGATGACCACCGTTCCCTTGCGGATCGTCTCACCGGCAACCTCGTCCGGGCCCAGCGCCACCCGGTCGAAGGTCGGCACCGGGGGATAGAGCCGCATGGTCTCTTCCAGCACCTGACGGGTGAAGGGAAGTTTCGAGACCATGTCGCCCGCCTCTTCGCCAGCGCCGAAAACCGCGTCGGCTTCCGCGCGGATCCGCTCCGCCAGGGACGGATATTCCGAGAGCACATAAAACGCCCAGGTGAGCGCGACCGCCGTCGTCTCGTGCCCCGCCGCCAGGAAGGTGATCAGATTGCTTTTCAGGTCCTCATCGGACATGGACCGGCCGGTCTCCTGGTCGCGGGCTCGGATCATCAGGCTCAGGAAATCGTCCGGCGGATTGGGATCGGCATGGCGGGCGGCGATGATCCCTTCCACAATATCATTGATACGGCGCAGGACCGGGCGCACACGGACGGTTTTTTCACGCGGGATCCAGGCCGGCAGGTCCAGGATGTCCACCAGATCGGGACGCACGAAAATGTCCAGATAGTCGGTCACGCCCTGGCCCAGGGCCCGGTAGTCCACATCCAGTTTCGCGAACAGGGAATGGCACAGAATGTCCAGGGTGAGGTCCATCATCTCCTCATGGAGATCGATGGCCGCGCCCGGCCCTTGCGCGCGCCAGGCCGCCAGGCGCTCGTTGACGACACCGGCCATGAGCGGCGCCAGCGCTGACAGCCGCCGGCCATGGAAGGCGGGTTGCAGCACCCGGCGCTGCCAGGCCCAATCCTCGCCTTCCGCCGTCAGGATGCCGTTGCCCAGGACAGGCTTGAGCGCCCGCTGCTGCATGGGCGCCTTGCCGTAATTGGCCGCATTGGCCGACAGAACCTGGCGCAGCCCATCGGGATCGTTGAGATAGAGGATGTCGTAGAGCCATGACTTGGCGCGCACCACGCGCTCCCGGTAGGCGCGCGCGGGCAGGATGGCCAGGGTGTTTTCACGGACCGTTCGAAGCAATTCGAAAAGAGACAGTGACTCTTCCCGGGGCTCATAACCGGCCAGATGCCCCGACCGGGGCTCATCCGGCCCGGGCGCCCACGTCTCTTCCCATTGCGCAGTGCGGTCCATGGTCCTATCGTCCCCCTTCTTGCCTCGCTTATTTACGGGCAAATTGACTCATCGTCAGCCCGTATTACCCTAAGATACGAGATAACCGCTCCGCGACCGGTCAGGGCCACCCATGGCCTTGCGTCGCGATGGATAATCGGAGTGCCGATGGCCAAGGATTACATGCGATACGATCTGCTGGCGCAGGATGCCCTGCGCGGCGTGGTTCGTATGGCGCTCGAACGGGTTCAGGAACAAGGGAGCCTGCCGGGCACCCACCATTTCTACATTGTCTTCGTCACGTCGTTTGACGGCGTGGAAATGCCGGACAGTCTGCGGGAGCGCTACCCGACGGAAATGCCGATCATTCTCCAGCACCAGTTCTGGGACCTGGAAGTGGCGGACGACCATTTCGCCGTCTCCCTGAGTTTCGAGAAACTGCCCCAGCGCCTGGTGATCCCGTTCAAGGCGATCCGCGCCTTTTCCGACCCCAGCGTCCAGTTCGCCATGCAGTTCCAGGTGGAAGGCCAAGCCCAGCTCGCGCCCGCCGAGACGACGGCCTTTCCCGCCCGCGATCCGGACGAGGATGGCGAGGCGGCACCGGACGACGCGCCCGAGGCCTCCGACGAGGACAGCCCGTCCGACGGCAAGACCGGTGAAGTGGTCTCGCTCGACGCCTTCCGCAAAAAGTGACCGGCTGAAATCCCGCCCTTGGCCCTCTTGCGCGCCGGTCCGATTGCACTGACGCGCTCACTTGCCCTATGACACGGACGCAAACGCCCCTAGCGGGCCAAACGCCGATCCTTGCGGGAGAACACGCCATGAGCACCAGAACGGAACAGGATTCCTTCGGCCCCCTAGACGTGCCAGCGGACAAATATTGGGGCGCCCAGACCCAGCGCTCCCTGGGCAATTTCAAGATCGGCACCGAGACCATGCCCGCGCCGCTCATCCGCGCGCTGGGCATCGTCAAGCGCTCGGCGGCCGTCGCCAACAAGAGCCTCGACAATCTGGAGTCCCATATCGCCGATGCCATCATCAAGGCCGCCGATCAGGTGATCGCGGGCGAGCTCGACGATCATTTCCCCCTGGTGGTCTGGCAGACGGGCTCGGGCACCCAAAGCAATATGAACGCCAACGAGGTGATCTCGAACCGGGCGATCGAAATCCTGGGCGGCACCATGGGCTCGAAGGATCCGGTGCACCCGAACGATCACTGCAACCGTTCTCAGTCGTCGAACGACACTTTCCCGACGGCCATGCATATCGCCGCGGCGGAGGAAATCTCCAACCGTCTTATTCCGGCCCTGGAGCATCTCCAAAAAGCGCACGAGCAAAAGCTACAGGCCTGGGGCAATATCAACAAGATCGGCCGCACCCGCACGCTCGAGGACACCCCGTCCGTGCGCGGCA
>CAZTCJ010000147.1:0-5694 GCA_964612085.1 uncultured Alphaproteobacteria bacterium
TCCCCTCATCCATGTTGATGTCGATGATCTGGGCGCCGTTTTCCACCTGCTGGCGGGCCACCTCGAGGGCCGTCTCGAAATCGTCTTCCTTGATCAGCTTGCGGAACCGGGCCGAGCCCGTGACATTGGTCCGCTCCCCCACATTCACGAAACGGATTTCCGGCGTCAGGGTGAATGGCTCCAGACCGGACAGGCGCAGATACGGCTCTTTAGCAGGGGCTGGACGGACACGGCCTTGCTCGGCCTGACCGGCGATGGCGCGGATATGATCCGGCGTCGTGCCGCAGCAGCCGCCGATGATATTGACGAGCCCTTCCTGCATCCATTCGCCCACGAGACCCGCGGTTTCCCCGGCCGTTTCGTCGTATTCGCCGAACTCGTTGGGTAGGCCCGCATTGGGATAAGCGCTGACGAAAGTGCCGGCGATGCGGGACAGTTCCGCCACATATTGGCGCAATTCCTTGGCGCCCATGGCGCAGTTGAGCCCGACGGCGAATGGCTTGACGTGGCGCACGGAATTCCAGAACGCTTCCACGGTCTGGCCCGACAAAAGGCGGCCCGACAGGTCGGTGATGGTGCCGGAGACGATGATGGGCAGCGTCACGCCCGTCTCCTCGAAGGCCTGCTGAACAGCGTAAAGCGCTGCCTTGGCGTTGAGCGTATCGATGATCGTCTCGACAATGATCAAATCGACACCGCCTTCGATCAGGGCCTTGGCGGAGAGACAATAGGTCTCGCGTAGATCGTCGAAAGAGATGTTGCGGAAACCCGGATCGTTGACGTCCGGAGAAATGGACGCCGTGCGGGTGGTCGGCCCCAACGCACCCGCGACGAAACGGGGTTTGTCCGGCGTTTCCTGGGTCTTGGCGTCGGCGGCGGCGCGGGCGATCTTCGCGGATTCGAGATTCAACTCTTCGACCAGATGCTCGCAGGCATAATCGGCCTGGCTGACCGAGTTGGAGCTGAACGTGTTGGTCTCGATAATATCCGCACCCGCATCGAGATAGGCCGCATGAATCTCCTGGATGATCGCGGGCTGAGTCAGGCTCAGAATGTCGTTGTTGCCCTTCAGCGCGCCGTCGAGATCCGCGAAGCGCGCGCCCCGATAGGCCGCCTCGTCGAGGGCGTAGCGCTGGATCATGGTGCCCATGGCCCCGTCGAGAACGAGGATGCGCCCTTTGGCCAGGGCATGCAGGCGCGCGATGCGGTCGTCTCTGGTGGTCATAATCGGGGTCTCACTTTTCGATCGAGGCGGCGGAACACAGGTCTGGGGATCAGGCGGCAACCTGGTCCTGGTTCGGACGAATCCCCAGCATATGGCAGATGGCGTAAGTCAGTTCCGCCCGGTTGAGCGTATAGAAATGGAGCGCCTCGGCGCCGATTTCCAGAAGGCGCGTGCACAAGGAGACGGCGACGGTCGCCGCCACCAGCTTGCGGGTCGCCGGATCGTCGTCGAGCGTCTCGAACAGATCGGCGATTTCACGCGGCACCGACGCGCCGATGCCTGAGGCCATGCGGCTGATGCCCTTGTAACTCGTAATCGGCATGATGCCCGGCACGATCGGGATGGTGATCCCGGCCGCCCGCACCCGTTCCAGATACCGTTCGTAGACATCCGCATCGAAAAAGAACTGGGTGATGGCGCGGGTCGCTCCGTTGTCGATCTTTTGTTTCAGAAGATCGATATCGGCATCGAAAGACGCGGACTCAGGGTGCTTTTCCGGATAACAGCCCACGGAGACTTCGAAATCGCCGATGGCGCGGATGCCGGAGGTCAGATCGGCCGCGTTCACATAGCCGCCCGGATGGGGCTCGTATGCCGCGCCGATCCCTTCGGGCGGATCGCCGCGCAAGGCCACGATATGGCGCACGCCCGCGCTCCAGTAATCGCGGATCACCTCGTCGATCTCCGCGCGGGTGGCGCACACGCAGGTCAGATGGGCGGCGGGTTTCATGGCGGTGTCCTGCACCAGCCGCTTGACCGTGCGGTGGGTGCGCTCGCGGGTCGAACCGCCCGCGCCATAGGTCACGGAAACGAAGTCCGGGTCCAGACATTCGAGCTTCTCAATCGAGGTCCAGAGCGTTTGTTCCATGTCCTCCGTCTTCGGCGGAAAAAACTCGAAGGACACAGTAGGGCGCTTTTCGGAGATTGGCCTCATGAAAGAACCTCTCTTGGTTGGGGGACGGAGGATGTTGGAGGGGAGAGCGGAACGGCGCGCTTGCGCGCCAGCCAGATACAGACGGTCAGGTCCGGATCCGCAGTCTCCGGATCTTGGGACTTCGTGTCGTCCCCTTCCGGCAGCTTACGGACGGCTTCCAGCTCCATGTCGCAGGCCCGGAACCATCCTTGTACGTCCTTGTCGGCAAAACCGAGGCGGCGGTGGGCATGGGCCTCGCGCAGGAACTCGAGGTCGTGGGCCTCGAAATCGACGACCGCAAGGCGCCCGCCGGCCCGCAGGATGCGCGCGGCCTCGGCGACGGCGCGGGCGGGGTCGTCCAGAAAATGCAGCACCTGGTGAATGGTGACCAGATCGGCGCTGGCCGAGGGCTGGTTCAACGCCAGGATATCGCCCTGGCGCACCTGACAGTGGCGCAGCTCAGCCCGTTCGAGCGCCGCACGCGCCAGCGCCAGCATGTCGGGGCTGAGATCGACGCCCAGACCACGCGCCGCGCCCTTGCCCAGAAGCTCCAGAATGCGCCCGGTGCCGGAGCCGAAATCCACCAGATGCTCGATCGGCTCGGTGCCGATCATCTCCAAAAGCGCCTGTTCGATGGCCTCTTCGGGCAGATGCAGCGCTTCGATTCGGCCCCAGGCATCGGCATTGGCGCGGAAATAGGCGGCGGCCGCTTCCGCCCGGTCGCGCCGGACCCGGTCGAGCCGCTCGATATCCCGTTCGATGAGGGGGTCGCTCGCCGGAATGAAGCCGACCAGGCTTTCGGCCAAATCGCCGCAGGCCGCCCCGTCCTGTCCCTGATCCGCCACCCGGTAAAAGACCCAATTGCCTTCCCGGAAGCGCTCCACCAGACCGGATTCGGCCAAAAGCTTGAGGTGCCGGCTCACACGCGGCTGGCTCTGTCCCAGGATATGAGTGAGTTCGGTCACGGTCAGTTCGCTGCGGGACAGCAACGCCAAAAGCCGCAGGCGCGTTGGCTCGCCCGCGGCGCGCAGCGCCGATAACAACTCATCCATGGTCCGCATGGGCCTTCACTGATCCGCTTTTTCTGTCGGATATAAACATATCCTTATGTGCTTAACCAGCGTGAAATGGGAAGGGCCTCCCCGTTCATTTTGGCTAACGGCTGGTCAACCAGTTGGGCGTACCCCTCCTGGAGAAAGCGCGGCAGGGACGTCACAACACCCGGAAAACCGCAGCTCTCTTCCGCCCCGGCCATCGCTTCCAGCGGCCAAACTGTGTTAGGAACGAACCGAGGATCCAATGATGGGTGACGTCCAGCCGGTCCGCCGCAAACGCGGGCCGCGTGTCGGCAGGTTGAACGGAGTAAAAACGGAACGATGGCGGATCTGTTGCGCTTTGACTGGTTGATGAAGACCAAGCCTGCCTTGGCTTTGACGGCCGCCCGGACCCTCGCTGCCGCAGGCGCGTTTCTGATCGTGCTCAGTGCCCTGCCCGAGACCGGACAGGCCCAGGAGGCCATGGAAGAGGTCACCGAGGAGGCGCAGGAAGAGGCCTTCGCGGAAGACGATTTTCTCGATCAGTTCGATGACAGTCCCGGCACGGCACCGTCCGACGACGTCAACGACCCGTTTGAGGGCATGAACCGGTTCTTCTTCAAGACCAACCAGACCCTCGACCGTTTTCTCCTGAAGCCCGTCGCCCGGGCCTATGACTGGACGGTGCCCACCGTTCTGCAGAATGTGGCGCGCAGCTTCATCAACAATCTGGAAGCGCCCGTGACCTTGGCGAACGACCTGCTGCAAGGTGAGGTCGAGCGCGCCATGACCACCACCATGCGGTTCGCCGTCAACACCACCTTCGGCTTTCTGGGTGCCGCCGACGTGGCGCAGGAACTGGGGCTGGAGCGGCATACGGAGGATTTCGGTCAGACGCTCGGCGTCTACGGCGTCGGCGAAGGACCTTATCTGTTCCTGCCCGCGCTGGGCCCGGCGCCGCCGCGCGATCTGGTGGGCCGGTTTGTCGACAATATCTTCAATCCGCTCTTCTGGATTACCTTTGGCGGCATCGGCGACGACTGGATCGAGAACGCGGTCGATAGCGTGCAACTGACCACCGGCTTGGTCGGCATCGTCGATGCCCGGGCCCGCAATCTCGAAGCCCTCGATGAGATTGAACGCACCTCCATCGATTTCTACGCCACCGTGCGCAGCCTGTATCGTCAGTCCCGCGACGGTGCCATCCGCAACGGCCGCATCGACATCGACGATCTGCCCGACATCGATGAACTGGAATAATCACACTTTCGCGAGCGCGGTTTGCTTGCAGGCTTTGTGCGGCATCCTTACGTAAGACCGTCGCGAAAGCGGTATAGTCCTGGTGTTGCCGGATCGACACGTCCTGGCTCGCTTAAGATGAATTAACGCGTCAACCAATGGTTAGCCGCTTTCATGACGTATTTGCGCGGCACCACCGCGTTCACACAGGCCGCATCGTCTGCGACCATGGATGTTCAGGGGGGACCATGATCGGCTCTCAAAACCAGTCCATGAAGGACACCATGACCTTTTTCCCGACCCGCGCCTTTATGGCCATGCTGACCATCATTGCGCTTTCCTGGACGGCCGGCGCCGTGACCGACCGGGCCCACGCCAAGTCCGACCCCGACGCGGAAGCGTTCATCCAGGAGCTGGGCGAGCAAACCGTCGCGGTGATTTCCGATCCGGCCCGCAACCAGGATGAGAAGCTTGAAGAATTCCGCACCCTGCTCGTCGGCAATGTGGATCTGCGCCGCTTCGGCCGCAGCGCGCTCGGCCCTTACAGCGATACGCCTACGGACAAGGAATTCGCGGACTATCTGGACGCCCTTGAAGATTACGCGGTGCTGATCCTGGGCTCCCGGTTCCAGTTGTTCGAGAACCACACGGTCAAGGTGACGGAATCGGAGGAACGGGGCAGCGGCGCGCGCGCCTATGTCTTCGTGACCACCGAACTCAGGAATCCTGAGCAGAAACTCGTCGGCGTCATCCGCTGGATCCTGATCCGCGATGCGGGCGACTACAGTATTTTCGACATTGTGGTGCAGACCCCGGGCGAAAGCGGCACGTTCTCGCTCTTGAAAACCCAGCGGGACGAATTCACCCAGGTGCTTTCCGCCAATGGCCGGCGCATGAGCGCGCTGATCGCTTACTTGCGGAACATCGCGAGCAACCCGGAGCGCTTCAACCGCGGCGTGACGGATTCCTCCTCCGCCCTGACCCAGTAAATCCGCCAGGCGGCTTCAGCCGGGCAATTTTTTTGCAAATGCCTGGCCAGCGTTCGGGGTCCCCAATCGATCCACTGGATCGATTGGGGTAGCCCCTCCCGACCACCCAATCCAGGGTACCCTTGTGGGTGGTCGGGAGAGGAGTGGGCTGGCGATGCCCATTTCCGAAAAACCCTCAGACCCGGCTGAAGCGCTTGTATTTCACGCGGGTCGGGCGCGTCGCTTCCTCGCCCAGGCGGCGCTTCTTGTCTTCCTCATAGTCCTGATAATTGCCTTCGAACCATTCCACATGGC
>CAZTCJ010000148.1:0-5649 GCA_964612085.1 uncultured Alphaproteobacteria bacterium
AACAGGCTCTCGCGCGGACACGTCAAGTTCGCGCAGGCCGCCTGCCAGCGGTCTCGGTGAACGCTGAGGCCGGGCGGAACAGAAATCAGGGGATCACTGGCACCAGTTCCTGGTCCGACAGCTATAGTACCGGTGCCAGTGCCAGTTTCAACACGGATATTTTTGGCGGCTTGCGGACTGCGGAGCGCGCGGCAAGCCTCACGGCAGCGGCCGCCCAGGCCACATATGCCGCAACGGAACAGCAGCAGATCGCCGCGCTCGCCAGGAACTGGGTCGCGGCGGCAACTCTGAAACGCCGCCTTGATTTGGCGTATTCCATTGCCGAAAGTTTCCGCGTCACCTATCAGCTTACGGATAAGCGGTTCCGGGCCGGATCGCAAAGCACAACGGCTTCGGATGTGCTCATTGCGAAACAAAATCTCGATACCGCTCTTGTCGATATTCCCGACCTGCAAACACAATTAACGACGCAACTCCTCGCGATCGATACGCAATTAGTGCGTCTGCCGGGTGAGACCGAAGAGACGTTTCAAGGCGAGCTGACGGTCGAACGGGACATACAGGTCCCGGTCGGCATGCCGCTCGATTTGCTCAAAGACCGCCCGGATGTCGCGGCGGCGGAGTTGCGGTACCGGGCGGCCTTGGAGGATGTCGGCTCTGCCCGTGCCGATCTTTTTCCGGCTTTGACATTGACCGCAGCGCTGACCTTTCAGGATGAGGATCTTTCCGGCTTGTTCTCCTGGGAAGACCATATTGCGAATTTGGCGGCCTCGCTCACGCAGCCGATTTTTCAGGGCGGAAGGTTACGGGCCGCCGTGCGATTGGAAAAGTCCGAGGCTGGGGAACTCGCATTGGCCTTTGGACGCACGGCCATCACGGCCCTGATCGATGTGGAAACGGCCTTGGCTCAGCAGGAAGGGCTGATGGAACAGCTCCGCAGGCTGGAAAGTGCGGCGTCCTCCGCCAAAAGGTCCAACGACATCGCCCAAAACCGGTATCAGCGGGGCCTCATATCGATCCTGTCCGTCCTGGAAACCCAGCGCAGTCTGAACTCAGTCCAGCAAAGTCTTCTGCTAACGGAGCAAACGCTCGTCAATGCCCGGATCGATCTTTACTTGGCCCTTGGCGGTGTATGGTTCGAGCCCAGCCTATCCGAAGAGGACGAGCGCAACACGCAAAATGCCGTCGATGACGGTCTTGCCGAACCGGCGAATGAAGGGGCCTAAGCATGGGAACTGACAAAGATATGGGAAGCGATAACCAGGACGCCTCCCCCTTGAACCGTCAAAGTGAGCTAAAGGGGTGGATGCAGGTTGTTATCGTTTTTGGGTTGCTTGCCCTCGGCGTTGTCGGGAACTTCATTCTGTCGAGCAGTGCTTCGAAACCCCGGATGCGGATCGCCGGTGCGGAGTCTCTCTTTGTCGAAGTCATCATACCGACTGTTGAAGACACCCGTGTGCGTCTTGTCGAAACCGGTGTCGTGCAGGCGCGCAGCTCAATCTCTTTAAGCCCTCTGGTGAGCGGCCGTGTGGTCTGGGTCTCTCCGAATTTGGCCTCGGGCGGATATTTCAAGACCGGTGAGAGTCTATTCCGTCTCGATAATGAAGATTATGTTTCGGCCGTCAACAAGGCGCGCGCCGATTTGGCCAAAGCCGAGGCCGATCTGAGGGTTGAACGGGCGGAGGCTCAGGTCGCACGGGAAGAATGGGATATAACCAACCCCGGTGAGCCAATCCCCCCTCTCGTCGCCAGGGAACCTCAGATCAGTCAGGCCGAAGCGTCGGTACAGTCCGCCAACGCAGCACTGCGGGATGCTGAACTCAATCTGTCCCGGGTCGATTTTTCTCTTCCCTTCGATGGCCGCATTGTCTCGACCACCGTCGGTTTGGGACAAAATCTAAGTGCCGGTCAAGCCTATGGCGAGGCCTACGACATTCAAAGCATCGAGATTTCGACCCCCTTGCCTGCCGATGCGTTGAGGGCGTTGGAACCGGCTGCCGGGCGGTCCGCTGAGATCCGTCTTCCCGGACCGGGCCCTGATCAGACCGGAGAAAGAGAAATCTATGCCGCCACCGTGGTGCGGGCGGACGCGGAACTCAATCAGGAGACTCGACTCGGCCGGGTCATTTTGACCTTTAACGGACAAACGCAATTCCTGCCCGGAACATTCGTAGACGTTACAATTGAAGGACCACTGATCGAACAAGCCCATTTGATCCCCGAGCGTGCCATTTCCCAGGACCGTGTCGTATGGGTCGCCGAAGAGGAGCGGCTGGCATCGCGCAGGCCGCGCCTGTTTTTCGCAAAAGACGGCGAGGTGGTCACGGCTCCGTTCGATTGGGCTGATGGCGTGATCATCACGCCGTTGGTCGATCCGATCGAAGGCACGAAAGTCACGCTTTCCAACACCCAGGACGTGACGCCATGAGCGAACCGGGACAAGACGTCTATCGTGGCATGATCGCCTGGTTTGCGCAGAATTCCGTCGCGGCCAATCTGTTCATGGCGTTCCTGCTCATAGGCGGCGTGATCACCCTGGGGCGGATGAATTCCGAAGTCTTCCCCGAGATCGATCCGCGGACTGTGACAATCACGGTATCCTATCCAGGGGCTACGCCCGAAGAAATCGAGAATAGTATTACGCGGCGTGCGGAGGAAGCCGTCCTGAGGCTTGAGGGTGTTGACCGGGTGACCTCAACGGCATCGGAAGGCTCGGGCACCGTAACGATCGAATTGACGGATTTCGTGGATGCCCAGGACGTTAAGGCCAATGCGCAGTCGGCGATCGACAGGCTCGCCGACTTCCCTCCCGAGGAAGCCGAGGAACCGGAAATCTCCGTGACCTGTGTGACGTCGGGTGTCATGCGCCTCGTGGTCACTGGAGATGTGGGAGAGCGCGCATTGCGGGAGGCGGCGGAGCGTATCGAGCGCGACCTGCTGTCGGTGGAAGGGATCAGTCTCGTCACCCTCCAAGGTGCCCGTGACTATGAGATCTCTGTCGAGGTAGACGATGCCAAATTGCGGGAATTCGGCATCGGGATCGATCAGGTGGCCAATGCCATCCGCGCGTCATCGGTGGATCTTTCCGGCGGCACGATCCGCACGTCGGCCGGAGACATTCTCCTGCGCACGGACCAGGAAGCAACGACAGCGGATCAATTCGCCTCCATCATCGTGTTGAGCGATACCGAGGGCCGTCGCATCTTATTGGGCGATATCGCAAGGATCATAGACGGCTTCGAGGAAGCCCCGCTTGTCAACACTTACAATGGAAAGCCTGCCCTGTTCTTACAGGTTGACCGGTCAGGCGATGAAGATGCCTTCGAGGTTGTAGCGGCGGTCAAATCCTTCTTGTCCAGTTATCGTCCTCCCGCCAGCATCGAGCTGTTGATTGCATCGGACAATACCGAAGTGATCTCGGACCGGATCAGTTTGCTCACCCGCAACGCCGTGCTTGGTTTGATACTCGTGTTCGTTTTCCTGACGCTGACGCTCGATTTGCGGTTGGCATTCTGGACCAGTGTCGGCATTCCAGTCGCTTTTCTCGGCGGCTTCATCATATTCGGACAATTCGTGACCATCAATATGGTCACGCTGTTCGCCCTGATCATGGTTCTGGGCATTGTGGTGGACGATGCCATTGTTGTTGGCGAAAATATCTTTGAAAAGCAGGCTTCCGGGGTATCCGGAACACATGCAGCCATCATGGGCGCGAAAGGTGTGTTCGCACCGGTTGTCGTCGGCGTGCTCACATCGATGGCCGTTTTCGCGCCACTACTCAATTCAACGGGCACGCTTGGACAGATCCTTCAGCCTGTCCCGATCATTATAATCAGTGTTCTTCTGATCTCCCTCATTGAGGTCTTTCTCATTCTGCCGGAGCACCTTTCCCATGGCGGGGAATGGAGCCAGGGGGCGATGAAGCGGCTCAAGCAGCGGGTTCAGGACGGGCTTTTCTGGGTCCGGGATCGCGCCCTGATGCCCATTGTGATTTTGGGCATACGGTTTCCGTTCATCACCATAGCGGCCTTGGTCTCCATCTTTATCGCCTTTACCGGCGTGTTCACCGGAGCCCATGTCCGGTTCGTGTTCTTCCCCGTCGTTGAAGGGGAACGGATTTCCGTCACGCTTGAAATGCCGGGTGGCGTGCCGTTCGAGCAGACGGAAGCCGCAATGGATCGCGTTATCGAAGCGGGCTATCGCGCGATCGGCGGACGCGGCTCCGATCTCTACAGAAGCCTGTCCGTAACCGTCGGGGGACGTCTTGTTTCCGGGTTCGGTTCGGCCGGAACCACCATCGCTTCGGAGATCGCGGCGGCGACGCTTGAACTGACGCCGGCAGGCGAACGCGATCTTTCCGCCGCTGAGATCGAGCGCCGCTGGCGCCAGGAAGTGGGCCAGCTTCCGGGCATTGAAAGTCTTGTCTTCGAGTCCGCGGGCCTGTCCGGAGGCAACGATATCAGTATCAACCTGTCGCATGCTGACGATGCGAAACTTAACGCGGCCGTCACACAACTCAGCACGGTACTGGGCAAAATCGAAGGTGTGGCTGAGATTGAAACCAGTGCCGAGCCCGGCAAACGGCAACTGAACTTCACGCTCACCTCGGTGGGCGTTGCGGCCGGACTGACGGTCAACGATCTCGCGCACTATATTCGCCAGTCTTATTTCGGTGAAGAAGTGCAGCGCATTCAGAGAGGCGGCAACGAGGTTAAAGTCTATGTGCGCCTGCCCGAGGCCAAGCGAAAGAGCCTTGCCGATCTTGTCAATCTCCGTATTCCGCTTCCCAATGGCGAGGACGTTGCCTTGCGCAGCGTTGCCCGCGTGACGGAAACACGCAGCTACGCTTCGATTAACCGGGTTGATGGCAGTCGGATCATTACGGTCAGTGCGGATGTCGATGAGGCCGTGACAACCCCGACAACCGTCAACGGCGTGATTCAAAACCAGATCCTGCCACCATTAATTGCTGCCGATCCGGATTTGCGCATTTCGCAGGAAGGACAAAGCCGCGACCAGACGGAGGATCTGACGGCGCTGGCCAACAATCTTATGCTGGCGGTCTTGGCCATGTATGTGCTTCTGGCTAGCGTCTTGCGCTCCTATGTCCAGCCCTTCATTATTTTGGCTGTCATCCCCTTCGGCCTGGTTGGTTCCGTACTCGGACATATGGCGCTTGGCTACGACCTGACATTCCTGTCTTTGTTTGGCGTGGCGGCCCTTTCGGGCATTGTGGTCAATGACAGCATTGTCCTGATCGACTATTTCAATGAATTGGAGAAGCAGGGAAAAGGCACGCGGCTGGAGAATATCGCCAATGCCGTCCGCCGCCGCTTCCGTCCGATTTTGCTGACGACACTGACCACATTTCTGGGCCTGGTGCCGATGATTTCAGAAACGAGCGTTCAGACGCAGTTCCTTGTGCCCATGGCTTTAAGCCTTGGGTTTGGGATCTTGTTCGCAAGCCTGGTCATTCTGATCCTGGTGCCGGCCTGTCTTGCCATCGGAGCCAGGAAGACCTGAGCTTGCGCCTTTTTATGGGGCGCGCGCATCCGCTCTGCCGGCGGGGCGACCTCTATGAAATTGAGGGTTCTTGGTCCGGGCGGCCGGACTTGAACCGGCACAGTGTTACCACCGAGGGATTTTAAG
>CAZTCJ010000149.1:0-5605 GCA_964612085.1 uncultured Alphaproteobacteria bacterium
TTCAGCATGGCGCGGGCGGCATAGATCGCGGCCGTGTAGCCGGCCGGGCCGGAGCCTAGAATGATCACCTTGGCGTGGCGGGCGTCGCTCATGAGCCACCTTCTTTCCGTTTTGTGTTTGCGGCTGGAACCTACCGGTTAAGTGGTTCCATGCCCTCCGGTTTCAAGTTGCCGTCCAGGGCGGCCGCGATATAGCGGGCGGCGCGCGCCGTCTCGTCCAAGGGCTCATAGGTCCAATGCTCAAGCCGCCCCCGATAGTCCCGTGTGATGCCGCGTACGCGCATTGCCTCGTGGAAGCGGTCGAATTTCGCGCTGCCGCCGTCGAGCGCCAGCACATGCACGGGCTTTCCCGTCGCCGCCGCTTCCACCACCATATTGGTCGAGTCGGCGGTCGCCATCACGTGATCCGCATGGGCGAGCAGCCCGAAATAGGGGTTCTCGCCCGTGCCGTCCCAGAGATACGCGCCGGTGCCCTCAAGCGCCGCCCGCAGGATTGCCTCGTTCTCCGCGCCCGTGCGCCGGGAGGTGGTGACGGCAAGGCCGTGTCCCTCTTGGGCGAGGGCGGCGAGGGCGTCGGCGATGGTTGTCATGCGCTCTTGGGTCAGGCGGTGGCTCTTACTGTCGCCGCCGATCAGCACGGCGATCAAGGGGCGGGGCAGGCCGCCCAGAAGGCCGTCGAACCGGGCGCGGCCTTCTTCGAGCGCGCGGGCGTTGACCCGGTGGGGCGAGCCCAGAAGCGGCAGGACGTTCGGGCCCTCAAGCCCGTCATGGAAGGGCGGCAGCACCAGGTCGAACTTGGCCGTGGAGACGCGCGGATGCTGGGTCTGGACGGTGTAAGTGCGCCCAAAGCTCAGGCGTTTGACCGTCAGCGAGACCGGCACCGACAGGCGGCCACAGCCGATCAAGAGATCGGGCCAGGGCGGGGCGATGGCATCGCTGCCGGTGCTCAGAAACGGACGGGGATCGATCGCGCCGCTGCCCAACAGCCCGTAAGGCAGCCATCTGACCGGCGCCGACAGGCCCACCCGCTTCACCGCGATCTGCAGGGGCAGTTCGGCGGCGATCGCCTCGGCCAGGCCCAGCACCTGATTTTCCATGCCGCGCCGTCCGTCGGAGACCGCCCAGCAGGTGCGCGTTTGCAGTGCAGCATCGGCAGGGGTTTCACGGGCAGCGGGCATTTGAGTCACGATCGCGTTCTTTTCACACAGGGGACTATACGAATGCTTCGCGCTGGCGTAATTTCCTTGCGCGATTGGGGAGGCGCGCTGCCATGGCGCTCAAGACGATCAGGCCGGATAACCGGCGGCCCAGGCCCGCAAACCGTTCCCCGTTCTTATTTCTTACCATGCTTGTTTGACAGAGCCGATTGCCATGCAAAAGGTCAAGCTCGACGCCATCGACCATAAAATTCTCACCGAACTCCAGGATGACGGCCGCATCACCAATGTGGAACTGGCCAAGCGCGTGGATATCTCCGCGCCGCCCTGCCTGCGCCGGGTGCGCGCGCTGGAAGAGGCGGGCCTGATCAAGGGCTATCACGCGGATCTCGACGCCAAGGGGCTGGGGTTCCAGGTCACGGTTTACGTCCAGGTGGGGCTGGCCCATCACGCGGACACGGACCTGAAGGCCTTCGAGGCCCAAGCGCAAGGCTGGCCCATGGTGCGCGAATGCCACTTGCTCCAGGGGGATTACGATTTCCTGCTGAAATGCGTGGCCCGCGATCTGGAGGCCTTCCAGAGCTTCCTCACCGACCAGTTGGGCGCCTCGCCCAATGTGGAGAAGACGCGGACCTCCATCGCCATCCGCTCGGCCAAGCGCTTGCCCGGCGTGCCGCTCGAGCACATGGCGGGCGTGAAGAAAGGGACGGACGCGGAGGTTTGAGGGAAAGCATGCGCTTAGGCGTAGGGTGCATTGAGCGCAAGCGAAATGCACGGGTTGCCTCGCGTTCGAGCGTGCATGTCGCTATGCTCCATGCACCCTACTTCATCAGTCTTCAGACCGGTTTG
The DNA here is from genome assembly GCA_964612085.1 of uncultured Alphaproteobacteria bacterium. Taxonomy (GTDB): domain Bacteria; phylum Pseudomonadota; class Alphaproteobacteria; order JAJFIK01; family JAJFIK01; genus CAZTCJ01. The sequence continues at coordinate 2,006 of CAZTCJ010000149.1, forward strand.
CCGTCACAGAAATCTTCAGCAGATCGAAGGTGTCCGCAAGGGTCACGTCAACGGAAGCCGGTTTTCCCATGTCCATAGTCAGGTTCGGGGCCGCCAGGACGGTGACTCCATCAGCGGTCTGTTCCGTGACGCGGAAATCGAGAGCGATTCTGTCAGCCTCCTGAAGGGTGGGCGTTAGCGCAACCGCAATGTCGCCCCCGCTACCCTCTTCCCGAGCAGGCATGGAGAGGGTCGCGGTCTTTCCGTTCTGGCCAGTGATCTTAGTGGTGAGACGCCGCTCATCGCGCCTCTCACCGTCTTGCGTGTGCAGGCTGATCTCAAGGCCGAGTTGAATCTCACCCGGCTCTTCCGCCTGAACCGCCGCTGCAACAAGACTTGCGGCAACCAGAACCGCTTTTGCGGGACTTTTCATGGTCTTCCCCTATGATAGCCCTATCGCTATAGGGGAACCGTGAGAGGGCTTCGCGGCGAAATGGTGTCAGAGACCGCAGGCATTCACGTCCAGCCTCAGCCACTACGCAGCGACGCACCCGTTATGGTTTTGTTCGGTCTGTGGTAAACTCGCCTCCACTCGTCTGATGACAGTCTAGGGAGCTGACCATGACCACAATGCGCTGCGCGAGCTTGGCTTTCGCGCTATCCGCGGGCCTGGCCGTTACGGCCTGCGGCGAATCAACCGACACCAGCGAGGTCTCCGCCGAGACCGGCTCCGCCGCCGTCGAGCAACAGGCGGCGGTGCAAGACGGCGCGACAGAGGCCCATCAAGTGGCCCAAAGCGCGGGCGTACCGGCGCCGCAAAGCGCCGCCACGGGCGGGGACGCGAACATCACCATCGACGATTTCCTGGGCTTCAAGGTCGCGGGCATTCGTCTCGACATGCTGGCCGAGGACGCCAATGCCGTCCTGGCGGCCGATGGCTGGGAGGGTGAGGTCGGCACGCGCATGGTGTTCACGGATGTTTACCCCAACGATATCGTCAAGGGCGACGACAAGCTGCATGTCTTTGTCTATCAGCACCCGGACGGCTCCATGCGCGTTTATAATGTCCAGATGTGGAACCAGCTCGAAGGGTCCCAGGATGTGAAGAGCTGGGAAGCCGCGCTGACGGAACGCTATGGCGAGCCGACCCATGGCGGTACGGACGCGAGCGATCCGTCGCGCCCGTCGCTGCTCATGACCTGGGTGGTGCTTGACGGCACCTACCGCGATCCGAAAGATCCCCTTGAGCCGGACAGCCATCCCTATTGCTTCCGGCGCTATAATCCGGCGGACGTTTTGAAAAGCTGCGGCGAGATGGACAAGGTCTACGAAGAACTCCGCAGGGTGAATATCTCGCAATCCACCAACCGGCTGGACATCAATCTGGGCGGCAGTGACGGCATGATGAAGATCGATCTGGTCGGCGACGGTCTTCAGAAGGCCGCTCACGCGTTCAACGAACTGAAACCGCGCATCGAGGCCGCCGTCAACGCTTTGGAAAACGCTCAAGAAGCGGATGTCGATTTCTGACACAATCCGGAAACGGTCAGGCACAAAAGCGCAAAGCCCGGTGATCGCCTCACCGGGCTTTTTTCGCATGATCCGGAGCCGGACGGCGGTCGTCGCACCGCCTGTCTGAGCGGAACGGTTACTTCCACTCGATCTTTTCGATTTCGTAGGAGCGGCCGCCGCCGGGGGTGGCCACTTCCACCGTATCGCCCACGCTCTTGCCGATGAGCGCGCGCGCGATGGGCGAGGAAATGGAAATGAGGCCCGATTTCACGTCCGCTTCGTGGTCGCCCACGATCTGATAGCGGTGCTCTTCTTCCGTGTCCTCATCGACGACCGTGACGGTCGCGCCGAATTTCACCGAATCGCCGGACAGCCGCGAGGCGTCGATCACCTGGGCGCGGCTCATCATGTCCTCAAGCTCCATGAGGCGGCCTTCGATAAAGCTCTGGCGTTCCTTGGCCGCGTGATATTCCGCGTTCTCGGACAGATCGCCATGCTCACGGGCCTCCGCGATGGCCTCGATCACGGACGGGCGCTCAATGGTCTTCAGTTGTTTCATCTCGGTTTCCAGCGACTTGTAGCCGGACGCCGTCATAGGAATCTTATCCATGGGATCAGCCGATTCTTCTCGCGTTGACTGTACAGATCCCAAGCGTGGGATCTCCCGGTTTGCAATGCCCCCACGGCACACTCGACCATGGTCTTTACCGAACGCTGTCACGGCCTCCTCGACCGGCACCCTTCCGGCGCCGGCTCAAGCCGTGCTGCGGGGAACGAAGTTCGACGGCCGGGTTTCAAGTCGCGATCAGATGTCTTCGCGCGAGGATCGAAAAGCGGCCAGTCCTGGCTTTGGAAGTGCTGCGACTCCGCTCAAGCCAGACGACTAGTGTAGGATTGCAGTGGGGCAACTTCAAGACTGCCTGTTTTCATCGATTGAATGGCCTGAACGGCGGCCTTTCCGCCCGCGAGCGTCGTGTAATATGGGATTTTTTGCATTAACGCCGTGCGCCGGATCGACTTGGAATCCTCTAGGGTTTGCAGGCCTTCCGTGGTGTTGATCACCAGATCCACCTCGTCGTTTTTCAGCGCATCGACAATGTGCGGGCGGCCTTCCAGCACCTTGTTGACCACTTCCACCTCGAGTCCGTGATCGGCCAAATATTTCGCCGTGCCGCGGGTGGCGACGACTCGGAAATCCAGATCCAGGAGCTGGCGGACCAGGGCGACCGTGCCCGGCTTGTCCCGGTCCTTGACGGAAATGAAGGCGCGCCCGTCGAGCGGCACGCGGGTGCCGCCAGCAAGCTGGCTCTTGGCGAAGGCGCGGCCGAAATCGGTGTCGAGGCCCATGACCTCGCCGGTGGAGCGCATTTCCGGACCCAGCACCGTGTCCACGCCGGGAAAGCGCGCGAAGGGGAAGCAGGATTCCTTGACCGCGATATGCTCCATGGCGCCGGTCTCCAGATCGAACTGGTCGAGCCGTTCGCCCACCATCAGCCGCGCGGCGATGCGCGCGATGGGCAGACCGATGGCCTTGGCGACAAAGGGCACCGTGCGGCTGGCGCGCGGGTTCACTTCGAGAATGTAAATGTCCTTACCCTGAATGGCGAACTGGACATTCATCAGGCCGACGACGCCGAGCGCGCGCGCGAGCGCCACGGTTTGGGCCTTGATGCCGTCGATAATGTCCGGCGACAGAGAATAAGGCGGCAGTGAACAGGCGCTGTCGCCGGAATGGACGCCCGCCTCCTCGATATGTTCCAGGATCCCTGCGACGAAGACCTGCTCGCCGTCGCACAAGGCGTCGGCATCGACCTCGATGGCGTTTTCCAGATAACCGTCGATCAGCACGGGGCCTTCGCTTTCGAAACAGAAATCCGAAGACATGATCCGTGTGCGCTCAAGATGGCTTTCCTCATGGACGATTTCCATGGCCCGGCCGCCCAGCACGTTTGACGGGCGTACGACCAGGGGATAGCCCACTTCGCGGGCCGAGCCGGCCATGCCCTGGGGCGTGCGGGCGATGGCGTTCTTGGGCTGGCGCAGGTTCAACTGATCGATCAGGCCCTTGAAGCGGTCGCGGTCTTCCGCCAGATCGATGGCATCGGGCGG
>CAZTCJ010000150.1:0-5559 GCA_964612085.1 uncultured Alphaproteobacteria bacterium
CTCCGCCGCATCGAGCCCGAGCCGATGATGGCCTATCTGGCAGGCGTGGCGGACAAGGAAGGCGCCAAGCTCGACGACGGCGCGCTCGCCCTGCTGGCGCGCGCCTCGGAAGGCTCCATGCGCGATGCGGTCTCCCTGCTCGATCAGGCCATCGCCCATGGGCAACCGGGCGAGGATGGCGTCAATCATCTGACCCAGGATCAAGTGCGCGACATGCTGGGCTTGGCCGACCGGGCCCGCGTGATCGATCTGTTCGATCTCGTCATGAAAGGCGACATCGAGGGGGCCCTGACGGAATTGCGCGCCCAATACGACACGGGCGCCGATCCGCTGATGATCCTCACCGATCTTTTGGAAGTCACCCATTGGCTGACCCGGCTGACCGTGGTGCCCTCAGCCGCCGCCGATCCCGCCATTCCGAGCGCGGAGCGGGAGCGCGGCGCGCAGATGGCCAAGGACCTGCCGGTCAATGTGCTGACCCGCGCCTGGCAATTGCTGCTCAAAGGCTTGAGCGAAGCCCAGGGCGCGCCCAATCCGCTGGCCGCCGCGGAAATGATCATCATCCGTCTGGGCTATGCGGCGAGCTTGAAGCCGCCGGACGATCTGTTGCGCCTGCTGGACGGCGGCGGCGCATCCCAATCGCCGGCCCCGGCCCGTCCGGCGGCGCCATCCGCCTCCGCCCCGTCCTCCACATCGGCTGCCGCGCCCCGCGGCCATGGCACAGCGCCCGCTGCCGCACCGGCCAGCGCGCCGCGCGCGGTGGAACAGGGCTCGGCGGCCCGCGCTCTCGCGCCTCAGACGGATACGGTGCCGGATCCGGCTCCCGCGCCAGTGTCAGATCCGCAGACAGAAGATCATCCTCAGGCACTGCCCAGCTTCGACAGTCTTGTGGCCTTGGCCCATGATCTGAAGGAAGTCCGCCTGGAAACGGAATTGCGCCGCTGCGTCCATCTGGTGCGGTTCGAACCGGGCCGGATCGAGTTCCGCCCCACCCCCGACGCGCCCAAGGATCTCTCCGAACGGCTTCAAGCGCATCTTAAAACCTGGACGGGGCGGCGCTGGGTCGTCAGTGTCGTGAGCGCGGGCGGCGCGCCGACCCTCCATGAGGTGGACGAGGCGGCCGCCAGCGAGCGGCGCGCGGAAGTGATGGCCCACCCGCTGGTCAAGGCCGCCCTGGAGGCTTTTCCGGGTGCGGAACTCGGCGATGTGCGCTCCCTCCAGTCGGATCCGGATCTGGAGCAGGAAGCGGCCGGCCCAACGGACGGTTTTGAAGAGGACGACGATTTCTAATCGCGAACGCGCAGGAGAAACCCATGAAAAATCTCGGGGGCATGTTGAAACAGGCCCAGGAAATGCAAGCCAAAATGCAGGAGATGCAGGCCCAGCTCGAAGCCACGGAAATCGAGGGGGCGGCGGGCGCGGGCCTCGTTTCCGTGATCCTGTCCGGCAAGGGCGCGCTCAAGCAGGTCAAGATCGATCCCTCCCTGATGAAACCGGATGAGACGGACATGCTGGAGGATCTGATCGTCGCCGCCCATAACGACGCCAAGACCAAGCTTGAAGTGCACATGCAGGAAGAAATGGCCAAGGTGACGGGCGGCCTGCCCTTGCCGCCGGGCTTCAAGCTCCCCTTCTGATGGCGGCTGGCATTGCAGGGCCCGAGATCGAGCGGCTCATTCAGCTTCTCTCCAAACTGCCGGGCTTCGGGCCGCGTTCGGCACGGCGTGCCGCGCTTCATCTGATCACGGACCGGAGCGGCCTGCTCGGGTCTTTGAGCCAGGTCATGGCGCAGACGGCGCAGATCATCCGAACCTGCACATCCTGCGGCAATATCGACAGCACCGACCCGTGCCGGATCTGCACGGATCCCGGCCGCGACGCCGCGCTTTTGTGCGTGGTGGAGCAGGTCAGCGATCTGTGGGCGTTCGAACGGGCCCGCGCCTTCACCGGCCGTTATCACGTGCTGGGCGGCACCCTGTCAGCGCTCGATGGGGTGCGTCCGGAGGATTTGAACATCGAAACCCTGCTCGCGCGTGTCCGCGACGGCACCGTGCGGGAAGTGATCCTAGCCCTCGACGCCACCGTGGACGGTCAGACCACGGCCCATTATGTCAGCGAGCAACTGGCGGGCAGCGGCGTCGCCCTCACCCGGCTGGCCCATGGCGTGCCCGTAGGCGGCGAACTCGATTATCTGGATGACGGCACCCTGGCGGCCGCCCTCAAGGCCCGCCGCGCCATGGAATCCTAAAGCATGTGGGCGGGGACATGGCCCTTGGCATTGGCGATGAAGCGCCGGGCCTTGTCCGGGTCCTTGTCGCCATTGGCATCGTCGACGCCTGAATTCACATCCACCGCGAACGGACGGACCGTATCGATCGCCGAGGCCACATTGTCGGGATTGAGGCCGCCCGCCAGGATCACCGGCACGTCCACAGCTTCCGCAATGGCCCGGCTCAAGCTCCAGTCATGGGTGCGGCCCGTACCGCCGATGCGGTTTTCCGCCTCGACCCGCGTGTCGGGCAAAAGAGCGTTGGCGAAGCTTGCGGCGGCCCGCGCGTCGTCAATGGCCGACGCGTCGCTCACATGGATGGCCTTGATCAGCCTCACACCCGGGAGCGCAAGGCGCACCGCTTCGATTTCCATGACCGGGATATCGTCATGGAGCTGAATAACGGGCGTCGGCACGGCTTCATGGAGATCCAGGACCTCCCGCGCCGTGATCAGATGGGTGACCAGCACCGGTGTCACGAAGACCGGGATCAGCGCCATCAGGCGCCGCGCTTCGTCCGCACTCACCGCATCCTCGGAGAAATGCCGGACGCCGGAAATCAATCCGACCGCATCCGCCCCCGCCGCGACGGAAATGCGCACATCCTGTTCCGACCGGTTGCCGCAGATTTTGGCTCTGAACACGGGACGGCCTCCACTCGTTATTTCTTGCCGGATTTGGCGCTCTTCAACGACACGACGCCCAGGGATTTCAAGAAGGTGGGTTCGGTAATGAACTGGAATACCAATAAGGTGACCATCATCGTAGCAAACAACAAGCCCGCAAGCACGGTCGTGAGTTTGTCCATCAGCGCGGCGCCGACCCCGACCCCGGCCAAAACCCAGATGAGCGCCAGAACGGCCAGCCGCGTCTTGGTGTTGCGCGACTTCTCCCGGCTCGAAACGGGTTGAGGAAAGGCCTCGAGCTGCGGTTCGATGTCCGACAGGCCCACAATGTATTTCGAGGTGGACCAGGTCACCGCCCGGTTCGCTGGAAAGCCGCGCGTGGCCGGGTCGATGCTGTTGCGCGTATGGAGCAGGGCATCCCGCACCCGCAGTTTTTCAGCAGGGATCGCGGCGGACAGGGCGGAGAAATAGAGCGCCGGCGTCACATGGGTGTAGGTGTAGTTGGCGTCGTTGCCCACTTCATCGACCAGCTTGATCTCCTCGTTCTGCCAGACCGACTGCTCCGCGTCGTGGCTGCGCACCCATTTCACGGCCGGATCGATCACATCCGCGCAAGTCCCGGCGCCCGCGTCTTCCGCCGCCTTGAGCGCCTGGATGGCATGGAGCGTATGGGCGAAGGGCTCGCCATTGGTCTTGAAGCAGCCTTCCGCGCGGTCCTGCCGGGCGCGCAGATAGGCCACGGCCGCCTTCAGGTTTTTCAGAAGACCCCGGGACTCGGTCTCGTCGGCGGCTTTGCGCGTCAGGATGCGGGCGATGGCGCGCATGGCGACGCAGGTGGGAAAGAGATGGGCCTGGATCGATGAGGTGTAGCCCCAGCCGCCATCCACCATCTGGGTTTCGCTCAGCCAGCGCGCGCCGTCCCGGATGACGTCTTTCGACTGGGTGAAATCGGTGCTGAGCAAGGCCAGCAGGGCAAAGCCGGTGCGGATCGTGTCAGGCACCACATATTGCGCGCCCGGCTCGCCCACATGGCGGCCCCAGGCGCCCTTGGCCTCGCTGGAGGTCTTGATCTGATGGGCCTTCAGGAACGCGATGCCGAGATTGATCTCGGCCAGATAGCTCACGATCTGGCCGCCCTGGTCGGCGCTTTTGTGCCGTCCGCCGGCGGCAAGCGCCAGGATCGCCTCGGCGGTATTGAGGACATTGGGCGTGCTGCCCAGATACTGCCCCCAGCCGCCGGACTTGTTCTGGACCTGCACCAGCCAGTCGGATGCGTTGGTAATGGACTCCGCGAGCGTCTCCGGCATGGATCCCTCTCCTGCTCAGATCCGGAACTGCGGAGTACTGTCAGGAAAAACCCGGAAAAGCGCAACCGTGAGGGGGACGGCCGGACCTCTGGCGAGGCTTGAGTTGTGACCACGGTACTGAGTGCCTCGGCTCACGGCACGCGCGGCATTCCCTGAAGGGCCGCACCCCCAACGGAAAAGGGGATGCCCGAAAGCATCCCCTTGCCCAGTTCAGTTTGTCATCGGGCGATCAGACCAGCGGCCAGATGGTCGGCCGGTCGTCGAAATCGATATCGAAGTCCGGATCTTCCGGCACCGACGAATCGCTGGCGGCCCGTTTCTCGGCTTCGCCCGTTTTAGCGTCGGACTTGGCCGGGGTCTCAGTCTTGGCCGGCGCCGGGCTCAGGGACTTGTCCGCCTGCTTCGACGTGCTCAGAGACGGCGGCATGGCCGGGAAGTAGATCGCATGCCCCGCCGGCGAAGAGGCCGGCTTGGTGTCCGTGCCCTTCGGCGTCTCGGTGGCCGCCTTCGGCAGCTCGATCTTCGACTCGAACGGCATTTTCTTCGGCTCGACCGCGACCTTGGACGGGTTCGACGCCGGGGTCGGGCTGACGAACTTGTTCAAACCGGCGGGATAGAGACCCGGCGGAATGTCCAGACCGTCGGATCCCTTGGCCGGAGCCGGAGCGGGCTTGGCCGCCGCCGCCTTGGCATAGGTCTCGACCGGGTTCGGCTCCTTGGTGATCGGCTTCAGACCCTCGGTGGGCTTGACCTCGGGCGTCTTGGCGTCCGGCTTGGAAACCTTGTCCGCCTGAGTGTCGTCGAGCGTCAGCGGCGCCAGGGGCACGCCGAACTCGGCCAGGTCTTCCGCGATATCCGCAAAGCTCATGGCCGCAGCGGTCGGCACCACCGGCGTCGGCTTGGCGGCCGGCGTCTTCGGCGTCTCGACTTTCGGAGCCTCGGCTTTCGGGGCTTCGGTCTTCGGTGCTTCGGTCTTGGCCGTCGGCGCCGGGATCGGATCCGGCATGAAGGCGTTCGGCACCTTGGTCATGGTCGGCGGCGTGGTATCGGCCGCTTTCGGAGCCTCGGCGGCCTTCGGAGCCTCTTTCTTCGGCTCTTCCTTCTTGGCCTCGCCGTCCTTCTTGCCGGTCATGGCCGACAGCCACAGACCCGCCCAGACGGACGCCGGATCGCGGCCGGCTTCCGGCTTTTTCGGCGCATCAGCGGCTTTCGGAGCCTCGACCTTGGGCGTTTCCACTTTCGGCGCTTCGGTCTTCACAGCAGGCGCCGGAGAAACGACCGGCTTGGGCGCCGTGTCCACCACCTTCGGTGCAACCGGAGCAGCGGCCGGCTTCGGCGTTTCCACTTTCGGCGTCTC
>CAZTCJ010000151.1:0-5475 GCA_964612085.1 uncultured Alphaproteobacteria bacterium
AGCGAATCGGTCGCGCAATTCGCGCTTCAACACCTTGCCTGCGGGGCTGCGGGGCAGGTCGTCAACGAAAGCAAGGGATTTTGGCGCCATGACACTACCCAGCTTCTCCTTACACAGAGCGATCAGTTCCTCCGCCGATACGCTCTTTCCCGGACGCAGCAACACGACCGCCTTGACCGCCTCTCCCCATTTGGGATCGGGCACGCCTATGACGGCGCAGTCCTGCACTGCCGGATGCTCCATCAGCACGGACTCCACCTGGAACGGAAACACGTTGAATCCGCCGGAAATGATCATATCCCGCTTGCGGTCGTTGATATAGATAAAGCCGTCCGCATCTCGATAACCGATATCGCCCGTATGATGCCAGCCGTGAGCCTGCACTTCCGCCGTAGCCGTCGGATCGCCGAGATACCCTTGCATGATCGACGGTCCGCGCATGACGATCTCGCCCGTCTCGCCGGCGTCCAGCAGCCGGCCATGGTCGTCCATGACCTCGATGGCTTCGACAATGACGGTCGGTTGACCGCATGACCCCAGCCGGTGGCGTTTGCCCGGATCTTTAATGGCTTCCACAATCTGCTCTGGGCTGATGAAGGTGAGTGGGAATCCGGCCTCGGTCTGCCCGAAGGACTGACACATCACCGGCCCGAACACCTCGACGGCCTCAACGAGACTCTGGGCGGCGATCGGAGACGCCGCCGAAATGAAATACCGAAGCGAGTGGAAATTCCGGTTGCGGACGGTCGGCTCGGCGAGGAGCATGTAAATGAGGGTCGGTGGCAGAAACAGTGTCGTCACTTGATGACGTTCGACCGCATCCAGGATTGACGACGGCATTGCCTGATCGAGCATGACCGTCGTTCCACCCAGCGGCAGGTGCCCCAGAGCCACGAGCCCGGCGGCATGGGTTATCGGCGCTACGGCCAGATTGACCGGAGGGACGTCGAACTTGAGAATCGTCGACCAGCCCAGGGTTGACACCCACAGGAACCGGTTATCGGAGACAGTGAGCTTTGGTTCGCCCGTCGTCCCGCCGGTGCTGCCCTGAAACCCGACTGCTGTTTCGTCAATACGATGCGTAAGCGGCTCGTCCGTTGCACCGGCCATGAAAGCCGCCAGTGATGCGTCGGCACCATCGTCCTTGTCTAGACAAACGGCGAGCGAAAGGGAGGGAACAGCCTCGCGAATGGCAGCGATCTGCTGAGCCAGACTGCTATGATAAAAGATGACCTTGCACTGTCCGCGGCGCAGAATCGAAATGGTCGTGGGCAATGCGTTGCGCAGATTGAGATTCGACCAGGCGAGACCCGCTCGCAGAGCGCCCAGAACGGCCACCATTGCCCAGCTGTTGTTGGGGCTGAAGATGGCAAAGCGATCGCCTTCACCATATCCTTGTGACCGCAACGTTCGTGCGATGCGGTTCATGGAGCGGCGGGCAGTATCGAATGTGATGTCGCCTCCGGCCCCTGCAAACGCCAGACGATCGGGGTAAAGGCGCGCGCCACGTCCGAACAGATCCGTCACATGCATAGCGTTTCGCTCCCCAGTTTCGAGCGGCTGCGGATCTATGTCCGCATACCCACTCAAAAGGCTTTGACAGATAGATGACTGTCAGTATACCACAAAACATATGGGCAGATGTACTGCTGCCCGACGGCAGCAGGAGGACTCTGTGAAGGCGAACCGGATCAAGGATCGACTCCGCATTCCTGTGGTCGCAGCGCCGATGTTTCTTGTTTCCGGTCCCGACCTTGTCATCGCGGCCTGCGCCAGCGGCATCGTCGGGGCCTTCCCAACGGCGAACTGCCGGACTATCGAAGAACTTGATCAATGGCTGACACGGATTCGTGCTGGTCTCGCGCCACATGGCCCCGATGCAGCGCCGTTCTGCCCGAACCTGATCATGCGGCAGCCGCGTCTGCACGACGATCTTGCCTGCCTTCTGCGCCATCGTCCGGAAATGGTGATCACGAGTGTCGGCTCGCCCAAACCCGTTATTCGTCCGCTCCAAGACATTGGCTGTCAGGTCTTTGCCGACGTGGCCAGCATACGGCATGCCGAGCGCGCCATTGAGGCGGGATGCGACGGCCTTGTGCTTTTGACCGCCGGCGCGGGCGGTCAGACCGGTTGGCTCAACCCATTCGCTTTCGTCCGGCGGGTTCGACAGATGTTCGACGGACAGATCATCCTTGCCGGCGGGATGAGTGATGGCTGGTCGGTTTGGTCGGCCATCGTGTTGGGATGCGATCTTGTTTACATGGGGACGAAATTCATTGCGACGCAGGAAAGCCAGGCCGATCCCCTCTATAAGTCCATGCTGGTCGACGGCGATTGCGACGATATTGTTCTGACCCGTACCGTCACGGGATTGCCATCGAGCATCTTGATCCCGTCGCTCACGCGTGCCGGGATCACGCTTGACGATCTTGCGGAGATTGAACGGGAGGACCATGCGCCCGACGACCTGCGCAGCGCGTTCGACCGCGCGTCTCGGGAAGCGGGCGGCGCTAGGCGCTGGAAAGATGTCTGGAGCGCAGGACATTCCGTCGGCGGCGTGATTAACGTGCCGACCGTTGCCGATCTCGTTAGCCAGACGGAAGCCGAACTCCGCGCGGCTCAGGCGGCAACGCCCCGCAGATCCTGATTGCTCGACAACGCGTGCACAGCTAGCCGGATATATCGTGATGTCCCGCCCCCTCGTTTCAGCGGTCACTCGGATATTCTCTGCGTAAAGATATTCCAATGATCGCATGGATGTACGTCAAATATGAATTGTCTGAGTCATATGCGATCTCGTCAAGGGAATTCCTAATCGTCCCAGTCAGAGATGGTGAACAGCCCTGTCTGTAAACGGCGGTGCGAAATTCCCCCATGCTGGCTGAATTTGTGGCGGCGTAAAAAGGGGCCAAAGGTTGCGAGCCTTCGGGCATTTGGACAGCGACCGGGGCCCGGGGAATGTATGGCATGGAGATTTACGAGGGGGTCCGCCTTGCTGTGATGGCGGACGGGCTATCGAAGCGTGAGGCGGCGCGCCGATTTGGGATTGATCGCAAGACGGTCGACAAGATTTGCCGTCATACGGTGCCGCCGGGGTATCGCCGATCGGTGCCGGCACGGCGGTCCAAAATGGGCCCATTTACCGGTGTTGTGGATGCGATCCTTGAGCAGGATCAGACGGCACCGCGCAAGCAGCGCCATACGGCGAAGCGGATCTTCGAGCGGCTGAGGGCCGAGCATGGCTTTGATGGCGGCTATACGACGGTGAAAGACTACGTTCGATCGACCCGGGTGCGGATGAAGGAGGCCTTTGTGCCGCTTGCCCATCCGCCGGGTCATGCGCAGGTTGATTTTGGCGAGGCGCAGGTCGTGATAGACGGCGTTGCCCGGAAAGCGGCGGTGTTCGTGATGAGCCTGCCCTACAGCGACGATGCCTTTGTCCAGGTCTTCCCGCAGGAGACGGCGGAGGCGTGGTGCGAGGGGCATGTTCGTGCCTTCGGCCATTTGGGCGGTGTGCCGCAATCGATCCTCTATGACAACTCGAAGCGGATCGTGGCGCGCATTCTCGGCGACGGGACGCGTCAGCGCACGCGGATGTTCTCAGCTCTGGTGAGCCACTATCTGTTCAGGGATCGGTTTGGACGGCCTGGTGTTGGGAATGACAAGGGGAAGGTCGAGAACCTTGTCGGCTCTGCGCGGCGGGCCTTTCTGGTTCCGATCCCGCGGGCCGCGTCCTTCGATGCTCTCAATGCCCGGCTCGTTACAGCCTGTCTGAGTCGGCGTTCCCAGCGGCTGCGCGGCAAGGACGGAACGATTGGCGAGCGTTTGGCTGCAGACCGGGCCGCCTTCCGTGATCTGCCTGGCGGCAGCTATGAGGCGTGCGATCGGCGTCCGGGACAGGCCACGAGCCAGGCGCTCGTGCGTTACCGGCTCGTCGATTATTCCGTTCCCACGGCCTATGCCCATCGTCAGGTCCTGATCAAGGGCTTTGTCGACACGGTGGTGATCTGTGTGGGCACCGAAGAGATTGCGCGGCATGAGCGCTCCTATGACCGCGAGTGCGTTGTGTTCGATCCGCTTCACTATCTTGCGCTGTTGGAACGCAAGCCCGGCGCTTTCGATCAGGCGGCACCGCTCGAGGGCTGGGCGTTGCCGCCGGCCTTCACCACCTTCCGGCGTCTTGCTGAAGCCCGGATGCCGAAGAACGGCACACGGGAATACATCCAGGTGCTGCGATTGTTGGAGACCTTCCGCCTCGATCAGGTCAAGCGCGGGATCACCGAGGCGCTCAGGTTGCGGGCGATCTCATACGATGCTGTCAAACAGCTGACGCTGTGTGCGGTCGAACAGCGTCCGGCGCGGCTTGATCTGGCATCCTATCCCTATCTGCCGAAAGCGGAGGTCGCGACGACACAGGCACGATCCTATCTGCAGCTGCTTGGCGAGAGGCGGGTCTGCGAGGAGGCAGAGGCATGAGCGATGCGACGCCCACCACATCGTCACAGACGAAGCCACCGAAGGTCCTGCTGGATCATTATCTCAAGACGCTCCGCTTGCCGAGCTTCAAGAGGGAGTATGAGAAGCAGGCGGGACTTGCGGCGAAGGCAGGCGAGGATCATGTCGCCTATCTGTTACGTCTGACGGAGCTTGAACTCATTGACCGGGAACAACGTCTGATCGAGCGACGTATCCGGGCGGCGAAGTTCCCTGCCGTCAAAAGTCTCGACACGTTCGACTTCACGGCGATCCCGTTGCTGAACAAGCCTCTCGTGCAGGACCTGGCGCGCTGTGACTACATCGACCGCCGCGAGAACATCATTGCACTTGGTCCCTCGGGGACAGGCAAGACGCATATTGCCCTGGGGCTCGGCCTCGCCGCTTGCCAGAGGGGCCATACTGTCGGCTTCACGAGCGCGGCCGGGCTGGTCCATGAGCTGATGGAGGCACACGATGAGAAGCGCCTTCTAAGGCTTCAGAAGCAGATCACCAAACTGAGCCTGCTGATCGTCGACGAACTCGGCTTCGTGCCATTATCGAAGACCGGAGCGGAGCTTCTGTTCGAGGTGTTCTCGCAACGCTACGAACGCGGATCGACGATCGTCACCAGTAACCTTCCGTTCGACGAATGGACGGACGTATTCGGGTCAGAGCGCCTGACTGGTGCGCTTCTCGACCGGCTGACGCACCACGTCCATATCCTCGAACTGAACGGCGACAGCTACCGCCTCGCGCAAGCAAAGCGCAACCGCACTTCTGACCGGGAAACCTGACTGCCCGAACCAGTGCGGAATGGACAAAAGGCGCGCTCTGACTCGTGACGGTCAGCGCGCCTTTTGCGTCATTCCGATCAAACTATCCGCGCCACACAGATGGCCCCTTTTTGAACCGCCTAATGGTCCAATTTGCGTCCGCCGTTGACAGCCCGCCTGGCACGCGATCGCGGGTTTCTCGTTGCCTTTCCTGAGGGCCGAGCGC
>CAZTCJ010000152.1:0-5440 GCA_964612085.1 uncultured Alphaproteobacteria bacterium
ATAGCGGTAAAGCGGCAGGCCGCTCGCCTCCGCCGCCGCCTTGGCCACCGCCAGCGACACGCCCAGGATCGCGTTGGCGCCCAGCCGGCTCTTGTTGGGCGTGCCGTCGAGGGCGATCATCTTGTCGTCGATCAGGCGCTGGGCGCGGGCGTCATAGCCCATAAGCGCCTCGGCGATCTCGGTGTTGACGGCGCTCACCGCCTTGCCGACCCCCTTGCCACCGTAGCGCGGTCCGCCGTCGCGCAGCTCCACCGCCTCATGGGCGCCCGTGGACGCGCCCGAGGGCACGGCGGCCCGGCCGAACGCGCCGTCTTCCAGGAACACGTCCACTTCCACGGTCGGGTTGCCCCGGCTGTCGATGATCTCACGGGCTTTGATGTCGATAATGGCGCTCATGGGGCTCTCCGGATTGGGCGGGATCAGCGGCGCGCTGCCCCGGCGGTCTGATTTGGCCTCAGTCATAGCGAAGGCTTCGGACGGCGCAAAGAGTGTTCGCGCGGCGCTCACAGCCCAAGGTCATTTGCAACCATTGACTGGCTGGATCTCCGCTCTCACAACCGGTTTGCAGTTATGCACACTGTCGGGCATAGTGATACATTGTCGGCGGGGGTCACGATTTCAGGCAAATCACCGTGTTTTCCGAGGGTTATGACCATCCTGGTTCCAGTCGAGACCGTGGGGGCGCAAGCGTCCGTATCCACGGGCGCGAGGGCCGGTCATGACCTTCTTTTTCGATGAACCGGTCTCCATCCCTCCCCTTGCGATCAATATTGTGTTGTACGGCGGACTGGCGCTGCTTTTGGGCTGGGGCCTGTTTCACCTGGCACGCATGGGCTTTCGCATCCTGCTCCACTGGGCCGTACCCAAAAAGGCCGACACGATCGGCTTCGCCAACCTCGCCCGCGGCCAGATGGAACGCGTTATCGCGCGCAACCTCTTTCCCGTCGACTGGCTGATCGATCTGCTGGCGGCCGATCTGGAGCAGAAGCACGGCCACTACAAGAGTAACAAGGCCTCGCGGCTGCGCCATCTGTTGAAGATTCTGCCGCCGAGGAAGACATACCGGCCCAATCCGCCGTATACGGCGCAAGAGGATGCCGATCCGCCGGAGGATTCGCATCTGGCGGATCTGCGCGGACGGCTTGACCGCAAACTGCGCCTGAGCCGGATCATGCGCACCATCGCGCCCCATGACGCGGGCGCTTATGTGCAGGCATTCAACGGCCTGGGCCTCGACCGGTTCGCCGTGCCCGTGCCCTATCTCCAGCGGAACTATCCGGGACTGGCGAGCTTCGCGATCACGGAGCAATTGAGCTTCTACTCCCTGTTCTCCAAGGCGAAGGACGGCGAGAAACCGAAGCTCGGCCCGGTGACCGACCGCCTCTCCGGCTATGCGCCCGCCCACTACCGGGAGGAAAAATACCGTATTCTGATTTATTGTCCGCCTTACAAGGCGCTTCACGGCCAGTTCATGCAGGGCCTTTTGACGGCCCATGTGAACCGGGTCGAGAAATACGCCTTGGCGAGCATTCAACTGCCGACGGATGAAGGCGAGGAGGAGCTGACCGAGGACATCGCCTTTTGCGGCGTCGTGTTTACCTGCGAGCCCACTTCCGTCGCCGTCATGACCGACAGCAGCCAG
This sequence comes from uncultured Alphaproteobacteria bacterium, assembly GCA_964612085.1. Classification (GTDB taxonomy): domain Bacteria; phylum Pseudomonadota; class Alphaproteobacteria; order JAJFIK01; family JAJFIK01; genus CAZTCJ01. Next base: position 1,643 of record CAZTCJ010000152.1, read on the forward strand.
CGCTCGGCCATCATCCAGTTCCGGGAAAAGGTCAACCGCACGGACGATTATACCGAGATGCGCCGGAAACTGACCGGCAGCGTCATTCTCAACCAGACAGTCAATCCCGACAGCAACAAGATGCGTACAGGGACGATATTGGCCACGCGGATCGACCGTCCCGAGGGCGACGACACTTGCAGCCAACCGGTTGCGGTGCCGCTGATCTGCCGCACGGTCCAGCCCGACTGCAAGGAAGACGATACGCTCAAATGGATGACCATGATGAACGTGCAGGAAGACGAGGCCCTGACGGCGCGGGATCTGGAAATCAAGGTGCGCAACGAAATCGCGGCCAATCAGCCGTGGAACCCGAATTCCAGAACCTGAGCGCTACATGCGGAAGACGCCGAAGCGGGTGTCGGGGATCGGCGCGTTGAGGGACGCCGACAGGCACAGGGCCAGCACGCGGCGGGTATCGCGCGGGCGGATGATGCCGTCGTCCCACAGGCGCGCGGTGGCGAAATAGGGGCTGCCCTCTTTCTCGTAAGACTCGCGGATCGGCTGTTTGAACGCCTCTTCGTCTTCCGCGCTCCAACTCTCGCCCTTGGCCTCGATATTGTCTCGCCGCACCGTGGCCAGCACGCTCGCCGCCTGCTCGCCCCCCATGACGGAGATTCGGGAGTTGGGCCAGGTAAAGAGGAACCGGGGGCTATAGGACCGGCCGCACATGCCGTAATTGCCCGCCCCGTAAGAGCCGCCGATCAGTATGGTGAACTTCGGCACCTGCACGCAAGCGACCGCCGTCACCAGCTTCGCGCCGTCCTTGGCGATACGGCCAGCCTCGTATTTCCGCCCGACCATGAAGTCCTCAATATTCTGCATTTAGATCTACGGTATCTTGCGCTGGCCGCACAGTTCCACGAAATGGGCGGCCTTCAAGGCGGACTCGGAGAAGAGAATGCCGTTATTGGCGACGATCCCCACCGGATAGCCCTCGATATGGGCGAAGCCGGTGACGATGGTGGTGCCGTAAAGCGGCTTGAACTCATCGAAGCGGGAGCCGTCCACGATTCGCGCGATCACCTCGCGCACATCGTATTGGGTGGCGAGCGAGGACGGCACGATACCGTCCAGTTCCGCCGGATCGTAAGCGGGCGGCTCCGGCGCGCGCAGGTCCATCGCCACCGTCTTGGTCAGGTTCAGGGTGCCGACGATCTGACGGGCCAGCGCCAGCGCATGGGAATCGTCCGCCGCGTAATGGTCCACCACGCCGCTGGTGCGGGCATGGACATCCGCGCCGCCCAGATCCTCCGCGCTCACCACTTCGCCGGTGGCGGCCTTCACCAAAGGCGGGCCGCCGAGAAAGATCGTGCCTTGTTTGCGCACAATGACGGTCTCGTCCGACATGGCGGGCACGTAGGCGCCGCCGGCCGTGCACGAGCCCATCACCACGGCGATCTGGGGAATGCCCTGGGCGGACATGTTGGCCTGGTTATAAAAGATCCGGCCGAAATGCTCCTTATCAGGAAAGATATCGGCCTGGTTCGGCAGGTTCGCGCCGCCGGAATCCACCAGATAGATGCAGGGCAGCCGGTTCTCCCGCGCGATCTCCTGGGCGCGCAAATGCTTTTTCACCGTCTCCGGATAATAGGTGCCGCCCTTGATGGTGGCGTCGTTGCACACCACCATGCATTCGCGCCCCTGGACCCGGCCAATGCCGGTGATCATGGACGCGCCGTGGATCGCGCCCCCATGCATGCCGTACGCGGCCAAGGGCGAGAGTTCCAGGAACGGCGCGCCGGGATCGAGCAACTGCCCCACCCGCTCCCGGGGCAACAGCTTGCCGCGCTTGACATGGCGGGCGCGCGCCGTCTCGTCGCCGCCTTCAGCCGCCTGCGCCAGACGGTCCTCCAGCTCCTCGACCAGGGCGCCCATGGCGCTGGCATTGGCCTTGAAGGCTTCGGAGCGGGGACTGGCGGCGGAGCTGAGAACGGACATGGGGCATGACACCTTGGTGAATGACTGCCGCTCCCGTAGCATGGGTGGGGGGTGATGTGAACGGCGGAGGCGTGGTCATGGACAGGCAGGCGCAAACCTGGCGGTTTCTGGAGCAGTGGCACCGGGCGGTGGACGCCCGCGATCCGGACCTGCTGGACCCGATCCTGGCGGCGGATGTGGCGATTTCATCGCCCGCCTACTGGTCGCCCAAGCAGGACCGGGCGTACGTCAAGACCGTGCTCAGCGCCGTGATCTTCGGGCTCGAAGACTTCCGCTATACGGGCGAATGGGTGAAGCACGGCGAGTTGATCCTGGAGTTCGAGGGCCATATCGGCGGCACCCGCATGCGCGGCATCGACCGGATTTCCCTGAACGACCAAGGCCAGATGAAGCATATCGAAGTGTTCATCCGCCCGATCAACGGCCTGATGGCGCTGGCCGAGCAGGTGAAAGGCGCGTTTTGAGGGTTTGCGAGGGCCTAATGGACGGTTTGAAAAACCTGCGCGTGAGGGCGCTGCGGGAAGGGCCGCCCCCCTTCCCGCCTCTTGCAAAGCCCCTTGCCACGCCGCCCTTGTCAAATCGGTGAAATTTCGGTCCCCTATTCATCTGAAAGATGCGGGCCGCGCCAAGCGGTGGCGGCCGGTCTGACGTGAGAGGGGGCTTCCAATGACAAAGCACGTGTGTCAACGCACTGTAATCCGCAGACTGAGAATCATGACGGCGGCGCTGCTGGCGGTCTGTCTGGCGGGCGCACCGGCCGCGCAGGCCCAGGACGACCGCCGCGCAACCTGGGTCAGAGTCCTGGCGTCTGTCGAGTATTTCGCCACGACCGCGAACCGGGCCGGTGAAAATTACGAGGCCTATTTTGAAGTCCTGGATGCGAGAGCGCCGGTCAGCGTGACCCATCCGATCCAGGCCGGTTCCAGACATAAAGCTTTTCTGTGCAATACGGACGATGTGGCGGCGCCTCCGGCGGCGGCGTCCTGGACCAACGCACAATGGCAGTCGCAATTGCGCGAACGCGACGTGGCGATGATCATCGCCAATGCCGCCAGTGCGGGCCGCAATCTCCACCTCCATCTCCGGCGTCTGACCGACGGCACCATGTGCATCCGGAACGCAGCCATCATTGACGACGATCTCGACATGACCGCTGCCTGGTGGCAGCCCTATCAGGAGATCCAGTTCCCGCCGGCCCCGGCCCAGGCAACGACTCCGCCGGCCGCCACGCCTGAACCGTCTCCGGCTCCGTCGCCTGCTCCTGCGCCCGCACCGGACACGGCTCCAGGGGCCAGCATAAGTGTTGCCCTCAACCGCATCGCCGGCGATGAGAGCGGTCCGGCCTTCAAGCGGAATTGCCGCGACGGCGAATTGCTGGTCGGCATCAGCGGCCAGGCGACCCGCCAGGGCGTGATCCGGCTGGCCATCCGCTGCCAGGCGATGGACGCACGCCGGGGCCGTCTGACCGGCGAAGGGGCCTGGCGGGGCGGCGAAGGGGCTGAACGCGGCGGTGAGTATTTCTCGCGCATTTGTCCGGAAGGTTCGGCCATCACGCGCTTCAACAGCGTACGGCTCGGAAACGGTCAGATCGCCGGTTTCACCCCCGTTTGCGCCCAGGTGAGCGGGGCGTCGCGCGCCAAGGCGCTCGATCCGGTCGGCAGACGGGTCGGTCAACGGGCAGGCGCGGTCGGCTGTAGCGCGGGCTTCGCCAATGGCCTGTTCGGCTATGGCGAAAAGACGATCCGGGCTGTGGGCTTGCGCTGCGCGCGGTAAAGACCTGTCGGGGATGGGCGGCCCATGCCGCGCCGCCCGTCCCGC
>CAZTCJ010000153.1:0-5265 GCA_964612085.1 uncultured Alphaproteobacteria bacterium
ATGACCGATGGCGCGCGTAGCGACATCATGACGCGCCTGGTGCGGACCGATCCGGATCAGTCGGGTTATCGGGGCCTGTCCATGTTCATCGCGGAAAAGCCGCGCGGCACGCGCGATAATCCGTTCCCGGCCGAAGGCATGACCGGTGGCGAGATTGAAGTGCTCGGTTATCGCGGCATGAAGGAATACGAGATCGGCTTCGACGAGTTCGAAGTGTCGGCGGAGAATCTTCTGGGCCTTGAGGAAGGCAAGGGCTTCAAGCAGCTCATGGAGACCTTTGAAAGCGCCCGCATCCAGACGGCCGCCCGCGCCGTCGGTGTCGCGCAAAACGCTCTGGAACTGGGCCTGCGCTACGCCCTCGACCGGCAGCAGTTCGGCAAGCCGTTGATCAGCTTCCCCCGGGTCGCCAACAAGCTGGTGACCATGGCGGTGGAAATCATGGCGGCGCGCCAGCTCACCTATTACGCCGCGCGGGAGAAGGATCAGGGCCGGCGCTGCGACCTGGAAGCGGGCCTCGCCAAGCTCCTGGGCGCGCGCGTGGCCTGGGCGGCGGCGGACAATGCGCTGCAGGTCCATGGCGGCAACGGCTTCGCGCTCGAATATCCGATCAGCCGGGTGCTGTGCGATGCCCGTATCCTGAATATTTTCGAAGGCGCGGCTGAAATTCAGGCCCAGGTGATCGCCCGGCGCCTGTTAGAGGCTTAAGCGCATGGCCTTGATCGATATTCTGATATTCGTCGCCATGGGTCTGGTGCTCCTGACCCTGATCGCCGGTCTGGTGACACTGTGGCGGGGCGACGAGGCGAGCCGCAGCATGTCCAACAAGCTCATGCGGCTGCGGGTGGTTCTGCAATTCGCCGCGATCATCCTGATCGCCCTGGCGGTCTTCGTCTTTCAGCGCTGAGGGTTTTTGGAGATTGGCATCACCAGCGCCGGAACAGGCGGCGCAGACCGATCACCAGGCTGACGATCAGGATCAGGCCGAACACCAAAACCTGCGCCAGGGCGAGCAGTTCCAGGCCGGGCGGCACGAAGGAATCCACGATTCCCGGCGCGCCGCTTTTCAGGAACCGGACGAAATGGGTGGTCGCCATGACCACGGCGACGGCGAAGACGGCGATGCCGTAGAGATTGATTACCAGGATCATCCGGCGCGCCGTGCGGAACAGGGCGTAGGCGATCGCCAGCACCGTCACATTGGCCTGGAAGGAAAAGAAGACCGCCGCCATGGCGTTATAGAGGTGGGCGCGATTCTCGGCGGAGGCTTCGGTCCACAGATCGCCGATCAGCCCAAGGGCCGCGAGCATCATGACGCCCAGGGCCACGCTCGCCACGATGATGGGGCGCAAGGAGAGTTCCGTTTCCTGGGCGTCGTCGATCATGGTGTTCCATCCCCGTCGTTAGACTTCCAGCTTGCCATGTGTGATGCGGGCTGCAAGCGCTTCGGCGATTTTCCGCCGCGATGCACAAAAATCAGGAAATCGGAACCGGTTTGGGCTATATCCCATGCCAACCGCACGGATAACCGTGCCTCAGGGGCAAGCGGAGACAAAGATGGTTGTGCTCAACAAGATCTATACGCGTACGGGCGACGAGGGTGAGACCTCGCTTTCGACGGGCGAACGCCGGGTCAAACACGATGCGCGCATTTCGGCCTATGGCACGGTCGATGAGACCAATGCGGTGGTCGGGGTCGCCCGTCTGCATGTCTCGGGCGACATGGACGAGATGCTGGGGCGCATCCAGAACGACCTGTTCGATCTGGGCGCCGATCTGGCGACGCCGGAAGGCAACGAGCCGCTACCGTTCGAGGCCTTGCGCGTGACCGAGGCTCAGGTGGACCGGCTTGAGAAGGAGATCGACCGGCTCAACGCCTATCTGGCGCCGCTCGATTCGTTCGTTCTGCCGGGCGGCACCGTGGGCGCGGCCTATCTGCACATGGCGCGCACGGTGGCCCGGCGCGCGGAGCGGCTGATGGTCGAGGTCATGCGCAGCGGTGAGAACGTGGATGCGCCGGCGCTGAAATACATCAACCGCCTGTCGGATTTCTTGTTCGTCGCCGCCCGCTATGTGAACGAGAAGGGCGAACGGGACGTCAAATGGGTGCCGGGCGCCAACCGGAGCGCCTGATGCGGCCCGTCAGCCCTTTTGGGTCGTGACAGTATGGCCGCGAGCCCTCTAAACTCATGGATAGGATCGCTCCGGCGGAGGAGTGCAGACGTGAGTGGGCTCATGGGGTTAGCGAAATGGATTGCGGGACTGGCGGTGGCCCTGGCTGTGCTCGGCGCGCAGCCCGGGGCGGCGGCTGACCGCCTGTATACGGATGTGTCCGGCATCGAGCTGGCCGCTCTTTTGGAGCAAAAGGGCTTTGAGGCCTGGACGGAGTCGGACGACTGGGGCGACCCGGTGGTCTATGGCGCGCTGGGTCCGCTGCGCTTCAAGGTCTGGCCCCATGATTGTTCCGGCAATCCGCGCCGCTGCCAGCGGGTGGATTTCTCGGCCGGCTTCAAGGCCGGTCCTGACATCACCGAAGCCAAGCTCGACGCCTTCAACGAAACCTATGTCTTCGGAAAAGCCTATCTGAGCGACGACGGGACGGCCTATGTGGATTTTCCGGTGAACCTGTCCAAGGGCGTCACGGAAAGCAACGTGCTCGACAATATCGGTCTCTGGTCGGACATTCTGCGGGCTTTCGCGGATTATATCGGCTGGTATGAGGGCAGCTAAGCAGTCAAAACGCCGGTTTTACCTTTAGGGAACGCGCCTGGGGGGGCGTGATGGGCCATGTTCATACCTGTTAACGATCAGAATCCGCTCAAGAACATCCGTCTGCCTTACATGACCTGGACCTTGATCCTGGCGAACATCGCCGTATTCGTCTGGCAGATGACGCTCGACGTGCCGGACGCCCAGGTGGCGATCGCCGCGGGCGGCCTGATTCCGAACGATCTGTTCACCGGCGTGCCCACCGCCTACGCCACGCTGATCACATACATGTTCCTGCATGGCGATATCTGGCACCTCGCGGGCAACATGGTCTTCCTCTACATCTTCGGAGACAATGTGGAGGACGCCACGGGCCACATCCTCTTCGTGCCGTTCTACATGCTGTGCGGGATCGCCGCGGGCCTGACCCACTCGCTTCTGGTGGCGCAGGCCAATGTGCCGCTGATCGGCGCCAGCGGCGCCACGGCGGGCCTTGTGGGCGCCTATCTGCTGCTTCATCCGCGGGTCAATATCTGGGTTCTGGCGCTGGGCCGTATCCCGTTGAAGCTCAGGGCCTATTGGGTGATCGGCGCGTGGCTGCTCTGGCAGATCTATTTCATCGCCACCAGGGCCAACGAACAGGTGGCCTGGTGGGCCCATGTGGGCGGCTTCGCGGCCGGCGCGCTGCTCATCGTCTTCATGCGTAAAGGCAATGTGAAGCTGTTCGACCGGGACCTGCCCGACGATCCGGAAGACAAGGTTTTCGACGACACATAGCCTGCCGGTGCCGGGCCGGGCGGATTGGCCGCGCGGCCACAGACTTGAGACCAGGCGATTTTGGTGGCATGTCCTGGCCATGTATCGACGTCAAAGGTGCCGGTACGGCATGCCTTCGGCCCTTGATCCCAATCCCTAGCCATCGGAGAGACTCAGGCCATGAAGATCCTCGTCCCCGTGAAGCGTGTGGTGGACTACAACGTCAAGATCCGGGTGAAACCGGATCAGACCGGCGTTGAGCTTGCCAACGTCAAAATGTCCATGAATCCGTTCGACGAGATCGCCGTCGAGGAAGCGGTGCGCCTCAAGGAAGCGGGCACGGCGAGCGAGGTGGTGCTGGTCTCCATCGGCGTGCAGCAGGCCCAGGAAACCATCCGCACGGGCCTCGCCATGGGCGGCGACCGGGGCATTCTGGTGAAGACCGACGCGACCGTGGAGCCGCTGGCCGTGGCCAAGATCCTCAAAGCCGTGGTCGAGGCGGAAAGCCCGGATCTGGTGATCCTGGGCAAGCAGGCGATTGACGACGATTCCAACCAGACCGGCCAGATGCTGGCGGCGCTTCTGGGCTGGCCCCAGGGCACCTTCGCGTCCGAAGTGGCGCCCGCCGACGGCAAGATCGACGTGACCCGCGAGATCGACGGCGGCCTGCAGACCGTCAAGCTGGCGCTGCCGGCGGTGATCACCACCGATCTGCGCTTGAACGAGCCGCGTTACGCATCCCTGCCCAACATCATGAAGGCTAAGAAGAAGCCGATCGAGGAGAAGGCGCCGGAGGAGTTCGGCGTCGATCTGGCGCCCCGGCTCGAAGTGCTCAAGGTAAGCGAGCCGCCCTCGCGGCAGGCGGGCATCAAGGTCGAGTCCGTGGCCGAACTCGTCGATAAGCTGAAGAATGAAGCGGGAGTGATCTGATGAGCGTTCTGGTACTGGCTGAACATGATGAGGCGGGCCTGAAAGACGCCACGTCGAAGACCGTCTCCGCCGCTGCGGCCATGGGCGGCGACGTCCATGTGCTGGTCGCGGGCTCCGATGGAGCCGAGGCCGCGACCCAGGCGGCGAAGCTGACCGGCGTCACGAAAGTTCTGCATGCGAACGATCCGGCCTATGACAAAGCGCTGGCCGAGCCGCTGTCGCTGCTGATCGTGCCCTTGATGGAAAACTACGACGCGGTGCTGGCGCCCGCCACCTCCATCGGCAAGAACGTCATGCCGCGCGTGGCCGCGCTGCTCGACGTCATGCAGGTCTCCGACATCGTGTCGGTGGACGCACCCGATACCTTCACCCGCCCGATCTATGCGGGCAACGCCATGATGCAGGTCCGCTCGACGGACGCGAAGAAAGTCGTCACGGTGCGCCCGACCACTTTCCCGGCGGCGGGCCAGGACGGCAGCGCCTCCGTCGAACAGATCGGTGCCGGCGACAATCCGGGCACGTCCGAATTCGTCGGCGAGGAACTGTCGAAATCGGACCGGCCGGAATTGGCGTCGGCCAAGATCGTGATCTCGGGCGGCCGGGGCATGCAATCGGGCGATAATTTCGTGATCCTGGAACGGGTGGCAGACAAGCTGGGGGCGGCCATCGGCGCCTCGCGCGCGGCCGTCGATGCGGGCTTCGTGCCCAACGACTACCAGGTCGGCCAGACCGGCAAGGTGGTGGCGCCGGAGCTTTACATCGCCGTAGGCATTTCCGGGGCCATCCAGCATCTGGCGGGCATGAAGGACTCCAAAGTGATCGTCGCCATCAACAAGGACGAGGAAGCGCCGATCTTCCAGGTCGCCGATTACG
>CAZTCJ010000154.1:0-5061 GCA_964612085.1 uncultured Alphaproteobacteria bacterium
TGAAATAAGCGCAGCCTACGGAAAACAAGCCAAGGGCCGGTCCCGCGACCGGCCCCTTTTTTTGTGCGTGGCATCCGCGAAGCTGCTCTCTTCGCGTGCATTCCCTGTTGCTTCTACCGGGAAGGTATCTTTAGGATAGGTAATCTGTGGTTGATACCTGTCTGGGGGGATGGGGATGAGCGACGAGCAAGCTAGGCGCGTCAAAAAAACGAACGTCAAAATCGAACGCATTCTTGAAGAGGCCAGATTAGGTAAGGCCCTTGAACTGCGCACGGACTCCTACCTGTCTGATGATACGGCACACACCGTCCCGGATAAGTCAGGCTCTCGAATTGCGGTTCGCACACCGTCCGAAGGCCACCAAGTGGATGAATCGGCCCGGCTCGACGGCGCCGTCCTCACCCAGAAAATCCTTCAGGCGGCCAAAACTCCGGATCGCTATCCGAAGGGCATCGAAATCCGCCATGCCTGGATCGACGGTGACCTGAACTTCCTGAACAGGCAGATCCCGTTTCCGCTTCAGTTCGTCGGCTGCTATTTCTCCAACCAGGTCGTTCTTCAGGATGCTGAGACCAAAACGGTAAGCTTCCGTCTGTGCCGACTGGACGGCATTCTCGGCCGCAGGCTGAAGGCCCAGGGCGATTTCGTGCTGCATCAATGCCGGATCGATCGGCCCGTGGTGCTGCATCTGGCCACTATTGCCGGCGTAATGGATGCGCAATGCAGCGAGTTCGCGTCCGGTGAGAATAATCCGCCCGATGTCGATGATCCGAGCTGGCTACCCGGTTTCCGTGACAAGGAAGACTATGTCATCGCTCTCAACCTGACTCGCGTCCAGGTTGGCGGCTCCTGTCATTTCCGCAGGCTTAGGAGCGATGGCGCCGTCCAGCTCAACCACGCCCGCATCGGCCGGCATCTGGACCTGCGGGAAGCGCGGATCAGCGCGGGGGACTTGAGCGGGGAGGCGCTCGCCAAGCGACGCACCGTGCAGTTATCCGACATATGGGTTGCCCTCAAGGGCGCCGCGATGACCATTCGCGGCCATTTTTTTCTGATGCATTCGACGATTTACGGTCAGGTCCGCATGCCCTATGTGCGCATCAAGGGCGACCTGTTCCTGCGCGGGGCCTGGATCGACGGTCTCGACAGCGCCAGAGCGCTCAATCTGAACAGCGCAAAAATCCGTGGAGAGATCTCTACGGGCCGCGGACTCGAATACGGTCTGCCGGAAGATGCGCCCCTTGACCTCGCGGAGCCCGAATGCAGACCGCTAGGCAAGAGAATTCGGGAAACGCTCGAAAAATGCGGGTTTCAATGCCCGGACGATCCCAACGGCTTTTTTATCGCGCTCGGCGCCATCCGGTTTCGGCAGTGCGAGGTGGGCGGAGATGTCAATCTGTCCGATGTCATCCTATCCCATGATGGCTTCACCGACGCCTACGCTCTTTGGGCCGACGGCATCACGGTGAACGGCAAGTTCATTCTCAGCCAGCTTCCCGGCCAGAACGGTTCCGATAAGACAGCGCAAACCAATCTGATCTGCGGTTCCATCGGTCTTCGGACGGCCAATCTCGCCCAAGGGCTTGAGATACAGCACACGAAGGTCATCGCGACCGACGAGACCATCTATAGAGGCAGGGCGGCCATCGACGCCTCGCATCTGAAATGCGGGGCGCGGGTCCATCTGCTGCGCAGTCACATCATCGGTACCTTGCGGGTCGATGACGCAACCATCGAAGGTAGCCTGTTGATCCAGCTCTGCGATATGGAAGCGCGTACGACCAAAGCGTACCGCCGCGTCTATGCGCTCATGGGCGACCGGATGAAAGTCGGCGCGCAATTCGCCATCGAACAACACACAAAGCATACGGATCAAAACGGCGACCTGAACAACGCCGAAGCGCGTCCATATGTCATCAGGGACGGGATCAGCATCGTCGATGCGACCATCGAAGGGTCCCTCAGACTGTATAATGGTGAGATCCTGACGCTCGGATGCGAGACCGACAAAGCGAAAAACCGCTTCGGCTGGAAATACAACGCTGAAGAAATCTGCGCCGCAGTTCATGCCCAGGGCATCCGGATCCGGAGAAATCTGGAAATCGACGACGGCTTTCAAAGCACGGGATGCCTCAATTTCTCCGAATGCCACATCCAGGACGATGTCATCATCAAAAAGAGCCGTCTGGTCAGCGACTTTCCCTCGGACGGCAAGCGGCGCAATACGGTGGCGTTCGGTGCCGCCCGGGCCCGCATCGGCGGCAGCGTCTTTCTGGGAATCGAAGCCGTTGCCAAGGAAAGCCAGCCCCCTGAAGACAAACAGGGTGAAACGGACGCCGAAACCGCAACCCTTCCGGCTCCGGAGGAAAAAAAATGCGGCCGGAACGCCCCGAACGCATCCTTGAATTGCGACGGCCGCCTGGTCTTCGCCGGGGCGCAGGTCGACGGCTTTTTCCGCATGCATTCGCTCATGGTCAAGAGCGCGCTGGCCGATGAAGAGGGCGATATTGCCTTCAGCCATCTGGCCATCAATCTGACCCTGGCGACGATCGGGCGCGATTTGTACACCCGCCGGAGCGATCCTGTCCGCTCGGAAAACGCTCCAGAGGACAATCCGGATACGGAGGCCGGCGATCCGGACAAGGCGGAGGACAAAGACCGGGCGGCTGCCGGAGTCCGCCCCGGCGGAGATCTGCCGTTCGTCACGGTCCATGGCGGATTGTCCCTTCAGGACGCCACGGTCCACGGCAGCATCACCTTGAGCGAAGTACGTCTTTATGCCACCGAAATCGACCGGGAAGACAGGATACGCGCCCTTGAGGCCACGGGACTGAAGGTTTTCAACTCGGCCCATTTCGGGCCGAATTTCATCGCGCAGGGTCTTCTCGATCTCAGACGGGCCAATATCGAAGGCCATATGGAATTCACCGGGCTGACCGCTGATTTTGTCCATAAGCCCTCCAAAAAGCGTTCGGGTCCCGTCTACCGGTATCAGATGGCCGGACTCGATTGCTCGAACATCAGTGTCGGATTGAGCGTCAAGTTGAACGGAGGCTCCCATTTCGAGGGGCCGGTCCTGTTCGTCCAGGCCCATGTGCAGGGAGATTTTCTCGCTGGGCACACCGCCTTTGAGTATGGGCCGCGTCCTGATGACCTAAAGAAGGCCGTGACGGCCGATCCGTCTGCTTGGCAAACCATTAGTGGTGTTGTGTCGAGCGGCCTGGACCAGCTGGGCTGGCAACGCTTGGACATCAGCAAAGCACCCGACCTGAGCGCCCTCAATCTGTCAAGCGCCGTGATCGGCCGGGATCTCTCTTTGACCCGGTTTGCCTCATTCAACGGCAATGTCATCGCGGAAGGGGCTCATATCGGCGACGATCTGGAATTCTGGGTGTCCAGCCTCGACCATGAGAAAAATCCCGGCGTCCGCTTCTGCGGCAATCTCATGGTGGTCAAAGGCGTTTTTTATTGGAACCGGGAGAATGTCAAGCTGCTCACGCAACAGGTGGAATCCAGAGATCGGACCGAAAACCCCGGCAAGCTCTCTGAAGACTCCCGGCAGGGCAATATCATTCTTTTGCAACGGATGGAACGCGGAGCCCAGGATCCAGGCTCTCAAGATCAAGAGGCCGAAGATCCGCAAAACTCTCCAGAGTATACCCAGCCAGGCAACGCCAAAGCGCTGATCCAGTTGACCGGCGCCCGGGTCGGTACTCTGGCCGATGTGAAAAGCGGCTGGCCGGCCGGGGGGTATCTGCATATTGACGGTTTCGTCTACGATCATCTGCTGGAAGACGACCTGGCGCCGAAGACGCATAGGGACAGATTGGACTGGTTGAAACGCCAGCCCAGAGACTGGGAAGGCGCCCTTCCCCAACAACCTTACGAGCATCTCGTCCGCCTGTTCCAGCGGCTCGGCAAATTTCAGGATGCGGAGGAGATTGACGTTGCGCGCCTGAATATCGAACGCCAGCGGAATTTTCTGACTCTCAGAATGCGGCCGTTCGGAACGATGCCACGGGGGGGTCTTTTCGGCGTGACGAGAATCTTCAAATGGATTGCGATGCGCATCGGCCATCTAACGATCCGGTATGGCTATCAGCCCTGGCGCGCTGCTGGCCTGCTGCTGCTTTTGTGGATTTTCGGCGCTTTCGTGTATCAAGGGGCTTATGAGGCACGGGTCATGCTTCCTGATGACAACGGGACGCAGGCCATTCAAACGCAACAAGAAAAAGCGCAGGCTGATAAAGTTCAAAAGAACAAAGAAGTACGCTGCATGACACCGGCCCAGGAAGAGGCCCATGTGAAGTATACGACCATCGGCCAAAATAAGACGAGCGAACCCAACAAGCAGAACAATGGGATACGATATCAGACAGACCCCAAAGAAACACTTGAATATCCGCCGTTCAACAGCATCATGTATTCGCTTGATACATTGATTCCGATCGTCGAATTCCGACAGACGGAATACTGGATCGTGAACACGATCCAGCAATGCAAACCCGCCTTTCAGACAAAGACACCAGGCTTCCTCAAAAGCGCGTCCCATCGTCTGGAGTCCTTGGGCACTTCTTTAAGGGACGTGCCATACCTGGATACGCTTTTGGGCGCCGTCTTCTGTGTTTTTGGGCTTATTTTTGAAGGCATTTGGTGTTTTCTTGAGTTGATCGCCCAAGCTGCCATCATCATTCTGAAATTCATATTCGGTCCCGTTCATTGGTTGTGGCTTTACCAGTCCTTCCACATCGCGGCGGGCTGGGTCTTGAGCACCCTTTTCGTCGCCGCCGTGACCGGTTTGGTCCGCCCCCAGATGCGCAGCGGCCGGGGCTCGGACTGATCCCTGCCCCATCCATCTGGCTGCGAGGATCGGGACCCCAAGGCAGTTCCCGCCATTGCGAAGCGCGGGCCCGCCGCGCTATAGGACCTTCCAGGCGCGGCGCGCGTGGCGCCCGCCCTCATTATTTCTGCCGGCAAGCAAAGGCGGACGCGAAGGATCAAGGACGGACATGGCCGAGCGACCCAACGAGTTAAAAGCCCGCATCGCGAAAGGATTTAAGG
>CAZTCJ010000155.1:0-4998 GCA_964612085.1 uncultured Alphaproteobacteria bacterium
AGCAGCAGCAGCTGACGGAAACTGATTCTGATCCCCAGACCCCAGATCCGGATCCGGAACCGCAGCCTCAACCGCAACCCCCTGAGCCGCCCCAAAGCCGCGTTTCCGTGAAAGCGGGCGATGGGGTCATCGTCGACGGGGTCGCGCAGTTCGACAATGGCATGACCATCGAGGCCGCCGGCGAGGATGGCGTTCTTGGCCTTGCCGACGTTACTTTGAGCAAGGACGGTTACGGCGTCAGCGGCGGCCGCTTCGGCACCCAGATCGACTACAATGCCGACACCGGCCTCAGCGAGAAGGTGGTCATTTCCTTCGGCTCGGCCCCGGCCACCAATGTGGAGATCGATTTCGGGCGGCTTTTCGCCCGGGAAGCCGATCTCGGCGAGACCGGCGTCTATATGGCTTATGCCGAGGACGGAACGCTTGTCGCCCAAGGCAAGATCGGATCGGATACGGCCCAGGAGATCGGCGAGAACATGTATCGCCTGTCCCTCGGCGAGACCGATCCCATCGCCAAGATCGAGATCGAGGCCAGCGGCTACGGCCATGGCGTAGGCCAGGTCTTGAAATCGGGCGAAAGTTCCGATTTCACCGTGATGGGCATCGCTTATGATCCGGTGGACGCCCTTGCGTCCGGCCCAGCCGATGAAGAGCAAAGCGATGATCCGGAAACGCCCGATTATATCAAGCTGAGCGGTCAGACCGTGTTCGGCTCGGGCGCGTTCGAGCATCTGATCGGAACCGACAATGCCGATGTCCTGGTCGGCCGCGGCGGCGACGATCTGTTCGAAGGCGGCGACGGCAACGACGTCTTTATCGGCGGCGACGGCACCGACACCGTCATCATCAACGACATCGCGGCCACATCGCTGTTCGAGGAAGGCGGCGCCCTTCTGATCGTCGGTCCGGATGGTCACGACACGGCCATCAGCGTCGAGCAGATCCAGACCACCAATGCCGAAGGCACGGTGGAAACGCTGACCATCGCCGAAGCGCTGGAGCTTTATGGCGAGGAGATCGATACGCTGAGCCAGAACGAAGAGACCGTCGCGTAAAGACGTCTCTTCGATTTGAAAGCGGGAAGCGGTGCCTGTGACGGCGCCGCTTCCGGACCGCGCCGCACATCGTCATGGGATGCTCCTTACCCAATTGTCAGCCCAATTGTCAGTAGTGAGCGGCGTGTGTCCGGCGTCACAGATCCGTTCCGGATAAATGGCAGATGCTTCCGGCCCATGCGGGCCCGGCCCGGCCGTAAGGCCTGTGTGACGAAATTGTCAGTTGGGCCGCTGCCGGTGATCCTCATACTGGCTTGGTATTTCAAGCGGATTTGAACCGGGCCCGGGCGCTGCAAGGCGGCCTGACGCCGAACCGGTCCGCCAAGGGACGCCAGACGGATAGGCCAAAGCGGATAAACCATGTCGGTACCGGCAGACGCAAGCCAAAGCGCACAGGAATTGCTGACGACCCTCCGCAGCCGGACTCTGCGGATCGGCGCGGCGGTCTTTGCCTTCAGCATCGTGATCAATCTGCTGTTCCTGGTCAGTCCCATCTATATGTTGCAGATCTACGACCGGGTGCTGTCGTCGGGCAGCGGCGAGACCCTGCTCTACCTGACCATCGCGGCGGTGGGACTTCTGGCGGCGCTCGGCGCGCTCGAACAATGCCGTTCTCACGTTCTGGTGCGCCTGGCCAATGACGCGTCAACGCAACTCGACAAGCGGCTCTTCAACGGGGTCGTCACCTCCCTGAACAAATCGGCTGGCGGCAACCCCACCCAGCCCATGCGGGATCTGGATCAGGTCACGGGCTTTCTGGGCGGGCAAGGGCCGATCAGCCTGATGGACGCGCCCTGGGCACCGTTTTTCATCGGCATTATCTTCCTTATGCATCCCTTGCTGGGCATTGTGGCGACGGTCGGCGCCATTTTGCTGGCGGTTCTCGCGATCCTGACGGAAGCGGTCACGCGCACGCCCGCGAAAGATGCCCATGCCAGCAAGGCCCAGAGCATGCAGTTCATGGAACGGATCATGCGCAACGCGCCGGTCATCGATTCCATGGGCATGGCGGGCAATCTGATGGACCGCTGGCTCACGCCCCAGCGCAAGGGCGCCGATGCCATGGCCTCGGCCAATGAACGCAGCGCCACCGTCCGGGCCGTGATCAAATTCCTGCGCCCCTCGATCCAGGCGGCGATGCTCGGGACCGGGGCCTTTCTGGCCTTGCGCGGTGAGATCACGCCGGGGGTGATCGTGGCGGCCTCGATCATCTCAGGACGCGCGCTGGCGCCCGTCGAACAGGCAGTGGGCAGTTGGAAACAGATCGTTGGCACGCGCGAGGCCTATAGCCGGCTCAAGGCGTTTTTGCTGCGCTATTGCGACAAGCCCGCCGAAAGCGTCGTGTTGCCGCGTCCCACGGGCGCACTGACGGTGGAAAAGCTCGTGGGCGGACCGCCCGAGACCCGCAGTGTGGTGATTAAAAACGTCTCGTTTCAACTCGAACCCGGACAGTTTCTCGGCGTTGCAGGCCCGTCCGGCGCGGGCAAGACCACGCTCGCCAATATGCTGATCGGTATCTGGAGGCCGATGAACGGCTGTGTGCGGCTCGACGGCGCCGATGTCACCGCCTGGGACAAATCTAATCTGGGCCCGGCGATCGGCTATCTTCCTCAAGATACGGAACTGTTCGAAGGCACGGTGGCCCAGAACATCGCCCGGTTCGGCGAGTTGGACTCAGAGGCGGTCCTGGAAGCCGCCCATCTGGCCGGTGTCCATGATTTCATTCTCCGCCTGGAGAAGGGATACGAAACCCAGATCGGCCCCGGCGGGGTCTTCATGTCGGCCGGGCAACGCCAGCGCATCGCCCTTGCCCGCGCCATCTACAACCGCCCCGCCTTTCTGGTGCTCGACGAACCCAACTCCTATCTCGACGCGGCCGGAGAAGCCGCCTTGATCCAGACCCTGAAGAATGTGCATGAGCGCGGCACCACCATCGTCCTGATCTGCCACCGCCCGCAGCTTTTGGCCTTGGCCGATACGCTGATGATCCTGCGCGACGGGCAGGTCCAGGCAATCGGTCCGTCCAAGGAGGTCATCAAACGGATGACCGGCCCAGCGCCGTCCGAACGGCCAGAGCCTGAGCAGCGGGAGGCCTCTGCCCCGCCCAAGCGTGACGAAACCAATCCGCAGTCTGACAAGGTCCGGACGGTTTAGCCCATGAAGATTTTCGGTGTGAGAATTGGCGGACCGCCCCGCCGCCGCAGACGCCGCCGCCCGCCGCCGGTGCAATCCCGCAGGCCGGACTCTGGGCGCACCATGGCGGAGACCCCGGCGCCGTTCGGCCGTGCCCAGGAACCCCGTTTGCGTGGATCGTTCACGGGCGACGAAACGGAAGCCATGGCATCCGGCCCGCGATCCGAGCCCAAACCGGCACTGCGTCTGGCGGCGTCGTCACCGGACACAGCGCCGCCCGGACGGCCGGACCGCGCCCCCGTCAAAAAGCAAAAGCGCCGGAAAGCGGCCAAACGGAAAGCCCGCTCCACCCCGCCCGTTTCTCAGCCGGAGCAGGCCGGCGCTCAGGCGACCAGACGCGCGATCAAGGCGCCGATCGTCCGCGGCTTCCTCATTATTCTGATCACCTTCGGCGGTTTCGGCGCCTGGGCCATGACGGCGGAACTGTCCCAGGCCGTCATCGCTTCCGGCACCTTGACCGTCTCTGGAAAAAGTAAGGAAGTGCAGCATCTGGAAGGCGGCATCATCCGCGAGATTCTGGTCAAGGACGGCGATCAGGTCTCGACAGGCGATCCGCTTGTGCGCCTCGATGGCACGCGCCAGAAAGCCAGCCATTCCATCACCCAAGGACGGTATGACGCGGCCCGTGCCGCCGCCGCGCGCCTTATGGCGGAACGGGACGAACGCGAGACGATCGTCTTTCCGAACGACCTTCTGGTGCGCCGGACCGATCCCGACACGGCGCAAACTCTCAAAACCCAGGAACAGACCTTCGAGGTGCGCAAACGCGCGCAAGAGGGCAAGGTGTCGTTGATCCGGGAACGGATCGGCCAGCTTGAGGCGGAAATCAAGGGGCTTGAGGCGCAGGCTGCGTCCCGGGCCCGCCAGCTCACCTTGTTGAAAGACGAATTGGCGGGACTCAAGGAACTGTTCGAGAAAGGCTTCGCGCCCGCGACGCGCATCCGGTCCCTTGAACGGGAAATGGCCCGCCTCGAAGGCGACCGGGCGTCGGATCTCGCCGCCATCGCCAAATCCCGCCAGGCGATCAGCGAGGCGGAGCTACAGATCACCCAAGAGCAAACGGCGTTCCGCGAGCAGGTCGTCAACGAATTGCGCGAGCAGGAACGCCAGATCTTCGATCTGACGAATGAGCTGGGCGCTACCACCGACACCTTGCGCCGGACCGTAGTGGCCGCGCCCACGAGCGGCACCGTGGTGGGCATGAGCGTGCACACGGTCGGCGCCGTGATCGATCCGGGTCAGGTGCTGATGGAAATCGTGCCGGAGGACGATCTGCTGGTGATCGAGGCGCGGATCCGGCCCCAGGATATCGATTCCGTCACCGTTGGGCTCGATGCGGATGTTCAGCTTGCCGCCCTTTCCCAGCGCGATGTGGGCAAGCTATCGGGCGCCGTCAGCTATGTCTCGGCGGACAGCATGGCCGACAGCCGCACCGGACAGCCTTATTTCATCGCCCATGTGGAGATCGACCAGGAGACGGTTGAGATCGGCGATATCAAGCTTCAGCCGGGCATGCCGGCGGACATCTTCATTAATACCGGGGCGCGGACGCCTTTTGCCTATCTGACCAGTCCGCTGACGGACAGCCTGTCCCGGGCCTGGCGCGAGCAGTAAGCTCCGCGCCATCATTTTGCCGAACGGCCTTAGAGACTTTTTGGAAATGCGCCGCCAAGCGCATTTCCATGTGCCTGGCCGGCCCGCTCCCCCTCCCGACCACCCACAAGGGTACCCTGATTGGGAGGTCGGGAGG
>CAZTCJ010000156.1:0-4898 GCA_964612085.1 uncultured Alphaproteobacteria bacterium
TCCGGTGCTGGTCAAGGCAGCCTCGGGTGGCGGCGGACGCGGCATGAAGGTCGCCCATTCCGAGGACGAACTGAAATCGGCACTCTCCACCGCCCGCCAGGAAGCCAAGAAAGCCTTCGGCGACGACTCGGTCTATCTGGAAAAATATCTGCAACGGCCCCGCCATATCGAGGTTCAGGTCATCGCCGATGCCCATGGCACGGCGCTCCATCTGGGCGAGCGGGACTGTTCGCTGCAACGCCGTCACCAGAAGGTGCTGGAAGAAGCGCCCTCGCCCGTGATCGACGCAGCCAAGCGCGCGGAGATCGGCGAGATCGTCACCAGCGCCATCGAGAAGCTGGGCTATCTGGGCGTCGGCACCATCGAATTTCTGTACGAGGACGGACAGTTCTATTTCATCGAGATGAACACCAGAATCCAGGTGGAACACCCCGTCACCGAAATGATCACCGGGCTCGATCTGATCCGCGAACAGATCCTGATCGCCGCGGGCCAGCCGCTCAGCCTGAAGCAGAGCGATGTGACGTTCCAGGGCCATGCCATCGAATGCCGGGTGAATGCGGAAAATCCGAAGACCTTCAATCCCTCGCCGGGCAAGATCCGCGAATATCACCCGCCGGGCGGGTTGGGCGTGCGGGTCGATTCGGCGGTTTATTCCGGCTACCGCATCCCGCCTTACTATGACAGCCTGATCGGCAAGCTGATCGTGCACGGCACGGACCGGCGCGAATGCATCATGCGGCTTGCCCGGGCGCTCGACGAATTCGTCATCGACGGCATCGAGACGACGATCCCGCTTTTCCACGAGCTTGTGCACGATCCGGACTTTCTGGCCGGGGACTATCACATCCATTGGCTTGAGGAGTATCTCAAGACCCATTGATGCCTTTTGTGCAGAGGCGGTATCGGCCCACATAGAGCGAGAGGGAAACCGGGATCATGTTCGAGCAGACCATCGCGCGCGCCCAACGCCTGCTTTTGTCGCCCAAGAGCGAGTGGGACGCGATCGCCGCCGAACCCGTCAACACGCAAGAGACCTTCAAGTCCTATGTGATGCCGCTCGCCGCCGTCCCGGTGATCGCCAGCTTTATCGGGCTCACCGTTGTCGGTGTCAGCTTTTTCGGCAACACCGTGCGCCTGTCGTTTTTCGACGGGCTGGTGAATGCGGCCGTCTCCTATGCGCTGGCCCTTGGCGGCGTCTACATCTTCGCCTGGATCATCAACTGGCTCGCGCCCAATTTCGGCGCCCAGCCCAATTTCGACCAGGCCTTCAAGGTCTCCGCCTTCGTGCCGACCGCCTCGTGGATCGCGGGCGCGGCGCTGATCCTGCCCTCTCTGGGACTCATCGCGCTTCTGGGCGGGCTTTACAGCCTCTATCTTCTGTTCGTGGGCCTGCCCCGGGTCATGAAACCGGCGGCGGATCAGGCCACCGTCTATACGATCGTGTCCCTCGTGGTGGCGGTGGTGACGTTCTTCGTGATCAATATCGTCGCCAGCGGCCTGGTGCCGGGACCGAACCTGCCATCCGGCTGATGTGTGAAGACGCCTCTTGCTCCGCGCCCGTGGCGCCCGGATAATCAAACCGTTCGTCACAGTCTCCCGTCGGCAGTCCCCATGGACGACATCACGCCCGATCTGCTTCTGCGCGCCTATAGTGTCGGCGTCTTTCCCATGGCGGAAGGACGGGACGACCCGGACCTGTTCTGGGTGGAGCCGAAACAGCGCGGCATTCTGCCCTTGGATGCGGTTCACATCCCCCGCCGGCTGAAGCGGACGATTCGCGCCGATCATTTCGAGATGCGGGTGGACACGGCTTTCGAGGATGTCATGAAAGGCTGCGCCAGCGTCGCCGCGGGCCGCGCCGACACCTGGATCAACGACCGCATTCTGGAGCTTTACGCCGCGCTCCATGCCCAAGGCCATGCCCACAGCGTCGAATGCTGGCGGGACGGGCGGCTGGTGGGCGGCGTTTACGGGGTGCGGCTGGGCGCGGCGTTTTTCGGCGAGAGCATGTTCAGCCTGGAGAGCAATGCGAGCAAGGTCGCGCTGATGCATCTGGTGGCGCGGCTGAGCTGCGGCGGCTTCGATCTGCTCGATACCCAGTTCGTGACCGATCATCTGTGCCGCTTCGGCGCCATCGAAATTCCGGCGGCGGACTACCGCAAACGGCTCGACCGGGCGATCATGCGCGAGGCGTCGTTCTACCGGATCGGGGAAACGGTCTCAGGGGAGGCCGCCTTGCAGTTCATCACCCAGACGTCATAGACCGGGTGCTCCAGCGGATTGAGCGCCGGGCTGGAAGCGAACATCCAGCCGGAGAACACGCGTTCCACCGAGCCGTCGAGCTTGTAATCGTCGATGTCGAGAAAGGCGGCGGTTTCCGGCGGCTCGGTCGGCGGCGTCGATTCGCAATAGCGCACGGTGACCTCGATGGGACCGAAGCGCACGGGCTGTCCGACCGGCACTTCCAGCTCGCGCACCCGGGCGGTCACTTTTTCAAGGCCCCGCAAGACGGCGACCTTCGGCCCGTCCATGGCGCTCACGGGCGGCACTGGCCGGGTCTGCCAATCCTCGCCCGGCGCCTGCGCGAAGGCCGCGCCGGCGCTGAGCAACACCGCCCCGAGGCCTGCGCGGAGCGCACGGTTGAATAGTGTCCGTTGACAGACCGGCCGGGTCATCGCGCCCGCTCCTTTTCTCACATCACCCATCACGCCCTGATCTTTGCCGCCGAACTGCGATGGAAACAGGGCAGAGCCTTGGTCCCACAGCGCCGTTACGGTGCTTCCAGCACGTTGTCCGTACCGGCCGATTCCGCCGGGCTGCTTTCCGAGCCGCCGCCGGAGCCGAAGATCGCCTGCTGCACCAGGGACAGAAGATCGACCGTGCCCGTGGCAAAAATGATCTCGTCGCCGTCCTGAAGGATATTGGCCAGATCGCCGCCCGGCTGAAGCGCGACGAAATTACCGCCGAGCAGGCTTTCCTGGGCTACCGAAAGCGAGGTGTCCTCTGCAAGCTGATAGCGCCCGTCAATGGTCAGCGTCAGGCGCGCCGAATAGGTCTGGGGATCAAGATCCAGCGCCGACACGCTGCCGACCTTGATGCCGGAAATGCGCACATCCGTACCCACCGAGACGCCCGCGATGTTGTTGACCTGGGCGGTCAGGCGGTAGCCGCCGCTGACCGGCCCGGCATCGGAGGATTGATAGGCAAAGACCAGGAACAGGATGGCGATGCCGATGACCGCCGCCCCGATCAGTGTTTCAACGAGATTGTTCTGCATGAGCCCTCAAACCTGCCTGTCCGCTTAGGTCTGCGAATCCTGACGTGATTCGCGCTTGTCCGTGCCCCCCGGTGTCCACGCCTCGTAATCGCCGGTCGCCGGCGGCCGCTGCCCGTCCCGGCCCAGGCTGCCGCCGGGCTTGTGGGCGCAAGGCGTGCCGGTGGGATTGGCCTTGTGATCCTTTTCCCAGGGCTGCCGTTTGAACGGCGCCGTGGTCGGCGGATCCACCACGATATGATGAAGCCAGGCGTGCCAGTCGGCGGGCACCCGCGTGGCTTCGGCCAGACCGTTATAGATGACCCAGCGGCGCCGGTGGGTCTGGCCTGTGCGCAGTTTCTTTTGCTCGTAATACCGATTGCCCTGCTCGTCCTCGCCCACGAGGCGGCCGTTGAGCCACGTATTGATGCGTGTGGCGAGCGTGGCGCCGTTCCACCAGGTGAAGATCGCTTTGAACATTGCAGTCCGGTCTTGTCCCAAGGCATGTTTGGTTTCGCGCGCGACTATTACACCGCTCATTCCTGGCGTCCAGTTTAAGGGCCGGTGCGACCCTGCGGCGCGTGCAACACAACATCTTGTGCCGGACCGGCCGCACCACAAGATGTTGTATTCCGCCCCCCATGTTGACGACACAAGATCTTGTGGACGAAGCCAATTTGGGACACAAAATGATGTTGCACGGACCCGGATCACCTACTAGGCTTTGGGCTCACTGAGGGGCTAGCCACAACAGCTTGTGCCCCCGTCGTCAGATTGGATTTTGATCGCGGAGGGCTTTGGCGGTCGGCACATCACGAGTCGACCGGCGGGTGATCTGTGCCCGGCCGGGGGCCACCCGGCGCAAAACCGACGTTATCGTTCAAGAGAGGGAGACACCGGTTCTCATGCGTATCGAGCGCCGCTTTACTCAAGAAGACCAGGGCCCGTATCAGGGACTTGAATTCCGCACGGCCACCAGCGAAATCCGCAATCCGGACGGCTCCGTGGTGTTCCGTCTGGAGAATGTCGAAGTGCCGGCCACCTGGAGCCAGGTCGCGACCGACATTCTCGCGCAGAAATATCTGCGCAAGGCGGGTGTGCCGGACCGCTTGAAACGGGTCAAGGAAGACGGTGTGCCGGATTGGCTGCAACGCCATGTGGCCGATGAGCCCGAAGCGCGGCCTACGGATGATGACGGCGACGAGACCGCGGTCGAGCCGGTCGCGCGCGGACCGGAACGCTCCGCCACCGCCGTTTTCGACCGTCTGGCCGGCGCCTGGACCTATTGGGGCTGGAAAGGCGGCTATTTCGACGGCGAAGAGGATGCCCGCGCCTATTTCGACGAAATGCGCTACATGCTGGCAACTCAGAAGGCCGCACCCAATTCGCCCCAGTGGTTCAATACCGGCCTGCATTGGGCCTATGGCATCGACGGCCCCAGCCAGGGCCATTATTATGTCGATCATACCACGGATATTCTGACCCGCTCGGAAAGCGCCTATGAGCGCCCGCAGCCCCATGCCTGCTTCATCCAGAGCGTGGACGACGATCTGGTGAACGATGGCGGCATCATGGATCTGTGGGTCCGCGAAGCGCGCCTGTTCAAATACGGCTCCGGCACGGGCACCAATTTCTCCGCCCT
>CAZTCJ010000157.1:0-4893 GCA_964612085.1 uncultured Alphaproteobacteria bacterium
TCCGAGACGCTGGTCACCGGCAAGCTGTTCGAGGACATCCGCGACGCGGTCTACAAGCTGGCGGATCCGGAGAAATACGACGCGGTCGTCATGACTAATCTCTGTGTGCCAACGGCTTCGGGCGTGCCGCTGCGGCTGCTGCCCAAAGAGATCAATGGCGTGCGGATCATCGGCATCGACGTGCCGGGCTTCGGCGTGCCAACCCATGCCGAAGCCAAGGACGTGCTGTCGGGCGCCATGCTCGCTTACGCCCGGGCGGAAGCCGAGCAGGGGCCGGTTCAGGCGCCGCGCGAGGGGCCGAGCGACAAGCCGACCGTCACCCTGGTGGGTGAGATGTTCCCGGCCGATCCGGTGGGCATCGGCATGATGCTGGAGCCTTTGGGCCTGGCGGCAGGACCCGTGGTGCCCGTTCGGGAATGGCGGGAGCTTTACGCCGCGCTCGATTGCGCTGCGGTCGCCGCCATCCATCCGTTCTACACCGCCTCGTTCCGGGAGTTCGAAGCGGCGGGCCGTCCGATCGTCGGTTCCGCGCCTGTCGGGCGTGATGGCACGGCGGCTTGGCTCGATGGTATCGGCGAGGCCTGCGGCGTGGCCCGCGACACGGTGGATGCCGTCAAGAACGGCATTCTGGGCGCGATTACCGGCGCCCTGGAGGCCATGCCGATCGATGGCCGGATCACATTGTCCGGCTACGAAGGATCGGAGCTTCTGGTCGCCCGCCTGCTGGTCGAAAGCGGTGCGGATGTGCGCTATGTGGGCACGGCCTGTCCGCGCACCCGCTGGTCCCAGGACGACCGGGACTGGCTCGAATCGAAAGGCGTGCATGTGCAATACCGCGCCTCGCTGGAACAGGATCTGGCGGCCTTCGAAGAGTTCAAGCCCGATCTCGTCATCGGCACTACGCCTGTAGTGCAGAAGGCCAAGGAAACGGCGACGCCCTCGCTTTACTTCACCAATTTGATTTCCGCACGGCCTTTGATGGGACCGGCGGGCGCGGGCTCGCTGGCGCAGGTGGTCAATGCCGCCATCGCTGGCAAGGACCGGTTCGATGAGATGAAGGCCTTTTTCGAGGATGTCGGCACCGGTCATGCGGCGGGCGTCTGGGAAGAGGTGCCGGTGGACCGTCCGGAATTCCGCAAGCGCGCGGTCGATAAGAAGAAGCCCGCGCGCGGCGACAAGGTGGAAGGAGCGATCGGATGCTAGTGCTCGATCATGATCGCGCCGGCGGCTATTGGGGCTCGGTCTATGTCTTCACGGCGGTGAAGGGCCTGCAGGTGATTATCGACGGCCCGGTGGGCTGCGAAAACCTGCCGGTAACGTCTGTTCTTCATTATACGGACGCTCTGCCGCCCCATGAGCTGCCCATCGTCGTCACCGGCCTTGCGGAAGAGGAGCTGGGCCAGAAAGGCACGGAAGAAGCCATGAAGCGCGCCCATGGCGTGCTCGATCCGGCATTACCGTCCGTGGTCGTCACGGGCTCCATCGCCGAGATGATCGGCGGCGGCGTGACGCCGGAGGGAACGAATATTCAGCGCTTCCTGCCCCGGACGATTGACGAGGATCAATGGCAGAGCGCCGACCGTGCGATGTACTGGCTGTGGACGGAATATGGTGCCAAGCGCGGCAAGATGCCAAAGGCCAAGCCGCGCAAGGAAGGCGACAAGCCGCGGGTGAATATCATCGGTCCCGCATACGGCATGTTCAATACGCCTTCGGATCTGGCGGAAATCCGTCGTCTGATTGAAGGAATCGGCGCCGAAGTGAACATGGTGTTCCCGCTCGGCAGCCATCTGGCAGACGTCCCCCGGCTCGTTGACGCCGATGTGAATGTCTGTCTTTACCGGGAATTCGGCCGCATGCTTTGCGAAGCGCTCGACAAACCTTATCTCCAGGCACCGATCGGGCTGCACAGCACGACGAAGTTCCTGCGCAGTTTGGGCGAGCTTCTGGGCCTCGATCCGGAACCCTTCATCGATCGCGAAAAACACACCACGATCAAGCCGTTATGGGATCTGTGGCGGTCGGTGACCCAGGATTTCTACGCCACCGCCAGCTTCGCCATCGTCGCGAACGAGACCTATGCGCGGGGTGTGCGGAACTTCCTGGAAACCGAGATGGGCATGCCCTGCACGTTCGCCTTCGCGCGCATGGCAGGCAAGAAACCCGACAATGAGGCCGTGCGCGAGTCGATTCGCGACAAGACGCCTTTGATTCTGTTCGGCAGTTATAACGAGCGCATGTATCTCTCCGAGATCGGCGCCCGCACCATGTATATCCCGGCGTCTTTCCCGGGCGCGATCATCCGCCGCCACACGGGCACGCCGTTCATGGGCTACGCGGGCGCCACCTATATGGTGCAGGAAGTCTGTAACGCGCTGTTCGATGCGCTGTTCAACATTCTTCCCCTGGGCACCACGCTCGACAAGGCGGACGCGACGCCCGCGCGCCTTCACAAGGAACTGCCTTGGGACGATGAGGCCAAGGCGGCTCTCGATAAGATCCTTGAGAATGTCCCGGTCCTGACGCGGATTTCCGCCGCCAAGCGCTTGCGCGACACGGCAGAACGCGAAGCGCGCGCCCAAGGCGAAACGCGCGTTTCCAAAGACCAGGTCTCACGGGCCGACACCCTTTTGAAAGAGGGGCAGGCGCTATGAGACGGATTGGGATCATCTCTGAACAGACTGTCCGTCCGGCTGGTCCGGACGCCATGAATATTGCAGCGGTTACCGGTGCAATATGCCTCGCCGCGCGGGCTGGGCGCGGTAATTGCCGAAAGGCATACATGCAAAGGAAGCACAAATGAACGGATCAGATCGTGGTTCGCTTTCCGGCCTCACGCCGGAAGAAGCGAAAGAGTTCCACGGGATCTTCATGAGCAGCTTCATCATGTTCACGATCGTTGCGGTGATCGCGCATGTGCTCGTGTGGTTCTGGCGGCCCTGGCTCTAAGGCCTAACGGGAAAGGAAGATAGAAATGTGGAAAGTTTGGCTACTCTTCGATCCCCGTCGGGTCTTGGTGGGTCTCTTTACGTTCCTGTTCGTTCTTGCCCTGCTGATTCACTTTATTCTGCTCAGCACGGACAAGTACAACTGGATCGAAGGCAGCTCGGGAGCGGCGGCGAACGCCTCGCAACCGGCTTCGGTCGCTATGATCGAATAACGCCTTTTAAGCTTAGAGGTGGACGGGCAATGGTGCGCCCTGGCCCGTCCATCTCTCCACTAACGCGATAATTTGAAACGCAGCCATGGGGCTGGTGTATATCGCGCCGTCTAACCGGAGGATCGAACGATGGCGATGCTCAGTTTCGAGAGGAAATATCGCGTCCGCGGCGGAACGCTGATTGGAGGCGATTTGTTCGACTACTGGGTCGGACCCTTTTACGTCGGGTTCTTCGGGATCACGACATTGTTTTTTACAGCGGTTGGTGTGGGTCTGATCCTTTATGCCGCCGCAATTGGACCGACCTGGAATGTTTGGCAGATCAGTATTGATCCGCCGGACTTGAGTTACGGCCTGGCATTAGCGCCCTTAAGAGAAGGCGGCTTCTGGCAGATCATCACGATTTGCGCGATCGGAGCCTTCGGATCCTGGGTGCTCAGGGAAATCGAGATTTCCCGCAAGCTCGGCATTGGCTACCACGTGCCGATCGCTTTTGCCGTGGCTGTTGGGGCCTATGTCACGCTTGTCGTGATCCGGCCGCTGTGGCTTGGCGCCTGGGGGCATGGCTTCCCGTACGGCATTTTCACCCATCTCGATTGGGTGGCGAATGTCGGTTATGTGCAGGGCAACTTCCATTACAACCCGGCGCATATGATTGCGATCACGTTCTTCTTCACCACGACGCTCGCTTTGGCCCTGCACGGAGGACTTGTTCTGTCTTCGACCAATCCGGGCAAGGGTGAAAAGGTCAAGACGCCCGAACATGAAGATACCTTCTTCCGGGACTTCATCGGATATTCCGTGGGCACCCTCGGCATTCACCGCCTGGGGCTGTTCCTGGCCCTGTCCGCCGGGTTCTGGAGTGCCATCTGTATCGTGATCGCTGGCACTGTCATTAAAGGCACCTGGCCCGATTGGTGGAACTGGTGGCTTGAACTGCCCATCTGGGGCAACTGAGGAGGCATCAATGGCCGACTATCAGAACATATTCACCCAGGTCCAGGTACGCGGACCGGTTGATTACGGTGTGGCGACCGATGATGCCGCCTTCGAACGGGTGGGCAAGCCCTGGTACTCCTGGCTGGCCGGCGCACTCGGCAATGCCCAGATCGGACCGCTCTATCTGGGCTATACGGGGGTTGCCTCGCTGCTCTGTGGCTTCATCGCCATCGAGATCATCGGTCTCAACATGTGGGCGTCCGTCGGCTGGGATCCGGTCGAATTCGTCCGCAGGCTGTTCTGGCTCTCGCTGGAGCCGCCGGCGGCGGAATACGGCCTCGGCCTGGCGCCGCTCGACAAGGGGGGATGGTGGCAGATCGCCGGCTTCTTCCTGACCGCATCGATCATCCTATGGTGGATCCGCTCTTATGCCCGCGCGATCACGCTCGGCATGGGCACCCATGTGGCCTGGGCCTTCGCGGCCGCCATCTGGCTCTATCTGGTGCTGGGCTTCATCCGCCCGGTGATGATGGGCGATTTCAGTGAAGCGGTGCCGTTTGGGATCTTCCCGCATCTGGACTGGACGAACAATTTCTCGCTGCAATACGGGAACCTGTTCTACAACCCGTTCCACTGCCTCTCGATCGTGTTCCTGTACGGATCGGTTCTGCTCTTCGCCATGCACGGCGCAACCATTCTGGCCGTGAGCCGGTATGGCGGCGACCGGGAGATCGAGCAGATCACGGACCGCGGCACGGCCACCGAACGGGCCGCCCTGTTCTGGCGCTGGACCA
>CAZTCJ010000158.1:0-4781 GCA_964612085.1 uncultured Alphaproteobacteria bacterium
CCGACCTCTAAGATAGCTGATATTTTGTATTGTATGGGGCAGTTGGAAGCGCGTATCGAGCGGGCATCGGGTGTTCCGCGGGGCGCTGTGATGGCTTTCGAGATTCCGTGCAGCCAGGTTCCGGGATGGTCAGACTACAATTACGCTCAGGGCCGCTTTATCGTCGGTGTAGGGCGCAATGAAGATCAGGCAGGCCATGCGAAATCTTTCTCGTCAGGAGAGATTGGCGGGAACTATGTGGTTGCGCTGACCGTCGACGAAATGCCGCCGCATGCCCATGGCTATGTGGATTATGGCAGTAGCCCGAGTGGATCGTGCGCCTTCAGTGGATGCAATGGCCGCGCCGGGAATATCTCAAAATCGACAGCAGTGGCTGGTGGCTCTGGCGGAGCGACGCGGCCCCATCAAAACACTCCGCCCTATGTTGCATTGTACTATTGCAAGAAGGACTGACGTTGGGCTGATACTGGCAGACCAAAATAGTGCGGCTGTGCATGTAGGGTCCAGGAAGGCGTCCTGTCGCGGAGGTCTTCAGTCTGATTGTACTTATCGTCGGTCAGTAGGCAGATGTTTCTGTCCGGTTGGCCAGCGATGCAGGTAAATCGAGAGGTTGAAATGCTCAAATGCTTTATGCGTCTAGTTATAGTTTTAGTATCGTTGACTGCAGCTTCTGCTCTGGCGCTAGCTTCCGTCGTCCACGTTCAGGCCGACAATGAAGCCGGTCAGGGTATCACCCTGTGGCAGAACGACGAATGTCTCGTTCTGACGGCGGATCATGTGGTCCGGGATTCCTTGCTCGATGGCCCGCCCATCACGGCCCGGACCATAACGCTCACCGGGCCGCGCAATGCCAAGGGCCGGGCGGAATGGCGCGACGCTTTTCCCGGCGATGTGGCGCTCCTGCGCGTTGTCGGTAACCGGGACGCTCTATGCGGTGAAGGCGAGGCGCGGGTGATCGCGGCCCAGGAGGGTGTGGTCGTGCCGCAGCGGAAAGCGGACGGCAGCTTGACCTTCCTGCCGGTGCGGATCTCCAAGGTGAGCCCCAGCGGCGAGTTCCTGACCATTGTGCCGGGCGCGGGGCAGGACGCGCTTCGGACCGGCTTGAGCGGCTCGGCCGTGTTCGACGACGGCTTGTTTTTCGGCATGCTGACGACCGTCGATTCCGATAGCGGCGAAGGCCAGGTCCTTCAGGAAGAGTTCATCGGTCAGCGGATTGGCGAATATTCGTTCATCCGCAATGAGCAGCCCACTCAATGCAGCGACCCTGCCGCCCGCGAATATTTCATTGATCGCGGATACTACGACCTGGCTTTCGAGCAGGAGACGGAGGGCAGCTGCATCTTTACGGGCTACAGGCAGTACGGGCGGACCCGCATTCAGAAGAAGCGGCTGATTTACATCAAACCGGAGGGAGGGCGCCGAGCACGGTCCCGCAAGACCATATTGTGCGATACGCGCACATCCGACGGCCCTTGCTAATCATACACAACCGCCCTTGATTGGTGTGTCGGTTCTTGCCACACTCCTTTCAGGTGAGATTGCATCGAACCTGAAAGGGTGGGGGATATGATCAGAGAAATGGCTTTTTCGGCTGGGCGGCGCGGCTTGTGCGGGCTTGCTGCTGCAAGCTTTATTTTGTGCTCCAGTATCAGCAATGCGGCCGCTCAGGAACCGCGGCTTGTTCGCGGACCCAATGAAACCGTTCGGACAGAAGTGCCGGTCAGTGCGTCGGGGATTATCCAGGGAGCGATGATGGGTCTGCCGTCGGGCACGCCGGATACTCAAGCCTTCATACTGGACTATGCGCAAGGATGGGGCAACAGCCTGATCTTCAGCGTAGTCGGCCAGGATGGCCGCTACGAAGCCAGTTCCGAATACGATGTCTCCGACGTGCCGTCGGGGCGGTATACCGTCGATACGGAATTCACAAAGGACAGTTTTGTCAAGGAGACCTACCGCAAAGGCGAGGTCGCTCTGTTGGCGCGTTTGCAAGGTGGTCCGCGCGCGCGAGGGCGATCTTTCGTTGTGGTGCCGGCTCGCTGGCGCAGCACGCGCGGCAGCACCGACGGTCTGACCCTCTTCGTGCTGGCCAATGGTGAGCGCGCCCGGGTGGTCTATCGCAATGCCAACGGAAACACCGAAGCCCAATCCTGTCGCCGCGCGACCGGCCGCCATAAAAAGCTTGTCTACGACACGGTCTGCCGGCTCGATCTGAGCAAAATCCCGTCCACGGAGGACTTGCGCCTGCAGGTCTTTGATTCTCAGCGCGTCTTTGTGGATGTCACATTCTCAGTGGCGCTGCCATGATCGGTCGCTTTTTTGGAGATCTGTTTTCGCGGTTCCTCGAATTCTTCGTTGGAACGTTCCGCGTTCTCTTCTTCAGCATCCTGTTCGCTGGCGTCGTTCTCGGTCTGGGTACACTGGTACAGCCCATGATCGGGGCCATCGAGACGACATACAATGTGACTGCACGGACGGAAATTGTCTCCGGGCGGATTTCTCCGAACTTCAATCCACTACGGGCCCGGCTGCACATGGAGGACGTCCTTGTTTGTCACGGGGATGTGGATTTCGACTTTCCGGAAAACGGCGGCGGTGAACAGGCTTCGAGCGAAGGCTGCAACACTCTTAATCCTCCGATCCGGAACTTCACCGGCGTCCTGCGGCCTGTTCCCGGCACACGGTTCACCGTCGAGCGGGTGGGCCGGGGTGCAGTCCGCCTGACCCTTGGTGAAGCCGGGCAGGAAGAGCCAGCGGCGGAACTCGAACCGGAAGATGTCACTCTCGATACAATCCCGCTTCAGGCGCCGGCGGAGCTGATCATCGGCGATCTGCAAGAACGGATGGGCCGGGGCTCTGCATTCGCCTTGCCGCTCGTGGCGGTCGAAGTCGAAGTCGGGCGGGAAGTCAATCTCACGACAATTGGTGATAATGCCAATTTGATCGAGGGGCAGGTCGCCATGTTGGGCGAGCCTCTGTTCTGGGGCAATGTGTTCCGGGTCGAGACTGTCGATCTTGACTATGGGGATCGCTTCTGTATCCCTGTCGCGCACGATAACGACAATGATCCGGAACAGTCCTTGTGCGAACCGCCGGACGGATCAAGCCCGGAAGACCTGGAAGGCCGTCCGGAATTCGCGGGTCTTGTGTCGATTGCAGACCCCGATGTGCCCGGCATGCTGGCCGTGTTTCGGGTCCGCGCCGAGGAGGCGCAGATCTCGCGCCTGATGGCGCGCGGCTATACTTTGTCGACGGCGTGGTACGACCGGCTTGGGGGCGATCCGGCCTTTCAGATCTTTGCGGCTTTGCTTGCCCTGATCGTCAGTTCCGGCATTCTGGCGGCCGTACGGAAGCGGCGCCCGGGTGAGGGCGAAACGCCGCTGCCGGTGAACGAAAGTCCCGTTTTGCCAAGGCCCGCGCCGAAGAAGCCCGATGCTGAAAAGCCGGAGCCTAAAAAGCCTGAGAGCACAGACAAGGACGAGTAGGGACAATGTCCGTGATCCGGTATGGTGTTTGCGCTATCGCCCTGTTTGCTGCGTCCATGATAAGCGCCCATGGTCAGACCGGCGATGACGCGTCCGGCGCCGGCTTGCGGGACAGGGCAGCGCATTCCGCGAGCGCCTCGTAGAGCCAGGTCAGCGTCGGCCCGCCCAGCTCCACCCCCGGCACCGCCTCCAGCTGGCGGGCCATATAGGCCAGCATCTCCGGATCGGAGGTCAGGGCATTGTCCTGCGGCGTCGCGCTGCGTACGTAGCTCTCTCGGGTGGTCATCGGCGTGCGCAGCCGGTGGCACCCCCCGCGGCGGGCCAGCCAGCCGAGGCCCCAGGCGAGGGGACGCAGCGGGGCCGGCATGGCGATGCCCCACATCGGCGCGCTGAACGCCGCGGCGATCACGGGCAGGCCCTCCAGAACCGCGCGCAGGCCGATCGCCCCGCCCATGGAATGGGCCAGCAGGAACCACGGTCGGGCGAGCCCCGCGCGCTCGGCGTAGGACGCAAGGGCCGCCACGTCCTGCTGGTAATCGCCGAAGGCCCGGACATGGCCCAGAAGCGGGTCCGGCAGCGAGCGCTCCGACAGGCCCTGTCCGCGGAAATCCACCGACACGGTCGCAAGCCCGCCCGCTGCGAGCGCCCGCGCCGTCCGGCCGTATTTCTCCAGATACTCGGTGCGCCCCTGCAAGAGCAGCACCGTGCCCCGATCCCCCGGCGCGAGCTGCCCCACCCGCAGCCGGGTGCCGTCGGCGGCACGGGTCCAGACCGCCTGCGCGCCTTTTACCGCATCCGCGGCGGCATGATCGAACGGCGCGGGCCGGGCTGTCACGTCAGGGCAGAGCCGAGCTTCATCGCCGTGGCCATATCGCCGTCGATCTTGAGCCGTCCGCCCATGAAGGCCGATGTGGGGTCGAGATCGCCGGCCAGCAGGTCGCGAAAGGTCTCGACATCGGCGGCAAGCGTGACGTCGGCATCCTCCGAACCCGCGCGGACACCCGCCCCGTCGATCATGATGGAGCCTTCGTTGTCGATGTCGAACCGGGCGGAGCCATCGAACCCGTCGCCGAGCTTCACCGTCAGCTTCTCGACCGCGCTTGCGATAACCTCGCTCATGGGCATGCCTCTTTGGATAGGAGCCGAACGGACTTTCGCCGCCGACAGATCTTGCGCTACCATAGCTCTATGATCGGAACGGCAAGATGGTTCAAACGGAACCTCGCGGCAGTGCTCGCGGCGGTTGCACTGGTGGCGCCGCTCCCGGCGCCGGGCGAGGATCTCGACACGCTGCAC
>CAZTCJ010000159.1:0-4726 GCA_964612085.1 uncultured Alphaproteobacteria bacterium
TGCATCTGGCGCAACCGTTCGCTGCCCAACCTTCTGAACCTTTTGTTACGCGATCCGAGACGGGACAAGAAGCCAGATCGCTTTGTCACCCGAGTATGGTCCGGCGACATGCTGTCCGAGACCAATTCAGCATTGAGGAAAACTATGATGGCCCGGACAGCCTCAGTCTCTTTGACCCTTGCCGCATTCATTCTCTCGACGCAGGCCCTTGCCAAGGAACCGGACATCCCACAATGGGGCATCTCGGCGACGGCCAACGGCACCTTTGCGACCGACGACCAGGCATCATCCGTCGATGAAACCTCCAGCAGCGATTCAGTTGGCGGATCCGTTATAGTGGAGCGCTACTTCGAGACTGTCACGGTTGGCGTCTCCCTCGGCCTTGCCCGGAGTGAGGTTGCGATATCCGACGCGTCCGATCTCGATGACGCCATGACATATTCCGTTGGCGGATCGGTGTCTATCGATACGAGTGTTGCGACTGTCGCCGGCTCGGTGGACTATGCCCGCCAAGATTATGAAGGTGTCCAACGCGGCCCCTTAGGCGGGGCCGTTGCCGATATCGATGGTCAGAGCACCTATCTGACCATTGGGCTGTCGGCAGGGCGCGTTTTCGGCGAAACAACGCGTTTTGTTCCAACGGTCGGCGTTTCCTGGAGCCAAACCGATACAGAAACTGACGTGTCAGCCAATGGCCCCTTGGGCATCAATGCGCCGTCGGATCAAACGCAGGACGGTCTTTCCGGCACCGTCGGCCTTGGCATTGCGCGCGACGTGTCCCGCCGCGTCACCCTTTACGGCAGCACAGCCATTGTCGCCGCCGCGAACGAAGCCGCCTATTGGAGCACGACACAGTCATCTCGTAATGCGAGAACCAATGCTGTTGTCAGCCGGAATCCCGTTACAAGCGGTGAAGACGAAAGCGCCGTGTGGGGAGAATTCGGCGGCGGCATCGCCGTGCTTACCGGTGCAACCAGCATGGTGTCTTTCGACGTTACCGGGACGGCAGGAAAGGACGGCGACTATGTCACGACCGGTTTGACCTTTACCCAACTCTTTTAGGTCTGCGTTCCATCGCCTCAGCTCAGGCGATCAGTTTCCAAAGGCATTCAAATTGTCAAAGTACGTCGTCCCCCTTGTAATCCGTACTTTGACAGACTCCGGCTCCCTCCATCCATCGTGATGGGCGGAGCCGACTTTTTTTGCTGACCGCGCCCTCCGGCGGCACTG
Organism: uncultured Alphaproteobacteria bacterium; assembly: GCA_964612085.1. Lineage (GTDB taxonomy): Bacteria > Pseudomonadota > Alphaproteobacteria > JAJFIK01 > JAJFIK01 > CAZTCJ01. The sequence continues at coordinate 1,231 of CAZTCJ010000159.1, forward strand.
GGAGTGTTACGGACAGTTCTGTCTTTTGTGCAATTGATACAGACTATTTCAGAAACAAGCATAATTTCCCAACGCCGCAATTATTGGCTTATCATCCAGAAAATCGAAACCTTCAGTCTGCGTCTCATCAGCTGGCGGGCAAGCGCTCCCATAGGGGCTGATGTTCAATGCGATCGTTTTGCAGACACGCGCCACAGGCGCCATGGAGGATTAAATGGCTAACATCTCGACCTATGACCCGGTTTTCGTCTTCTACGCCCTGCAGGGCATGTTCGGAAAGAGCAGTCTTTATAATGAGATCGTGACGACGACGGAGACGGAGTTCACACTCTCTCTCAATGGGAGTTTGCTGACCCTGACGGGAACCGGCTTCGCATATGAAGGAACGCCCGGACAAGACGATTTCGTTCTGGTCGGCGGCGAGGTTTCGGGCTTCACCTTGATTGGCAGAGATGGAGAGGACGATGTGGTCGCGACGGATCTAGATCTTTCGCTGACCGATTTCAACGAAGCCGTGACGGAAAACGCGCTCGATCTTTTTGTGGAGACCTTGCTTTCCGAAGATGACGTCATCACGGGGACGGACCGGCACGACCGGCTTGCCGGCGGCGATGGCGACGACGTGCTGGATGGCGGTCTTGGCTTTGACGTGATGGCCGGCGGCGATGGCAACGATATTTACATTGCCGAGCGCAAGGACACGATCATCGAACAGGCCAATGGCGGCATCGACCTGGTGAAAGCCAGCACCAGCTTCACGCTGCCGCGATATGTCGAGAATCTGGAGCTGACGGGCGACGCGGCGGCCTATGGATTTGGCAATACCATGAACAACAGAATTGATGGCAATCAGTACAGCAATCAACTGTCTGGATTTGCCGGCAACGATATTCTGAACGGTCATGGTGGTGATGATGTGATCAGAGGCGGTCTTGGCGACGACGTGATTTCTGGTGGCGACGGAATGGACCAGTTATATGGCGGCGATGGGTTCGATACCTTTGTCTTCGAAGATTATGGCTCGGGTGACATCGATTTCATCCACGATCTTGATATCGGTGTCGATCTCATCGATGTCAGCGGTGTCGAAGGCATCGACAGTTTTGCCGATCTGGAGGCGATCGCGGAACAAGTGGGCGAGCATGTGATCATCTCGACGGAAAACGACAGCGACCTGATCATCCGCAATGTCAATTTCGACGAGCTGTCCGCGGAGACGTTCGTCTTTGCCTAATAGAGCACGCTTTGTGCGCTAGCACGTTCGGCCATCGATGCCGCGCATTGAGTAAAGAGCACGATCCAGAGCCTGGGTCGTGCTTTTTGCCGTTGGCGGCCTCAAACCGCGAAATGCGGCCGCAAGGAGCGACAATTCAATTCAGGAGCACCGTATTCCAGTAACGCGATTGTTTCGCTCTGTTTCATGCGCACTATGAGAAATCACACGCCGACATCAAGCCCTAATATCCCAGACACACTGACGGTTCATGATCGTCATCATCAGCAGCGGGAACAGCGCTCTCGCAACCACATGCCCCAAACGTGATGACTGAAAGGACCATGACATGAAACGCTTTCCGATCTACGCAGCAACCCTGATCCTCTGTGGCCTGCCGACCTTGGCGGATGCCGGACCGCGCCCCTTCAAGCAGGGTGGTTTCGACAATCCTGCGGCACAGATGGGACGTAAGGCTCTCAAAGGTGGCGCGCTGGCCGGTGCTGCCGCCCTGCGCAAAGCTGACTCGGTCAGTATCGATGCATCGCTGGATCGCAACCATGAGGATGGCCGTTCCGGAAGCCTCGACACCGCTCTTTCGACGGAGCTTGTGACCTACGAAGCCTCGACCGCATACGACTCCGACACCGGGTTCACCCGGTCCGTAGACGTGAGCGGTACGGAGTATTCCGTTTCCAGAGAAATACAGACGGGACTGGATGAGAATGGGAACCGCGCGGGCTACCATACCATCAGTGCCGCCGGTGCGGATGGTGCGCTTGAAACGCAAACCGAGCGTGACGCGGAGACGGGCTTTAGCCGGGTGGTCGATGCATCCGGGGTCAATGGCTCCTTCTCGCGGGATGCCCAGGCGACGCGCGATGACGATGGCCGTGTCGACGCAAGCCGGTCGACGGCCGGCTCCGGCGATCGCGGTACGTTTGAAAGTGGCGCCGCCCTGAATGCCGACACGGGTTACACGCGATCGGCTCAAGCGAATGGGGCGGACCGGTCCTACTCGCGCGAGGACCAGGTTGCACGCAATGAGGAGGGCCGGATTGAAGGCACCCGCACGGTGAGCGCTTCCGGCGATAAGCGTGCGTTGGATGTTGCTGCTGACCTCGATGCCGAGACCGGCTATGCGCGATCCGTTGACGCGAACGGAGCGGACCGATCTTACACTGAGGATGCGCAAATTGCGCGGAATGAGGAGGGGCGCATCGAAGGAACCCGTACGGTGAACGCTTCCGGCGATCAGGGCACGTTCGATGTCGCCGCTGAACTGGACGCTGAAACGGGTTTCTCAAATTCCGTCGACATTGCCTCCGCTCAAGGCGCCTTCTCTAGCCAGGCGAATATCGCGTGGACGGAAGAAAATGGGCCAAGTGCAAGCCGTTCCGTAAGCGCCTTTGGAGAGCAGGGCGCCTTCGATGCCGAGACCACCCTCAATACTGAAACAGGTCTTGTGCGAAGCTTTACCGCCTCCGGCGATCAAGGATCGGTCGATGTGAAGACGGAAGTGCGGGTCGGTGAAGGCGTGAGCCGCGACGTCGTCTGCACCAATCCGGCTGGAGAACAAGTGGCCTGCCCGTAAGGTCTGATTACGAAGAATATTGTTAGGATTTGAAGCACGACGCCCCAACCCCTCGCTTTCATGTCCTGACAATCAGCGGCTCTCCCCCCCATCCCCCCACACATAGGGAGAGCCGCTCCTTCCTTCACATTGCGACCGACATCTGTGCTAGTTTCATCCAAACATTTTTCTGTCCCCATGCAGGGGCACGGCGTTACCAGCCGCTGTTTTCGGACAAGGCTGCGGGGGATACCGCGTGATGCAATCGAATGATGTTCCGGAGCGCATGCAGGTCTATGGCAGCAAGATTTCCTACTATACGGGTAAGTTTGAATCCTATCTGCGCTACCGGTCGATCCCCTGAAGTGGTTGTAATCACAGAGCAGGAGTCCGACCAGTTGGTGTCACGGACCCGACCGCACTTGGTGGCAGACGCTTTGAATGAAACAAGGTTTGGCATCAGCCAGATTGGATCAGTGATGGAACAGCGAATTTGATTTCCCTGATCCCCATTTCAAATTCGCTGTTCTTGCGTTTAGGGAAATTGGGGCTGGGGCCGGCGGATTCTGCGGGTATTGGACCGCTGCATGGGGCCGAAGACGTCTGGCTTTTGCAAAATACCCTGTTTTTTCGCTGTATATCAGGGAACAGGTCTTGGAGACGGGTTCGCGCTGACCTGTGTCGCCCACCACGCCGTTTGCGCTGATTCC
>CAZTCJ010000160.1:0-4640 GCA_964612085.1 uncultured Alphaproteobacteria bacterium
TTTTGCCGGGCTGCGCCCGGAACGGTCTTCACCGTCGAAAATGCTCGAAAGTGCCCGCACTGTCTTGCGTTTTTCTCCTTGGTGAGCGGCGATTTTGGTCTCGAACCAGAGCCGGCGTGCTAAGTGTCAACAGGCCCTAGCGCCGGATTTTCTTCAGTATGCCGGAGAAGTTGAGCAGAATAACCGGGTGTTCGTTTCCATCCCGTTCGGTATAGATCATGCCGCGCACGAAAACGAGGCTGCCGGTGGCTTCCACGATCTCGCCGACCCCTTGCACGAAATCGCCCGCCAGGCCCGCGCCGACGAATTCGGAACTGAACGACACGGTGACCGCCATGCTGCCTTCGAGCACCGGCTTGGCGAACACGAACAGGCAATAATCGGCGAAGGTCATCAGGCAGCCGCCGTGAATGGCCCCGCCGCCATTGACATGCTGGCCCGTCGCCTCGAAGGCGCAGCGATAGCCCTCTTGTTCCTCACGAAAGTAAAACGGTCCCGTGTGCTCCTCCCACGGGTCGTAGCCTTCCCATTTCTGAAAGCCTTCGAGACGGCCAGCGCCCCGTTCGCCAAGGTCCCAAACCTTGTCACTCATGCCGATCAAGCCCCTTCCTGCGTGCGCAGCCTCTGCATTCGGTTCGATTGCGCGCATATGATGCCCCGGGATCCCTTAAGAGAGCAAATCCGCGAAGCGGGCTGCCGCTTGGGTCCTGACCCTAACCCATCGCCGTAGTCGTCGTTTCTGGCGCGGATCTTGCCCGTTAACCATACGCCGCGCAGACGAGAGAGGGACCCTGGCCATGAGCTTGCGACAGAAGATCGACGCGCTCGATCCCAAAACGGCTTGCGACATCTTCAGCGACTTTCTGATCGCCTATACCGAGCCCGCCTTCGGGGCGCTGCCCAAGCGCGAGATCGACATTCTCATGTTCGACATGCTGCGCCGCCTGGATCTGATCGATGAGGACGCCTCCATCTATACCCTGATGCGGGATCTGAAGATCAACCGCACCAAGGCGCGCGCGCTGCTGTACGATCTGGAGATCCGCAAGGTGGACGACACGCCGGGCCATCTCGATGCGGAAATCCGCGAGCTGTTGTCCTCCACCGGCTTTTTCAAGGACGCGGATTATTTCGTCATCGAAGTGGAGAACCCGCTCGTTCAGGATCATTTGCGCGATAAGATCCGCCGTCTGGGCTTTTTGTCCGACTCCTCGTTCAATCAGCAATTGGTCCGTATGCCTCTCGGGGCCGTGCGCGCCGTGGCGGAAGACATTATTCCGGACAAGGACCGGGAGAAGATCCGCAAGGCCCTGATCAAGGCGGGCGCGCCGGATGGCTCCTTCGGCGCGGTGGTCGAGGGCGCGCTGCGCAATCTGGCGGGCAAGATCGCGGGCAAGGCAGGCTCTGAAGTGGCCTCCCAGGCGGTGGGCTATATGAAACCGCTGTTCGGCGCGGTGGGCGAGGCCATCGTCAGTGCCTGGAAGGATGTCCTTACGGAGACGTAGACCCTGCCTCCTTCGGTTTGCGGACGGCGCTCCGCATCACCACCAGGAAGGTGATAAGGGCGAGACAGGCCAGAAGCGCTGAGGCGATGAACGGCGCGCCGGGGAAGACGACGGGGGCGCCGGGCGCCGTATAGGCGTTGAACAATTGGGTCAGGAAGGGCGGTCCCAGGATGGCGGTGAGGGCGAGCGCGCTGGCCGTGGCCCCTTGAAGCTCGCCTTGGGCATTGGCGGGCACCTGGTTCGACATGATGCCGCGCATGGCGGGCTTGGCGATCTCGCCCAAGGCCCCGAACGCGATGATGGGAAACACCATCCAGCCCACGGGCACGAAGGCGTAAGCGGCGTAAGCCGTCATGCCGATGGCCATGCCCACCCAGGCGGCGCGCTCATCCCCGAGCCAGGGCACGATCCAGCGCAGAAGCACGCCTTGCACGATCACCGAGGTGACGCCGACAAAACCGAGCGACCAGCCCACATCCGACGGCGACCAGTCGAATTTCTCCATACTGTAGTAAGACCAGATCGCCGGATAAACGTAATGGGCCAGATGGAACAGGAAGAAGACGGCGATCAGCCCAATGACGGTCTTGTTCGCCCGCAGGCTCATGAACGCGCCTAACGGGTTGGCGCGGGCCAGTGAGAAGAGGCGGCGGTTCTCCTTGGGCAGGGATTCCGGCAGGACGATCGCGCCATAGATGAAATTCAAAAAAGCCAGCGCGGCGGCCACATAAAACGGCACGCGCGGGCCGAACTCGCCGAGCAGACCGCCGATCACCGGGCCCAGAATAAAGCCAAGGCCGAAGGCCGCGCCGACAAGGCCGAAATTCTGGGCGCGTTTTTCCGGCGGGCTGACATCGGCGATGAAAGCGTTGGCCGTGGTCATAGTCGCGCCCGCGATGCCGGAAAGCGCCCGGCCGATGAACAGCCAGAGCAGGACCGGCGCGAAGGCCATGATCAGGTAATCGACGCTCAGCATCAAGAGCGAGATAAGCAGTACGGGCCTGCGCCCGAAGCGGTCGGACAGATTGCCGATGATGGGCGAGAAAATAAACTGCATCAGCGCAAAGACGAACAACATGGCCCCGCCATAGACGGCGGCCTCGGCCAGCCCCTCGCCGGTCAGTTCCATGATCAGGCCCGGCAGCACCGGCATGATCAGCCCGAAGCTCGTCAGGTCGAGCAGCAGGGTGATGAAGATGAAGGCGATGGCGTGTTTGCCTGCGGGACGGGCCATGGGGCTCTCGGCTTTCCGGATCTGTTGCGCTTTTGTTCGACCGTAGCGCAGGTGCGGGGCGCGGCAAAGCGCGGAGCCCCCGTTCTCCGCCAACTTGGGTTAAACTCCTGACAAGGTTCGACAGACCAAAAACAGACCAAAGGGGAGCGCCATGGCTCTGGACCCGGAAACCCGCGATCAGCTTATCGACACGGTGGCGCGCTTCGTGCGCGAGCGCTTGGTGCCCATCGAGGCCCAGGTGGCCGAGGCCGATGCCGTGCCCGAGGAGATCGTCGAGGAGATGAAGGCGCTGGGCCTGTTCGGCCTGTCGATCCCGACCGAGTTTGGCGGGCTTGGCCTCACCATGGAGGAAGAGGTCCTGGTCGCCCTGGAGCTGGGCCAGACCTCGCCCGCCTTCCGCTCGGTGATCGGCACCAATGTGGGGATCGGCAGCCAGGGCATCGTCATGTTCGGGCGCGACGACCAAATGGCGGACTGGCTGCCCAAGCTCGCCAGCGGCGAGGCGATTTCGAGCTTCTGTCTGACCGAGCCGGACTCAGGCTCCGATGCCGCGTCGCTCAAGACCACCGCGCTGCCCGACGGCAATGAATATGTCCTGAACGGCACCAAGCGTTACATCACCAACGCCAACAAGGCGGACGTGCTCACCGTCATGGCCCGCTCCGACCCGGACAAGGCGGGGGCGGGCGGCATTTCCGCCTTCATCGTGCCGGTGGACACGCCCGGCATCAGTATCGGCAAGCCGGAACGCAAGATGGGTCAGCAGGGCGCCCATATCTGCGACGTGGTGTTCGACAATTGCCGGATCCCGCGCTCCTGTCTTCTGGGGGCGGAAGGCGAGGGCTTCAAGGTCGCCATGCAGGTGCTCGACCGGGGGCGCTTGCACATTTCCGCCGTGTGCGTCGGTGTGGCGGAACGGTTGATCCGTGAGATGACGGCCTATGCGGCGGAACGCAAACAGTTCGGCGAGGCCATCGGCCAGTTCCAACTGATCCAGGCCATGCTGGCCGACAGCAAGACGGAAGCCTATGCGGCCCGGGCCATGGTGCTCGACGCGGCGCGCAAGCGCGACCGGGGCGAGACCGTCTCCATGGAAGCGTCCTGCTGCAAATATTTCGCCTCCGAGATGGTGGGCCGGGTGGCCGACCGGGCGGTGCAGGTGTTTGGCGGCGCGGGCTATGTGGCCGATTACGGGATCGAGCGCTTTTACCGGGATGTGCGGATCTTCCGCCTCTATGAAGGCACCAGCCAGATCCAGCAGATCGTCATTGCACGGGCCATGTTGAAAGATCATGGCGGATGAGCGTGTGAGCGCGGCGCGGGACGCGATCCTCGATCTGGTGCGGGCGCGGGGAGCGGGCAAGACCATCTGTCCGTCGGAAGCCGCGCGCCGTCTCGACCCGGAGGACTGGCGGCGCCATATGAAAACCGTGCGGGCGGCGGCCGCCGATCTGGCGGATGAAGGCAAGATCCGGGTGCTGCGCAAGGGCAAGCCCGTGGATATCCGCACCGTCAAAGGCGTGATCCGCCTGGGCCTTGCCGAAGGCGGAGAGGGCCCATGAGTGCTGCCTCTCTCAACCGTCTGGTAGCGGATATCCGCGCCTGCCGGATCTGCCTGGAAACACCCCATAAAACGCCGTTGCCCCATGAGCCCAATCCGATCATCCGGGCGCGTACGGCCGCGCGCATCTGTATCGCCAGCCAGGCGGCGGGCACACTGGCCCATGAAAGCTCGACACCCTTCAATGATCCGTCCGGGAACCGGTTGCGCGACTGGATGGGGGTGAGCCGGGGTGAATTCTACAATGAAGACCTTGTGGCCATCGTGCCCATGGGCTTTTGTTTCCCGGGCCTGGACGCCATGGGCGGCGATCTGCCGCCGCGCCGGGAATGCGCGCCCC
>CAZTCJ010000161.1:0-3315 GCA_964612085.1 uncultured Alphaproteobacteria bacterium
AACCGTGCCAATGTTGCAGTGCGGCTTATTCCTCTCAAACTTCTCCTTGGCCATCGTGGCACCCCGTTTCTCTAGCGGCAGATCAATGGTGCGGATCACCAAGCCTGCCAGACGTTGATAAGCGGTTTCCGTGACAAACCGGCCGCCGATGACGAACCGGTCCGGGCTTTATTCACATTTCGGGGCCGTTCGTCCAGCCTCCCGTTACCGGTTGGCCATCACGGACGCGTTCGCCCCCCGCCCGGGACACGTTCATGACCCTGATTTCCAAATGGAATCAGAAGGTTAAACAGCATCGCGCGTTTGGTGAAATGCGGTCGTGGAAACCGGATTCTGATATGGCGGTTTTGTTACTTTATTCAAGGACCGCCCTAAGCAATCGGGAAGTATAGTTGCCGTTCAGAGGCATCTAAATCAAAGATCGGATAAGCTTGTCGTGTCATGCTTCCCAGCATCGCTTAGGCGTTCATAGAGGAAGACGAGGACTTGGAGCGGGCGGCGGGAATCGAACCCGCATCTCTAGCTTGGAAGGCTAGGGTAATAGCCATTATACGACGCCCGCGAACGCCGGGGAGGTGGATAGTTGGCACTTTGCCACGCGCCGTCAAGGGCCAACCCGCCGTCCCTCACCCCGGATTGCCCGCGCCGCATTGGAAGCTCGCCACGGTCTCTTCATAGAGGCGGCGGACATCCTCAGGCGTGCGGGCGACGCACACCATCCCCAGCTTGCCGAATTCCGACGTCGCGCCGATCAGGTGAAAGGCCACCCCTTCCTGGCTGGCGCTGTGGAAATGGAGCTGTTTGTCCACCGCGATATCGATCACGTCCGCAGGCGTCAGCCCTTCATAATCCGGGCCTTGCAGATTGTCCGTGGCGTAATAAAAGCACGGCAGGCCGTGGCGCGAGCGGTAATGGCCGGTCTCCGCGTCGTAGGAGCCGTCCACCAGGAACTGCAGCATCAGGAACGGATGGGTGGTGCCGCCTTTACGCAGATTGATCTCGATGCCGTAGTGGTGCCAGCCGTCCTCGCGCAGCACGGAGATGAAATCGACGCCCAGGCGCCCGAGCACCCCTTCCTGGCAGAGCCGGTCGGCCACGGTCTTGCCCAGAGCCTGGATCGTCAGGCGGTAGTCGTCATCGGCCGGAAACAGGCAGCCCACGAAGATCTGGCCTGAATCGCCGCTCAGATCCTGGTCGTGGGTCGAGATGGTCTCCACCTGGCAGCCGGGGAAGATGCGGAACTGGGCCGAGGGCGAGCGCTTGACGTCGCCTTCAATGAACTCTTCGACGATGGAGCCCATCTGGCCGATCTTGGCGTTGAAGATCTCCCAGGTCATGTCCTTGGCCTCGAAGGCGAGACCCGGCAGATCCGCGGCCCTGATGCGCGCATCCGGGTCGGCCGTGTCGAAGCGGAACACCGCATTGCCCTCGCCGGAAAAACCTTCGTTGAGCTTGACCACGGCGCGGCGCAGGCCCGGTTTGCGGGCGCGCAGCTCGGTTAAGGCATCAGCCACCTGATGGGCGTCGTAAAGATCCTCGAAGCCTTCGGGCACGGCCACGCCCGCCTCCCGGATCATCTTGCGCGAGCCGCTCTTCGAGCCCAGCGGCAGCAGATCCGGATCGCAGCCGAAAATCGGAATGCCCAGACGCAAGGCGAGCGTGCGCTCCGCCTCGCAGACGGTGAAACAGCTCATATGGGCCGGGCCGCCGCCCGCGATGGCCTGGCGCAGGCGCTGGATCATCCGGGGCCGGGCCAGGATCTTGTCGGTCAGGGCCGCCACCGAACTGTCGTGACAGGACAGCATGGTCAGGCGCGCCCGGGCGTGATGGGCCGGCACGCTGGGCAGCAGATGCAGATAGTAATCGACGATGACCTCGGGGATCGGCGTGCTCGACAGATAGATCACCCTGGTGCGCGGCATCCGCAGCAGCAGCAGCAGACAGAGCATACGCTCTTCGTAATGATGAATGCCGGTGATCCGGGCGAGCACTTCCTGATCGAGCGTCAGGCTGGGGACGACCACCACGGTGCGCGGCGCCAGCGGATCCCACCACACCTGCTCGAACTGCCTGTCGAGCCGTTTCTGCAATTCCCTGAAAGCCGCTGCCTCGTCGATCATAGTGTCCCCTCTGTTACCGGCCGCATCCCCCCTGCAACCATTTCAAAAAATCTACCCCAGCTTGGCAATTTCCGATTCGTCTGAACACTCTTTTGGACCCGTGCCGCAAGACGCATATGGAGACGCCTGGCCAGCCCGTTCCCGGGACGCCCCTGAACGCAAGAAAGCAATGGGATCGGCCCCCCCTTTTTTGATAAGGCGAGGCTATCGCGAACGCGATATGGTTCTTTAAGAACAAAACAGCCGATACTGCAGGCACATCGGATCTCACCACGGGCAGGAGACGCATGACCATGGCGATGAACGACGAAAGCATTCCCCAGACGCCGGAGATCAACGATATCGGCTTTGGCGATCTGATGGCGTCCCTGTCGGCCGGCTTCGAGGACTACAAGGAAAAGCCCAGCCATGTGGTGTTCCTGGCCGTGCTCTATCCGCTGATCGGTTTGATCTCGGCCAGCCTGATCCTCGATTACAACATCCTGCCGATGCTTTATCCGCTGGCCGCCGGTTTCGCCCTGATCGGTCCGGTGATCTCGCTGGCCTTCTATGAAATCAGCCGGCGCCGGGAACAGGGCGAGCCTGTCTCCTGGAAACACGCCCTGCGCACCATCGGCTCGGACTCCATCCGGCCCATCGCCCTGCTCGGCCTGATCCTGGGCGGAGTTTTCCTGGCCTGGCTTACGGCCGCCAATCTGATTTATTCGGCGACCATCGGTCCGGCCATGCCGGACTCGCTGGAAGCCTTCGCCCAGACCGTGCTGTTCACCCCGGCGGGCCATCAATTGCTGCTGATCGGCAATGTGGTCGGCTTCTTCTTTGCCCTTCTGGTGCTGGTGCTGACCGTCGTGTCGTTTCCGATGCTGCTCGACAAGCCGGTGGGCGCGCGGGTGGCCGTCGCCACCTCGTTCAAGGCGTTCTCCAAAAATCCCATGACGCTGACCATGTGGGGCTTCCTCATCGCCATCAGCCTGGTGATCGGCTCGATCCCGCTGTTCATCGGCCTTGCCGTGGTACTGCCCGTGCTCGGTCACGCCACCTGGCATTTGTACCGACGGCTGATCCCGCGCTAGACGCGCTAGAGCGCAAACCCGCTCCCTGGCATGACTCAAAGGCTCATCGGACCGGTTGCAGGCCGGATCTGACGATTCCGTATTTGTCTATAGCCAGAATGTTAATTTTCACTCATACTTAA
>CAZTCJ010000161.1:3415-4520 GCA_964612085.1 uncultured Alphaproteobacteria bacterium
GCGAAATCACGGGTTTAGGGCCAGAGAGACCATATGTGTCCGGGGTCTGGCTATGCGCTTTGGAAAAGCCCGTATGGGGGAGATCTGACATGAGAGCGTTTTTGACAGCTCTTATCCTGCTCGCCGCCGTGCCGTCCTTTACGGGCAGCGCACAGGCGGTGGTGACCTTCTACACCGACCGGGACGCGTTCCTGGCGGCGGCCGGCGCGCCGCTTTTTACGGAGAGTTTTGAGAGTGCGCCGGCAGGCAGCGCCCAGACATTTACGTTCGATGGTTTCAGTGTCAGCGAGACCGGGGACGACAGAGGCGTCAATCTCCTGCAAACAATCGATAAGACCAATACTGCATTAGGGTCTGCGGTCACGGACGGCAACAAGGCCGTCATGTATAAGGATCAGCGGTCGGTAGGCAACTTTTTCGATCTGAACGACACTTATACTGCGTTCGGATTGGATGTTGCCTACGAAAACCATATGGCCAATCGGAATTTCGATTTGAATGTTGAAGAAACGGACGGCACACGTTTGAGGTTTCGCTTCACTCTGGCAAAGCAGGAGCCCAAATTCGTTGGCGTGATTGCCCCGAAAGGATTAAAAACCATTTCCATTACACCCTATAAGGGTGCCCCGCTGATCGGCTTCGACAATGTGGCCTATGGCCTTCCTGCCCAGGTGGTGGATCCGGTCGCGACGACCTTGGTCACCACCACGACCCTGGTGTCCTCGGCCCCAGAGCCTGCCACCTGGGTCATGATGATCCTGGGCTTCGGCCTGGTGGCCCTGCGCCTGAAGCGCCGGTCCGCTCAAGCGGCAGCGGCCTGAACGGGCCCGCCCGCCGAGGAACGGGGCCTGCCCTCGGGTGGTTCCTTTTGCCCCGCTGTCCGTGCTTCCTTAACGCCATATCTCTACCGTTAGCGATCAGGCGCGCAGGCCGCATGGCGTGACGCGCCGAATTTCTCTAGAATCGCGCATGAAGCTACAGGGCCGCCCAGGGGAGACCACCGCAATGAATTACGATGCCTATTTCCAAGAGCAGCTTGAGAGCTTGCGGGAAGAAGGCCGGTACCGCGTGTTTGCGGAGCTGGAGCGTCACCGGGGTCAGTTCC
>CAZTCJ010000162.1:0-4505 GCA_964612085.1 uncultured Alphaproteobacteria bacterium
CCCCCCCCCCCCCCCCCCCTCCTGGGACCCCCTTTTGGGGCGGCCGGGTGGGGTAGCGGGCCGGTGATGCCTATTTTCAAAAGAGGTCTTAGCGCGCGCCGAGTTTCAGAACCTGCTGGCGGGCGGCGGCAAGGGCAGGCGGAAAGCCGCCGATCAAGCCGATCAGCACGGCGATGATCAGCCCATTGACCACCAGCTCTGGACCGACGGCAAAGGAAAACACCACTTGCGTGAAATTGCCGCCGAGGGTCGATGCGCTCAAGCCATCGAAGATCAGGAATGCGCCCACCGCGCCGAGCAGGCCGCCCAGCACCGACAGCAACAGGGATTCCACCATGGCGGCGGCGAAGGCGGAAAAGCCGCCGAAACCGATGGCGCGCAAGGTCGCCATTTCCCGCGCCCGCGCCTCGATCGCCGTGTTCATGGTGTTGATGGCCCCTGCGAGCGCCCCGAAAGACAAGGTGATGGCGATGGCCCAGCCGAAAAAGACCAGGGTCGCCAGACCGTCCGACTGGCCTGCGTAATAGGCCTGTTCCGTAGTCGCATCGAGTTGCAGGCGCGGATCGTCCGCCAGATAGTCTTTGAAGGTCTCAAGCGTCGCGGGCGCGTCGTTCACGAGCTGGGCCCGGACCGTCTGCACCGTCGAGCCCCGGTTGAACAGGTTCTGCACCACGCCCAGATCGGCCCACAGCTCGCTTTCGAAGACGCTGCCGCCGACCCCGAAGACGCCGACGATCCGCCAGGTGGTGGTCGCGAAGCGCACTTCCTGGCCCAGTTCGAAACCGGTGAATTCGCGCAGAGCGCCCCGGCCGACGATGATTTCATTGGTGCCCGGATCGAACATCCGGCCTTCGATAATCTCGAAATCGGTGCGCAAGGGCGGGCCTTTCGGTCCGACCCCGCGCATGGGCAGATTGACCGGCGAGCCGGACGAGCGCTTGAAACCGTCCACGATCACATAGAGTTCGGGCGAGACCAGCGGTTCGCCATCCGCGCCCAGGGCGACGCCCGGGGCTTCTTCCAGCAGACGCTGCTGCTCTCGGCTGATAACGCTGTTGATCTCCGCGTCCGAGCCCGCCCGCGTGACGAAGGCGACCGTGTCGGAGCCCGTGCCGTTCAAGGCCTTGGAGAAGCCGTTCGACATGGCCAGAAAAGCGATCAGCACGGCAACCACCAGCCCCACCGACAGCACGGTCGAAAAGGACGGCCAGAAACGGCTCGGCAGGGTCTGGAGCGACAGCGCGGTGACGGTTCTGGCCTGGCGCAACATGCTCATGGGCTCACTCCCTTCCAAGCGCGGAAATGATACTGAGGCGGAAGGCCAGATAGGCCGGAATGGCGGCGGTCAGCAATGCAAGCAGCAGGATATAGCCGAACCCGGTCAGCAGGATCTGAGGCGTCAGAATGACATTGCTGAAAAAGCCGCCGATATTGGCCAGCACGGCTGTGGCGCCTTGCGCCGCCAGCAGCCCCAGGCCGCCGCCGACCAGGGACAGGATCAGGGTTTCGCTGAACAGGATCCGCCCGATCCGCCCGCCTGTGAAGCCGAGCGTCTTCAGGACCGCGATCTCGCGGGTGCGTTCCCGGATCGAGCCGGCCATAGCGTTGCCCACGATCAACAGCACCGTGACGAAGGCCACGGCCGTCACGCTGCTGACGATCAGGCCGATATTGCCGATCTGCTCAACGAAGGCCGCCTCGAAGGCGGCGAGTGTCGTGGTGCGCGTGGCATAGCGGGAATTGGCAAACTGGCTGTCGATGGTCTCGATGACGCGCTCATTCAGGCTCGGCGAAGTGGTGCGGATCACCATGGTGCCGATCAGGTCGTTGGCGAACGACCGGCTTTCGTCCAGATACTCATAGTGCATAAAGACGGTATTGGTGGAGGTCTGGGCTTCCGCGCCGTCATAGATCGCGCGGATGGTGAAGGTCCAGGTCTGCGATCCGTCCGCCTGGGACCAGATATTGCTGCTGATGGGGATCTGATCGCCCACGCTCCAGCCATATTGATCAGCGATCGTGCGGCCCACCAGAAGACCCGAGCGGTCCTCGATGAAGCCCTGCCTCTGATCCTCCGGCATCAGATATTCGTCATAGATATCCAGATAGCTTTCCGGTTCCACCGCGAACATCAGCAGGAAATTGCTCTGTTCCTGGAAATAGCCGCCGAACCACTGGCTGTAGGAAACCGCATCGACGCCCGTGATCGCGCTGACCCGGTTCACGTACGCGATGGGCAGAGGCTGGGTGAAATTGATCTTGTTGGCCACAATGAGACGGTTATCCGCCGCCATATCGGCATCGGCATTGAGCGAGGCGTTGAAACTGCCCAACACGCCATAGATCAGAAAGGCCACGAAGATCGCCAGAACAAGGAGCAGGGTACGGAAGAACTTGCGCGTCAGGCCATTCAGAATGAGGCCGAGATCCTTCATGGGCGCATCTCCCGTTCCTCGAACTGGCCCTTGTCCAGATGCAGCGTGCGCTTGGCGAAGGCGGCGGCCTCCGGGTCGTGGGTCACCATCACGATGGTCTTGCCCAGTTCCGTATTGAGCTTTTGCAGGAGATTGAGGATTTCAACGGCGGTTGAGCGGTCCAGATCGCCGGTCGGCTCGTCCGCCAGGATCAGTTGCGGATCAGCGATGATCGCGCGGGCAATGGCCACCCGCTGCTGCTGACCGCCGGAAAGCTCTTTCGGTTTGTGTCCGGAACGTTCGCTCAAGCCCACCAGTTCGAGCGCCGTCTTGACGCGCTTCTTGCGTTCCGAGCCGCCCAGCTTGGTCAGCAGAAGCGGAATTTCCACATTCTTGGCCGCGCTCATGGTCGGCATCAGATTGTAGAACTGAAAGATAAAGCCCACATGGGCCGCCCGCCAGGCGGCGAGCTGGGTCTGGCCCAGCTTCTGAACTTCCGTATCCTGAAAGCGGATAACGCCGTCATCGGGCCGGTCGAGCCCACCCAAAAGATTGAGCAGTGTCGTCTTGCCCGAGCCCGACGGCCCCATCATGGCGATAAAGTCCCCGTTCGGGATCGACAGGTCGAGCTTGTCGAAAATCGTCAGGGTTTCCTTGCCGCGGGTATAGCGCTTGGTCACGGCCTGAAGGGCGATGAGCGTATCCTGGGTCTCAGCCATCATGTACCTCTGTCGTCAAATCGCCGGGCCCGCTCAGCGGCCGCCCGTATCGAATGTCACTTTCGCCGCCATTTCAGGCAGGATGCGCGGATCGAGTTCATCGAACCCGACGCGCACCTGGATGGTCGCCCGGTCCCGGTTGGCGGTCGGAATGATCGCAATGACCGTGGCCGGAAAATCGACATCCGGATAGGCATCGAGCACGGCGGTCGCCGATTGTCCGGGGGCGATGTTCTGGATCTGGCCTTCGTTGACGTCCACCTCGATTTCGAGGGAGTCCATGTCCACGAGGGTGTAGACGCCCGTGCGCGTGAAGCCGCCGCCCGCCGAGGCCGGCGAGATGATCTCGCCCACTTGCGCGTTCTTTTCGATGATCACGCCGGAGAACGGCGCGCGCACATTAAAGCGGTCCACAAGTTCGGCTTGCCGGTCGGCGGAAAGCCGCGCCACCAGCGCCTCGGCGCGGGCGCCTTCGAGCCGGGCGGCCAGACCGGCGGCGCGGGCCTGGGCCAGATCGAGATCCGCCCGGGAGGAGAACTGCTGCTCGGCCAATTCGCTCGCCCGGGACAGTGCCGCGCGGGCCTCGCGCAGATCCGCTTCGATGGCATCGGCATTGGCTTCCTGCACGTCGGCGCGGGCCTGCGCCAGAGCCAGATCGATTTCCGCGAGTTTGCCGTCGAGCCGGGCCAGGACCTGGCCTTCTTCGACCTTGGCGCCTTCTTCCACGTAAATCTCAAGAAGACGGCCGGTCAGCTCGGCCGATACCGTCGCGCGGCGGCGCGCCACCACATAGCCCGAGGCGATCAGGCCCCGGCGCCGGGCCACGGGTGCAGGGTCCGGAGACGATTGCGTGTTGGTTGAGGACTGCGCCGGCGGCGGCCGGGAGGCGGAGACCGGCTCGGGCTCCGGCATGCGCGTGCTTTGCCAATACACGCCGCCGAGAGCGGACAGGGCGGCTACGACAATGACGATGATCAAGGTCACGACCCAATTGCTGCCGCCCTGGGCCTGCGCCCTGGCGGTCTCATCGATCGTGAGGGACCGTAAAAGATCCGACTTGTCCTCGCTCATGGCGTCGCCCCCAACCCCAACCGTCTTTTGCGCCCGGTTTTCCAGGCGAAGGCTGTAATCGTACCGTCCCAAGCCATCTCGCCAAAGGACTTTAGATTGATACGCCTTTATTTCCGCTCTGGATGCCTTCGCCGGGCACGCCCTGGGAATCGAGCCAAACCGTCAGCCTGCCCGGCACCGGAAGCGGTTCATGCTGGAAGTATTGGCAAGACCGCCAGTCAAGCGGCAGCAAAAAACAGAGCTAAATTAGGGTCAGGACCCATAAACGGTTGATGCCGTGACGGGTCGGCTTTGCCCGCTG
>CAZTCJ010000163.1:0-4490 GCA_964612085.1 uncultured Alphaproteobacteria bacterium
CGCGCCCGCGATCAGCGCGCCCATGTCGAGCGCCAGCAGCTTCCGGTCCCGCAAGGATTCCGGCACGTCGCCATTGACGATGCGCTGGGCCAGGCCTTCGGCGATCGCCGTCTTGCCCACGCCGGGCTCGCCGATCAGCACCGGATTGTTCTTGGTCCGTCGCGACAGCACCTGAATGGTGCGCCGGATTTCCTCGTCCCGGCCGATCACCGGATCGAGCTTAGCCTCGCGGGCCACGTCCGTCAGATCGCGGGCATATTTCTTGAGCGCATCGTAACCGTCTTCCGCAGACGCACTATCGGCGGTACGGCCTTTGCGCAGATCGTTGATCGCGCCATTGAGCGCCTGGGGCGTGACCCCGGCCGCTTTGAGCGCATCGGTGGCCGAGCCCTTGCCCATGGCCAGCGCCAGCAACAGGCGTTCGACGGTCACGAAACTGTCGCCCGCCTTTTTAGCAAGTTTTTCGGCCTGGTCGAACAGGCTGGCGGTCTCGGGCGCCAGATACAATTGACCGGCGCCGCTGCCTTCCACTTTCGGCAGTTTCGCCAGCGCTTCTTCCACGGCCATATAGGCGGTCTTGGGCGTGCCGCCCGCCGCCTGAATCAGATTGGCGGCCAGCCCCTCCTCATCGTCCAGCAGCACTTTCAGCACATGGTCCGGCACGAACCGCTGATGGCCCGAGCGCAAGGCCAGTTGTTGAGCGGATTGAAGAAAGCCGCGCGAGCGTTCTGTGTAGGTTTCAAAATCCATTGGGATCCCCTTGGGCACAAATGCGTGTCACCCGGGACCGCACCCACCCGGCTGGTGTTATCCAGCGTTTTCGGCATGGCAGCGGCCCGTTTAGTCCAGACACCGGCCTGCATTTACAGCACCGATGCTCCACATATGGTGTGATAAATGGGCAACACAAGAGCGCCGGCGCACGGCGAGGCCGTGACCGTTCGGCTCTAAACGGATAGGAGAAGAAAAACGTTGATCAGGATCAGCGCGAAGCGTGAAAACCGGCCGTGATCCTTATGGGACCGCGATCGGCCTGTCCGCCTGCGTTCGCCGGGAGGGCCCGTGAACAGCGCACCGAGGCGGCTGTCCTAAGCGTGCGCTTCCTTGGCCTCGGATGCCGCAGCCCTGTCCTTGTCGGTCAAGGGCAGTTCAGGCGCGGACACATCGGCTTTCTTCGACTGGGCACCCGATCCATTGCCGCGATTGCTCTCAGACCGGCGACGGCCGCGGCCATTGGCGCGCGAACGCGGCGCGGCGGCATCCGCCGGGCTTTCGGCCGCTTCGTCTCCGGCAGGCGCGGCTTCCGCCGCCTTGCCCGCGTCACTGGCAGTCGCGCCATTGGCGCCGGGCTGCGCCTGAGCCTGACTTGCGGCCTGCATAGCGTTGATCAGGCGGAAATAATGCTCGGCATGCTGAAGGTAGTTCTCAGCCATGACCCGGTCGCCAGACGAGTTCGCGTCCCGCGCCAAGGTTTGATATTTCTCGTAGATGTGAGACGCCGTGCCCCGGATTTTGACATCCGGTCCATTGCTGTCGAGCGTCCGGCTCATTTGATTGACGACTTTGCGGTTACGCCCGCGTGCACGCTTAGAATTTTGAGCTTGCCTCATCGGTCCTCTGCTCAGTTTACAGATTGAACTGCACCAAACCAGGATCAGGGTATTTCACCTCACCCCCTCAAAGCCGCCTCCCGAAAAAACAGAAGCGGCGCTACGACTGCATGGACGACACACCCTTTAAAAGGCCGCGCGGCTACGCCCATTTCAGGACTTACCGCATCGTATCTGCACCATGCTGAAGATCAAACTAGTCCCGTGCGTTAGCTTAGCAGAAAACCGGCGGCCCGATCCCCGCAAACAGCGCCGGACATCATTCTCCGGCTTCGCACCTGTGTCTACCGACCCATCCTCCGCGAGTTCCGCATCCGGCTTTTAAGACATGCCTTGTGCCGTACTCTGATTGAACATGGCCATAATCTTACTCTAAGGCGAAACAACGGCAGCACCCGGAAGAGTTTATCCGCTACCGTATCAACACATTAGCCATCGCCAAGGCACGACATCCAGATCGAAACAGTCACTGAATTTGGCATTGAAACCGGCGGGTACAAGACACGATTGTCACATCGGCCGCACCAAAGCCCCTGTTTCTCGCAACGGTCCGACTGGTATCGGGAGGCGTGCCATCACCAAACATCATTTACCGAAACGTATCCTACACGCTGTCCAGGAACAGCGCCGACACCATCAGCATACGGAGACCATTGCTACTGCAACCTGTTCAACGGAGCTTCTGTTCTGGCTCCCATCGGAAAAACGGCATATCAAGCCGGCTGCATGACGTGACATTCTTTGCCGTTCTTTATCTTGACCCTAGCGACTGTCGCGGAGCAATCCAACCCCTTTTTTTCGCCCTGTATCCATCGAGAGTGTTAAGCTTTTTTTAAGGCGCGGCCTGCCTTCCGGCGTGGCTCAAACTGCAACACAACGCAGCGAGTCCGGTCTTCCAAATCCTGAAAAAACGCAGGCTCATTCAGCTTAGGTTCACGTTCAACCAGATCCGCCACATCGGCTTTCTGGTCCGCGCCGAACTCCATGACCGCAATACCGCCGGACGTCAAGAGGCGCGGCAAATCGTTCAAGATCCGGCGGATGCAATCGAGCCCGTCCGGGCCGCCGTCAAGCGCCCTGGCAGGCTCGAACCTGCGCACACTGTCAGGAAGTTTCGTCATTTCATTATGCCCTATATAGGGAGGATTCGCGAGCACAACATCGAATTCGCCCGATACCGCATCGGCCCAATTGCCAGCGGCAAAATGCGCACGGTCCTTCAAACCCACACGCCACGCATTCCGGCGCGCCACGGCGATTGCATCGGCATTGATATCCACACCCAGGCCCCAGGCTCCGGGACATTCCGACAACAGCGCGAGCAGCAAACAGCCCGATCCCGTGCCCAGATCCAGAATACGCCGCACAGGCTTTCCAGTTTCCAAAGAGCACAGGGCGGATTGAATCAAAGTTTCACTATCCGGACGCGGAATAAGCGTGTCCGGGGTCACCTCCAGGTCCAGGCTCCAGAATTCCCTGTGGCCGGTCAGATAGGCGACGGGCTCATTTTGCGCCCGCCGCTCGACAAGAGCGGCAAGCCGGTCGCTAGCCTCGGCCGGAACCAGACGGTCCGGGTCCCGGATAAGATCCTCAGGCGGACAACCGGCCGCGTGCGCCACCAGAAGGCGCGCCTCGAAAGCCGCCTGGGCAATGCCCGCTTCCGCGAGCCGACGGGCCGCCTGAAGACGCGCCTGCGCCAGGGTCACGCCCGGCCCGCCCCCGGTCATCAGCCCGCCTCGTCCATGGCCGCCAGACGGCTTGCCTGGTCCTCGGCGATCAGCACGTCAACGATCTCGTCGAGCGCTTCGCCGGTGATCACCTTGTCGAGCTTGTAAAGCGTCAGATTGACCCGGTGATCGGTCACGCGGCCTTGGGGGAAATTATAGGTGCGGATGCGTTCCGACCGGTCGCCAGAGCCGACCTGTCCCTTACGGTCGGCGGCGCGTTCCTCCTCGCGGCGGCGGCGCTCTTCCTCATAAAGACGGGCCCGGAGGATTTTAAGCGCCTTCGCCTTGTTCTTATGCTGAGATTTCTCGTCCTGCTGGGCCACGACGATGCCTGTGGGGATATGGGTGATGCGCACGGCGCTGTCGGTGGTGTTCACATGTTGGCCGCCCGCGCCGCTCGCCCGGTAGGTATCGATACGCAGATCGGCGTCGTTGATCTCCACATCCACGTCTTCGGCTTCCGGCAGCACCGCGACGGTCGCGGCGGAGGTATGGATCCGTCCGCCCGCTTCGGTTTCCGGCACCCGCTGCACCCGGTGGACGCCCGATTCGTATTTGAGCCGGGCAAAGACGCCCTGCCCCGACACGGACGCCACGATCTCCTTGTAGCCGCCCAACTCAGACTCGCGCGCCTCCATGATCTCGACCCGCCAGCCTTTTTGTTCCGTATAGCGCTGATACATGCGGAACAGGTCGCCCGCGAACAAGGCCGCCTCGTCGCCGCCGGTGCCCGCGCGCACTTCCAGAATGGCGCTCTTGTCGTCCGCCTCGTCCTTGGGCAGGAGCAGGATCTGGACGCCGCGGCGCAGGTCCGGCAGGCGCGCGTCCAGATCCGTCAGCTCCTCGCGGGCCAGCGCCGTCATCTCCGCATCGGCACTGCCATCGCCGAGAATATCCTGAAGGCCCGCGCGTTCCTGTTCGACGGAGTCCAGCTCGCGGATCGCGGTGATGACCGGCGTCAGATCGGCATATTCCTTGGACAGAGCGACATAATCGTCCGGCGAGACGTGGTCCGCGGACATTTCGGCCTGCACCGCGTCATACCGGTCGAGCATGCGTTGAAGTTTTGCGTCTAAAGCCACCGATGGGATCTCGATACCGCTTCTTTACTCAGCGGCCTGAATTTTCGTGTTGCTTTCGGCCTCGATCTCGG
>CAZTCJ010000164.1:0-4358 GCA_964612085.1 uncultured Alphaproteobacteria bacterium
GCGCCGTCGCCGGGCCGTAATCGATATCGGCGCGCAGCGTATGGAGCGGCACCCGGCCTTCCCGGTACCATTCGGTCCGCGCGATTTCCGCGCCGCCCAGACGGCCGCCGCAATTGATCCGGATCCCTTGGGCGCCGAGCCGCATGGCCGACTGCACCGAGCGCTTCATGGCCCGGCGGAACGCCACCCGGCGCTCAAGCTGCTGAGCGATGTTTTCCGCCACCAGGGTCGCGTCGATCTCCGGCTTGCGGATTTACACGATATTGAGGAAGACCTCACTGTCCGTGTACTTACCCAGATCCCGGCGCAGCTTTTCGATATCCGCACCTTTCTTGCCGATCACCACGCCCGGGCGCGCCGTATAGATCGTCACGCGGCACTTCTTGTGCGGGCGCTCGATGATGATGCGCGACACGCCGGCCTGCTTCAGCCTCTTATGAAGATAGGCGCGGATCGCTAGATCCTCATGCATCAGCTGGCCATATTCAGCCGCAACCGCGTACCAGCGCGAATCCCAGCTCCGGTTGATGCCGAGCCGCAGCCCGATCGGATTGACCTTCTGTCCCATATTACACGCTCTCCTGCGGTTCGCGGACCACGATCGTCAGTTGGCTGAAGGGCTTCAGGATCCGCCCCACCCGGCCCCGGGCGCGCGGACGGAACCGGCGCATCACGAGATTCTTGCCAACGAAGGCCTCGGCGACGACCAACTGGTCAACATCGAGATCGTGGTTGTTTTCGGCATTGGCCACGGCCGACTGCAAAATCTTCTTCACATCCCGCGCGATCGCCTTGCGCGAGAAGGTCAGATCGGCCAGGGCGGTTTCCACCTTCTTGCCCCGGATCATCTGCGCCACGAGGTTCAGCTTCTGCGGGCTGACGCGGATCATCCGGCCCACAGCGCGCGCCTCGTTATCGTTCAAGCGGCGTTCCGCTTTCTTCTTGCCCATGGCCCTTACTTCCTCTTGGCCTTCTTGTCCGCCCCATGACCGTAATAGGTCCGCGTGGGCGAGTACTCGCCGAGCTTCTGGCCGACCATCTCTTCGGTGATCAGCACAGGCACATGTTTCTGACCGTTATAGACGCCGAAAGTCAGGCCGATGAATTGCGGCATGATCGTCGAGCGCCGGCTCCAGGTCTTGATCACTTCCTTGCGTCCGGACGTCGCCACGGCTTCCGCTTTCTTCAGCAGATAGCCATCGACAAAGGGACCTTTCCAAACAGAACGAGGCACGGTCTTCCGTCTCCTAACGTTGCCATTACTTCTTCTTCCGCCCGCGAACGATGTACTTGTCGGTCGCCTTGTTGGACCGGGTGCGCCGCCCCTTGGTGGGCTTGCCCCACGGGGTCACCGGGTGACGGCCGCCCGAGGTGCGGCCCTCGCCGCCGCCATGGGGGTGATCGACCGGGTTCATGGCAACGCCGCGCACGGACGGTCTGCGGCCGAGCCAACGGGCCCGACCCGCCTTGCCCAGATTGATATTCGCATGATCCGGGTTCGACACCGCGCCGACGGTCGCCATGCATTCGGCGCGCACGGTGCGCTGTTCGCCGGAGGACAGGCGCAGGATCGCATAGCTCAGATCGCGGCCGACCAGTTGGGCATAAGCCCCGGCGGCCCGCGCGATCTGACCGCCCTTGCCCGGCTTCAGCTCCACATTGTGGATGATCGTGCCCACGGGCATGGACGACAGGGGCATGGCATTGCCCGGCTTCACGTCCACGCGGCTGCCCGCGATCACCGTATCGCCCACTTTCAGGCGTTGCGGCGCCAGGATATAGGCCTGCTCGCCGTCCTCATATTTGATCAGGGCAATGAACGCCGTCCGGTTGGGATCGTATTCCAGCCGCTCGACCGTTCCGGCCACGTCGACTTTGCGCCGCTTGAAGTCGATGACGCGATAAAGGCGCTTGTGGCCCCCGCCCCGGCGGCGCACGGTGATCCGGCCGTGACTGTTCCGCCCGCCCTTTTTCGACAGGCCTTCGGTCAGGGTCTTGACCGGGCGGCCCTTGTAAAGGCCGGAGCGGTCCACCTGAACGAGACCGCGCTGGCCCGGCGTCATCGGCTTATAGGTCTTCAGTGCCATGATCGTCTGTCCTCAGTCTCGTCTTACTCACAGGCCCGTCGTCACGTCGATCGTGTGCCCGTCAACGAGCGTCACAATCGCTTTCTTGTAATCGGACCGGCGGCCCTTGATGCCGCGGAAGCGCTTCTGCTTGCCCTTCACGCGCATGGTGTTGACGGCCTTTACCTTGACCTTGAACAAGGTCTCGATCGCGTCCTTGATCGCGGGCTTCGTCGCATCAAGCGCCACGCGGAACGTCACCTGATTGTTTTCCGACGCATAGGTAGCCTTCTCGGTGATCACCGGGCCCAGGATAACGTCGTAATGGGTAAGCTCGCTCATTTGAGCCTCGCTTCGATCTGTTCAATGGCCGCCTTGGTCAGCACCAGCGTGTCCCGGCGCAGGATGTCGCGCACGTTCAGACCTTGGGCCGGCAAAACGTCCAGGAGTGGAATATTCTTGGCCGCCCGGGAGAAATTCTCATCCACCGCGCCGCCGTCGATGACAAGCGCGGACGCAAGCTTCAGCTTGCCGAGCTTTTCCTGCAGCGCCTTGGTCTTAGGCTCGGACAGGGATGCCGTGTCGAGCACGATCAGCTCGTCCGCTTTCGCCTTGGACGACAGAGCCAGTTTCAAGCCCAGACGCCGCACTTTCTTGGGCAGGTCATGGGCGTGATCGCGCACCACGGGCCCATGGGCCTTACCGCCGCCCCGGAACTGGGGCGCCTTACGGTTGCCGTGCCGCGCACCGCCGGACCCCTTCTGGCGCACGATCTTGCGGGTCGAACCGGCGATCTCGGCCCGGCCTTTGGTTTTGTGCGTGCCCTGACGCTTGCGCGCCAGTTGCCAGTTCACTACCCGGTGCAGAATGTCAGCCCGCGGCTCAAGCCCGTAGATCGTATCGTCCAGTTCGACCGATCCGCTCTTCTCGCCATCGAGGGTCATCACATCGATTTTCATCACGCGCCCTCTTTCTTGTCTTTGTCGCCGTCCGCTTGCGCAGCCTCATCGGCCTTGGCCTCATCAGCAGGGGCCTCTTCAGGCTGAGCGTCTGCGGCGGGAGCCTCGTCAGCAGGCGCGGCGTCGGCCGCCTCATCCGCCTTGGGCTCTTCAGCCTCAGCCGGTTTTTCGTCCTTGCCCGCGATATCCTCCAGCGTCCGGAACGCGCCGGGCATCGGCACGCCGTCAGGCAGCGCGCGCTTGACCGCGTCGCTCAAAAGCACCCAGCCGCCTTTCGGGCCCGGCACCGCGCCCCGCACCAGGATCAGGCCCCGGTCGGGATCGGTCTTCACCACTTCCAGATTCTGGGTGGTGACCCGGGCAGCGCCCATGTGACCGGCCATTTTCTTGCCCTTGAAGACCTTGCCGGGGTCCTGGCACTGGCCGGTGGAGCCGTGGGAGCGGTGGGAGATCGACACGCCATGGGAGGCACGAAGGCCGCCGAAATTGTGCCGCTTCATGGCGCCCGCGAAGCCCTTACCGATGCTCGTACCCACCACATCGACCTTCTGGCCGGGGAGGAAATGTTCGGCGGTGATTTCCGCACCCACCTCGATCAAATTGTCCGGGCTCACCCGGAATTCGGCCAGCTTGCGCTTGGGCTCCACTTTCGCCTTGGCGAAATGGCCGCGCATGGCCTTGACCACATTCTTGACCTTGGCCTTACCGGCACCGAGCTGCAGCGCCGTGTAGCCGTCCTTGTCTTCCGTCCGCTGAGCGACCACCTGGCAGCCCGCGAGCGACAGCACGGTCACAGGCACATGCCGGCCTTCCTCGGAGAAGACCCGTGTCATGCCCAGCTTTTGAACGATCACGCCTGAGCGCATCTCTTTCACTCTCCGCTAATCCTGCGGCCTTACAGTTTGATCTCAACATCGACGCCGGCGGCCAGATCGAGCTTCATCAGCGCGTCCACCGTTTGCGGCGTCGGGTCCACGATGTCCAAAAGACGCTTATGGGTGCGCATTTCGAACTGCTCGCGGCTCTTCTTATCGATATGGGGCGAGCGCAGCACGGTGAACTTCTCGATGCGCGTGGGCAGCGGAATGGGCCCGCGCACTTGAGCGCCCGTGCGTTTCGCCGTATTCACGATCTCGCGGGTCGAGGTATCGAGAACCCGATGATCGAAGGCTTTAAGCCGTATTCTGATCGTTTGTCCTTGCATCGCGATCTTCTATCCTCTGACCCGGGAGCCCGGGGCGCACTGACGGTCAGCACGCCCCGCACCCGAGTAACGCGTTACTCGATGATTTTGGCGACGACGCCGGCGCCGACGGTGCGGCCGCCTTCACGG
>CAZTCJ010000165.1:0-4317 GCA_964612085.1 uncultured Alphaproteobacteria bacterium
GACAGCCTTCTCGCTAATCTCGGCTGTCGCCTCGATAAGCTGCGAAGGCTGGTGGAGTTGGAGGGAGAAACCTCGAAACGCACAAACAGCGCCCGACCGGGCGCCGGGTGGTCAGCCCGCCCCCGCGGAGCCGATGAGCGAAGCGAATACGGCGTGAGCGAAAAAATGGTGGAGCCGAGGGGAATCGAACCCCTGACCTCTACAATGCCATTGTAGCGCTCTCCCAACTGAGCTACGGCCCCTTCGCAAGGTCCCGCACCGGCAGGACCGGCGCGGAAGCGCGAAATTATTGTGTCCTGGACGGCGGTTCAAGGGAAAACCGCCGGGGCGCGGGACGGCCCAGCGCCAGCCCGCCTTCAGGTGTCTTTCTCGTCGTCGTCTTTTTCGACGATATCGGTCAGATCGTCATCGTCATCGTCGTCGTCTTCCAACACGCTCATGCCGAGGACGTCGTCATCGTCGTCGTCCGACTCGTCGTCATCGTCATCGCTGCCCAGATCGGGCAGATCGTCGTCCTCGGCAAGGGCCTCGGCGGGCTTCTTCTTTTTCTTCTTCTTGCGCTTTTTAGAGGATGCCTCGGCATCGTCGTCGTCATCATCCGTATCGTCGTCGTCGAGGGCGTCATCATCATCGTCCTCGTCGTCGAGATCCTCGTCCTCAATCTCCTCCTCATCGAGATCTTCTTCTTCCGGGGCCTCCTCGTCGGCGGGCTTAGGCGCCTTGGCCTTGGGTTCGGCGACCTCTTCGGCGGCCGCCTTGGCCGTGCGCGTGCGGCGCGGTTTCACGAGCGCTTCGGGTTCGAAACTGTGCGCGCATTTCGGACATTCGATTGGGCGCTTATGCAGGTCGTAAAACCGGGCCCCGCAGTTCGGGCATGTCCGTTTGGTTCCGAGTTCGGGCTTCGCCACGGTACTCTCTCCCGTCTTCTTGAAAGGCTTCCTTGAAAGGGCTGGTATCGAACCGGAGACTGGATCGGTAAGGTGGGCGCCCAATTGCCATGAACGCCAGATCCTGTCAAAGAATAATCTCAGTCCATTTCGCCCAGGCCGGCGCGCCGGTCAGACGCCGAGAGGCCTTCCGCACAAATGACCCATGACACCGCCGGTTGCCTGGTCGCGCGGCCCGTGCCCTCCCTTCAAGGCCGGGTGACGGTGCCCGGCGACAAGTCCATTTCCCACCGGGCCTTGATCATTGGCGCCTTGAGCATTGGCGAAACACCGGTTTCCGGTTTGCTGGAAGGCGAGGATGTCTTGCGTACGGCCGAGGCGCTGCGGGCTCTGGGCGTGCCCGTGAGCCGTGGCGGCGCGGGCGTCTGGACGGTCCGTGGACGCGGCATCGCCGGTTTGAGCGCGCCTGAGGACGTGCTGGATTTCGGCAATTCGGGCACGGGCGCGCGGCTGATGATGGGGGTGCTCGCCGGTCATCCGTTCACGTCGGTGCTGACCGGCGACGGCTCGCTCCGGTCCAGGCCGATGGAGCGGGTGCTGGCGCCGCTCAGGCGCATGGGGCTGGAGGCGGACTGCCGGGAAGGCGGGCGCCTGCCCGCGCGGCTGACCGGCGCGTCGCCGCTGATGCCGATCCGGTACGAGACGCCGGTGCCCAGCGCCCAAGTGAAATCGGCCGTTCTGCTGGCCGGGCTCCATGCGCCGGGCGAGACCACGGTGGTGGAACGGGCTGCCACGCGCGATCACACGGAACGCATGCTGGCGCGCTTCGGCGCCGCGATCCGCACGGAAGAGCAGGGCAGGACCCGCGTGATCACAATCACAGGGCAGCCGGAATTAATACCCCAGGCGATCACGGTGCCCGCCGACCCGTCATCGGCCGCTTTCCCGCTGGTGGCGGGCCTGATCGTCAGCCGGGCGGAGATCGTCATCGAGGGCGTTTTGATGAATCCGCTGCGCATCGGCCTGATCGCGACGCTCCAGGAAATGGGCGCGGATCTTGAGATCCGGAACCAGCGGACAAGCGGCGGCGAGCCCGTGGCTGACCTTTTGGTGCGCGGCGGCAGCCCTTTGAAGGGCGTGGAGGTGCCGCCGGAGCGGGCGCCGTCCATGATCGATGAATATCCCATCCTGGCCGTGGCGGCCGCCTTCGCGGAAGGCAAAACGGTCATGCATGGCCTGAGCGAGCTGCGCGTCAAGGAAAGCGACCGGCTCGATGCCATGGCGCGCGGCCTCAAAGCGTGCGGCCTGCATGTTGACGAAACGCAAGATTCTTTGTCAGTTCTGGGCTGCGGCGCGGGCGGCGTGCGCGGCAGCGCGATGATCGACAGTCTGGGCGACCATAGAATTGCCATGGCTTTCCTGGTTCTTGGGTCAGGCGCCCAAGAGCCTGTCACTGTCCAGGGAACCGCCATGATCGCCACGAGTTTTCCCGGCTTCGCGGAGCTGATGGAAAGTCTCGGCGCCGTGATCGAATCGAGCCACTCTCTGGCCCCGTGATGTCGCAACAGACGCCGCAGCGGCCTCCAGGCGGAGGGGCCCGTGCGGGACTTGGGGGATGCAGGATGACAATCATGGACGCGGATGACCGCATTCACGGAGCCGCTCAAGGGGCGTCAGGGCGCGGTGCGTCTTCGGCGCGCGGTGGCTTTGTCATCGCCATCGACGGGCCTGCGGCCTCGGGCAAGGGCACTCTGTCGCGTCAACTGTCCCGGCACTACGGGTTCGCTCATCTGGATACCGGTCTGCTTTACCGCCGCGTCGCTTATCTGGTTTTGGAAGCAGGCGGGGATCCGGCCGATCCCGAGGATGCCGCCAAGGCCGCCGCCCAGTTTCACAAGCGCGACGTGCCCGACAGCCTGTTGCGCACCCGGGCCATGAGCATGGCCGCGTCCAAGGTCTCGGCGCACCCCCATGTGCGCGAAGCCTTGCTCAACTTTCAGCGCCGCTTCGCCGCCGAGCCCCCCGTGGCCGGTCAAAGACCAGTTAAAGGCGCGATCATTGAAGGCCGGGATATCGGCACCATCGTCTGTCCGGCCGCGCCGGTGAAGTTCTTCGTCACCGCCAGCGCGGAGGTCCGGGCCCGGCGCCGCCATGCGGAACTGGCCAAGACCGGCGACGGTACGTCTTACGACGATATTCTGGCGGATGTGCGGGCCCGCGACGAGCGCGACAGCACCCGCGCCGTGGCGCCTTTGCGGGCGGCCCAAGACGCCCACTTGCTCGACACCACAGATTTGAGTATAGAAGCCACGTTTTTGGTGGCCTGCGAAATTATCGACGCAGCGCTGGCTTAACGGGTGATTATCGTACAGGCGGAGCACGGGTGTCCGGTCGGGCACGAAACCGGGCTGCGCATTGTGCATTTCAGCCGTCTAAAACACACACTGCCCCGGCATTTCGCTCAGGATTTCGCGTGGGTGCGCCGCTTCCCGTTGGAAATGCGGCGGTACAGCGCGGATATCCGGTCCATGCGGGAGATGCCAGGGCTTGGAACAACCGTATCGACTTGCCGTTGCAGGGCCCGGAAGGCGCGCAAGCGCCGGTCTGGGACGCATGGCCCGGCAGCGGTCGCAGTGAGGATAAAGACGGGAAGGGCACGAGGGAATGCCTTTGATTTCCGTCGGTGGGAGCTTGAATGACTGAAACAACCGCGGCCAATGAGCCCAATCTTGATTACGCGCCGACGACGGACGATTTCGCGGCTTTGTTGGAAGAAAACCTGGACCGCACTTCCCTTGAGGAAGGATCCGTCGTCAAAGGCAATGTCATCGCCGTCGAAAACGACATGGCGATCATCGATGTGGGCCTGAAAACCGAGGGCCGCGTGGCGCTCAAGGAATTCACGCCCCCGGGTCAGGACTGCGAAATCAAGGTCGGCGACGAGGTTGAGGTTTACCTGGAGCGCGTCGAGAACGCGCTCGGTGAAGCGATCCTGAGCCGCGAGAAAGCCCGCCGGGAAGAATCCTGGATCCGGCTGGAAAAAGCCTATGAGGCCAATGAGCGTGTTCAAGGCGTGATTTTCGGCCGGGTCAAAGGCGGCTTCACCGTCGATCTCGACGGCGCGGTGGCCTTCCTGCCGGGCTCTCAGGTGGACATCCGCCCGGTGCGCGATGTCACCCCCCTTCTGAACGTGCCCCAGCCCTTCCAGATTCTGAAAATGGACAAGCGCCGGGGCAATATCGTGGTGTCGCGCCGCGCGGTCCTGGAAGAGACCCGTGCGGAACAGCGCCAGGAGATCGTCGAGAACCTGAGCGAAGGCGATGTGCGCGAAGGCGTGGTCAAGAACATCACCGATTACGGCGCGTTCGTCGATCTGGGCGGTGTGGACGGCCTGTTGCACGTCACCGATATCGCCTGGCGCCGGGTTAAT
>CAZTCJ010000166.1:0-4135 GCA_964612085.1 uncultured Alphaproteobacteria bacterium
TTGTCGGCGTGCTCCTGCAGCCGGGCCGAAGCACCCTCGGCCTGGCTGGCCAGCGTGGCATGATCGGCGGCGGTTTGCAGATAGCCGTCACTTTCACCAAAGCGCAGGAGGCCAAAGCCATCGCCGGTGTAGGTCTCGCCATCGGCGGTCCACTCGTCATGCTCTTCCAGCCACGCTTCCAGTTTCTCTCGATTCTCTTTGAATCGCTCCACTGTATAGTCGCCTCGCAGCCCGATACTCACCACGGTCATGGCGGGAATGTCGAGCCCATCCTCGAAGGCCTTTTTCAGCGCGCCGATATCGGCGATATGGGCGAGCACCCGCAATTCGATCTGGCTGTAGTCGGCGCTGATCAGCTTGTGGCCGTCCTCCGCCACAAAGGCCTTGCGGATTTCCCGGCCTTCTTCCGTCCGGATCGGGATGTTCTGCAGATTGGGGTCGGAAGACGACAGCCGTCCGGTGGTGGTGGCGGCCAGGGAATAGGAGGTGTGCACCCGCCCCGTCTCGGGATGGATGAAGGCGGGCAGGGCATCCGTATAGGTGCTTTTCAGTTTCGAGACCTGGCGCCAGTCGAGAATGGTGGCGGGCAGGTCGTGGCCTTCCGCCGCCAGTTCCTCCAGAACGTCCGCACCCGTTGCGTAAGCACCGGTCTTGGTCTTCTTGGTGCTGCCGATGCCCATTTTCTCGAACAGGATTTCGCCCAATTGCTTGGGCGAACCCAGATTGAAACTCTCGCCCGCCAGCTTGTGGGCCTGTTTTTCCAGTGTCTCCATGGATTTCGCGAAATCGCCGGAGAGCCGGGCGAGCACCGTCCGGTCCACCTTGATGCCCGCATGTTCCATGTCCACCAGCACGGGCAGCAGCGGCCGTTCCAGGGTCTCATAGACGGTCGCCGCATGATCCGCAGGCAGACGGGGTTTGAGCAACCCGTAAAGCCGGTGGGTGACGTCGGCATCCTCCGCCGCATAGGCCGTGGCGTCGGGAATGGCGATCTGGTCGAAGGTTTTCTGGGATTTGCCGCTGCCCGCGATCTCCTTGAACGGGATCGGCGTATGGCCCAGATGCAATTCCGACAGCTCGTCCATGCCATGGCCGTGCAACCCGGCCTCAAGCGCGTAGGAAAGCAGCATGGTATCATCGAGCGGCCCGAGCGCGATGCCATAGCGTTTCAGGACGAGCACGTCGTATTTCAGGTTCTGGCCGATTTTCAAAACGGCGGGCGACTCAAGCAGCGGCTTGAGGGATTTGAGCGCCTGTTTCAGGTCAATCTGTTCGGGCGCGTCGTCGAACGACAATTCACCGCTTAATCCGTGTGCCAGCGGAATGTAACAGGCCTCACCCGGGGCCACGGCCAGAGAGACGCCCACAAGATCCGCCTGCATGGCATCGAGCGAGGTGGTCTCCGTATCGACGGTCACGATCCCTTTCTCCATCGCCTTGTCGATCCAGGCCTGGAGCCGGTCTTCCGTGGTCACCGTTTCATAAGCAGCGGAGTCGATCTTGGCCTCGATGGCCTTGCGGTTCATGATCGCGCCCGGTGCGTCCGCATCCCCTTTCGATTTCGACGGTCCGGCCTTGGATTTCGCCTTGCCCTTCGCTTTGCCGTCGCCCGTCTTGACGTCGGCGGGCTCGATGGCGTCGAGATCGTCCACCTCGAGCGCCGAGGCCACCCGTTTGGTCAGGGTGTTGAAGCCCATGGCTTTCAGGAAACCGATGAGATCGCTGGCGCGCGGCTCCTCCACGGCGAAATCGCCCACGGGCACCTCCACGGGCACGGCCCGGTCGAGGGTGACGAGCTGGCGGCTGATCCGCGCCATGTCCGCATGGTCGATCAGGTTCTGGCGGCGCTTGGGCTGTTTGATTTCTTCGGCCCGCGCGAGCAGCGTTTCCACATCGCCATACGTATTGATCAGTTCGGCGGCCGTCTTGACGCCAATGCCCGGCACGCCCGGCACATTGTCCACGGAATCGCCCGCCAGCGCCTGCACGTCGATCACCTTGTCCGGCCCGACGCCGAATTTCTCGTGCACTTCGTCCGGACCGATCGTTTTCGACTTCATGCCGTCATACATCACCACGCAGTCATTGATGAGCTGCATCAGGTCCTTATCCGACGACACGATGGTCACTTTCGCTCCGGCGGCGCAGGCCTGTTCCGCATAGGTCGCGATCAGATCGTCCGCCTCATAGCCTTCCTGTTCGATGCAGGCGACGTTGAAGGCGCGGGTCGCCTCGCGCACCAGCGGGAACTGGGGCACCAGATCTTCCGGCGGATCGGGGCGGTGGGCCTTATAGTCCGCATAGATCTCATTGCGGAAGCTCTTGGACGAGTAATCGAAGATGACCGCGAAATGGGTGGGCTGATCGCCTGCCTTGGTGTCCTCAAGCAACTTGTAGAGCATGTTGCAGAAGCCCGAGACCGCGCCCACGGGCAGCCCGTCGCTCTTGCGCGTCAGAGGCGGCAGGGCGTGAAACGCCCGGAAGATGAAGGTCGAGCCGTCAACCAGATAAAGGTGATCGCCTTTCGCGAGGCCTGTGGCGGCGGCTGGTTTGGCTTTGGATGCGGATTTTTTGGTCATGGGTCTCGGATAGGGTCCCGGGCGTGCGGTTGAGCGGTGCGCGGGCCTGGAGAATCGGGCGCGCGGGTTGGCGGACTATAGCCAAGGGCTTATCTAGGGTCCAAAGACACACGAATGGGGCCTGAGATTTTGACCGAAAGCCACACCCAGAACGCCATCGAAGCCATCGATCTGCGCAAGACTTACAAGGGGCAAGGGGGCCAGCCGCCCAAGGAAGCGCTGAAAGGCGTGACCTTAGGGGTGCCCAGGGGCTCGATTTTCGGCCTTTTGGGCCCGAACGGGGCGGGAAAATCCACCTTCATCAACACCATGGCCGGTCTTGTCGTCAAATCGAGCGGCATCATGAAGATCTGGGGCTTCGATATCGACGAAAACCCGCGCCAGGCGCGCGCCTCCATCGGGGTCGTGCCCCAGGAACTCAATATGGATCCGTTTTTCACGCCCCGGGAAGCGCTGGAAATCCAGGGCGGGCTTTACGGCGTGCCCAAGGCCGAGCGCCGCACGGAGGAGATCCTGCGCGCCGTGGGCCTTGAGGAACAGATGGACGCCTACGCCCGCACGCTCTCAGGCGGTATGCGCCGGCGGCTGCTGGTCGCCAAGGCCATGGTCCACACCCCGCCGGTCCTGGTGCTCGACGAGCCCACGGCCGGCGTCGATATCGAGCTGCGCAAACAGCTTTGGGATTACGTGCGCGAACTCCACGCGCGGGGCACCACCATCGTACTCACCACCCATTATCTGGAAGAGGCCGAGGAGCTGTGCGACCGCATCGCCATCATCCATCAGGGATCGCTGGTGGCCTGCGACACCACGGAGGATCTGCTGGCGCGGATCGACGAAAAGGCCGTGATCGTCCAGCCGGAAGAGCCACTCGATGCGGTGCCCGAGGCCCTGACACCGGAACGGCTGTGGCGCGACGGGCAGGGGCCCAAGGTCGATTTGCGGCCCGACGGCCGGCTGGTGCTCTCCTACAACCGCAGCCGGGAAAGCATTTCCGATCTCATCGCCCTGGTGCAGCAGGCGGGCGTGCGCATCCAGGACCTGTCGACGGAAGAATCGGATCTGGAAGACATCTTCCTCCAGCTCACCTATCACGCGGGCGAGGAAGCGGAGGCGGCTCCGGCATCGGCGCCGGGCGGAAAGGCGCCAGCGTCCTGATACCTGGTCTCGCGCTCTCTGGTCCGCGCCCTTACTGTCCTGGCGCGAAAGGGTGTGGTTGCCCGGCCGGGAGGCTTGGGATAGTGTCCTGCCACTTCTAAAGAAGGGCCTCCCGGCCCTTTGGGACCCGTAGCTCAGCTGGATAGAGCGCTGCCCTCCGAAGGCAGAGGTCACAGGTTCGAATCCTGTCGGGTCCGCCATTTTTGTTTGCATCCGCTGCGCGCGGCTCCCGGTGGTCGCCGTGCTCACATGATGCAGGCTCAAGGCTGTTCCCTGTTTCGAGGTTTGTTCCCCTAGGCCCGCCATCCGCCTTCGCTGATTTCGGCTTCGCCTGGCGCAACCATCCGAAGGCGACCTAGGCGAAGAAGTGACCCGGCGAAGAGCGGCTGCGCAGATTT
>CAZTCJ010000167.1:0-4097 GCA_964612085.1 uncultured Alphaproteobacteria bacterium
CACGCACAGGACAACCGCCCACCACGCTCCCATCAAAACTACAATGTCAAAGAGCAACGGCCTTATCCGGAGTGCACAAAGTGCGCCCGGTTGGGCCGTGTCGTTTTACTTTTCAAAAGAGACGATAGGCCTGGACCAAGCCAGGATCCCGTCAGTGGTGCGAAGCACCGGCGGATCAACCCGCAAGGGGGTCAACCGCGCAGAGGTTTAGAATGACAATCCATCATTGGATTGTCAACGCCTTATTTTCATCTTTGTGCCAGGGCCGCGCCCCGGCCCTTGCTTACATAAATAGACGGACAGGTGAAAAAAGTCCCATCCCGAAACACCGCGACTCACGGCACACTGGAAAGAGTTTAGGCGTGTCCGGTTGACAGGGGTAATGGATGAGACCAGGGTCCTGTGTTCGTTACGAGCCGGTAAAGGCGGACGAACCTCAGGGGCTGCGTGGATTTTCAGTGCTTGGCAGGAGAAACAGACCATTTCAGGGAAATGGCCGGTTCTTATGTTGCGCACAGCGCGCTACGCACGCCATCCTGGCACTATCCGCCCGATCAGGCCGGTTCATACAGGGTGTCGTATGACCAGTGACAGAGTATCCAAGTACCGTTCGATTCTGAGTGCCGACGAGCGGCGCAAGCTGGATCAGCTCGTGCCGGCATCGCCGTTCGGCGGCTCCGGCCGCGCGTCCGGTGTGACCCGTGGCGGTCTCGGCCGCCTGGCGATTGCCTTGTCGCTCATGTCCGCGCTGCTGATCACGGCGGCGGCCGTGCTGATTTTCAGCGGCGGCACGGCGCAGACGGCAGCCACCCTCGATGCCGGAACGGCGATCCAGGTCAGCCGCACCTTGGAGCGCCGCCTGGAGGCGAGCGCCCCGCCCGACCGCACGCTGCCGCTCTCCGACGCGCCGGTGCGCCAGGCCGCTTTCACGGTTCCGGTTGCGGGCGCCCCCCAGCCGGCCGCCATGCCGGCGCTGGCCATATCCACGGCTTTGAGCGCCGCCGCCCGGACCGCCAGCCAGTTCGATCCCCAGGCCTTCGAGCCCAAGGCCAAGATCGAGACGTTTTCGGTGGCGCTCAAGGCGGGCGACACCTTGATGAAGACCCTGCTCGATGCCGGTGCCGACAGGACGAGCGCGCACCAGGCCATCAAGGCCATGACCCCGACCCTCAATCCGCGCCGCCTGCAGCCCGGCCAGAATGTCCATGTCATACTGCTGCGCACGCCCAAGGACCGGAACCCGCTCGCGCCCATCCAGGCCAGCCTGACGAACGCGCCCGACTGGCCCATGGAGACCCGGCTGATCGGCATGCGGATGAAGAGCGACATCAACAAGGAAGTCGCGGTGCGCGTGGACGATAACGGCGATTTCATCGCCGAGGAGATCGTTCACCAACTGGAACAGCGCATGACCCGGGTCAAGGGCTCCATCCGCTCCAGCCTGTTCGGTGCCGCCCGCGAGCTAGGCGTGCCGGACCGGGTCATCATCGAATTCGTCCGGATCCTGCAATACAGCGTCGATTTCCAGCGCGAGATCCGCCAGGGCGATACGTTCGAAATCCTCTACACGGAATATATCGATGACCGGGGCAACCCGCTAAAAGTGGGCGATATCCTGTTCGCGTCCATGACCAATTCGGGCAAGACGCAAAATCTCTACCGGTTCGAGACGCCCGATGACGGAACGGTCGATTATTTCGATGAGTCCGGCAACAGCATCCGTAAATTCCTGATGCGCACGCCGGTGGACGCCGCGCGGATTTCCTCCCGCTTCGGCCGACGCTTCCATCCTATCCACAAACGCTGGAAGGCTCATAACGGCGTGGATTTCGCCGCCCCCACCGGCACCAAGATTTACGCGGCCGGCAACGGCACCATCACCCATGCTGGCAACGCCAGGGGCTATGGCAATCTCATCAAGATCCGCCATTCCAACGGCTATGAAACCCGCTACGGCCATCTGTCGCGCATAGCTCGCGGCATCAAGAAAGGCACGCGCGTCACCCAAGGCCAGGTGATCGGATATGTGGGCACGACGGGCTGGTCCACGGGACCCCATCTGCATTACGAAGTGCGAAAGCAAGGCACACCGGTCAATCCGTTGTCGATCAAAGTGCCCACGGGCCGCCGCCTGGAAGGCTCCGTCCTGACCGCCTTCAAGCAGTCGATGGAGTCGATCAGCGAGCGGAAAACCGCGGCGCGTCTAGTGACCGAGACCCGCACCGCCTCGGTCCTCCAGCCGTAATCTGAATCGCACCGGAACAATCAGAGGCCCGGGTCTGCACGACCCGGGCTTTTTTTTGCGTGTTTATGCGATGCGCATCTTGGCCGGTTTGGCAGGTTTGATCACCAGGCCGCTTTTGTCGGCGCTGATCGACACGGACGCCCCATCAGCGATCTCACCCTTGAGCAGGCTGTCAGCCAGCGGATCCTGAAGATGTTTCTGGATCACCCGCTTCAAGGGGCGCGCACCATAGACCGGATCGTAACCGGTCTCGCCAAGCCAGCGCCGGGCGCTGTCGTCGAGATCGAGCGCGATCTTGCGGCCTTCCAACAACCGTTGAAGCCCTGCGATCTGGATATCGACGATGGCGCCCATATGCTCGCGGGTCAGACGATGGAACAGGATGATCTCGTCCAGACGGTTCAGGAATTCCGGCCGGAAATGCGCCCGCACGGCGGTCATCACCGCATCCCGCGCGCTTTCCGCATCCTGATCCGCCGCCAGACCGGCGATATGCTCCGCGCCCAGATTGGACGTCATGATAATCATGGTGTTGCGGAAATCGACCGTCCGCCCCTGCCCGTCCGTCAAACGCCCGTCATCGAGCACCTGCAGGAGCACGTTGAAGACGTCGCCATGGGCCTTTTCGATCTCGTCGAACAAAACGATCTGATACGGCCGACGGCGGACGGCTTCCGTCAGCATGCCGCCTTCCTCATATCCCACATAACCCGGAGGCGCGCCGATCAACCGGGCCACGGAATGTTTTTCCATGAATTCCGACATGTCGAGCCGGACGATCGCCTGATCGTCATCGAACAGGAAGCCCGCGAGCGCCTTGGTCAGTTCCGTCTTGACCACGCACGTGGGGCCGAGGAACAGAAACGAACCGATGGGCTTTGAAGGGTCCTGCAGACCGGCGCGGGCGCGCCGCACGGCGTTCGAGACCGCGCTCACCGCTTCGTCCTGGCCGATGACGCGGGCATGGAGGGCCGCTTCCATGCGCAGCAGCTTGTCCCGCTCGCCTTCCAGCATCTTGTCCACCGGAATGCCGGTCCAGCGAGAGACCACGGAGGCGATATGTTCATCCGTGACCGTCTCATCCACGAGGCTCGCGCCCGCCGCCCGGTCTTCCCGGTCCGCCAGGGTCTTGAGCTGACGCTCCAGGTCCGGAATGACGCCGTAAGCCAATTCACCGGCCTTCGCCAGATCGCCGCGCCGCTGGGCCTGTTCCAGATCCATACGGGCCTGATCGAGCTGTTCGGTCAGGCGCTGGGATTGTCCGATCTGCTCCTTTTCCGCCTGCCAGCGGGCCGTCAGCCCGGCGGATTTCTGCTCCAGTTCGGCGATCTCGCTCTCAAGCTTGCCGAGACGGTCCTTGGACGCCGTATCGCTTTCCTTCTTGAGCGCTTCCTGCTCGATCTTGAGCTGAATGATGCGGCGGTCGAGCTCATCAAGCTCTTCCGGTTTGGAGTCCACCTGCATGCGCATCCGGCTGCCCGCCTCGTCCATCAGGTCGATAGCCTTGTCGGGCAGAAAACGGTCGGTGATGTAGCGGTCGGACAGGGTCGCGGCCGCCACGATGGCGTTGTCGGCGATCCGGACACCGTGATGAAGTTCGTATTTTTCCTTCAGTCCCCGGAGGATCGAGATGGTATCTTCCACCGTGGGCTCGTCCACGAAAACCGGCTGGAACCGGCGGGCCAGCGCCGCATCCTTTTCCACATGCTTGCGGTATTCATCGAGAGTGGTGGCGCCGACGCAGTGCAGTTCGCCCCGCGCCAGAGCGGGTTTCAGCAGATTCGAGGCATCCATCGCGCCGTCGGCCTTGCCGGCGCCGACCAGCGTATGCATCTCGTCGATGAACAGGATC
>CAZTCJ010000168.1:0-3658 GCA_964612085.1 uncultured Alphaproteobacteria bacterium
CTTCATGCAATACGAGCAGGTGACGAAGGACGAGCGCATCGACCTGCCGAAACCTTCCATCGACACCGGCATGGGGCTCGAGCGGATTGCCGCCGTGCTTCAGGGCGTGCACAATAATTATGACACGGATCTGTTCCGCCGTCTGATCGAAGCGTCCGAAAGCGCGTCGGGCGCCCCCGCCGACGAGACCCGCGTGGCGAGCCACCGGGTGATCGCCGATCATTTGCGCACCGCGAGTTTTCTGATCGCCGACGGCGTGCTGCCTGCCAATGAAGGCCGGGGCTATGTGCTGCGCCGGATCATGCGCCGGGCCATGCGCCATGCCCATCTTCTGGGTGCGGCCGAACCGCTCATGTGGCGGCTGGTGCCTGCGCTCGTCTCCGAGATGGGCGAGGCCTATCCGGAACTGGAGCGCGCCCGGGCGCTCATCACCGAAACGCTCAAGCTGGAGGAAACCCGCTTCCGCCAGACGCTCGAACGCGG
The DNA here is from genome assembly GCA_964612085.1 of uncultured Alphaproteobacteria bacterium. Taxonomy (GTDB): domain Bacteria; phylum Pseudomonadota; class Alphaproteobacteria; order JAJFIK01; family JAJFIK01; genus CAZTCJ01. Next base: position 484 of record CAZTCJ010000168.1, read on the forward strand.
CCTGAAACTCTTGGGCGACGAGACGGCGGCCATGAAGGACGGTGACGAGCTGGCGGGCGAGGTGGCCTTCAAGCTTTACGATACATACGGTTTCCCCCTCGACCTGACGCAAGACGCCTTGCGCGCCCGCGGCTTAAGCGTCGATGTGGCCGGTTTCGATGCCGCCATGGACCGTCAGCGGGCGGAAGCCCGCAAGGCCTGGGCGGGCTCCGGCGATACGGCCACGGAACAGCTCTGGTTCGAGCTGCGCGACGAATTGGGCGCGACGGACTTCCTGGGCTACGGTACGGAACAGGCCGAAGGGGTCGTCACGGCCCTGATCGTCGACGGTGCTCGCGTGGAAGAAGCGGGCAAGGGTGCGAAAGTCGCCCTCATCGCCAATCAGACGCCGTTTTACGGCGAGTCCGGCGGCCAGATGGGCGACACCGGCACGCTCGAGACCGAAAACGGCGCGCGCATCACGGTCGAGGACACCCAGAAGAAACTGGGCGCCGTCTTCGTTCATCTGGGTACGGTGGAAGAGGGCACGGTCAAGGCGGGCGATACGGTCGCCATGACGGTCGATGGCGACCGGCGCAGCCGGTTGCGCGCCAACCACTCGGCGACCCATTTGCTCCATGAGGCCCTGCGCCGCCATCTGGGCGATCACGTGACGCAAAAAGGCTCACTGGTCGCGCCCGACCGGCTGCGCTTCGACATCGCGCATCCGAAAGCGATTGCCCCGGATGAGTTGGTCACCGTCGAGGCGGAAGTGAACGCCATGATCCGCCGGAACGACGAGATCATCACCCGGATCATGACGCCGGACGAGGCGGTGGAGGCGGGCGCCCTGGCGCTGTTCGGCGAGAAATACGGCGATGAAGTCCGCGTTCTGATCATGGGCGAGGACGAGGCGAGCGCCAAGCTCAACAAGGCCTATTCGGTGGAACTGTGTGGCGGCACCCATGCCCGGCGCACCGGCGATATCGCGCTCTTCAAGATCCTGTCGGAAAGCGCGGTGTCTTCAGGCGTGCGCCGTATCGAGGCGGTGACCGGCGAGGCGGCTCGCGCCTACCTGCTTGAGCAGGAGATGGGGCTGAAGGAAACCGCCGCCGCGCTCAAAGCGTCGCCTGCGGATGTTCCGGCCCGTGTCGCATCGCTGATCGAGGAGCGCAAAACCCTGGAGCGCCAACTGGCGGAAGCCAAGAAGGCGCTGGCACTCGGCGGCGGCGCGTCAGGCGCGGGCGGCGGCGAGGTCGAGGAGATCGCGGGCATCAAACTGATGGCACGACAGCTTGAGGGCGTTTCTGCCAAGGATCTGCGCGGGCTCGTGGATGACGCCAAGAAAAAAGTGGGCTCCGGCGTCGTGGCCTTCGTGACGGCCGATGACGGCAAGGTCGCCTTGTCCGTGGGCGTTACGGACGATCTGACCGGGCGGTTCAACGCGGTCGATCTGGTGCGCATCGGCGCGGAAGTGGTCGGCGGCAAGGGCGGTGGCGGGCGGCCCGATATGGCCCAGGCCGGCGGCAATGATCCGTCTGCGGCCGGTCAGGCGCTCACGGCGATTTCAGATGCCGTGCGCGGAGCGATGGCGTAGGTTTGGCCTCCTGAAGAGGGGGTGCCGATGAATGGCGGCTTGAAGCAACGCCTTTATGTGATCCTCGAAGGCGGCAAGACCAGCGACTGGCCGAGCCGCCTGTTCGACGGTTTCATGGTGATCCTGATCCTCGCCAATGTGGCCGCTTTTGCCTTGCAAACCGTGCCGAGGCTCGATGCCGCCTACGGCCGGGCTTTTGTACTGTTCAACACGGCTTCGGTGATCATCTTCACCATTGAATATGGCTTGCGCTTGTGGGTGTGTACGGAGCACCCGCCTTTGCGGGCATACGGTCCTCTGTCGGGGCGTCTGCGCTTTGCTCTGACGCCTTATATGCTCTTGGACTTAGTCGTCATCCTGCCGTTCTATCTCTCCTTCTTCCTGGCCATGGACCTGCGGGTTCTGCGGGTCTTCCGTCTGCTGCGTTTCCTGAAGCTGGTCCGGTTCTCACCCGCGCTCACCACGCTCGTGGCCGTGATCTATGCGGAGCGCCGGGCCCTTCTGGGCGCGCTCGTCATCATGTTCGCCCTGCTGATTACCTCCGCGAGCCTGATCTATGTGGTGGAAGGCAAGGTCCAGCCGGAGGTCTTCGGCACCGTGCCCGATGGCCTGTGGTGGGCGGTCGCCACGCTCACCACCGTGGGCTATGGCGACGTGGTGCCGGTCACGGGCCTCGGCAAGTTGATTGGCGCGGTGGTGATGATCCTGGGCTTCGCCATGTTCGCCCTGCCCGTAGGCATCATCGCCACGGGCTTCTCCCAGCAGATCCACAGGCGCGAATTCGTCGTCAATTGGGGGCTTGTGGCGCGCGTGCCGCTGTTCGCCGATCTCGATGCGGGCTCGCTCGCCGATGTCATGGATCTGATACGCGCGCGGGTGGTGGACCCGGAGACGGTTCTGGTGCGCGAAGGCGATCCGGCGGACGGCATGTATTTCATCTCGCTGGGCGAAGTGATGCTGACCATGGGCGACAGGAAAGTGCGCCTTGGGGAGGGGGACTGGTTTGGTGAAATCTCGCTTTTGCGGGATGTACGGCGGATCGCGACCATCCGCGCCCTGTCCAAATGCCATCTGCTGTTCATCGACGCGAGCGATTTCCGCGCCCTGATGGACCGCAATCCCGAGCTGTCCGCACGCATCAACGAGTCGGCCGAAGACCGCCTGCGCAATCAATTGGGTTTTGCCGGCGATCTGACCAAAGAGGAACTGGAGCGCTCCGAGACAGCCTCGTAAGCGCTCCAGAGAAGAGATTCAGACCACGCGCGTTCAGCCCATGGCCTGCTGGAAGCGTTCATCGACCTTGTCGAGGAACCCTTCCGTGGTCAGCCAGTCCTGGTTTTCGCCGATCAGCAGCGCCAGATCCTTGGTCATGAAGCCCGCTTCGACCGTGCCGATCACCGTCGTCTCCAGGGTCTGGGCGAATTTGACCAGGGCCTCGTTGCCGTCGAGCTTGCCGCGATGGGCGAGGCCGCGCGTCCAGGCGAAGATCGAGGCGATGGAGTTGGTGCTGGTGGGCTGGCCTTTCTGGTGCAGCCGGTAGTGGCGGGTGACGGTGGCGTGGGCGGCTTCCGCTTCCACCGTCTTGCCGTCCGGGGTCGT
>CAZTCJ010000169.1:0-3654 GCA_964612085.1 uncultured Alphaproteobacteria bacterium
GCCTGCACATCGACGACGCGCTCAGGCGGCGCGCCGAATTTTTCGATCACTTCCGGAACGCCGATCGGCCGCTCCTTCATCGGATCGAGCATGCCGATAGCGCCCTGGCCGTCGGAGGCGTCGCGGGTACAGTCAGCGAGCTTGCCGGGCAGGCGCAGTTTGCGGCCCGCCGCCTTGCGGCTCACTTCTTTTTCCTGGCGGCGCTTGATGCGTTCTTCCGCCCGGTCGATCACCCAGTCGAGCAGCTTGTCCGCTTCCGCGGGGCTGGCGGTCAGCCAATGGTCGAAATGGTCGCGCACCGCGCCTTCCACCAGGCGGGCGGCTTCGCTGCTCGCCAGTTTCTCCTTGGTCTGACCTTGGAACTCGGGCTCGCGGATGAACACGGACAACAGCGCGCCCGCCGACGCCATGGCGTCTTCCGCCGTGATGATGGCAGCGCGCTTGTTCTTGGTGCGCTCGCCATAGGCGCGCAGGCCCTTCGAGAGCGCCGAGCGCAGGCCCTGTTCATGGGTGCCGCCTTCGGAGGTCGGCACCGTATTACAATAGGAATGAAGGAACGGATCGGCGTCGGCGAACCAGGTCACCGCCCATTCGACCGTGCCGTGGCCGCCTTTCTTCTCCACCTTGCCCGCGAACGGCGTCTCGCAGACGGGCGTCTTGCCCGCGCTTTGTTCCGCCAGGAAATCGGCAAGGCCGTTGGGAAAGTGGAGCACGTCGGAGGCGGGTGTCTCGTCGCCGTCGCGCAGCAGCGCCTTGGCGCAAGCCCAGTGGATCTTCACGCCCGCGAACAGATACGCCTTGGAGCGCGCCATACGGTAAAGCCGGGCGGGCTTGAAGGCGGCGCGCTGGCCGAAAATCTCCGTGTCGGGAAGGAAGCGCACCGTGGTGCCGCGTTTCGACGTGGTGCCCGCCTTCTTCAGCTTGGTGACGGCCTTGCCCCGCTCGAAGGCCTGGGTGTAGAGCGTTTTCGAGCGCGCCACGCTCACATCGAGCCGGGAGGACAGCGCATTCACCACCGAGACGCCCACGCCGTGCAGGCCGCCGGAGGTTTCATAGGCCTTGCCGCCGAACTTGCCGCCCGCATGGAGCGTGGTCATGATCACTTCGAGCGCGGACTTGCTCTTATATTTCGGATGCGGATCGATGGGGATGCCGCGCCCGTTATCCTCGACCGTCAGATGGCCGTCGTCTTCCAGCGTCACCTTGATGGTGGAGGCATGGCCCGCGACGGCCTCGTCCATGGCGTTGTCGAGCACTTCGGCGAACAGGTGATGAAGCGCCTTTTCGTCCGTGCCGCCCACATACATGCCCGGGCGGCGGCGCACGGGCTCCAGGCCTTCAAGGACCTCGATATCCTTCGCGCTATAGCCGGTTTCATCGGCGGGGGAGGTGTCGTCGAACAGGTCTTTGCGTTTCGCTGCGGCACGCGCCATGGGTAAGATGCTCTCAAACTTTGTTTAGGGGCAAGCTCATTACGGTATGGATGATTGGGGGATAGGCCCCTGAATCGATCCGAGACCATAGCCCAAATTGTGGCAAAGGGAATGTGTCAAAGGGGAGGGGGCGTCATGACCGCATCGATTTCCGACACTTTGAGGCTGCCGTGCGGGGCGGTGCTGCCCAACCGGATCTGCAAGGCCGCCATGACCGAGGGGCTGGCCGATCCGCGCAATCACGCCACGGCGCGCCACGAGACGCTCTACCGGCGTTGGAGCGAAGGCGGCGCGGGGCTCTTGCTCACCGGCAATGTGCAGGTGGACCGGCGTTATCTGGAACGGCCCGGTAATGTGGCGATCGAGCGCGAACTGGCTGATGAGGGCCGGGCGGGCCTGAAGGCCTTCGCCCAGGCGGCCACGGCAAACGGCAATCATGTCTGGATGCAATTGTCCCATGCTGGGCGCCAGACGCCGCGCCGGGTCACCAAGGTGCCCGTGGCGCCCTCGGCCGTGCGCCTGAAACTGCCGAAATCGGAATTCGGCGATCCTCGCGCCTTGGAGGTCCATGAGATCAAGGATGTGATCGGCCGCTTCGCGTTCGCCGCCGGCGAGGCCAAGCGCACGGGCTTCACGGGCGTGCAGATCCATTCCGCCCATGGCTATCTGCTGTCTGAATTCCTGTCGCCGCGAGTCAATCAGCGGACGGATGAGTGGGGTGGCTCGCTCGAAAACCGGGCGCGCCTGCTCCTGGAAGTGATCGCGGCGGTGCGCGGCGACGTGGGGCCGGACTTTCCCATCGCCGTGAAGCTCAATTCGTCCGACTTCCAGAAAGGCGGCTTCACCAACGAGGAATGCCTGCAGGTGGTGGACTGGTTGAACGCCACCAGCCTCGATCTGTTGGAGATTTCCGGCGGCAGTTACGAACAGCCCAAGCTGATGGACACGGCCGGTGTCGAGCCCGTTTATGACGAGCCGGTACGCGAAAGCACACGGGCGCGGGAAGCCTATTTCATGGATTACGCCGTGCGCATCCGCCAAGTGGCGCGCATGCCCTTGATGGTGACTGGCGGTTTCCGGACGGTCCAGGGCATGAACGAAGCCCTGGGCGCGGGCGAGCTTGACATGGTGGGCATCGGACGGCCGCTCTGCGTCGAGCCGGACCTGCCCCGCCGCATGCTCTCAGGCGAGACCGCCCAAGCGCCCTTGTGGGAAAAGCGCCTGCGGGTGGGGCCCGGAATCTTCGGTCCCAATTCGCCCATTCTACTGATGAAGCTGCTGAACGGCTTCGGCGTTCAGGGCTGGTTCTGCCTGCAGCTCCTGCGCATGGCCGACGGGCTCGATCCGGACACGGAGATGAGCGTATTCAAGGCCTACCGGCTCTATCAGAAGAACGAGAACGACACGGCCAAGGCGCTGGCGGCGGTTGGCGGCCGGGCTTTATAGAAACAAAAAGCCGGGGCGCACGCGCTGGCCCCGGCTCTTCCGTCGTCTGAGGATGCGTCCGATCAGACGCTGTAGTAGAGATCGAACTCGACCGGATGCGGCGCGGTCTCGAAGCGCTCGACCTCTTCCATTTTCAACTCGACATAGGCATCGATCTGATCGTCGTCCATGACGCCGCCGCGCTTCAGGAAGTCCCGGTCCGCGTCCAGATGCTCAAGCGCTTCCCGCAGGTTCCGGGAAATGGTCGGCACGTCTTTGAGTTCTTCCGCTGGCAGATTGTAGAGATCCTTGTCCAGCGGATCGCCCGGGTGGATCTTGTTCTCGATGCCGTCGAGACCGGCCATCAGCATGGCGGCGAACGCCAGATAGGGATTGGCGGAGGGGTCGGGGAAGCGGATTTCCATGCGCTTGCCCTTGGGCGAGGGCGAATAGGGGATCCGGCAGGAGGCGGAGCGGTTGCGCGCCGAATAGGCCAGCAGCACCGGCGCCTCGTAGCCCGGCACCAGCCGCTTGTAGCTGTTCGTGCTCGGATTGGTGAAGGCGTTGAGCGCGCGGGCATGTTTCAGAATGCCGCCGATATAGTGCAGCGCCGTTTCCGACAGATCCGCGTAGCCAGAGCCCGCGAAGACCGGCTGATCGGACTTCCAGATCGACTGGTGCACATGCATGCCGGAGCCGTTGTCGGCATAAACGGGCTTGGGCATGAAGGTCGCGGTCTTACCATAGGCCGCCGAGACCTGATGCACGATGTATTTATACATCTGCATACGGTCGG
>CAZTCJ010000170.1:0-3568 GCA_964612085.1 uncultured Alphaproteobacteria bacterium
GGGGCACCTCAAGTAAAGCAGACGCTCGTAACAGCTGTCATAGAGCACTTGCCGTCGTGATCTGCCTGACACCTAAGGCGATGATTAGACCGACGCAGTCCCACAGCCGGCGTTTTCGATGCAGTTTCCGGAGCAACGGTAACAGCAACGTTAATGCACGTGTCATTTTCCACTTCTGGTGCATGAGAACCGATAATCATACATTCTCGTGTCGGGCCATACATTTTCCCGAGTATCCTGACCCGGTTTCTAGGACACCACTGATGAGCAATTGCCCGGATTTTTGCGTCAAGGCAGAGGCACCAGGCGGTTTTTGGGAAACCTAAACAAGAGGAGCTTTCACTACTCGAGAAAAAACAAGGCAGCTCCTGCTGCAGTGAAAACAACTGCGAGCAGCCGGAGGGGAGTGATCTGGATACGTGATACCCCAAATAGTCCGGACCGATCTATGTATAGACCGATCGCGCACACAACGAGTACGCCTAAGAATATCAGAATCGGTTTTGCCACACAGATTAACTTCCTAAATTCTCCACGGTCCGCTCAACCCGCTCAACAAGAGCGCACAACTATCGGCAACGATACCGAACGACCAGACCTAAACGCACCCATTATTTAGGTTACCCACTCATCCAGCTGGCAGGACGGATGATTTTTGTTCCCCCAAGCCAGCTATCCCAAGCGAGACCTCATCACCACCTTTTAGATATCTTGGCGGATTATGTCCCATACCGACTCCAGGTGGTGTTCCTGTAGAGATCACATCACCCGGCTTCAGACTCATGAACTGGCTGCAATAGGATACAAGATACGGCACCTTGAATATCAGCGTCGCGGTCGAGCCCGATTGCATACGTTCGCCATTTACGTCCAGCCACATGTCGAGCGCATTCACGTCTGCGATTTCATCCTTTGTAACCATCCAAGGCCCGGTCGGGCCAAACGTATCGCAACCCTTTCCCTTGTCCCAGGTTCCCGCACGGTTGAGCTGGAAATCGCGTTCGGATACATCGTTGATCACACAGAAACCGGCGACGTGGTTCATCGCATCCGCCTCATCGATATAGACACCCGGCTCCCCAATCACGACGCCCAGCTCCACCTCCCAGTCGGTACTTATCGAACCGCGCGGGATTTGGATATCGTCATTGGGCCCAACAACGGAGGAGGTCCATTTGTTGAAGATGATCGGCTCTTCCGGGATTGGCATACCAGCTTCTTCAGCGTGGTCGGCATAGTTGAGACCGATGCAAACGAACTTGCCGATCCCGCCAACGCAGGGGCCAAGGCGCAGCTCCGTCTGGGGGGTTCCCTCGACTAGTGGCAGGGCTTCTGGGACGAGCGACGCAAGCGTCTGAAGGCCCTCGGGACGCAGCGTATCGCCCCCGATATCCGTGACGACGCTGGAAAGGTCGCGGACATTTCCATCGGCATCGAGAAGCCCGGGTTTTTCGGCACCGGGTGCGCCGAAGCGAAGAAGTTTCATTGGATATCCTATTTTCGTCTAGTTGAAGTGTCAGTCGGACTTGCCTTGCGCAGCCCAGATCGCGCCGCGGCGGATGATCTCGGTCACCTGGGGCAACCTGAGATCATCCAACTCATGCCCGATGGAGCAATAGAAGACCCTGCCCTTATCCCAGCGCCGCTTCCAGACAACAGGGATGACGGTGCCTTCGATCCACCACAGGTGATCGCCCGAGAAGGTCGTGGTCGCAAGAACCTCGTTCGAGGGGTCGACAAGCATGTAATACTGTTCGGAGGTCAGTCGGAAGCTGCGGATACCCTTGACGATTGGATCGTCCGGCTTGCAGATCGTCACATCGTAGTCGATGTAATCCTCGCGGGGCTGAAGATTGTCGGGCCAACCGGGGGGATGGGCAACGAATTGTCCTCCGATCAGGAAATGATAGGTGGGCCGGTCGCGAAAGGCATCGCCCATATGTCCGTGCCAGCCGGCTATCCCGCAGCCATCCCCGATGAGCTTCAGAAGCCCGTCTTCCTGCGCCTTGGTCATGTTGCCGAACTCTTCGCGATGCCCGGATCGCGCCGAGGACCAGATCGGTGTGATCAGATCCAAATCGGCCAGATCCCCGGGCCGTTCCAGTGGCTCCATCGTGTCGTAGACATCTACCATAAAGCCGTTCTGCTCGAGCAAGTCCTTGTACCAGTCGGCGAATTCGGTGGGCGCGTGGCCATCCCATCCGCCAACGAATAGCGCCGCCTTCATGTCATTTCCTCTCGCGTGAATGCCAGCATCGCGGCCATGTCACGCGCCGCGAAACCCCGGTCCTCGGCGGCGCGAAGTTGGGAAAGGGTCACCTGCCCCTGCGGCATGGGCGTGCCAAGACGCGCCGCCAATGCGGCTGTGGTCTCCATGTCCTTTCGCGCCAGAGCGACCGTGAATGTTACGTCATGTGATGCCTCGTCCAGATAGAGTGGGCGGCGATAGCCAAGCATGGGGGCCGCAGCCGCGCTTGCCTCAATGACGTCGAAGGCCGCATCGGGGGCGATGCCGGCAGCCTCTGCCAGGGTCATCGCTTCGGCCATGGTCTGGTTCAGCCCGTGGATCAGCGAATTGACCGCGAGCTTCATCACCGCGCCCGCCCCCTTCGAGCCAAGGCAGATCGTCTTTCGCCCCATTGCGTCGAAAACAGGCGTGAGGAGCCGTGGTTCGTACTCGGTGACGCCAACCATGATCATCAAATGCCCATCACCGGCAGCCTGGGTCGCGCCCGAAACCGGTGCGTCGACAACACTGGCGCCGCGCGGAGCATGGGTGGCAAGCCAGCCGATATGGTCGGGGCTCATCGTGCCCATTTCGACGAATAAACGGGCGCTTCCGGCGAAAAGACCGTCCGAGCCGGAATGCACGGCTTCCGACGCGGCATCATCGGCCAGCATTGTGACCACAACGTCAGAAGCGTTGGAAAGATCGCGCGGCGTCTGCGCGGCTTCGCAGCCCAGTTCGGTCGCCAAAGCCTGCGCCTTTCCCCCGGAGCGGGTCCAAAGGGTCAGCGGCAGGCCAGCGCGATGAAGGTTGCGTGCCATGAGCGCACCCATCCGCCCGAGACCGGCAAATCCGACATGCACGGCTCAGGCCACCTTTTCACCGCCCAGACCGGAAATGGCCTGGATCAGATTGTCCTCGGTCACCTCTTCCGAGGTGAAGGTCCGCATGATCCGCCCGGAATACATCGCGACGATGCGGTCTGAGACATGCAGCACCTCTGGCATTTCCGAGCTGATGACCATGACCGCGTAACCCTGGGCAGCCAGTTCACGCAGAAGCTTGTGAATCTCTGACTTGCTGCCCACGTCGATGCCGCGTGTGGGTTCGTCAACAATCAGCACGTTCGGATGCATCGACAGCCATTTGCCAATGACGATCTTTAGCTGGTTGCCGCCTGACAGGTTGCCTGCCGCGGCCTTCCACCCGGGCGTTCGTATATCGAGCCGGTCCCGATACTGATCGAAGATCGCGATTTCGGCGCCTTCAGCAACGAACGGCCCTGCCTTCAGGTCGTCGACCTGCGGCAGGGTCATGTTGTCCCGGCAATTCATGCCGAGC
>CAZTCJ010000171.1:0-3565 GCA_964612085.1 uncultured Alphaproteobacteria bacterium
CGATCAGCGGCAGACGCATGGAAAAATCCTGCGCCATGCGCACCAGCGCGTCGTAGATCGCCTGGTCGCCATGGGGGTGATATTTACCCATGACATCGCCGACCACGCGGGCGCATTTGCGGTAGGGCTTGTTCCAGTCATAGCCGTTTTCGTGCATCGAATAGAGGATGCGCCGGTGCACGGGCTTCAGGCCGTCGCGGGCATCGGGCAACGCACGGGAGACGATCACGCTCATGGCGTAATCGAGGTAAGACCGGCGCATCTCGTCTTCGATGGCGATCGGGCGGATGTCGGACGGGGAGCCGGGACTGCCGGGACCTTCCGGAGGGATGTTCTGATTATCGGACAAGGACGATCATACCACTGGCTGGCGGGATCAACAGGATGACGGCGTTAGCTTACCGTTCTTCGATTCTTCTATGACGATTGATACAGACAGCTTTACCTTGAGTCCAATCCACTCGTCACTGACGGTTTATCAGTTTAGAATGCATAACGCAAACCGTGCATGCCCGATTCGGGATTCTCTTGTGACGGGTCGCCCCAACGTCCCAAAAAACCCAATCTTTCCTATACTCTTACGATAGGGTCAGGTATCTGCGGCCTGGGTAACGCAGGCAAGCGGGAGCGGACATCATGCGCGCGCAACTGGTCAAACTGGTCAGCCATCGCCTGTTCCAACAGACGATTACGGGCCTCATCATCGTCAATGCCATCATTCTGGGCCTGGAAACCATGCCCCGTGTGAATGCGGCCATTGGAGCCCAGTTGATGCTGCTCGACACCATCATCGTCTGGATTTTCGTGGCCGAGATCGCTCTGCGGCTCGCCGCCCATGGCCTGCGCTTCTTCCGGGACCCCTGGTCGGTGTTCGACTTCCTGGTGGTGGCGATCTCCTTGAGCAGCATGTCGGGGCTGTCGGCGCTCCGGGCGTTCCGTGTCTTCCGGGTGCTGCGCATGCTGAACGCTTTTCCGAGCCTGCGCACGGTGATCGCCGCCATGCTCAGGGCCTTGCCCGGCGTCGCGTCCGTCGGCGTGGTGATCGTCATTATCCTGTTCGTGGCCTCGGTGATCGCCACCAAGCTGTTCGGCGAATCGACGCCCGACCTGTTCGGCGATCTCTTCACGTCCATGTTCACCCTGTTCACGGTGATGACGCTGGAAGGCTGGCCCGATGTGGCCCGCACCGTCATCGCCGAATATCCATATGCCTGGATTTTCTTCGTGATCTTCATCCTGGTGGGAACCCTCACCATGCTGAATCTCTTCGTGGCCATCATCGTCCAGAGCATCGGCGATGTGGCGGCCTCGGATTTGCCAGAGCTGCAAAACGGCCAGGCCACGGACATGGCCCGGATGGCGCAGGAAATGGCCGCCATGCGGGCCGCCCTGGATCGCCAGTCCGACGAAATCGCCCGGCTGAAAAGCGATCTGCCGTCGAGCCCCACTCAGATGTCGTGAGGCTATCGCGCGGGCCGCTGATCCGCGCCGCGAAACAGTTCGTCGAGCAGCATCAGGACGGTCTCCAGCACCTGGGGCGGCGCTTTTTCATGAAAGCGCGCGTCCCGCTCGGCCCAGGCGAGCGTGCGCACCTGATCGGCAAGCACCGCCGTCTCGCCATCGGGCAAGGCCACTTCGAAGGGCCGGCCTTTGATCCGGGCCGTGCAGAAACAGGCGATCATCAGCCGGGACTTGGCGTTATAGCCCTTCGGCGTCAGCACCAGGGCCGGTCGATGGCGCCCCTGCTCATGGCTGCGCACCGGGTCCGGATCGATCCACACCAGATCGCCCCGGTCGGGCACATAGGCTTTGGCGGCCTTTTTGGCCATCACCAAGCCTCGTTGCCCACCGGCCCGCCGGTCTCCACTTCGCCCTCGTAATCCTCCGGATCGATCCGCGCGATGAGATCCGCGAGCGCCACCCGTTCGACTCGGGGCACGATCAGGAGCTGGCCGTCCACCACGCGCATTTCGGCCTTCATGCCGTCGGCCAGGCCCAGCTCCTTGGCCAGATCGGCGGGAATGCGCGTGGCGAGGCTGTTGCCCCATTTGCCGAAGGTGATTTCCATAACGCTCTCCTTTGTGGATAGACAAATGTATATCCAATGGCGCGGCCGATCAAGCCCTATACGTGACTCTATTGACACGTGACTGATTAATCACCTATAAAAACCCATGGATGCCGTTTTCAAAGCCTTGAGCGACCCCACGCGCCGCGCCCTGCTCGATCTGTTGCGCAAAAAAGACGGGCAGACCGTGTCGGAGCTGGTGGATCAGACCGACCTCACCCGTTTTGGGGTCATGAAGCATCTCAAGGTCTTGGAGGAGGCGTCCCTGGTCACGACGCGCAAGACCGGGCGGTTCAAGCATCTCTATTTGAATGCGATGCCGATCCAGCACCTGGCCGATCGCTGGATCGCGCCTTATGTGCAGCCCCACGCCCGCGCCCTGGCCGATCTGAAAACCCATCTGGAACAGGAGACGGCCATGTCCCATCCCGATTTCGTGCTTGAGACCTATATCCGCACCACGCCGGAGCGCCTGTGGCAGGCTCTGACGGACCCGGAGCAAACGAAAATCTATTACTTCAACTCGGCGGTGAAGAGCGACTGGACCGTGGGATCGCCCATCCAATATCTGTGGCCGGACAATCAACTGATGCTTGACGGCACAATCCTGGAGATCGATCCGCCCAAGAAGCTCGTCACCAGTTTCATTCCGCATTTCACGGAGAAACCGGGGCCTGAGACCAAGGTGACCTATGAGATCGACCAGCAGGGCCCGGTCTGCAAAGTGACCTTGATCCACGAGACCGCCGAGGGCGTGCCCCAAGGCATCCAAAGCGGCTGGATGAAGATCATGAACGGCCTGAAGACGCTGCTGGAAACCGGCGAACCGCTGGGCCTCCAGGCCGGGTAACGCGTGCCTAAGCCTTGGCAGGGCCGTTCACGCGGCCTTGCCTTTGGCGCGGGAGGCGGCGCGTTTGGTGGCCGTTTTCTTCGCCGCCGGTTTTCCACCAGCCGAGGGCCGTTTGGCCTTCGCTGCCGTCTTCGCCTTCGGTTTGGGGGAAGGCTTCGCGCGCCGGCCCAAAATCTCTTTCAGATATTGTCCGGTATAGGACTCTTTGACTTGCGCCACCTCTTCCGGGCGACCCTGGGCGACGATCCGCCCGCCGCCATCGCCCCCTTCCGGGCCCAGATCGACGATCCAGTCGGCGGTCTTGATGACCTCCAGATTGTGCTCGATCACCACCACCGTATTGCCGCTGTCCACAAGCTCGTGCAGCACTTCAAGCAGCTTGCGCACATCCTCGAAATGGAGGCCCGTGGTCGGCTCGTCCAGGATATACAGTGTACGGCCCGTCGCCCGGCGCGATAGCTCCTTCGACAATTTGATGCGCTGGGCCTCGCCGCCCGAGAGCGTCGTCGCCTGCTGGCCGATATGGATATAGCCGAGCCCCACCCGCTTCAACGTGTCGAGCTTTTCGCGCACCGCCGGCACCGCCTTGAAGAAGGCCGCGCCCTCCTCCACCGTCATGTCGAGCACATCGGCGATGGATTTGTCCT
>CAZTCJ010000172.1:0-3562 GCA_964612085.1 uncultured Alphaproteobacteria bacterium
GGCATGGCCGAGGACGACTGGGAGGGCTGGCAGGCGCTGACGTCGGAGATCGGCGGCCGGGTGCAGCTCGTGGGCGACGATCTGTTTGTGACGAACCCGGAGCGTCTGGCGCGCGGCATCCAGGATAAGGCGGCCAATTCGATCCTGGTCAAGGTCAATCAGATCGGCACCTTGAGCGAAACCATGGACGCGGTCGATCTGGCGCACCGGGCGCGCTACACCGCCGTCATGTCCCACCGGTCCGGCGAGACGGAAGACGCCACCATCGCCGATCTGGCGGTGGCCACCAATTGCGGACAGATCAAAACGGGATCGCTGTCGCGCTCCGACCGTCTGGCCAAATACAATCAGCTCATCCGCATCGAGGAAGAGCTGGGCCCGACGGCGGTCTATGCGGGCAAGGGTGTTCTACGCTGATCCTCAAAACGGATCCGCGCCGAAAAGCGCCCCGCCCAGATAAAAGTCGGTGACGCCCACGGTATCGATCAGCCCGTGGGCGATGACCAGCGGCCAGATGCTGCGGCCCGCCAGCAGATAGAACACACCCGCCACCAGCGCGTAGAGGAAGATCTGGATCATGCCGGTCGGGCCCTGATAGGCGTGGATCAGGCCGAACACCGCCGCCTGAAGCAGAATGGCCACCGCCCAGCCGAGCTTTGAGCCGTTGAACGCTTGCGCGATCCGGGTCTGGATGAAGCCCCGGTACAGGGCTTCCTCGCCGAAGCCCGCCGGGATCCAGGAGACGGTCAGCATCAGGATGTAAAGATCCATATTGCCTTCGAGCGGCGCGAAGACGCTCAGATCCACCGGCCCCAGCCAAGCGGCCAGGATCGGATCGAGCACCAGAAAGATGAAGAATGCCGTGGCGGTCATGCCAATGGCCGTGGCCGCAAACACGAAGGCGCTGGGCGGCAGGCGGAAGCCGAAACCGGAAAGATCCTCCCCGCGCAAAGCAACGAATGCCAGCGCCGCCCCGACGCCCGCCAGAACGCCATAGGGCGACGCGAAGATTGAGACCGTGAACGCGATCCAGTAGAGCGCGATGATCATCACGGTGAGGACGGCGGCGATCTCGCCGAACGCCCGGATGGCGGAGATGGAAAAGGGCGGTTTCCCGCTCATGGTGAAGACGCCTGGAGGGATGTATACAGATTATAGGCGCTCCAGGCGAACAGGATCGTGAAAAACAGGATCGAGGAATAATAGACCCGCCGCATGATGCGGCTGTAGGAGAGCTGGCGTTGTTCGGCGGTCTCGCCGCGCTCGATGAAACGCACCGCGTCGTAACCCACATGCTTGCTGAGTTTTTCCTGTTCGGTCTTGAGCACCGCTTCCGTGAGGTCGACCAGGGTCTTGATCCGGACGCTGAAGGCGTTGAACAGGAAAGACAGAACGATGCCGAAGATGCTCAAAAAGGCCGAGATGAAGAAATAGCCCGACTGCACGGTCGCGATGAGACCCGCATAAACGGGCACGATGGCGACGAAATAATAGCGGATCAAAGTGAGCCGTTCCCGGTCGTACAGCTCATGGGCCTGCCAGGCCATATCGTAGGCGTCTTTGGAGAAAAGCTGTTTTGGATCCCGTTGACTGTCTTGCGCGCTCATGCCCGTTTCCCAACCATTGGTAGGTAGACCGTTGCAAACCGTACCACCGGCCGTCAAACTCCTCCAGTGGCAGGACGGCAAGCAGGGGGAAGCGCCGTGTTTATGACGATCGGCGACCGTATCATCAATGTCGTGTCCTTCGGCACGGGGGGCCTTCCTCTGTTCGCCGTGGGAGGCTGGATCGGCACGTGGCAGGTCTGGCGGCAGGTGTTGGAAAGTCTCTCCGAAGACAGACGATGTATTGCCTATGATCATAGAGGCTCCGGTCAGACTCTTGCCGATCCTCGCGATCTGCATCGGGAAGGCTTGATCGATGATGTGTTCCTGGTGATTGACGCGCTGGAGATTGACAGGTGTTGGCTTGCCGGTGAATCCCAGGGCGGGTTCATCGCGGCGTCCGCTGTCCTGCGCGATCCGTCCCGGTTCGAAGGACTCGTCATCATCGACTCCACACCGCATTGGGACCCTTCAGACCGCCGGCGTTTGGGCTTTGCAGAGCGCTTGGAACGGGATCTCGACGGAGCTTTGATCCCCTTCGTCGAGGCCTGTATTCCGGAACCGGACAGTGCTCATTTGAAGCGCTGGTTGTTTCAGATTCTCAAGGAAGCCGAGCCGGATTACGGTCCTGCTCTGATCCGCAACATGGAGGTGGACATTCGCGCCCGGCTGTCGGAGATCGCTTGTCCAACGCTTGTGATGCATGGGCTTGCGGATGTGATAGAGCCGCCCGAAAGCGGGGAGATGTTCGCGCGCGGTATTCCTGGCGCCCGGTGGATGCCTTTGGAAGACGCCGGGCATGTACCGACCATTACAAGACCGCAAGTCGTGGCCTCCGCCATACGCGATTTCATCAGCCATCATAGTTGAGATGTCGGGACTCGCAGCGCGAATCCGGCCATGGTTGGCTCAGATTGGGTCAATTGCGATTGAGTTCAGATGCCATGGCCAAGCGGATCGCCACCAGATCACCGAACGCAGCGGACCGTCCCGACACGGACGGGGCAGGGGTGCCGGTCAAAAGCGCTGCCGCCCGTCCCCTGAAGAAACGCCGCCGCCGGCCCGCGAACAGGCGCGGATCTGTGCCGAAACGGACCATGCCGCGCATTCCGAAGCTGCGATACGGCAAAGCGGACGTCCGGATCGACCAAAGTCCCATTTTATTCTTGACGCAGAGAATCGCCCGTGATTCCTTGCGTCCCATGAGTGCAGTTCGTGTCGTGTCCGGACGGTGGATGAACGCGTGTCTCACCCTCGCCGGGCTGTTCCTGATCGTCTATTTTTCCTACCACGCGCTGGCCGGTAATCACGGCTGGTTCGCGCTGATGGACCTGCGCGAGCGCCGCGCCGCGCTGAGCATGGAATTCGCGGCCGTCGAGGACGACCGCATGCGGCTGGAGCGTCAGGTCGATCTGCTCGACGGCGAGCGCATCGATCCCGATCTCCTGGAAGAAAGCGCCCGGCGCACCCTCGGCTTCGCCCATCCCGAAGACTTGATTATTCTGCGCCGTCCCTGAACCGGGCCTTGAAGGCGCGAAGACGGTCTTCCAAATAGATGGAATCGCGTAGCGTGCGCCTGAGGCGTGCTGCATGGCGCCGCGATGGCAGCCATCGCCAAACGCGCCTCGCCGCCTTATAGTCCCGCGTAAAACAAAGACCGCTCGTCTTGCCCCTGTTCCGCCTGCGCGGGCGGTTTCGGCGGCGCGGCTCTGACAACCTTCCAGCGAAAGAGGCTTTGCATGGGCTCGCAGACGTCCATTCTCACCGCTTCAGGGCCCGCCCGGGCAGCCGATACCGGCGGGGGCGCCCCTGCTGGCGGCAGCGGCGGCGTGTTCAAGGAAACGCCGGTCACCAAGCGCCCCACCTCCCGCGACGAACTCCTGGGCTATTACCGCGCCATGCTGCTGATCCGCCGCTTCGAGGAGCGGGCGGGCCAGATGTACGGCATGGGGCTGATC
>CAZTCJ010000173.1:0-3558 GCA_964612085.1 uncultured Alphaproteobacteria bacterium
TCTCGCGGCCTCCGTGCCGGACGACCTGCCCGCCCCCGGCGCAACGCGCGATTGACCGGACCGGCCTAAAACCGAACCGCATCGCATCGAAGGCGCGGCCCTTGCCGCGCTGTCAGTCCGTGCACGTCTCTGTGGCTTCGGTCAGTACTCCACGGCGAGGCGGATCATATATGTGCGCGGCGTGTTGATGGCCGAATTGTTGAACCCGCCAGCGGCCGGGACAAAGCCGTTGCCGCGGATCTCATAGGCATTATCGGTCAGATTACGGATCTGTCCCCGGATACTCCAGAAGTCGCCGTCAAGACCGAGGCCGATATCATGGAGCACGAAGTCCGACATTTCGGCGAAATTGGTCAGCTCAAAAAAGCCACCCGCCGCACCGCGCACATTGTAGCTCGCGAAGAGGCCGATCTCCTCGAAGAGCGGGCGGCGGTAAATCAGCGACAGAGAGCCTTGGACGTCGCGCAGGCGCGGAATTTCCAGGCCTTCGAACGGCCCGGCGGCGCCACTGAACGCGCCGGTCGAGTTTACCACCTCGCCGTCGGCCAGGCTCAAGCCCGCGATGGCATTCAGCGTACCGCCGATGCCCGGCACATCGACCAGAGCATTCACATCGATCTCGATACCATAAAGCTCCACATCCCCCACATTCTGAAGGAAGTTGATGGGAATGCCGTTATCGTCATTCACCTGACGGTTAACGAGCATCTCGTTCGCCAGAGTGAAATAGCCGGCCAGATCGAACCGCAGGGCCCCGCCGTAAAATGCCGTCTTGACGCCCGCCTCGAACGACACCCGCTCTTCCTCGCCGTAAATGAACTCGTAAGGCCGTCCGGCGGCGAACACCCCGTCCTGATAATTGTACCCACCCGGAATATACCCCGTAGCGACCCGCCCGAACACGGCCACCTCATCGGTGACATTGTGCCGGATGGACGCCGACGGCAGAACGGCGCTGAATTCCTGCTGATCGGGCGCCAAGTTGCCGGGCAGGACCGTGTTCTGGATACCGGCAAAGCCGTCATTACCCTGCTGGCGGAAGGACTCGATGCTCTTGAAGTCGAAAGCGACACGCAGCTCGCCGGAAATTTCCGTCCGGGGCGTGATGTCATAGGTAACCTCGCCGAAACCGGCGATGCTCCAATCGTCGATTTGCGTTTCCTGGAAGCTGGGCAGCGCGTCGAGCGGCGGCACCGTATCGTCCACCTGGAAAACGGTGCCCGGCAGCGCGATAAAGATGTCCTCGTCGAAGAAGTCCGACAAGGTGAGATATTCCGCGCCCACCTGCCAGGACAAGCGGCCGTCGCCGATGGAACGCAGCCGGACTTCCTGGCTGAAGCGTTCGAACTCGCCGGGCCGGGTCAGGCTGATCGACTGGCCCACCAGATCGGACAAAAAGCCCGCGAATTCGTTCGTGCCGTCGATATCCGTAGACAGATCGAAGTCGCGCTTCTTGTAGAACGTGACCGTGCTCAACTCGCCTATGGGCGTTTCGTAGGATAGTTGCAGATTGATGTTGAGTTCATCGATCTTGATGCGGGTCGGCGTATCGAACGCCTTGCGGAAGGGGTTTTGCGTCGTGAAGGCATTGCCGACCGTGTTGAACTCGAAGGCGCCCGCGCCCGGCGAATCCTCGTAAAAGCCATCGACGACCAGCAGGGCTTCGAAACCATCCGTGGGGCGGAACAGAACGGAGCCGCGCACGCCGAAATATTCGTAAGCGTCCAACGCATCGCCGTTCAATGTGTTCGTGTAGAAACCGTCCGCCTGTTCGGCATATTCCACGCCGCCCCGGACGGCCAGCACATCCTCGATGATCGGCGCGTTCACGATACCGATCAATTCGAGCGTCTCGTTCGTGCCGTAGGCCACTTCGCCGCGACCGCCCCAGGCAAAATCCGGCGCGACGGAGGTGATATTGATGGCGCCGCCCACCGCATTCCGTCCGTACAAGGCGCCTTGGGGGCCGCGCAGCACTTCGATGCGTTCCACATCGAAGAAATCCATGCGGGTGAAGGTGCGCCCGCCGGTCGTGCCACCCGCGATATAAGCGCCGTTGCGGTAAAGGCCCGTGGCGGTTTCCGAATTGAGCAGGCGTCCGGAACCGGCGCCGCGCACGACGACCGATTGCTCGCGCGGCGCGCCGTCATCGATGATCTCGACGCCGGGCACCCGTTCGAACAGAGAGCGCAGATCGCGGATGCCTTCATCCAGCACCCGCTGCCCGTCGATCACGGACGCGGAAATCGGCACATCGACGAGACGCTCTTCCCGTTTCCGCGCCGTCACGATGATCCGGTCGGCGAGATCGTCCTCCTGGGCGAAAGCGCCGGGCATCAGCCCGCCTTGGACAACGGTCAGAGGGACCGCCAGAACACTCGCCAAAGCAAGGGGCGAACAGGCCGAAGCCAATGTGCGTTTGCGTGCCGTCATGATGATCCTCCCCGATCCCTGTCTTGGGCTCCTTTTAGAGCCGTAATTTTGTAAGACAATGCATATGAATTGTCAGACGATATGCTAGCAGGGGGAAAGACGAGATTGCAGATCGTGTCCGTGACGGTGCATTGAAAAAGCGGAATCTGCCGATATGTTGCATTATAGCAACAGGCAGGGCCCTCGCCTCTTCGCGGCAAAACTACCGAAATGGTGGAATATGATTTAGGAGCGTCCGGCCGTGGCGTGGCGGACAGCGATCAGGACAGCGTTCCCTCGCGCCATGCCTTATGGGCATCAAGCGCATCCTGCTTGCTCAGGGCGACCATCTCCCGGGCCCAGGTCTCCGCCTGCGTGGCGTTGCGCTCTTTCATCAGCTTCAGGAGCTTTTGCCATCGCTTGATCGAGGCGCGCCGTTGCGCCACGGTCTTGATGCCATCGATCACGAACTGATGGCGCAGCCTGCGGATCACCGGACGGCGGCTCATCAGGTCATGGGTCTCGCCGATGGCTTTCTCGATCAGACCGTGGGTGACGTGACGCGCCTTTTGATACTCTTCCGGCGTACAGCCGTCCCGCACCATGTCGGCCATGCCCTCGATCATCTGCTCGATATCGGCAAGCTGCTGGCCGGATGCCCGGTCTGTGGCGAGCTTGACCGTGAAACCGAAAATCAGCCCGATAAAATCGAAAAGATCGGAAAGCTGGGTACGGGTGAGCACCGGCACGCGCACGCCGCGCCAGGGCACATATTCAACAAGCCCCTGCCCTTCAAGCTGCTGAAAGACCTCGCGGATCAAAGGCCGGCCCACGCCGAACCGGGCGGCCAGCTCCATTTCCTTGAGCCGCGCACCCGGCTCGAACCGGCGGAAGGTAATCTCCCAGGCCAGTTCTTCCGTAATCTGATCGGTCAGCGTGAGCTGGGTTTGAGTATCAACCGATGTCATCGTCACGTCCAACAAAGCCCCGCCCAAGAAAAATCACGTCCACAACAGTATGACGGCGCGAAGCCATGGCTGCCCGTCTCCGGTGCAATCTATCCGCTTCAGACCGATCCGTCCCGCCTTTCCCACGGCAACGCTCCTTACGCGAACCGGATACTTAGAATGCCCGCAGGATGGCATC
>CAZTCJ010000174.1:0-3509 GCA_964612085.1 uncultured Alphaproteobacteria bacterium
CTCGAAGTGGATCCCAACAAGCGCCGGATCTCGCTTGGCCTCAAGCAGTGCATGTCCAATCCGTGGACGTCCTTTGCCGAGAAGTTCCCGTCCGGTACTCAGATCGAAGGCGAGATCAAGAACATCACCGAGTTCGGCCTGTTCATCGGTCTCGACGGCGATGTGGACGGCATGGTGCACCTGTCCGATCTCGACTGGAATCGTCCGGGCGAAGACGTCATCAAGGAATACAACAAAGGCGACACGGTCAGCGCCGTGGTGCTCGACGTCGATCCGGACAAGGAACGCATCAGCCTCGGCATCAAGCAGTTGGGCGGCGATCCGATGGAAGCGCTCGGCGATATCCGCAAGGGCGCGACCGTGACCACCACGGTGACGGCGGTGCAGGACAACGGCATTGAAGTGTCGGTCGGCGAGGAAGGCATCAAGGCCTTCGTGCGCCGGGGCGATCTGTCCCGCGACCGGTCCGAGCAGCGGCCCGACCGCTTCGCCGTGGGCGACAAGGTCGATGCCATGGTGACCAGAGTGGATAAGGCCAACCGCAACATTCAGTTGTCCATCAAGGCCCTTGAAATGGCCGAGGAAAAGGAAGCCGTCGCCCAGTACGGATCATCCGATTCCGGCGCGTCTCTCGGGGATATTCTGGGTGCGGCCTTGAGCAAGGCCGGCGCGGAGGACGAGGCTCCCGCGAAAGCCGCAGAAGAGACTCCCGCCAAGGAGAGCGAAGAAAAAGAAAAATCCGGAAGCTGACCACGGCCAGCATTTCCGGTCTCGCGATCGAGGCCCGGCCCCCGCGCCGGGCCTTTTTCTTGCGGGGCGGCGCAGATTACCGTTCGGTCATGTTCAGGCGAAACGTACCCGCCGTCACACGCTTTACGCGCTAAGCGCTTGACGCCATCCCGCCCCTTTGCCAATCTCGCAGTGAGCCGGGGGGATGGCTAACTAGCGCTGCCGTATCGTTTTTTAAGATTCGGTATGCCTTAACGCATCCTGTGTGGCGATGATTAAGTCAGAGTTGGTCGCGAAGCTGGCCAGAGCACATCCCAATCTTTATCAGCGCGATATTGAGCGGATCGTATCCCGCATCTTCGGCGAGATCGCCAGCGCCCTGGCGCGTGGCGAGCGCGTCGAGCTGCGCGGTTTCGGCGCCTTTTCCGTCAAGGAGCGGGGCGCGCGGACAGGGCGTAACCCGAGAACCGGCGAGCCGGTTCAGGTGGACGCCAAATTCGTGCCCTTCTTCAAGACGGGCAAGGATTTGCGCGAACGCCTCAATGGCGGCGTGGATCACGAGGCCGGGACGCGATCCCTGGTCCGCGAGCCGGAAAACGCGTAAACCTGTCTGATCGAACATCTGTTTCCGGGGCGCTTGATGGCGCGCTCCGTGAACCGGTTGAGGGATGAGACATGCTGCGCCTATTCACTTGGCTGATAACGATTTTTCTCGCCGTGATCGGCACGGTCGTGGCTTTGGCCAACCGCCAGCCCGTCTTGCTGAGCGCCGATCCGTTTTCCGCCGATGCGCCTGCCGCCAGTATCGAATTGCCTTTGTTCATGCCGCTGTTCGGTGCCGTGCTGCTCGGCATGATCATCGGCAGCATGGTGACCTGGTGGAGCCAGGGCCGGTTCCGCAAGGCGGCCCGGCTGCGCCGCCGCCAGATCCAGGCTCTGGAACGCCGGATCGCCGATCAGCAGACCGCTGCGGCGGAAGTCACGGCCACGGCGCGCATCGACACGACCGCCGCATGACGACGGGCACGGTTCCGCCAATCCGTGATGCCGTTCCGCGCCCGCCTCTGGTATAAGCCCGCCCATGACTGATCCGACCGGCCTGCCGGCTAATCCCCTTTTCTGCGCCTTGGACACGGGCGACCGGGCGCGCGCCCGGGTGCTGGGCCTGGCGCTGCGTCCCCATGTGGGCGGGCTGAAGCTGGGCCTGGAGTTCTTCATGGCCAACGGGCCAGGGGGCGTGGCCGAGATCGCCGCGCTCGAGACGCCGCTGTTCCTCGATCTGAAGCTTCACGACATCCCGAACACGGTGGCGGGCGCCTTGCGCTCCCTGGCGCCGCTGGGAGCTCATCTGGTCACCCTCCATGGCCAAGGCGGCAAGGCGATGCTGCAGGCCGCCGTCGATGGCGCGCGCGAGGGCGCGGAACGGGCGGGAACCGAGCCGCCCCGCCTGATCGGCGTGACCGTGCTCACCAGCCTCGACGACGGGGATCTGGCGGCCATGGGGGTCCAGGGCGGCAGCGCCGATCAGGTGGCCCGGCTGGCGGATCTGGCCTATGACGCCGGGCTCGACGGTATCGTCTGCAGCCCCCATGAGCTGTCTTTCGTGCGGGCGCGCTTTCCCGCGCCGTTCACGCTGGTGGTGCCGGGTCTGCGGCCCCAGGGCGAAGCGGCGGGCGATCAAAAACGGGTGATGACCCCTGAGGATGCATCGAGCGCCGGCGCCGATATTCTGGTGGTCGGCCGGCCCATCACCGAAGCGCCGTCCCCTGCGGAAGCGGCCGAACGGATCGCCCATGGGGTGATGCGCGCACGGGGCGCGCGCCAATGACGCATGTGAAGATATGCGGTCTGAGCGCCGCCCGTGATGTCGCCGTGGCCGTGGAGGCGGGCGCGGCCTATCTTGGTTTTGTGTTTTTTCCGAAAAGTCCGCGCAGTGTCACGCCCGAACAGGCGCGGGTGCTGTGCGAGGGCAAGGGCCGCGCCCAGTCGGTCGCGCTGGTGGTCGATGCGGAGGATGCGGTCCTGGAGACGATTGTCCGTGTTATGAACCCTGATATGATTCAATGTCACGGTACGGAGCGTGCCGGGCGGGTCGGCGAGATCAAGGCGCGCTTCGCCCGCCCGGTGATCAAGGCCGTGTCCGTGGGGGCGCGGGCCGATCTGGATCTCGCCCACAGCTATGAGGACGTGGCCGATATGATCCTGCTCGACGCCAAACCGGTAACCGCCGATCTGCCGGGCGGCACGGGCCAGGCCTTCGACTGGCATCTGCTGGCCGGTCATCGATGGAAGACGCCCTGGATGCTGGCGGGCGGCCTGACGCCCGAGACCGTCGCGGGCGCTGTGCGGGAGACCGGAGCACCCATGGTCGATGTCTCGTCCGGCGTGGAGCGGGCGCGGGGCGTCAAGGCGGCGGAGCGGATCCGGGCGTTTCTGGCGGCGCTCGGCGAGGCCGCGCCGCATGCGCCGGGGGATGAGGATGTGAAACTATGAGCGAGATCAATTCCTATCAGACGGGTCCGGACGACCAGGGCCATTTCGGCGCCTATGGCGGGCGCTATGTGGCCGAGACCCTGATGCCGCTTATTCTGGAGCTGGAACAGGCCTATGAGACGGCAAAGACCGATCCAGCGTTCCGGGCGGAATTCGAGTCGCTACTCGACACCTATGTGGGCCGTCCGAGCCCGCTCTATTTCGCCGAACGGCTGACCGCCCATTGGGGCGGCGCGAAGGTCTATTTCAAGCGCGACGAGCTCAACCATACGGGCGCCCACAAGATC
>CAZTCJ010000175.1:0-3436 GCA_964612085.1 uncultured Alphaproteobacteria bacterium
AGCAAGCACGGCGAGACCCCGTATCTCGCCGTCAAGCTCGACGATCCGAGCTTCGCCAGTCCGATGCGTGCGGCGTTTTTCGAGAATGAAGCTGAAGGCACCGGCGTCATGGTCTGGAACCGGGCGAAGACGGGATAATCGGAGTGCGTCATGTTGCATCGCGTAAAAGAGGGCGGTCGCACGGGGCTTCAGGAATTCGCGCGGGACCTAAGCCCGCCGTCGAAGGCCCCTGCTCCCGTAACGTCAACCGATCCCGAGCGGATTACACCCGCTGACATCTTCAGGCGCAGAACGGTCAGGCGTCCGGAACTGCGCAAGCTCGTGCCGCTCTCCGATACGACAATCTACGAACTCGAACAGATAGGCGAATTCCCTCAGCGGTTCTATCTGACTCCGCGCTGCGTGGTCTGGCCCCTCGCCGAAGTGCTGGAATGGATCGACGTGCAACGGCGAAAGGGACGCGAAGGCTGCGGACCGCATCCTGATTATCGAATGCGGTGAATGTGCCGAAGTATTCCATACAGGCCGGCTAAAATGCGATCGCGTCGCGGACATTCGGGCACCGAGTGGCGATAGGCAAAAATTCGCCGGAAGTGGTCTATCGAGTCGCAGGTGCGCAAGGCTAAAATGCGGAGAAGATCGGCCACTTATTCAACAACTCGCGTCGGATAGAATCCAAACAGCGATTGGAAAGCACTGTCACCTAGACCGGTTCCGTCTTCGACGGAACCGGTCGTCGGTCGGTTTCGCTCACGGCAGGTTTGGCTGTCGCCAAACGCCTCCGCGGGGGCGGCCTGACGGCCGGCGGGCGCTTGCCCGCTGACGCGCTTCCGCCAAAGTCGGAAGCGCTCTAGTTGTCTGTCAGTTTTAGAAGAATATCACTGTACCAAACGGAGTTCAGACCAAGAAAGTCATCGATTTCAGGGCTGCGATCGCCGACGTCCAATCGAGCTGAATGGATCCCCAATAACCGCCATGGGATATCAACTGAATCGCCACCAGCGCCCGGATTGCGAATGACAACTGGAGCCCCACTGATGCCGCGGTGGGTCCGCGCATCGACCAAGAAATATCCGAGGCCTTGAAACCTGAACCCAAACGAAGACGCCAGATTTGCCTGTCTTGCGACGGGAAGCCGGTGCAGATTGTCTTGGAAACCCATCGGATAACCGATGACGAGCAAGTTCGACCCAATCTCGATCTGAGTGCTGGGCTGGGGTAAGTGTCCGATTGAGAAAGCGAACACACGCGCTGGCGGGACAGCTTGTGTCAGATCGATCTCCAACACGGCCACATCTATTTCGCCCCCTACATCGGTGGCGGCGCGCCAGAGACCGACCCCGTCTTTATAAAGCAGAATGGACAGCCTGGCGGAGGCTGCCAAGTTTGACACGTCGTTGTGAATCTCGATCTCGATTCGATCAGGATGATGTTCGCCCTTAGCATCAAAGAAAACATGCCGGGAGGTCACGAGAAAGATCTTCTGGTCCCGTCGAAAGAAAAAACCAGTGGCATTGGTGAGAGGCTGGTCTGCAGCAAACGTCGTGATCGGCACCGTTGTTAAAAGTAGTGGATCAATCAAGTCCAACCCCCATTTCGATAAGATCAGTTCGTGGCTTGAACGCACGCGTCGCCAACGCGTCGGAAAGGTCGACTGCACTCCCAGCTGTTTCCCGAATAGTCGAGATGAGCATTTGGGGGGAGATCGATCCGCTGACACAGTTCGCCGGTCTTGCTGAAGCCGCGTTCACATTTCCAGGGCGGCCCGAAATCCCCGTCCGTTAGAAACGCGTGTTCCGGAAGGTCGATGATAGTGCAGGTCTGTCCAAGCCGTTGATACCCGCGCTCACAGGCCCAATTCCGGCCGCCGCTTCGTTCGGTCAGATAACCATTTTCCGGCACATCGATCTGTATGCAGTTTCCAGATCGAGCGATAAAGCCCCGGCTGCATTCCCAAGATGTACCTGAATAATTCAGAAACGCGTTGTCAGGCGCCACCACAGCAACACAAGCATCACCACTCGCTCTAAAACCATGGAAGCACTCCCAGCCGCGTCCGTAACGCGTGTCCCGCAGGAATGCGTTTTCAGGTAGATTAATCTCGACACAAGCGTTGCCGTCATTGCGATATCCCATGTCGCAGGTCCATCCGCTGCCAAATTGCATCGCACTGGCATTTGCAGGGATCGTCTCTGGATCTGTTTGAGCGAGTGCATTCGGCGTGAACGCTACGACAAGCGATACGATTGCTACTATCATGAAGGCTGGAGCACGCGAGCGACGACGATTTAGCTCGATAGAGTGTCCAGAATCATGTCCTGATAACCAGCGAGCCGGTTCTGAATCACTCAAGCCACTATCAAGTCGTAGCCGTCTGGAAAGTCGGGCCACGGACGATCCAACGCGGCGGGCGCCAGACCTGAAGCGGAAAGACTTTTCGAAATTGCTTGTTGGTGATGATTGCCCGATCACCAGATGATCGCGTGCAGATACTGCTGTTTCAGTCGCCACATTTGCTCCTCGCCATTTGCGGACAGTGCATCACACGCCCCGTCTCACGATCCGTTTTCTGGGAGGAGTTCAAACGGCGACTGGGAGTGCGCCCAGCAACAGTTGTCTAGCCAGTCCGTCCAAATCTCAAGCCTTTTAAGTGGCGACGAATTCAGAGATTACAACCATGTCTTCAGCGTTACCAAAATCGGACGCTCCAATGCGCGTCGGCCACAGGCTGAAAAGGGCCAAAGCCGGTCTTACGCTTCACCAATTTCTAACGGCAGCTTTTGCTCGCGTCTCAGCCTTGCGCGACTGGTCAGTTCAGAAAGTCGTCATCATCAACTTCTGCTTGATTTGCTGCCTTCTCCGCTTTCCTATCAGCTTTAGCCTTTCGGCGCTCAGCAAGGTGTTCGTATTCTTCGTCGGTCGGATTGAATGGCCTTCCATCAACCCCTTTGACTAGGGAAATACTGAATTCTGGTAGGTCCATTTGCTCGGGCTCGACCTCAGCTGGCACATAAGATTCGAGCATCTTCATTAGCTTCAGGACGTCTATGGCCTTTCCAGACAGAGCGCCGTTGACGATGCGGCGTACCATAGCCTGCCTGGCCGTCATGGTCTTTGTCTGACCGTTTTCAGTTACCTGTATCTTTCGCCCAAGCTCTTCGTAAAGGAGCGTCGACATGTTCTGGCTGCGCTTGGGCCGTCCTTTCGGATTTCCGGATTGGCCTTTCTGGAACTGTGTCTGCTTTGGCGGCTTGCCGTAGCCGACGTCATAGTCGTTTTTATCTGTCATGGGGTTTGGTCCTTTGATTTGCGGGGTTTGGTTCACGCCAACGCATCGAACGACATGTCCGATCCGGCTAGCGTGACGGTTTGGCTAGTTTCGTCTTGGAACCGGCGGATAATGACGTCGACATAGCGTGGGTCGAGTTCGATGCAG
>CAZTCJ010000176.1:0-3395 GCA_964612085.1 uncultured Alphaproteobacteria bacterium
GCAAATTCCCTACACGCAGGAACAGCGAATTTGAAACGGGGATCAGGGAATACAAGTTCCCTGATCCTTCCACCAATTCGTCACGTAGTTAGACACGGATATCTCACAAGAATAATGCGCGGCACGGCAGAAATACGCTCGTGTTTAGTTTCTTGTAGGCTCCCCCAATCTGTCTCTCAGTTGCTGACGGGGAACAACGCAACAGAACCGTTATTTGGTAGGCACAGGTGCCGGACCGAGCTATCTTGCGCCACCGGAGAGCCCATTCACCAGTGACGCATTTATTCATATATGATAGTAGATTGAAGGTCGCTTACCGACCTGTCAACTCGAATTGATCGAACAGGCACGCCGGGACCATGCGCAAACGGAACGGTCGGTTCGGGAGGCCGTCGGCGCACGTTTGGAACGTGCTGCCGAAGCGGCGTCCGGAAGCGATTTGGTGCCGACCCTGAACGAGTTCGTATCGTGATGATCGCATCGCCCGAAGACTACCGAAACGCCGCCAGGCGCAAGCTGCCTCCCTTCCTGTTCGACTACATCGACGGCGGATCCTATGGGGAGGCAACACTGCGCCGGAATACCGACGACTTGTGTGCGATCGGTATACGCCAACGGGTTCTTCGGGGCGCAGAGCGAAACGATCTTCGCGTGGAACTCTTCGGTGAAACGCTCCGCCTGCCGCTCATCCTGGCGCCTGTCGGACTGACCGGCATGTATGCGCGCCGGGGTGAGCGTCAGGCAGCGCTCGCAGCGCAAAGCCGTGGCATTCCCTTCACCATGTCCACCGTGTCGGTATGCCCGATCGAAGAGGTCGCGCCAGCCCTGCAAAGGCCACTCTGGTTCCAGCTCTATGTGCTCAAAGATCGCGGCTTCATACGGAGCATGCTGGAGCGCGCACGGGCCGCCGGCGTAAATACGCTTGTGTTCACCGTCGATATGCCGGTTCCCGGCGCGCGATATAGGGATGCCCATTCCGGCATGAGCGGACCCGGAGCATCCATCCGCCGCCTCCTTCAAGCCGCTGCGCACCCAGGTTGGACCATCGATGTCGGCTTGCTGGGCCGGCCCCACGATCTGGGCAACATATCCCGGTACCGGGGCAGCGCTACGGGCCTCAGCGACTATATCGGCTGGCTCGCCGCCAATTTCGATCCATCCATTTCATGGGCGGATCTCCGGTGGATCCGGGATTTCTGGCCCGGATCACTTGTGATCAAGGACATCTTGGATGGCGACGACGCGGAGCATGCCATTGCACTGGGTGCGGATGGCATCGTTGTGTCCAATCATGGCGGCCGGCAACTCGACGGTACGCCCTCAACGATCCGCATGCTGCCTCAGATCACCGCCAAGGTCGACGGCCGAATTCGCGTCTTGATAGACTCCGGATTCCGCAATGGCCTTGATGTCGTCAAAGCCCTCTGCCTCGGCGCCGACGCCGTGCTTCTGGGCCGAGCCTATATCTATGCCCTTGCCGTGGGCGGCACGCAGGCTGTCGAAAACCTGATCGACCTGATGACCAATGAAATCCGCGTCGCCATGACTCTTATGGGTGTACAGTCGATTCATGAGCTGTCGCCCGATCTTCTGATCTGGGACGGCGAAGCCGGTTGATCTGAAAGCAGTGCGCGTCTTCGCCCTTATCGGCTGACGTCGACAATCGCTCCGTATACGATCGCCTGAAGTTTCTCCACCTCCCAGGCGATGGCATGCGGCAAGGCCTGTGTCATGAACACCGCCACGATCTCGGTTTCGGGATCGACCCAGAACTGAGTGCCGAAACCGCCGCTCCAGTCATAGGCGCCCGCCGGCAACATGGTTCCGGTCACTTCCGGATCATGCGCGACGGCAAAGCCATATCCATAGCCGCTCGGGCCACGCCACGTCCGCGCTCTGTCTTCTATTCCGCCTAACTGGTCGGTTGTGGCAAGCGCGATCGTCCGCGGCGCAAGCACCCGCGTTCCCTCGAACACGCCGCCGTTCAGCAGCATCTGGCAGAAGCGCCAATAGTCTTCTGCCGTACCGGCCAAACCTCCGCCGCCGGAGTAGAAGGTCAGTGGCCCGAACCATTGCTTGGCTCGGTATCCGCTGAACGCGCCGATGGGCTCGTCATCCGCGACCGATTCGAGATCGCCGTTCGCATGCCTGATGGAGAGGGACACCATGCGATCCGCCTTGTGAGTCGCAAGGGTGAAGCCCGTATCGTCCATGGCAAGAGGGACAAAGAAGCGCGCCGCAAGGAACTCATCGAGCGACTGTCCGGAAAGCACTTCGATCAGGCGGCCCTGGACATCGTTGGAATAGCTGTAGATCCAGCGCGTGCCGGGCTGGTAGGTCAGAGGAAAGGACGCAAGACGCCGGACGAAGACATCGAGTGTCGTCTTGTATGGGTCTCTGACAAGTGCGTCGTCACCATATTCGCCGTCGCGGCCATAGCTGAAACCCGCGGTATGGCGAAGCACATCTCGGATCGTCGGAGGGCGCACTGCCTCGACAAGGATCGGCCTGCCGTCTCCGGCCGATCCCGCCCGAACCTCGATGCCCCCAAACTCCGGCAGGTATCGGCTCAAGGGATCATCCATCTCAAACCGCCCCTCTTCATAGAGAGCGAGCAGGCCAAGCGCAGTGATCGGCTTTGTCATCGAGGCGAGCCGGAAAATATGCTCCGTCGTCAAGGCTTTCTGCTCTTCCGGATCGGCAAAACCAACCGCATCGAACAGAACGACCTTGCCTTTGCGCGAGATGAGAAAGACCGCACCCGGAACACGCTTCTCTGCGATCAGCGTCTCAAAATAGCCCCGGACCCGATCAAGCCGCGCGGGATCGAACCCCATATCGGCCGGGCGCGCCGTCGGCACATCGGCACAGGCCGCGCCAATCGTGACCAGAAGCATGAGCGCAAGGGTAAGGCAGGTGACCCGTCCGGACCAGGGACCCGCGTGTCCAGCCATGTGCTGTCCCTCCGCCCGTCGGATCGGGTCAATCAATGGGCTCAATGGTGACATTGGTCAGAAGAAACAGAGGCGTATCGCTGCCGCTCCGAGGGCGGATCGTCAGCTCATAGACGCCCGGTGTATCGACCCCGAACACGCCGATCTCGTGATCGACCCGCAACAATGGTGCCTGGCGAATGGATCCCGGCGCGGCAAACGACTCATAGAGTTTCTCATTGTTCCATTCCGTATGCAGCACACGGAACGGAAGCGTCTGCCCTGCCGCCGTCACGATCCCCTCCCGCGACGCGCTCGCCTCATTGGCAGCGTAAGTGAGCGTTAATCGGAAGTCCCCTGGTTCCAGAACCTCTATGGGCCAGACTGCCGCATCCTCTGGCGCCTTCAGATCCGCGATCCAATCGAAGTAAAGGAAATTCCCGAAATAATGCCAATAGCGCC
>CAZTCJ010000177.1:0-3320 GCA_964612085.1 uncultured Alphaproteobacteria bacterium
CGGGCGTTGCGACTTGGCAACGCTTGCCCTTTCTGCCTTGCAAATGCCGTAATCCATGCGCGGTCGCGACCGGTGCCGCCTCCTGCAAGACGAGAGACCGGCCGGCATGGTAAACGCCGGGCGCAGACCGGCCGGCAACCCGGGCAAGAACGCCAAACTCATCTGTACAAAAATGAACGGGCAGCCCCAGCGGATGTTTGACAAACGCGCGGACGTTGGCCGACCACCGGTTGCGCAGGCGGAAATCGAAACAACCCCAAAGACTTGATGCCACTTGAAGCGTGCTCTAGGCTCGGCTCGATAATCGTGGATGATATGGCGACGGCTTCGATCCGCCGTGACCATCACCGCAGATCAAATCGTTCAAGACGGGGGTGGGGATGGCGTTTTTTCGGTCTTTCGTTGCTGCTTGGATTGCATCGGCCGCCGTGGCGAGCCCGGCGTTTGCCGTTCAGAGCTACAAGGATGTCTGGTTTCCGAGCGGCGACATCACATATGTGATCCGGGGCATCACCGATCAGGACTCGGTCAATAATATCCGCGCGGCATTGTGTTATCTGGAACAGCACACGCCCCTCGATTTCCGGGAAGCCAGAAGCGGCCGCGGCAATCAGCAAGGTCCGCAGACCCTCGACGATCAATGCGATCCCCGCCTCATGAGCACGCCGCCGGTCGCCAATAACGGCACCAATGGCGCGCTCTATCTGCGCGGTAAGGACAATACCTGCGCCGGTTTCTTCTCCGGCATCACGCCCTATTACTGGGACAAGAACGGCATCACGCAGGATCTCTATCAGGCGCGTCCCTGGCTGCCGCTTCTGTTCGGCACGCGGGCCAAAAGCATCAATTTCTGCCTGACGCCCGATCCCAGCTTCCCCACCGCGACGCTGCCCGGCACCGGGACGGTTCTTCACGAGATGGGCCACGCCCTGGGCTTCACCCATGAATTTCAGCGCCCGGACAGTGGCGCGTCCGGCGTGACCGTGCCCACCCAGGGGCAGTTCATCGAGAATATCGATCTGTTGACGAGCATGTCGTTTGCCCGTTGGTTCGCGGAGGAAGTCTCCGGTCTCGGATTCGATAATCTGGCGCTGCAGCCCGGTGTGTTGGACTACGAATGGAACTACGGCACGCCTAACCCGAACAAGGTGCGTGAAT
This sequence comes from uncultured Alphaproteobacteria bacterium, assembly GCA_964612085.1. Classification (GTDB taxonomy): domain Bacteria; phylum Pseudomonadota; class Alphaproteobacteria; order JAJFIK01; family JAJFIK01; genus CAZTCJ01. The sequence goes on from CAZTCJ010000177.1 coordinate 1,159, forward strand.
TGTCGCCATACGACATCACCAGCGCCTACGCCACCGGTTATAACAGCGTAGTGTCGCCCGATCATAACGGGCCGTCTGCGTCCCAATTGTCGGAACACGACATCAACGCCATTTACCGCGTCTACGGAAAACCCTTCACCCGGGCGGTGGATCCAGACGACCAGTTCGGCCGGGCGGTCGCTAAGGGCGATTTCGACGGCGACGGCATGGACGACATCGTGGTGGCGTCCTTGGGCGCGCGCGATGCCGCCGGCACGCAGAGCGTGCGGCTGGGCTTCTTCAAGGGCTTCGTCGGAGACGACAGCCGGATCGGCTTCACGCCGTGGTTCGAATTCGAGGGCGGGCGCAACGGTCCCATGCCCCGCGTGCCGGTGCAGGACGCGCGCATCTCCCTGGCGGTCGGCGATTTTCACCAGGGCGTGCCCGTGTGCAGCAGCGGCACCTGGCGCCGCACGCTGGTGCGCAGCGGCTCCGACGGGATCGACGAGGTGGTCGTCGGTCTGCCCAGCGTCAATGGCGGCCATGTGCGCATCGTCACCGTGAATATGGATCACCGGTTCGGCCTGCGCGATGCCCCATTGGGCGGGCGCGGCACGGTGAGCGACCGGGAAGCCTTCGGCAACGGGGCGGGACTGACGCCCTGTTTCGGAGGCAATCTCAATCAGTTCGAGCGCGCAAGGCGGCGGATCCGGGCCCGCGATGTGGGTCTCGATCCGCAAGCGAACAATGACTTCGGCGCCGCCCTGGCTGTCGGCATGCTGGAAGCGCGGCGTAGCACCACGCCTTATCTGATCGTCGGAGCGCCGGGCGCCCCGGTTACCGGCAAAGGCGGCGTTACGCCGGCCGAGGACCGGCCCATCGTGCGTCCGAATGACAGACGCGGCGAGCGCCGCCCCGGCGGCCCGTCTTCCGGGCCGTCAGTCACGGATGTGGAGCTGACGGTCAGCGATGCGGGCCGGGTTTATGTCCTGAAGAACGGCATTCCGGATGCGGAGCGCATCGTCATCGATAATCCGTCCGGCGCGGTCCAATCCCGCTTCGGAGACGCCTTGAGCCTCTTGCCGGAGCGGACGATCGAAGGCCAGGGCTTCACCGGCGCCGCCGATCTGATCGTGGCCGGAGCGCCCGGCGAACCGCGCGGCAATCGGCGGAACGTGGGCGCTGTCTATGTGTTCGAGGGCATCGAACTGTTCCCCGGCTTTACGAGGCGGGAGCGCCCCGGACGGAGCTCCGGACCGGCCGGCCAAGATCTCGTTCGCGGGCAGATGGTCCGGGCCATAACCCCTGTCGTTCTCACCAAGATCATGAAACAGAAGGCCCGCGGCCGGTTCGGCGCATCGGTCACGGGGGCGAAGATCAACCGCGCGGACAATACGCCGGTCCATGCGATCGCCATCGGCCATCCCTTCGCGGGACAAGGCGACAATCCGCCCGGCCGGGCCTGGGTCGAGATCATCGACGCGGCCGGTGCGGCGAGCACCCATGTCCGGGTGGACCTGCCGGATTTCTACAGCACCGAGGGTGCGGAATTCGGCGCCAGCGTCGCCTTCCTGCAGACCTGCCGCGACGGTCCGGCCTGCACCAATCAATCCTTGCGGCTGTTCGTCGGCGCGCCATCGGCCCGCAAGGCCGTGACCGGCGTTCCAGGTTCGTTCACGCAGACCGACGGGGCCGTCTATGCCTGGGAGATACCGGTGCCCGGGTCGAATGACACACCGCATCTGCGCCAGCCCATCTGGCCGGAAAACGGTTCGGGCGGCAGGGACTTCGGGCGCTCTCTGGCCGCGTTCACCACCACGGGTCCCGCGATACTCGATAGCGGCGTCATCATCGCCGATCCTTATGGCTATGCCAGCATCGGCGGCCTCAACAAACGGTCCGGATCGGTGGCCGTCATGGTGCAGCGATCGCGCGCGCCGGCCATCGATCTGGACCGGATCCCGTTGAACCGGCTCATCGTTCCCGATGCCCGCCCGGACAACTATTGAATTTTCATTGAGCTGTCCGCAGCCGGAGCGTCGTCGAAAACCGGTCCAGCCCCTTTACAAGGCGCCGTAAATCTCAAAACTGTGCCGAAAAGCGGCGCTTGAGGCCGCTCTTCCGCACAGAAAGGCGGTCTTTGCGTGCAAAACGAACCGGCTGATCCCGAAACAGGCGACACC
>CAZTCJ010000178.1:0-3218 GCA_964612085.1 uncultured Alphaproteobacteria bacterium
GCGGCGGTTGACGAAAAGCGTCGCCAAACGCATGGCATGACCAAGGTGGATCTGGAAGCCTTATCAGGCGGTGCCGCGCAAGCCACGCAATGGCGCTTGCAGCATATGGCGGGCGGATCGGCGCAACCGCTAAATGATGCCGATGTTCTTGTCATGGTTGACCTCTTCACCAAGGCGGAAGTCTCATTCAACAAGAGGCAATATTTTATTGGCGATGAAATCAAACTGTCCTGTAAAATTCGCAGCGGCGGCAAAGTCGTCACCGGCGCCGCCGTCAAGGTCGATGTCGCGCGACCCGGAGAGGGGCTTGGCACATTTCTTTCCCTCAACGCCAAGGATTACAAACCGCGCAAACCGGATCCTCAAAGCCCTGATCCTGATGTCGGCAAGGCATTGATGTTCAGAACTCTTTTGAACATACGGGATATTCCCGGATTACCTGTGGTCACCCCGCCGGATTTTCAACTATTCGATGACGGCGCTCATGAAGATGGAGCGGCGGATAATGGCGATTATGGCAATGTTTTTAAAGATACGGTGAAGGAGGGAACGTATACATTCCGTTTTCGTATCGAAGGCGTTACGCCGGACGGCAGTCGCTTTACGCGTGTTTTCATTCGTTCAACCTGGGTCGGCGTGCGTCCGGACGCTGTCGCATCGATATTTCATTGGGCGGTAATTGACGATATTGATACTGATCAGGCTGCGCAAATATTGACGATTACGCCGCGCAGCGCCAACGGCGAGTCGCTGGGCCCATTTCGCGGCCATGAACTAGATCTGTCAGTATCCAGCGGTCAATTTTCAGGGGATTTGATCGATAATGGCGACGGCACGTATTCACAACGCGTGCTTCATGCAAGGGGCGTAACGCCGATCGTTTCTGTTTCAGCCTATGGCGCGCCTGTATCATCGACGGGGCCGGGACTTGGCGGTGTTGGCGACGAAGATTGCTGGAAACTGTGGCGACGCGCATTGTGTTGTACTGTCAACTGGTTCCGAAAAAAGCTTTTCGGTAGCTGAGAGATTCAGGCGGACGCTTTTGATTTAAGGTATCGTGTTAAGATTCAACATGGCGCAGCAATTGCCGCGGCGTCATGCCGCAAGGTTTTGTGTGGCGAAAATCGCGTCGCGGATCTGATCGATGGATACTGAAATCATGGATAGCAGCGAAGAAAATTGGCGCTAACGGTGAAGGGTCATATATCTGTGACGAAGGCGCAAGCGAGAAAATATTGATCCAGCGCGGGGCGGGATAACGGTTGATCGATCATAGCGCCGAAAATAACGTGATTGAACCTCGACATGTCCAGCGCCAGTTGTTGCGCTGATGATTCACAAAGCTAGCGAACAGTGATTCGGTTCTCCCTGTTTATTTTGGGAGGACGCTATGAGTTACGGCTACGATGCGGCTCTTTGCGATCGCATAATCAAGGAGGTAGAAGAAGGGTCATCAGCGCGGAAAGCTGGCGAGCGCTTTGACATAGGTGTCGCGACAGCGGTTCGTTGGGTTCGGCGTTGGCGCGAGATCGGGTCGCCGATGGACCCGCCGCGCAAATCCAAAGGCTCACCGCTTGAGCCAAATGTCGGCTGGCTTGTCGCCTTGCGCAAGCAGGAGCCGGACTTACGGCTGATCGATATCGCAGAACGACTTCATGCAGAACATGGAATCAGCGCCCACAAAGCGACGCTGTCCCGGCTGTTCAGGCGACAAGGGATCACGTTCAAAAAACGGCAAAGGCGATTGCGCAAAAGTCTTGCAAACCGTGCAGGCCATGCGGGGCCGAATGATCCGATTGACGATAAACCGCCCCGGCACATATCTGAGTTCTTCGGTGATATCTTCGCCGACAGTCCTAGGGTCGAGATCTGTAATTTGCTTCGCTATGGCGGTGATCCGTCGAGGGTTTCATAGATCTGTCCGCACTCACCGCGTTACGGGTACCTTCGCGGCCGTGCTCTATCGGGTCTCACAAGGTCGAACGGTGCATTGACTCGAAGCGGGCTCGCGGTGCGGCCCATCGGATAACCTTCGCAGATCGCTCGTCCCTGCGTACCCCTCTCAGGCACACCGCCACCGGATCAGCGCTTTCGCGTCACCGCTGGCAAACCGATGTTACGTCACCTCACGCTTCGAACAAAGTCCCGTCGCGCAGCATGGCGTGCATGATCACGGCGAGGCGTCGGGCGAGCGCCACGCGGGCCTTTCGGAGGCCGCGTCGGCGCGCGATCTTCAAGGCCCAGGTTTTGAGGGCAAAGCTCTTCTTGCTCCTTGTCAGGATGGAGTTCGCGGCTTCGTAGAGGAGCTTCCGCACCATACTGTCGCCCTGTTTCGTGATCCGGCCAGTCCATTCGGTTTCGCCGGATTGGTATCTTCGGGGGACAAGGCCGAAGTAGGCGCCAGCAGCCCTCGACCGCGTGAAGCGATCCGCGTCGTCGACGGCGGCCGCGTATGCCGCTGCGGTTTGGACGCCGACACCGGGGATACTCATCAGGATCTGGCAGGCGGTGGAGGTCTTCGCGATCCCGGCGAGGAACACGTCGAGGACCTTGATCTGATCGACGAAGGCTTGCCGCGCCGCAAGAAGCGCAGCGACCGCTTCGCCGAGACCGGGGATGCGCTCGGCCGCTCTGGCACGGGCGACGAAGTCCTTGCCCTGACCGGGGCCGACCCTGATGCCGAAGGCAGCGCACAGCCCCCGAATGGCGTTGTCGAGCCGCACGCGCTCCTCGACTAGATGGCCTCTCGCGGTGATCGCCGAGCGGACGCCCTGGGCTGGTGCCGATTTGACGTGCACTTCCTTGTAGAAGCCGGTTCGGGCGAGCTGGGCCAGTCCGGCAGCGTCGTGCGGGTCGGTCTTGTTCGCCTTCATCGCCTTGAGGCTCTGATGGGCCTGGCGCGCATCAATGCAGACGATGGGGACGCTCAGCTGCTTCAGGCCAAGACAGATGGCACCGCTCATGCGACCGGTCTCGATCACGGCACGCTCGACGGAATCCGTCCGCTCCAGAACCTTCGCAATCGCCTGCGGGACGCTCTCGACCGTCTCCTGGTGAACTTTCTGGCCTGCCTCATCGACAATACAGATCGCCGTCGTTTCCATCGACAGGTCCAGTCCGGCATAGTGCTTCATTGCTGCTTCTCCTTCTGATCTCACCAACCAGAAGTGTCCGCGCTTACGCCGGTCCGGGGAAGCAGCCGCAAATTACCCGATGAC
>CAZTCJ010000179.1:0-3148 GCA_964612085.1 uncultured Alphaproteobacteria bacterium
AAACCGAGGACATGGTCACTCTTATTCGCTTCTCATGCGAATACCATGATTTTCATGTAATGTTTTTAAGGCGATACTGGTGCATGGGTTCGGGCTGGCCCCATTCAGTCAATCATCTGGGGCAGCCAATCACCAGGGGCAACCAATTCTCAGGGGGGCGTCATGCGGTTCTTACTCTCGATTGGACTGAGCGCGGTCTGTTTCGGAGCTCTGGCGGGTCTTACCCAGCCGCAGGCGGCACAAGCGCAGGATCGCACCGTGACCGCGCCCGCCGCCGCCACGACGTCAACACGGCCCGCGACCCTGTTGGGGCGGCGCAGCGGGAGCGCCTTCAAACTGGCCTGCCGCGAGGACGAAGTGGTGATCGGCTTGAGCGGCCTGACCACGCCCCAAGGGCTGTCGCGCCTTGCGCTGCGCTGCCAGGGCTTCGATGCCGGGCGCGGTGTCTTCACGGGCGAAGCCGCCTGGCGCGGCGGCGGCCCCGGCGATGACGGCGACTATTTCCGGCGCGACTGTCCCAAGGGATTTACCCTGACCCGCTTCGATGCGGTGGGCATCAGCCGCGCCCAGGTCACCGGTTTCACCCCGGTGTGCCTGGCGATCGCCCGGGGCGTCTCCGGCGAGCGCCGCCTTGCGGCCGTCGGACCCCGTGCCGGCCGGCAACGCCTGGGATGCAAGAGAGGCGTGGTCGGCCTCACCGGCTTCGGGGATACGGCGGTCACGGCCTTTTCCTTGAGCTGCGGGGCGCTGCCGCCACCGCCCGGCTCCACCGGACGGCCCGTGCCGCCAGCACACCAAGGACGGCCGGTCACGGTCACCCAGGAACAGGCCTGCAAGCTGGTCTGCGAAGCCCGCAATGCCCGCTCGCGCGGTGTCGGCCCCAACACTGGGCCCAGGGTCGAAGCGTTGAGTCGCAGGGGGCACCAGACTCTGACCTGCTTGTGCGAGCCAGCAGCGCGACCGGGCCCCGCTCCCGCTCCACAGCCGGATCCGGAGCCTGCGCCAGAGCCCGATCCGGACCCTCAGCCCGCGCCGCAACCGGATCCGGAGCCAGCACCGGAACCTGAGCCGGAGCCCGCTCCCGAGCCTGCGCCAGAGCCCCAGCCCGCACCTCAGCAGGGCCTGACGGAGGCGGAAAAAGAGGAATTCCTCACCGCCCACAATACCTACCGCGCGCAGCACTGCGTGCCCGCCCTGACCTGGTCCGACGAGGCGGCCACGATGGCCCAGGCATGGGCGGAAGAGATCGTGGCCAGCGGCATCTTCCAGCACAGTCCAAGCGACCGGCGGATGGGACATGGGGAGAATATGGCCGCCGGATATCCGACCCCGCAGGCCGTCGTGGATGCTTGGTATTCGGAAGTGTCGGACTACACATATACGCCCGGTCTGAGCCAGCCCCAGAATTTCAGCGATGTGGGACACTTCACCCAGGTGGTCTGGGCGAACACCCAAGCGGTGGGCTGCGGCCGCGCCAATGGCGGTCCTTATAACCGGTACTGGGTGTGCAATTATTATCCGCCCGGGAACTACGGCAATCAGTATACCGAAAACGTCAAACCGCTATGCCAGTGATGCAAAAAGTATAGAAAGGGGCTGGCGGATAGAAACGCCAGCCCTTCTCTGTTCGGATCGATCGCGAGAGTGGAACGCGCATGACGACCCCGCCCGGAAACAAAGACTCGCAAGGTCAAAACAAATATGCGCCTGAGGATGCGACCCGCCTGCTCACCCTGGCGACGCACGAGGAGAAAATTCTCAATGACCGGACCAGTATTTTCCTGGTCGTGGAGTCCCTGCTTCTCGTTTTCGTGGTGCGCTTGCCGGAGGAGCAGACTCTTCTGCTCGACCTTGTCGTGATCTCGGGCCTGATGATTACGCTCGCATGGGTTCTGACGGGACTGCGCCAGTCCATGGATCTGGCTTGTGCCACAAAAGCCATGCGCGAGGCATGGCCTCTTATTCAAGAGGTGTATGCGCCGGTTCCGCAAACGCTCAAGAATACCCTCTTGCTGCTGATGATCTATGTCTTGCCAGCACTCTTCGCCGTCATTTGGATCGCTGTCGCGTTCGTCTTTTAGGGGAGAAGAAGGGGGACCTCTGGCATGGCCAGTAAAACACTCTCAGCACTTATTACACTCACAGCCGTATCAGCGGCGTCTTACGCCATGGCGCAGGCTCCGGCGGAGTACGAATCCGGTCATGGCGCCCTGCAAGTCTTCGACGCAGATGGGCGGGCCGCAAGCCCGCTCTGGGTCAGGATTTGGGTCGGATTTATGCTTGCCACCTTTGCCGCCGGCCTGATCTTCGTTTGGCGCCATCCCATTGCGCGGTGGGCCGTTGGCGGGATCGTTGTGTCCTTTTTCGTCACGCCCTTCCTTTTTCAGGCGCTTGGGCTTCCCTATCTTTCCGGTGCCATCGCAATCGGTCACCTCCTCTTCTGGAGCCCCGCATTGGCGCTTTTGCTCCTGCGGCGCCCCTTCTTGAAGGCGGATGAAGGGCGATGGTTTCGCATTTGGTCCGGCACGATGACCGCAGTCATCCTGTTCTCGTTTATCTTCGATATCCGAGACGCAGCGATTTACATCGCCCACTTCAGCGGCTAACCACCCAGCGGCCCCGCGCAGTGTCCAATGCGGTTGAGAAAAATGCCGTTTGGAAAATGGCAGGAGTGGAGGGGCTCGAACCCCCGACCCTCGGTTTTGGAGACCGATGCTCTACCAACTGAGCTACACTCCTAGGCCTGCCCTGATCTAGGGTTCTGGCAGGCTCCCGGTCAAGCGTTTTCCGTCGTCACGTCAAAGCGAAGGGCGCCGGTTCGACCCAGCGCCCTTCCCGCATTCCCATTTTAGAGGGAAAACTTACTCGATGATTTTGGCGACGACGCCGGCGCCGACGGTGCGTCCGCCTTCGCGGATGGCAAAGCGCAGCTTCTCTTCCATGGCGATGGGCTGGATCAGCTCCACTTCCATCTCCACATTGTCGCCCGGCATCACCATTTCCGTACCCTCAGGCAGGATCACCTCGCCCGTCACATCCGTCGTGCGGAAATAAAACTGCGGACGGTATTTGGTGAAGAACGGCGTATGGCGCCCGCCTTCTTCCTTGGTCAGAATATAGGCTTCCGCCTTGAACTTCTTGTGCGGCG
>CAZTCJ010000180.1:0-3098 GCA_964612085.1 uncultured Alphaproteobacteria bacterium
GGTGCATTTCCTGTGCGGTTGTGAAAAACGAGCCGGCGCGGCGGCTGGATGCTGGCGCTTATGGCAAACAACGCTTAACCTGTTCAACCGTCACGGGCGCGCGGCCTGTCCCAAACCGGCGGATCATGGCCGGCGTATGCCCTTACGAGACCGCGTAAGGCCTTGCGCAACCTTTAAGAGGCAAAACCTCATCACAGAATTTTGCCATAGTGCGGCGGCTTCTTACGCATAGGCCTTTTCGGGGCTGATCAGGGAGGATGACATGACGGGATCTTGGATGCGTGCAGTGGTGACGGGGCTTGGACTGGCGGCGATGGGCGCTCTGCCGGCTGCGGCGGGCGAGGAGTCGATCCTCGTTCTGCGCTCGACCGTGCCCTCCATTGCCAGCGGTGCCATGCTGACGGACGGGCAGACCATCGATCTGCCCGCTGACGGTGAAGTGGAAGTGGTCTCCATCACCGGTATTCAGACGACCATCACCGGCCCTTATAAAGGGGTTTTGGAAGTGCGCGGACCGAAGATCGAGATGACGCGCATCGCGGCCATGGGCGAGGCGCTGCTCGGGCGGGATGAAGGCACGTCCGTGCTGGGCGCGACGCGGGGCGCCGGGCAGCCGGATGTGCTGATCGATGTCTCCAGCGACGGCGTTTGGTGCGTCTTCGAGAAAAGCGAGACCTATCTGATGCGCGACGGCCGGTCGCCGGAAACCGCGACACTGATCTCCACGGAGACCAATGAGACGGCCAATATCGACTGGGCGCGCTTCAAGAAGCATCTTCAGTGGCCGGAGGGCCTGGCGCTGAGGGACGGCGCCACCTACCGGCTGGAGCGCGGCGGTCACGATCCTGTCGCCTTCCGGATCAACATGGTCGCCCACAGCGATGACGCCATGGCCAATCTGTTCGCTATGGCCGAGAAGAATTGCAGCGCCCAGGTGGAAGTGGGCATGCAGGCCCTGCGCTCGAAGTAAATTCGGTCTCACGCTATTGCACGGGCGGCGCGGTTTTCGGGACCGCGCCGTTTCTATTTCGTTGCGATGGAAATGAGCGTGCCGGTCTCGCCGCTTCTCAGCCGCGCCACATGCACGGTCAGCAGCTTGTCGTGGGGATATTGCACTGCCAGCGTCTCGAAAGCGGCAAGCGCCTTTGGATCCTCCGCCTCCAGAAGGGCGTAAGCCTTGAGATAGGCCTCAAGATCCGCGCCGGTTTCGCTCCCTTCGATATGCGGTTCGTAGGTCATGATGGCGTCGGTCTTGCCCGGCATGACGAGCTGGCCAACGGGCCGGAACGAGGCCCTTTGGCTCGCCTCCCGTGCCGCCGCGCTGACCAGGATCCGTGTGCCCACATGCTTGTTGGCGGCCTCCAGACGGGCGGCGGTGTTCACCACATCGCCCAGCGCCGTGTAGTCGAAGCGGTCCTGGCCGCCGAAATTGCCGACAATGGCAGTGCCCGCATGAACGCCGATCCGTGTGCGCCCCAAGGGTACGCCCTTTTCCGTCCACTCGGCGCGGAAGCGTTCCGTGAACGTGTGAAGCTCGCAGGCGCAGGCGATGGCCCGGTCGGCATCGTCGTCATGGGCTTCCGGCGCGCCGAAAAAGCTCATGGAGCCGTCGCCCAGGAATTTGTCGATGGTGCCGCCATGGCGCAGGATGATCGAGCCGATGCCGTCCAGATAGGCGGTGATGATCTCGCCCAGACGGTCCGGCGCCATGCCTTCCGACAGGCTGGTGAAGCCTTCGATATCGGTGAACAGGAAGGTCATGAAACGCCGCTCGCCGCCCAGCGTCAGGGCCTGGGGGTTGCGCTCCAGCCGGTTGACGATGCCGGGCGGCACATATTTCGAAAAGGCCGTGCGGATGATGGCGCGCTGGGCCCGTTCCTTGCGGGTCGTGTAAATGCCGGTCGCGCCGCTGGCGATCAGGAAGCCGACAATAGGCGCGACCACGGGCGTGTGCGGCCCATCCATCCAGAAGACGCCATAGGCGAGCGCGGTGACGCCGGCAAGCAGGCCGCCGCCGATCGCGACTTTCGTCCACAAGGCGAAGCGCTGCACCGCCAGCCACATGCCAAAGGCACAGACGCTCAGCACCAGGATGGCTTCGCCGAACCAGCCCAGATCGCCCTGGCTGCGGCCGTCGAGCAGTTGCGCCAGCACATGGGCATGGATCTCGATGCCGGGCCGTTCCTTGGCTTCGTCTTCGAGCCAGGTGGCCGAGGCGTGGGGCGTGCGGTGGAAATCGGCATCCGCCAGATCCGGACCGATCAGGATGATCTTGCCTTCGATCCAGGGGGCGGGCAGCCGCATCACGTGATGGGCGGAATACTGACGGAACGGCGGCGTGTAGGTATCGCCATCGGGGCGGCCGTGCCAATCGATCCGTTCCCGGGATTTTGGCTGCACCTCGACGCCGAGCCCGCGCGCGATGGCTGCCGTGAAATGCCAGTTGACCGCACCGTCTTCCGTCCACACCGGTTTGAAATAGCGGACCGTGCCGTCGAACCGGTCGCGCTTGAACATGCCGTAGCCCGCGGGCCGGTCGCCGACGAAGCTCTTGAGGGTCTCCTCCCGCTTGCCTTCCATGCCGACGCTGGCATCGGCCCAGATCGGCACCACCAGGGTCTTCGCCTCCGCGATGGCGCGGCGCAGATCCGCGTCCTTTTCAGGATCGGTTGTCGTATCCAGCAGGAAATCGATGCCGATGGCGCGCGCGCCCTTTGCGTCCAGATCCCGGATGATGTCCGCCAGGAAGCTGCGGTCCACCGGCAGGCGGCAGGTGAGGGCGTCGAGCGTATCCTCGGTGACCGCGACAATGACGATATCGTCGTTTTGCGGCGCGGGCCTTGTGAAGACGGCGATGCGGGTGTCGCGGGTCCATTCCTCCGCCGCCTTGAGCACCGTCAACTCCTTGGGCAGCCACAGGGCGAGGCTGGCGGCGAGGACGAAAATCCCCGCCAGCCAGCGCCAGCTTTGCTCATGTGCCTTGTGGTCTGGCCCGCTCATGGCCGTCATCCCTCATGCTGAGCCCAACGGAACACAGTATGGACCCTAGGGTCCAAACTCAATCACCAGTGCGGCCGGGATCCGGTTCTCGGCGCGCC
>CAZTCJ010000181.1:0-2988 GCA_964612085.1 uncultured Alphaproteobacteria bacterium
GGCGATGCAGCGCTCGTCCCCATTGGGATAGCGCCGCAGGGCATGCTCGCCGCGAAACCGCGGGCTGATCGTCCCCTTCTCGTAGGGGTAGTTGAGCGTTTCCTTGGGTTTGAAGAAATACTTCATGGCCAGAAGGAAGCTCGAGACGAACTCACTCAGGAAGATCGAACGGGCGGTGCGGTCGAGAGATGCCATCGGTGTGCCCCCTTAGCCCTGTCCCGGCACCGGCGCACTGCCGGTGGCGACCAGCACACCGGCGGTCGCGATGACGTAAAACAGTGAAAACGGCAGAAAGATCTTCCAGCCCAGGCGCATCAGCTGGTCGTAGCGATAGCGCGGCACGATGGCCTTGACCATGGCGAACATGAAGAAGACGGCCATGGTCTTGATGAAGAACCAGAAGAAGGCCGGGATCCAGGTGAACGGTGCAATGTCCGCCGGCGGGTGCCAGCCGCCCAGGAACAGGATCACGGTGAGCGCGCACATCAGCACGATGTTCGCGTATTCCCCGATCATGAACAGCAGATAGGGGATCGAGGAGTATTCCACCTGATAGCCCGCGACCAGTTCGGACTCCGCTTCCGGCAGATCGAAGGGCGGGCGGTTGGTCTCGGCGAGCGCGGAGATGAAGAACACCACGAACATGGGAAACAGCGGCCACAGGTGCCAGTTCAACAGGCCGCCGCTCTGGGCCCGGACGATCTCGGTCAGATTGAGCGAGCCCACCAGAAGCAGCACGGTGATGATGATGAAGCCGATGGAGACCTCATAGGAGACCATCTGGGCCGCCGAGCGCAGGGCGCCCAGGAACGGATATTTCGAATTGGACGCCCAGCCGCCCATGATGATGCCGTAGACGCCCAGCGACGAGATCGCGAAAATGTAGAGAATGCCCACATTGATGTCGGCGATGGCCCAGCCGTCGGCGAGCGGGATCACCGCCCAAGCCGCGAAAGCCAGCACGAAGGTGATGATCGGCGCCAGGAGGAACACGGTCTTGTCGGCGCCCGACGGGATCACCGTTTCCTTAAGCACGAATTTGATGAAGTCAGCGAAGGACTGAAGCAAACCGAAAGGGCCCACCACATTGGGTCCCTTGCGCATGCCCACGGCCGCCCAGATCTTGCGGTCGGCCAGAAGCACGAAAGCGAGCAGCACCAGCACGCCCACCGTCAGCATGAGGATTTCCGCCGAAATCCCGATGACCGTGCCCCAGACCGTGCCGAGCCACTGTATGAAGAAATCGCGCACCATAATTCTGTGCTCTCAGCCTTTCTCTTCCGCCGCCGTTTTATCCTGCCGATGTCTGGCCGCCCGCCAGATCCCGGACCGCCGCGCTGCATTTCGCCATGGTCTTGGAGGCGCGCGCGATCGGATTCGTCAGGTAGTAGTCCTTGACCGGGCTCTTCAAGGGATCGGAATCGAGCGTGCCCGTCTTCGCGATACCGTCAAGCATGGCCGCATCCGCCCCGTCCGCGCCCGGCGCGTAATCGATCGAGGCGAACACCGGCGCGTGGGTCCTGAGTGCATCACGCAGATCGTTTAGAGTGTCATAAGGCAGGGTCCGGCCCAGCGCCGTGGACAGGGCCCGGATGATGGCCCAGTCCTCGCGCGCCTCGCCCGGCGGGAAGACGGCGCGCCGGCCCCGCTGGACCCGGCCTTCCGTGTTCACCCAGAGCGCGTTTTTCTCCGTATAGGCCGCGCCCGGCAGGATCACATCCGCCCGGTGAGCGCCCGCGTCCCCGTGGCTGCCCTGATAGATCACGAAAGTGTGGCCGAGGGCGTCCGTGTCGATTTCGTCAGCGCCCAGGAGATAGACCACATCGAGCTGGCCGCCGGACGCGGCGCTCAAAATCTTGCCCCGGTCGAAACCGCCCTCGCCCGGCAGGAAGCCCACATCGAGGCCCGCGACCCGCGCGGCGGCCGTATGCAGAACGTTGAAGCCGTTCCAGCCGTCGTCATCGCCCGCTTCCGCGACGATCATGCCGGTCTCGCGGGCGATCTGCACGGCCAGTTCGTAAATCGCCTCGCCGTCATTGCGCGCCAGGGCGCCCTGGCCGAGAACCAGCATAGGGCGTTCGGCCGCTTCCAGAACCTTGTGGAAGGCATGGGTGCCTGCCGCGATTTCCTTCAGCACCTGCGGCCCGTCGCCCAGATGCTCATACGGATAGCTGAGATCCGCCGCCTCGCCTACGAGAGCGATGCCCTTGAAGCCGCGCTGCATGAAGCGCTTGCGGATGCGGGCATTGAGGATCGGGCCTTCCTTACGCGGATTGGTGCCGATCAGCAGCAGGGCATCCGCGTCCTCGATCCCGGCGATCGAGGTATTGAACAAATAGCGCTGGCGCGGCCCCTCCAAGGGGATCTTCGCGCCGTCCTGGCGGCAGTCCATGTTCGCCACGCCGAGGGATTCCAGAAGCTGCTTCAGCGCGAACTGGCTTTCCGCACACGCCATATCGCCAGCGAGCGCCGCGATGCGTTTGGGCTCGGTCCGCTTCATCTTCTTGGCGATGACATCGAAGGCCTCTTCCCAGGGCGCGGGCCGCAAGCTGCCGCCGTCACGCACATAGGGCGTGTCGAGCCGCTGGCTTTTCAGCCCATCCCAGATGAACCGGCTTTTGTCGGCGATCCATTCCTCGTTGATGTCCTCATTGAGGCGCGGCAGCAGGCGCATCACTTCGCGCCCCCGGCTGTCCACCCGCACATTGGTGCCGACCGCATCCATCACATCGACGCTTTCGGTCTTGGTCAGCTCCCAGGGCCGGGCCTTGAAGGCATAGGGCTTGGAGGTCAACGCGCCCACCGGACACAAATCGATCACATTGCCCGACAGTTCCGAGCCCATGGACTGTTCCAGATAGGTGGTGATCTCCATGTCCTCGCCGCGCCCGATGGCGCCCAGCTCCGGCACGCCGCCCACTTCCGTCACGAAGCGCACGCAGCGGGTGCAGTGAATGCACCGTGTCATGATGGTCTTGACCAGGGGAC
>CAZTCJ010000182.1:0-2792 GCA_964612085.1 uncultured Alphaproteobacteria bacterium
AGAACGCGATCCTGCCGATCGACGCGGCGATCCAGTCGAACCTGCGCGAAACGACCACCCGCGTCCTCGCCTCGCTCACGCCGCGCGAGGAGCGCGTTCTCCGCATGCGCTTCGGCATCGGCATGAACACCGACCACACCCTCGAAGAGGTGGGCCAGCAGTTCTCGGTCACCCGCGAACGCATCCGCCAGATCGAGGCGAAGGCCTTGCGCAAGCTCAAGCATCCGAGCCGCTCGCGCAAACTGCGCAGTTTCCTCGACAATTGATCTTTCCACGGATGGCATAAGAAAAGGGCGCCTCGCGGGCGCCCTTTTTATATCCGTAGTTGTCAGACTGGATCAGTCTTCGCCCCTCAGCAGACGCTCATAGGCCTCGATCAGGGAGGCGTAAGGCGGCACGAAGGTGAGCGAAACCCGTCCGTCGGGCAGCGCCACCGCCTGGCGCATATCGAAATGCAGATGGATGGTGGTGAGCGTGCCGCCGAAATCGTCGGACACGAGGCCGAGCCGTTGGCCGCGCACCACCGTATCGCCTTGAGCGACCGCCAGTTCGTCCATCTCCAGATGCAGATAGCGGTAGATCGTGCCGCTGTCGGCGGCAAGTGTCACCGAGAAGGAGCCGATACCGGTGATCTGGCCGCTCTCGGCCGCCACCGCCCAATGCACCGCGTCCTCGCACGTGGCGGGCCGGATATCCTGGCCTTGATGGCCGGTTCCTTCCGGACACAGTGGCGTGGAAAAGCCGCGTGTTTCACAGAAATTATCCCGCCACGGATAGGTGTAGTTGCGGGCATCGCATTGGCCGTCGCCCGGCGGGCCGTTCAGTCCGCCCACGCCCCAAACCTGAGAGTTCGAGTAGGACGGGGCCTCTTCAATGGGGTAACGCATGTTGGGTGCGAAGACCTCGTCGTCCGTCACGCCCGTGCCGCTGCCCGCCACCAGATCGCCGGGATTGATGAAGCTGAAAATATTCCCCTCCGGATCCCTGAGGACCGGCGGGTCGGCCGGGTCAGGCGGCGCGTCGCCGCCGCAGGCACTCAAGGCGCCAGCGGCCAGAACGGCGGCAATCCAGGATATCGTCCGGGTCCGGCTTGCTGTCATCATTGATCCTCCGCGACAAAAGTGCCTTCGGTGACGGCCTCGCCATTGTCCGGCGTGCCCCCGGCAAAGGCCAGGTTTTCCGCGATCTCGCGGACATAGGCCTCGCTCGCGCAATCCGCCTGATCGGAGCCGCCGGAACAGATCACCGAGATGGTATAGGCCACGCCGAAACGGGTAAAGCTGGCATCCGCGCCGTAATCGGTCTTGGTCACCAGGATATCATCGGCGCTGCGCCCGGCCAGTTGCGAGCGCATGGTCCGCGCCATGGCGCTGTCGTCGGGCAGGTCGCGGGAAATCCGCGTACCGATGATCTCGATCGTATGAGTGTCCGTGCTGATGAAGGCCGTGTAGAAATCCTTCTTCGGGTAGAGCGAGACGTTCTGGCGCAGCCTGCGCAGATAGGGCAGCAGGATCGGGACGCGGCATTCTTGCAGATCGGCCTGTCTGGCGCTGCGGGGGGCGGCCAGGCGCTGCAGCCGGCCTTCCCGCAGGCGCTCCCGCAGGGCGCCCCAATCCACCTGGCGGCGCACCATGCGCGGGCGCTGCGTCTCTTCTTCCGCTTCCTGCGCCTGAACCGCGTGGGGCAGGGCGATCGGCGGTATGCT
Organism: uncultured Alphaproteobacteria bacterium; assembly: GCA_964612085.1. Classification (GTDB taxonomy): domain Bacteria; phylum Pseudomonadota; class Alphaproteobacteria; order JAJFIK01; family JAJFIK01; genus CAZTCJ01. Next base: position 1,706 of record CAZTCJ010000182.1, read on the forward strand.
GAACAGGCCCGCCGTCAGGACGGCGATGGCCAGGATCCGGGTGTATGTGCTGAGCGTTGTCATGGGATCGGCTCCTTATTCAAGTTCGAATTCGATCGACACTTGGGCCGAGATGGTGCTTTCGCCCGGCGCCACGGGCACATCGGCGGCTTCCGCGGACGCGGAGCGCATCAGCATGGGCCGGGGCGGGCGATGGCCTCCGGACTCATGGATGCTCATGATGCGGCCCAGTGTGATGCCGGCGGCGTCCGTGTAAAGCTTTGCCTTGCGGATGGCTTCACGCACCGCTTGCTGGCGCGCTTCGTCCAGCATCGGTCCGGGTTCGGCGAAACCGAAGCTCAGGCCCTGGAACTGGTTGGCACCGCCCGTCACCGCCTGGTCGAGCACCCGGCCGAGCTTGCTGAGATCGCGCACCCGCACGCCCACCATATTGCTCACCATATAGCCGATGATCTTGCGCGGCGCGTTGGGGCGGCTGCGGTCATAGGGCTGGTATTTCGGCTGCACGGAGAAGTTGGAGGTCTGCACGTCCTTCTTTGCGATGCCGAGACCGTCGAGGGTGGCGAAGACGGCGTTCATGGCCTCCGTGTTGGCGTCGAGCGCGGCGCGGGCCGTATCCGCCTCTGTGATCACGCCCATGCGCACCGTGGCCATGTCGGGCGTGCCCGTGACCTCACCCTCGCCGGTGATACTCATGCGGCGCGGCTGCTCCTGGGCGCCGCTGGCCGCGTCCGCCACTTGAGGCGCGGCAGTGCAGGCCAGGGTCAGGCCGGTCATGGCAATGACGGCGGCGCGGCTTAGCGATGGCATCCATATCCTCATCGGTCCCCTCCCGAAAGAATGCTGATCGCAAAGGATTTTTCGCGATCATTCTGAAACTTCGACGGTCTTATAAGCCCGGCTGGGCGCAACTATGGCATGTTCGGCGCGGGCGCGCACGCGATCCCGGCGCCTGGCTCAAGAAGCCCTTCCGGCCAGGGGCCCGACCTGCTATGAGGATTCCCCTGTTTGGCGCGCTCAGGTGTGCCTCAAGGGCCTGTAGCTCAATTGGTTAGAGCCGACCGCTCATAACGGTCTGGTTGGGGGT
>CAZTCJ010000183.1:0-2749 GCA_964612085.1 uncultured Alphaproteobacteria bacterium
CAGCGGGAATATTACCTCAACGAGCAGCTCAACGCGATCCAGCGCGAGCTGTGCGAAGGCGAGGAAGGCCGTGACGAGCTCGACGAGATCGAAGAAAAGATCAATCAGACCAAGCTCACCAAGGAAGCCCGCGAGAAGGTGCAGGGCGAACTGAAAAAGCTGCGCCAGATGAGCCCCATGTCGGCCGAGGCGACCGTGGTGCGCAATTATCTCGACTGGATCCTGGGCCTGCCCTGGAGCAAACGCTCCCGCATGAAGAAGGATCTGAAGAACGCCCAGAAAATTCTCGATGCCGATCATTACGGCCTGGCGAAAGTCAAGGAACGGATCATCGAGTATCTGGCGGTGCAGCAGCGCACCAGCAAGCTGAAAGGTCCGATTCTGTGCCTCGTCGGACCGCCGGGCGTGGGTAAGACCTCGCTCGGACGCTCGATCGCGCGGGCCACGGGCCGGGAATTCGTGCGCATGTCGCTGGGCGGCGTGCGGGACGAGGCGGAAATCCGCGGCCACCGGCGGACCTATATCGGCTCCATGCCGGGCAAGGTCATCCAGTCCATGAAGAAGGCCAAGCATTCCAATCCGCTGTTCCTGCTCGACGAGATCGACAAGCTCGGCGCTGATTTCCGGGGCGATCCGTCCTCGGCGCTTCTGGAAGTGCTCGATCCGGAACAGAACGCCACCTTCTCAGACCATTATCTGGAAGTGGACTACGATCTGTCGGACGTGATGTTCATCACCACCGCCAACTCGCTCTCCATGCCCCAGCCCCTGCTCGACCGGATGGAGATCATCCGCATTCCAGGGTACACGGAGGATGAGAAGGTCCAGATCGCACGTCGTCACCTGATCCCGAAACAGATGAAAGCCCATGGGCTGCGCAAGAAGGAATGGTCGATTTCCGATACGGCGCTGCTCGATCTGATCCGCTATTACACGCGGGAAGCGGGCGTGCGGAATCTGGAACGGGAACTGGCGAGCCTCACCCGGAAAGCGGTGAAGGAGATTTTGACCACCAAGGCCGTCAAGGTCGCGGTGACCCAGAGGAACCTGGGCAAATATGCGGGTGTACGCCGCTATCGCTTCGGCGAGGCGGAAGGCGAGGATCAAATCGGTGTCGTGACCGGTCTGGCCTGGACGGAAGTGGGCGGCGATACGCTGTCCATTGAAGGGGTCATGGTGCCGGGACGCGGCCGCATGACCACCACCGGCAAGCTCGGCGATGTCATGAAGGAATCGATCGACGCGGCGCGCTCTTACGTGCGCTCGCGCAGCGCCTCGCTCGGCATCAAGCCGCCGGTCTTCTATAAGCGCGATATCCACGTTCACGTGCCGGAAGGAGCGACGCCTAAGGACGGTCCCTCGGCAGGCACCGCCATGGCCACGTCGATCGTTTCCGTGCTGACGGGCATTCCCGTGCGCCGGGAAGTGGCCATGACCGGAGAGATCACGCTGCGCGGCCGGGTGCTGCCCATCGGGGGCCTGAAGGAAAAGCTCCTGGCGGCGCTCAGGGCGGGGATCAAGAAGGTCCTGATCCCGATCGACAACGAAAAGGACTTGGCGGATATTCCGGACAACGTGAAAAAAGCGCTTGAGATCGTGCCGGTCTCGACCATGGATGACGTCCTGGAACATGCGCTTGTTGACAAGCCGACGCCGATCGAATGGCAGGAGCCGGATGAGGACGATGTGATGCCGGATGCGGCCGTCTCGGGCGACGAAGGCGAGCGCGATTCGCCCATGACTCATTAGAAACCCCATACGGACCGAGGTTGAGGGCGCGTTTGCTGCGAGATGGCGGGCGCGCCCTTTTTCTTTTCCGCTAATACATTGATTTCAAATGAGAAAATGCGGGCTGACTAGATCCGTCCCGGGTTTTGATTCGCCTTTTGGACGCGTCAATTTCCTGTGTGTAAAGGCGGAAAATCGCAGAATTCTGCGGTTTTTTCCTTTGACCCCTATGACGGGTGCGGACTAAGGTTAAAGCCCTTGGCACGACTCGATTGCCGTATTGTCCGGGTTTGGGCATGCGGGCCTGTCTGTTCGGGCAGACAGGATAAACCGTCAGGCTGGGCCGCTTCCGACAGGTCGACATCGGCATGCCGGAGGAAAGGTCTGAGGGATGTGAAACTGTGTGCCACCCTTTCGAAATTCAACAAAGCGAGGGGTTTGTGATGAACAAGAATGAGCTGATTGCCCGTGTTGCTGAACTTTCCGATCTTCCGAAGGCGGAAGCAACCAAAGCCGTGGATAGCGTGTTTGATGCGATCACGGAGAGTCTAAAGGGCGGCGAGGAAGTACGTCTGGTCGGTTTCGGAACATTTGCCGTCACGCACCGCGCGGCGAGCGAAGGCCGCAATCCGCGGACCGGTGAAACCATCAAGATTCCCGCGTCCAAACAGCCCAAGTTCAAGGCCGGTAAAGGCCTCAAGGACGCGGTCAACCACTAAGCGGGCTCCGGGCCGGCAGACGCGCCTTGTAAGACAGCCGCCCGGCTGATCTCAAGGGTTTGTGTTTGCGGGCCGAGCGGGACTGGAGAGCCAATGCCGCTTGTCTCACCGGACGGCATTCGCACTTGACCGGGGCATTCTGAACGCGTTTTGTGAAGACAGCCCGCAGGCACGGCATGTTTTGCCTTGCCTGCTTGCGGGCGTCTTTGTCTTTGTCAGTCGTCCTCGTGACGGTAGACAGGGCAGAGCGGGCGGTTAGCTCAGCTGGGAGAGCGCCACGTTTACACCGTGGATGTCGGCGG
>CAZTCJ010000184.1:0-2715 GCA_964612085.1 uncultured Alphaproteobacteria bacterium
GCGTTCACATGGACGGGCTTTTCCTGCGCCATCCAGTGACCCGACGGCACCACCGTTTCGGTGAGCTGGGCGCAATGGGCCCGCATGGGTTCGGCAAGCCGCGACTCCATCGTCTCGCAGGTGTAATCATACGCGCCGTGCAGGAACAGTACCGGCATGGGAAGGCCCCAGCGGTGCCGGACCGTTTCCGCATAGGCCTTGTTCGCCGGCGCGTTCATGTACCAGCTGCCCGGGCCGAAAAAGCCCGTGCGGGACAGGGCCGCCGTGTAGCGGCTTTCATCCTCCGCCGTCAGGACGGACGGATCGCGGGGCAGCGACGGGGCGGCGGCCCCGCCGAACCATCCGCCATTGGCCCGAACGGACGAGAGGGGCGCGGGCGTGCCCCGGCCCTCCGGGCTGCCGGCGCGGAACAGGAGGCGCACGGTCGCTCCGGGATCGGCCGCGAAGCTCGCCTCGGCAGCGGCAAAATTCTCCCGGTAAAAAAGCATGTAGTCCCACTGGGCGACGGGAAACTGGCCTTCCGGATAGACGCTTTTGTCTGCGAGCGGCGCGGCCGTCTCCGGCGACAGGCCCTCCGGCAGATAGGGCACACAGAGCGAGGCGATGCCGTGACACCGCTCGGGATGCTGCTGGGCCATCGCCCAAACGACGGGGGAGCCCCAGTCATGGCCCACCCAGACCGCCTTGTCCTGGCCTAGATGGTCGAGCAGCTCGATCATATCGGCGACACTGTGCTCAAGCGCATAATCCCCATGCCGATCATAAACGGATGAGCGCCCATAGCCCCGCATATCCGGCGCCACCGCCCGGAACCCCAGACCACCGAACATCGGGAGCTGGTGCCGCCAGGAAATCGACAGTTCGGGCCAGCCATGGACGAAGATGAGGGCCGGCCCGGCCTCCGGCCCGCAGGCCAGATAGAAACTCGTATGCCGGTCGGTTTTGACGATGTGGTCGGTGATCGGAAACAGCATGATGGGTTCCTTCGTGGACGACAGACCGGGACAACGGACCGAGCTGACGCTCAAGCCATGGATCTCTGGAGCGATCCGCGCGCGGTCAGCCTTCTATTCATGCCCTATCATTCGACAGCGCCCCGATGGAGTCCAAAATCGCGGGGCCCAACACCCGTTGAAGCTGCTCCCGGCCCTTGCGGCAACGGACGCGCCTGGCGCGATGAAAAAGGGCAGCTTTGCGAGAAGGCCCTTCAATTCGCGATGTCCGCGATCCTTCGTTCGCAATAGGCCGCATGGGCCGGCTCGCACCGGCCATAGCAGCGCACCCGTCCCCGTGAATCGATCAGGACGGCGCCGTCGGGCTGGTTCGAGCAGAAGATCCGACCTTTCCGGTCAACGGCGCAATGGCCCTGGCCGCACACGACCTGACCGGTGTTGCGGTTGCGCACGGCGCCGCCGCGATAAGACCGGGCGCACCAGACAACGCCATTGCGGTCGGACGCGCAGGCGCCGCCGCCGCAAAAGGCCTCGCCCCGGCTGTCCGTTGCACAATCGGCGAACGCCGGAACACATAAAGCCAGCCATAGGGCCACTGCGCGGCAGAGGCCTAACGGTCTTAAGCGCGCTCTTGTCATTGCCCCACACCCTTATGCTCTACAGCACTGCCAGCCCCGGACCTCCCGCGCTACCACCGCAATACGGCGTCCGAAACGCCATTTATGACCGTAGCGGGGTGGGGAATATCCGATGAAAACGAAAGTTCTGGGGCCAGTACGGATCGGTCTTTTGTTCTGCCTTCTCTTTTTGCCGGCCTGCGTGCCGGCCCTGAAACAGACCGTGGCGGATTTGCCGTCCCAATCGCTGCCGGCATCCTTTCCCCGGGCGGCCGAACAGGCGCCGGAAGAAATGGCCGGATGGAAAGAGTTCTTTAGGGACCCGGCCCTGGCCTCCCTGATCGAGGCCGCCCTTGCCAACAATCAAGAGGTCAATCTTCTGCTCCAGGAAATCGACATGGCAAGCAACAAGGTCAAAGGTCTGCGCGGGGAATATCTGCCCTCTGCGAGACTGCGGGCCGGTGCCAGCGGCGAGAAGGTGGGCGAGTTCACCCGCGAGGGGGCGGTGCAGGAAAATCTGGATGTCAGGCCCGGCGAGGAGTTTCCAAGCTTCCTGCGCAACTTCCTGGTTTCCGCCGAGATCTCCTGGGAAGCCGATGTCTGGAAGAAACTCCGCAACGCCAAGCAGGCCCAGGTGAAACGTTATCTGGCCACGGAAGAAGGCTGGAATTTCATGGTCACCAATCTCGTGGCTGAGATCGCGAAATCCTACTATGAACTCCAGGCGCTCGACACCCAGATGGCGATCCTTCAAGACACGATCGATCTCCAACTCGACGCGCTCGAGGCGGCCGAAGATCAAGAACAGACGGCCGACGGGGCCAGGCTCGCGGTGCACCGGTTCAAGGCCGAGATCATGCGCAACCAGAGCGCCCTCTTTCAGGTGCGCCAAGACATTGTCGAGACCGAAAATCGGCTGCGCTTCTTGATCGGCGACATGTCCCGGCCGATCGATCGCGGCACCGACGGTTTCGAGAGCCTGGCGGTCAAGCAGGTGCAGGTTGGCACGCCTACGGAGATTTTGACCAAGCGGCCCGATATCCGCCAGGCCGAACTCAAACTGGAGGCCACGGGTCTGGACGTGACGGTCGCGCGGGCGGAGTTTTTTCCGAGCCTGGATCTCAATGCCGGGATCGGCTTCCGCT
>CAZTCJ010000185.1:0-2713 GCA_964612085.1 uncultured Alphaproteobacteria bacterium
GCCGTCTGCATCCGGGCAAGTTCTACGCGCTGCCCCAGGCGCCCCAGCAGTTCAAGCAGTTGATCATGGTCTCGGGCTTTGACCGCTATTTCCAGATCGCGCCGTGTTTCCGGGACGAGGACGCCCGCGCCGACCGCTCGCCGGGCGAGTTCTATCAGCTCGATATGGAGATGTCGTTCGTCACCCAGGAAGACGTGTTCAACGCCATCGAGCCGGTGCTGAAAGGGGTCTTTGAAGAGTTCGCGGACGGACGGACCGTGCCGGACGCCGCCTTCCCGCGTATTCCGTACAAGGAGTCCATGCTCAAATACGGCTCCGACAAGCCCGACTTGCGCATTCCCATCGAGATCGCGGATGTCACCGAAATCTTCCTGCGCGACGATGTGGAGTTCAAGGCGTTCAAACAGGCGGCTGCTGGCGGCGGCGTGGTGCGCGCCATCCCCGCGCCCCAGTCGAGCGGTCAGCCGCGCAGCTTCTTCGACAAGCTCAACGATTGGGCGCGTTCTGAAATGAAAGCGCCGGGCCTCGGCTATGTGGTGTTCGAGGATGACGGCGGCACGCTGACGGGCAAGGGCCCCATCGCCAAGTTCCTGCCTACGGAAGCCATCCAGGCCCTGGCCGAGACGGCCGGTATCAAAGCGGGCGACGCGCTGTTCTTCGCCGCCGGCAAAGAAGCGGACGCGGCGCATCTGGCCGGTCAGGCGCGCCTGCGCATCGGCGAGGAATTGTCCTTACGGGAAGAAAATACTTTCCGTTTCTGCTGGATCGTGGATTTCCCCATGTTCGAATGGGACGACACGGAGAAAAAAGTCGATTTCTCCCACAACCCGTTCTCCATGCCCCAAGGGGAGATGGACGCGCTCGATAATCAGGACCCGCTGGAGGTTCTGGCCTATCAGTACGACATCGTGTGCAACGGCTACGAGCTGTCGTCGGGCGCCATCCGGAACCACAAGCCGGAGATCATGTACAAGGCTTTCGAGATCGCGGGTTACGGGCCGGAAGTCGTGGACGAGAAATTCCCCGCCATGATCAATGCGTTCAAATTCGGCGCCCCGCCCCATGGCGGTATCGCGCCGGGGATCGACCGCATCGTCATGCTGCTGGCGGGCGAGGAGAACCTGCGCGAGGTGACCATGTTCCCCATGAATCAGCAGGCGGAAGACCTGATGATGGGGGCGCCGTCCGAGCCGCCTGCGCGGGCTTTGCGCGATGTGCATATCCGGAGCGTGATCCCCGATGCCCCCAAACCTGAACCATCAAGGCCCGATGCCGCCAAGGCAGAGGCGAAGGACGCGCCTAAACAGGGCGCTTGATCGCCGCGCGCCTGAGCACCGGATGGGGGGAGAGATGGGCAAGCCACAGGCCATGGAGCCGCGAGGGCTAACCGGCCGTGTGTTCGGCTGGATGATGGAGCGCCTCAACGCGCCGACCTATGAGGCGGTGATCCGCATCATGGCGCCCGCCAACGGCTACGCCGTGCTCGATGTGGGCTTCGGCACCGGCGCGATGCTCGCCCGCCTGGCCGACCATATCGCCGTGGGCACCCTCGCGGGCATCGATCCGTCCGCCCTCATGGTGGAGACGGCGCGGGTAAGGCTCCAGCGCTACAAGCCCGATTTCCGCGTCGATCTGCAGGAGGGCACGGTCGCCCGTCTGCCGTGGGCGGATCAGTCCTTCGATACGGTGACGGCGCTCCATTCCTTCCAGTTCTGGGAAGATCCGGGGGCGGGCCTATCGGAAGCCGCGCGCGTGCTGCGCCATGGGGGCAAGGCCGTCTTCGTGCTGCGCGATCATGGGAAAAAGCCGCCCCAGTGGCTGCCCAATCCTTTGTCCCGCGCCGGGGACGAGGCTCAGGCCCTGAAAGGGCTTTTGAGACAGGCCGGCTTCGACGGGGTGACCGAGCATCCGGCCGTCAGCGGCTCGAAGATCGTCTCGGGTGTGACAAAGCGTTAGAGTGTTTTTTAATCGTCATCCTGGCGAAGGCCAGGATCCAGAGCGGCGTAGACGGAGCAAGCGGCTCTGGATCCTGGATCGCGTCCGGGCTTGCGCCCGAACGCGTCCAGGATGACGGTCAGAGAGTGTTTACGAACAGCCCGTGGTGCTGCCGCAGGTATCGCATTTGAGGCAGGTGCCGTTGCGCACGAGCGTCATGTGACCGCAGCTCGGGCAGGGGTCACCTTCATAGCCCAGCATGCGGGCTTCCGTGACCTGACGAAGTTTGGTGTCGGCGGCGAGTTCGAAGCTCTCTTCCACCATCTCTTCGCGCACCCGCTGTTGCATGATATGGACGCCGCCCGAGCCGTCGGCCCGCATCTCCACGTCCATCTCGACCGCTTCCGTCTCCAGCTCTTCTTGCGCGTGGGCGCCGCCCGCGATCACGCGCAGGCCCGGCTCGCCACGGGTATAGCCCTTGCTGGCCACCTGACGGATCACTTCCTGCAAGCCTTCCACCTGCTCGGAGGTTTCGGCCAGCTTTTCGTCGGAAACGCCGTTGCCGATGGGCAGAGCCGGATCGTCCTCACCCGGTACATGGGCGAGATCGTGCCGGCCCAGATAGCTCACCGCCAGTTCCCGGAAGATGTAGTCCACCAGCGAGGTCGAGTTCTTGATCCGGTCATTGCCCTGAACGAGGCCGTTGGGCTCGAAGCGGGTGAAGATGAAGGCATCGACGAACTCTTCGAGCGGCACGCCATATTGCAGGCCGATGGAC
>CAZTCJ010000186.1:0-2709 GCA_964612085.1 uncultured Alphaproteobacteria bacterium
GGCGACCTTCATGCCGCGTCCGCCGCCACCCGAGGCTGCCTTGACCAGCACCGGATAGCCGATATCGCGGGCGACCCGGATGGCCTCGTCTTCGGATGAGATACCGCCGTCCGAGCCCGGAACGACCGGAATACCCACCTCCTGGACGGCCTTCTTGGCGGCGATCTTGTCGCCCATCAGACGGATATGCTCCGCCTTCGGACCGATAAAGGCCAGCCTGTGCGCTTCCACGATCTCCGCGAAGCGGGCATTTTCCGACAAGAAGCCGTAGCCCGGGTGAATGGCCTGGGCGCCGGTGATCTCGCAGGCGGCGATAATGGCCGGAATGTTGAGATAGCTCTCGGAGGCGGGCGGGGGGCCGAGGCAGACGCTTTCGTCCGCGAGCCGGACCGGCATGGCCTCCGCGTCGGCCGTCGAGTGAACGGCCACGGTCTTGATGCCCATCTCCTTGCAGGCGCGATGGATGCGAAGGGCGATCTCGCCGCGATTGGCGATGAGGATCTTCTCGAACATTACTCGATCAACACCAGCGGCTCGCCGAATTCGACGGGCTGTTCGTTGGCGACGAGAATCCGCGTCACGGTCCCGCTGCGGTGGGCGGGGATGTGATTCATGGTCTTCATCGCTTCCACGATCATGACGGTCTGGCCTTCCGAGACCTTGTCGCCTTCCTTGACGAAATACGGCGCGCCCGGTTCCGGGGCCAGATAGGCGGTGCCGACCATGGGCGATTTGAGAACCGCCGGATTGTTGGTCAGGTCGTCAGGATCGGCCGCAGCGGCAGCGGGCGCCGCGCTGGGGGCCGCGGCCGGACCGGGCTGGGCCTGGGTCATGGGGAACGGCGCGGCAACCATGCCGACGCCCTGGCGCGCCACGCGCAGGCGCATGCCGTTTTGTTCGATTTCGATCTCGGTCAGATCTGTTTCGGCAAGAAGGGCGGCAAGTTCGCGGATCAAAGCCCGGTCAATGCCGTTTTGTCCCCCTTGCGCCGTCTTGTTTGCCGGCTCTTTATCTGTGCTCACGTTTGGTGTGCCCCTGGTTGGTTGGGACGCGGGAACCCGGCTGGGCCCTGTCTCCGGATCTCGGGACGGTCACCCGTCCGAAAGAAGATCTGCCATGGCATCCAGCGCCAGACCGTACCCAATGGCGCCAAAGCCACAAATCAAACCTGCCGCCACCGTGGAAACATAGGAATGATGGCGGACGGTCTCACGTTTGAAGAGGTTGGACAAGTGGACCTCGACAATGGGGCCATCATAGGCCAGAAGCGCGTCCATCAGCGCGATTGAAGTGTGCGTATAGGCAGCCGCATTGACAATTAGACCCTGGGTTGCGGTCCGCGCCTCCTGCACCCAGTCCACCATTAGGCCTTCGCTGTTGCTCTGGCGGAAATCGACGACAAGACCGAGTTTCCGGGCTTTTTCATGGGCCATGGCCTCGATATCGGCGAGCGTCGTGGTGCCGTAGATCTCCGGCTCCCGCGTGCCCAGCAGGTTGAGGTTGGGCCCGTTCAGAATCATCACGGTTTTGGCGGTCATGGGCGTGTCCTCTGGCCCCCTTCAGACAATCTGCCGGTTGCGATTAGGCGAAACCTAGCATAGATGCCATTGAAACCAGCCAAACCGGCCCAGCCGGGCGCCGGGAGGGCCTGACCGCATACCAGAGAGCCAGATCGCATGAATGTGACCATCAACGGGGAGACCCACCAGTTCGACCAGGCGCTGAGCGTGGCTCAGGTGCTTGAGCGGCTGGGTCTGCCGGCGGAAAAGATCGCCGTTGAACGCAATCTGGAGATCGTGCCCCGTTCCGCCTATGGCGAGACCGTGGTATCGGACGGCGACCGGCTTGAAATCGTCCATTTCATCGGCGGAGGCGCACAGGAGGCAATGGGACAGACCATGCAAGACGATCCCCTGATCATTGCGGGGCGCAGCTTTCGCTCCCGGCTGATCATTGGCACCGGCAAATATCCGTCCTACGAGCTGAACGCCCGGGCGCTCGAAGCCTCGGGCGCGGACATGATCACCGTGGCCGTGCGCCGAGTGAACCTGACCGACCGCTCCCAGCCTATGCTGGTCGATCATATCTCGCCTGAGAAATACACCTTCCTGCCCAACACGGCGGGCTGTTTCACGGGCGAGGATGCGGTGCGCACCCTGCGTCTGGCACGCGAGGCGGGCGGCTGGACGCTGGTGAAGCTCGAAGTGCTGGGCGATCAGAAAACGCTTTATCCGAACATGCGCGAGACCATCCGCTCAGCGGAACTTCTGCTTAAAGAGGGGTTCGAGGTTATGGTCTATTGCAGCGACGATCCCATCGCCGCCCAGGAACTGGAAGACATGGGCTGCTGCGCCATCATGCCCTTAGGCGCGCCCATCGGCTCCGGCCTCGGTATTCAGAACCCGGTCAATATCCGCCTGATCGTGGAACAGGCCAAGGTGCCAGTGGTGGTCGATGCGGGCGTCGGCACCGCGTCGGATGCCGCCATCGCCATGGAGCTGGGCTGCGATGCCGTGCTCATGAACACGGCCATCGCTGAAGCAAAAGATCCGATCCTGATGGCCAAGGCCATGCGCCATGCGGTCGAGGCCGGGCGTCTGGCCTATCGGGCGGGCCGCATGGCCAAGAAAAAATACGCCGATCCGTCCTCGCCCCTAGCGGGGCTGATCTAAGGCGGTTTTGAAAGGGGCACCACCGGCCCACTCCCCC
>CAZTCJ010000187.1:0-2699 GCA_964612085.1 uncultured Alphaproteobacteria bacterium
CCCGCAAAGGCCGCATCCCCATGCAGAAGGACGGGGAGTACCGCCGTCCGGTCCGGCAGATCGTCCGGATCGCCTCCCTCGGCGAGATGGATCTGATATTGCTTGGCGCGCGCCTTGCCCAAGACCACCGGATTGACCGCCTCAAGATGGGACGGGTTCGCGGTGAGAGAGAGATGCACGCGGTTGCCGTCGAACTCCCGGTCGTGGGAGGCGCCCAGGTGATATTTCACATCGCCCGAGCCTTCCACTTCCTCCGGATGGGTCGCGCCCCCCTTGAACTCGTGGAAGATCGCCCGGTAGGGCTTGCCGATCACATTGGCCAGCACATTAAGACGGCCCCGGTGGGGCATGCCGAAAACGATTTCGCGCACGCCCAGATGGCCGCCGCGCTTGATGATCTGCTCAAGCGCCGGGATCAGCGACTCACCGCCGTCGATCCCGAACCGTTTGGTGCCGGTATATTTGACGTGCAGGAACTTCTCGAAGCCTTCCGCCGCGATCAGCTTATTGAGGATGGCGCGCTTACCTTCCGTCGTGAAGGAAATTTCCTTACCCGGACCTTCGATGCGCTCCAGCAGCCAGTTGCGTTGTTCGATATTGGTGATGTGCATGAACTCAACACCAAGCGTCGAGCAATAGGTGCGCTTCAGGAGCTGCACGATCTGGCGCAGGGTGGCAGTCTCCAAGCCCAGCACATAGTCGATGAAGATCGGCCGGTCGAGATCGGCTTCGGAAAAGCCGTAGGTCTTGGGATCGAGTTCCGGATGCTCGCCCATGGGATCGAGCTGCAAGGGATCGAGATCGGCCGCCAGATGGCCCCGAATCCGGTAGGCCCGGATCATCATCAGGGCCCGGATGGAATCGAGCGTCGCGGCCCGCACGTCCTGGGCGTCGGCGCCGGGCATGTAATGCTCGACCCGGCGCGCGATCTGCTGGGGTTCCGGGCTGGTGGGCGTGACCGGAAAGGCCCCGCTTTGGGCCGCGCCATTACCGTCGAGCAGGCCCAGATATTCGCCATGTTCGGGCACCGACACGTCGATATGGGCCCGCGCCTCGCGCGCCGCGTCAACGGCGGCCTGGGCATTCTCATCGCCCAGCATGGCGAAGAAATCCCGCCACTCCGCCGAGACGGTGTTGGGGTTCTCCAGGTAGCGGGCGTAAAGCTCTTCCACGAAGGCCGCATTGGCGCCTTGGAGGAAAGAGGTTTGATCGAAAACGTCGTTCTTGCTGGTTCGTGCCATATCCGTCCGGCGAGGTTGAAGACCCGCCGCCCATTGCGCTTCACCCTGACGCGACAGCGTCTGCCTGCCCCGGCCCGACCGGGGCGCCGTTACCAGCAGAACTGACGTCAATGACATCCCGTTAAGACCGCGGATCCCCCTCGGATCCGGGACTTGGACCAAATCGAGCCAGGGCTCTCCTGTCCAGGGTTCAGCTGTGTCAGAGCTGTGGTCTAGCGCGGCCCACTCTAGCCTTCAAGGGTGAATGGTGCGTCATAATTAGTGATCGCGATGCGCCTTAAAAACCCCCGCCCGCGCGGAAAAGGCGGACGGGGGCGTATTTGTTCGTTTACCGCCTATTGACGGCCCCGATGGGCGATGGCGTATCGCGTCACGCTTTCATGATCGTGGCGAGCGTCGAGCCCAGTGCTGCGGGCGAGTCCGCCACCGTGATGCCCGCCTGGCGCATGGCTTCCATTTTGTCGCCAGCGCTGCCCTTGCCGCCGGAGATGATGGCGCCCGCATGGCCCATGCGCCGGCCTGGAGGCGCGGTCACGCCCGCGATGAAGCCGACCATGGGCTTGTTCGTTTTGGACTGGCGGATGAAATCGGCCGCGTCTTCCTCGGCGGTGCCGCCGATCTCGCCGATCATGATGATCGCCTCGGTCTGATCGTCGCCCAGGAACAGATCCAGCACATCGATGAAATTAGTGCCGTTGACCGGGTCGCCACCGATGCCCACGCAGGTGGACTGGCCCAGGCCTTCGGCGGTTGTCTGGTGCACTGCTTCGTAGGTCAGCGTGCCCGAGCGCGACACGATGCCCACCTTGCCCTTTTTGTGGATGTGGCCCGGCATGATGCCGATCTTGCACTCCTCCGGCGTGATCACGCCCGGGCAGTTGGGACCGATCAGCCGGGTCTTGGAGCCGGTCAAGGCGCGCTTGACCTTGACCATGTCGTTGACCGGAATGCCTTCGGTGATGGTCACCACCAGCGCGATCTCGGCTTCGATGGCTTCCAGGATGGCGTCGGCCGCGAAGGGCGGCGGCACATAGACCATGGAGGCATCGGCGCCGGTCGCTTCCTTGGCCTGGGCCACTGTATCGAACACGGGCCTGTCCAGATGGGACGAACCGCCCTTGCCCGGCGAGACGCCGCCCACAAGCTGCGTGCCATAAGCGATGGCCTGTTCGGAATGGAAGGTCCCCTGCTTGCCGGTGAAGCCCTGGGTGATGACCTTGGTGTCTTTATTGACCAGTACGGACATATCTTACCCCTTCACCGCGTTGACGACCTTCTCAGCCGCGTCGGCGAGATTGTCGGCCGGAATGATCGCCAGACCGGACTCGGCCAGGATCGTCTTGCCCTGTTCCACATTGGTGCCTTCGAGGCGCACCACCAAAGGCACTTTCAGATCGACCTCTTTGGCCGCCGCGATCACGCCTTCGGCGATGATGTCGCAGCGCATGATGCCGCCGA
>CAZTCJ010000188.1:0-2630 GCA_964612085.1 uncultured Alphaproteobacteria bacterium
GTCCTGGCCACGCGGAAACCGTAGTCGACGTCCCGGATCGTGGGATTGTTCCTGCTGCGGTACGCCGAGCGGAGCCTGCCCGGATTGCTGAACCAGGACCCGCCGCGGAGGACCCGACGCGAGCAATTGCTCACTGTTCGGGCGGAGCCATCCGTTGGAGCCCCGGAATAGCTGTCCACGTAACAGTCCTCGGTCCACTCCCAGACGTTGCCATGCAAATCGTGAAGACCAAAGCGGCCTGGTGCCGAAAACCCAACCGGCTGCGTTCCCTGCTCCAGACAGCCGTCAAAGACGGCCCCGTTCGCTGCGCCGCGTTCGCAAACCGGATCATCGTCTCCCCACCCATAACGGGTGACAGGCGCCTCTGTCGTCGTCACGCCGCGCGCCGCATACTCCCATTCAGCCTCGCTCAGCAGGCGGTACTCCTGGCCCGTTAATTGAGACAGCCAGGCCGAATAGGCTTTCGCATCATGCCATGAGACGTCGATCGCAGGCATGTCTCCCCGCCCGAATTTACTATCGGTGCGGCGGCAGCCGACTTTGGAATAGTCCTCAGTCGCGATTGCCTCTTGCAGTCTTTGTTCGATGCCTTCCTGGGCCGATCTCGCAGCACATGCGTCCCACTCAGCGAATGTGACTTCGAACTTGCCAGCCGCAAAACGCGGCACGCTCACATCACGCACGTGTTGTTCGTCTGTACCCCCATCTTCGGAGCCCATCAGGAAGTGGCCTTGCGGGATGACCACCATTTCCGGCAACCAGGCGGGGCAAAGCGCCTCTATACGGCAATCGCGGAACACCTCGCCTGCTGCCAGCTTGCTGGTCTGTGTCTCAGGCAGGCCCTGCGCCGCGACATGTCGGTAGTAGGCGGCTTCCACATCCTGACGGTTCAGGGCGAAGAAGCCCGATCCGCCGACGATCGCGAGGATTGCCGCGGCCGCGCCGAGGCGTCCCCGCCGCGCCTTGCGCGTACAAGCATCCAGATAGCGTCTTTCGGTGTCCCCCAGCCTGTCCTTCCAGCCCGTCAGCCTGCGCAGGCGCCGGGCGTCGGCAAGGCGTCGCCCCGAATGGGCAAGGTCCGATTTCGCGCCTGAGGCCTGCCAGGCCAACGCATCGCGTTCGACCCCCCGCAGGATTTCCAGCCGCCGCTTTTGCGGCGTGATCCAGCCAGACAGAAGCGGCCATTCGCGGAACAGGGCCTCATGGGTGACTTCAACCTGGCCGTCGGCACGGATGACGACCAGCCGCCAGGCGTCAAAATAGCCGAGCAATCGCTTCTGGTCTTCGTCGAATTCATCGAGGGACGCGATCCTGCGGATTTCCCGCTGTTCCTCATTGATGTCGGCCAGAGCCGGCACGAACGTGCGCTCCCCAAGTTTCAGCACGGAAGGCTTGTGGTCTGGGCGGGGAACATCCTCATCGGGCTTGAGGCCTGCAAGTGCCCGATCCGCAGCATCGCGCATGATGCCGCCCAGCTTGCCAAGGCGCTCGTAGTGAGCATGGGTGATCGTCCCGCTCTTGTGATAAAGTCGCCAGAGCCGCTGCATGGCAAAGGCAAGCAGGGGAAGCGCATCCGTCGAGGGCGCGTCATCGGTCATCGCCTCGACCAGCCCGCGTTCGATGCTCACGTCATATCGCTCCGCCGGGCCTTCAATCACATCGTCGAAGCGGATCAGCCGCAAGGGCCTGAGATCGTAGGGCGCGACGGGGATCGCTTCAAAGCGCGGGCTTTCCTGGAGCTCAGGGAAGGAGTCCGAACGGACCGTCAGGATAGGCTGCCATTCAGGGAAGTCGCGGCGATCCAAGCCGCCGGTCATGGCCTCAAGGACTTCACAGAAGGCATCGGTACGATCGCTCGTTCCCCGCGACAGTTCCTCGCCCTGGTCCACCGGTACGAGGATGGTGGCGTCATCGCGGGCCGTCAGGCTTTGCAGGTCATCAGCGATGGTGTCGAGAACAGCGCGAAGAGCGCCGAGCCCTGATTCCGTCAGCCGTCCCCTTTCACCCCGGTCGGCGCCCCTGCGCGCGTCCTGCAGCGCGTCGATGAAATCCCCGCTCGCTCGGGATGCGCCATGCTCAGCGAAACTCTGCTCCAGGCTGTGAGCGAAATTGGCAAGCGGGTCAGAGCCGGCCCGGAAGGCGCGAAGTCCGATAAACGCCGGCTCCTGCCGCAGCCTGACAAGCACGCCGGCCTTCATCAGGGATGACTTTCCCGAGCCCGAGGCGCCCTGGATGACAAACGCCTTGCGCCGGCCAGACCCTCTCATGGCGCGCAACTGCTCCAGACACTCCGCAGTCTCAGGGCTGCGGCCGTAAAAGACGGCAGCGTGGGCGGGCGTATCCTCGAAGGAGAAGAGCCCCGGAAAGGGTTCAGGAACCGCGTCCCGGTCGATCCTGAAGGCCTCCGGAGTCAGCCCGGCCTTTGGATCGGCACCAGACGCTTGAAGGGCGGTTTTCAGAGCTGAAGCGGTGCCTGGATGGGCGGCAATGTCCAATGCGCCATCCGACCCAACGGCGTCGTCAAGACTGAGTGCCTGGTCCACGCGCAGAACCTTGCGCAGCGCTGCGGCGCGTTGATCATCAAGCGCACCGCCCACACGCTGGAGCTGGTGGCCGTCAACGATCAGCCC
>CAZTCJ010000189.1:0-2623 GCA_964612085.1 uncultured Alphaproteobacteria bacterium
AGATGAGCGTGGCCGTGGAGCTCAAGCCCATCGCCACGGCGCTCTTCGCAAACTCGCCATTCCTCGATGGCAAGCCCACGGGCTATCTCTCCTATCGCGCCCATGTCTGGACCGATACGGACCCGGACAGAACGGGCATGCTGCCCTTCGTCTTCGAGGACGGCTTCGGCTTTGAGCGCTGGGTCGATTACGCCCTCGACGTGCCCATGTATTTCGTCTACCGCGACGGCATCTATCACGATGTGGCGGGTCTGTCGTTCCGCAATTTTCTGGACGGCAGGCTGCCGGGCTTCGAAGGCGAGATCCCGACGCTCGACGATTGGGCCGATCATCTGACCACGATCTTTCCCGAAGCGCGGGTGAAGAAATTCATCGAAATGCGCGGCGCCGACGGCGGTCCGTGGAACCGGATCTGCGCGCTGCCCGCCTTCTGGGTGGGGCTTCTTTATGCCCAAGGCCCGCTCGATGCGGCCTGGGAGATCGCCCGCGACTGGACGCTGGAGGAGCGGGAGCGCCTGCGCCTCGACGTGGCGCGCTTGGGCCTCAAAGCGGAGATCCGGGGACGGAGCGTGCGCGAGATCGCCCGCGAGCTGCTGGCCTTGTCGCGGGCCGGTCTGGTGGACCGGGCGCGGGCGGACAAATCGCCCGATGAGGCAGGGTTTCTCGATGCCCTCGACCAGATCGTGGACTGCGGCAAGACCCAGGCCGATCTGCTGCTGGAACTCTATCACGGCCGCTGGCAGGGCC
The DNA here is from genome assembly GCA_964612085.1 of uncultured Alphaproteobacteria bacterium. Classification (GTDB taxonomy): domain Bacteria; phylum Pseudomonadota; class Alphaproteobacteria; order JAJFIK01; family JAJFIK01; genus CAZTCJ01. The sequence goes on from CAZTCJ010000189.1 coordinate 748, forward strand.
GTGTCGATCCGGTGTTCGAGGAATTCGCTTACTGAGTGTCGTTGCTTTGCCGTCCCACTCCCCTTGCCCTTCCACCCATAAGGGTACCCTGACTGGGTGGAAGGGCAAGGGGAGTGGGACGGGTCGAGCCATGGAAAAACTGACCCTATTCCGGCGGGGCTTCGGGTGAGCGTTCTTCGCGCACGAACAGGAGCACGATGAAGCCTGCGGCAAGCAGGATCAGGATCGAGGCAAAGCCGATCCGCTGGCTGCCTGAAAGCCCCGTGAAAATACCGACGATCAGCGGGCCGACAAAAGCCGTCGCCTTGCCGGAAAGGGCGTAGAGGCCGAAAAACTCACTCATTTTGTTCATGGGCGCGAGGCGGGCGAGCATCACCCGGCTGGTGGCGTATGCCGCCGTGACGAAAATCGCGAGCAGGAACCCGAAGCCCATATAGGCGAGTTCCGGCAGAGTGCGGAACACCGGTCCCTGCCAGATGGCTCTGTCCGGGTTGTCGAGCGCCATGAACAGGATCGCTTCGGGCGTGATGGTGGCCGCGCAGGCGAGCCCGACGGAGGTGCCGCCGATGGCGATCAGCGTGGCCACTTTGGAGCCGACCCAGTCGTCGAGCCAGCCGCCGATGAGGCCGCCGAAAATCGCGAACATGCTCAAGGAAATGCCGTAGACCAGCAGTTCCAGGAGCCCCCAGCCGAAAATGCCCGAGGCATAGACGCCGCCGAAAATCAAAATGGCGGTCTTGCCGTCATTGAACAGCATGCGCGCCAGAAGATAGACGGCGATGTTCCGGTAATGGGCCGTCAGCCGCCGGATCGTGCGCCCGATCGAGCGGAATCCTTCGCGCACCGCCTTGAGCGGCGGCTGCCCCTGGGGCGCGATATCGGGCGTGAAGAAAAACAGAGGCAGGGTGAAGATCAGCATCCAGAGGGCGACGATGGGCCCCGCGATGCGCGAGGGTTCATGGGCTTGCGCATCGAGGCCCAGAAGAGGCGCGTCCGGCAGGAAGCCCCAGTCCACCTGGCCCGGCAGGGCGAAGGCCCACAGCATGGTGATCAGAATGAAAAGCCCGCCCGCATTGCCCAGCGACAGGCCGAGGCCCGACAGGCTGCCCATCTTTTTCGGCTCGACAATGGTCGGCAGCATGGCGTTGTGGACGGCGATGGAGAATTCATAGGAGACCGTGATCAGGGTGATCAGTATGGTGATCGCCAGGATGCTCAGGCCCTGACCTTCGGGTAGCGCGAACCACAAGGCGGCCACGCACGGAATGATGAGCGCGAGAAAGCCCGCGATCCAGGGTTTGCGTTTGCCGCCCTGGTCGGCGACCGCGCCCATGATGGGCGCGAGCAGGCCGATGGCCGCGCCCGCGATGCCGTTGATATAGCCCCAGATGGCCTGGCCCTGGACCGGATCGCCCACCACCGTGCTCGAGAAATAGGGCGCGAAAATATAGATCGTGATCAGAAGAACGTAAGGCGTCGTGCCCCATTCGAAGATGGCCCAGCTCCACTGGCCGAGCCGGTGGGGCACGATCACGGGCTCATGCTCAAGCTGGGCGCGCGCCTCCGCCTCGTCCTCGATGGCGCTCTCGCTGAACGGGCCCCTGGTCACGCCGCTGCGGTGCCTCCCACGGTCAGGCCGCCGATCAGAAGCGCGGGCTGGCCGACGCCGACGGGTACGCCCTGGCCCTGCTTGCCGCACACGCCGATGCCGGGATCGAGTTTCATCTCGTTGCCGATCATCCGCACGCGGGTCAGCGCGTCAGGGCCGTTGCCGATCAGCGTCGCGCCTTTGACCGGCGCGCCGATCTTGCCGTTCTCAATGCGGTAGGCCTCGCTGCAGGAAAAGGCGAATTTGCCGCTGGTAATGTCCCCCTGG
>CAZTCJ010000190.1:0-2607 GCA_964612085.1 uncultured Alphaproteobacteria bacterium
GCAAGGCCGGGACGCCAGGACCGGCCGCAGGAAAAGACCAAGGGGGCGCCGCCCCCTTGGATCCCCCGTCAAAGGGTAAAAGGGTGAAAGGGCAAAGGGTAACTAAAGCGTTCTCGCGATACGAAAACCGTCGTTGTCGCTCCGGTTTTCGGGAAGGTCCCCGTAGCGGTTGGCGGAGCGCAGGAGCTGTGGAGTGAAGTCCCAGGACCCGCCCCGCAAAACGCGGCGCGTATCATCGCAACCGGTCGTCCAGGCTGTTCCGTCCGACGGCGGATTACCATCATAGGATTTATGCCAACAATCCTCGACCCATTCCCAAACATTGCCGTGCATGTTGTAAAGACCGAATGCATTGGGCGGAAAGGCGCGGGGCGGTGCCGTGAAGACGAAACCATCCTCGCAATCAGCGGCCGTCCAACCGGTAAACCGTTTCTTCGCCGTCAGATCCGCGCCGTTGGCATGCTTACAAATCTCATTGTAGTCCGGATCATTCCCCCACGGATAGCGGGGCGCCCGCCTGCTATCGGTAATGCCGCGTGCCGCGAACTCCCATTCCGCCTCGGAAAGCAGGCGGTATCGCCCGTCGCCTGTTAGACCGGTCTTCTCATTGAGCCAAGCGATATAAGCCTTGGCATCATTCCAGGTTACACAAACGACCGGATGATCATCCGGCTGCACGAAACCCGGAAACCGCCAATCAAGCTCCGGACTCCGGCCAAAGGTTTCATCCGCCTTGAGCCCGTGACAATTCGCGCCGATCTCGTAGCCGGTATCGTCGATGAAAGCGGCAAACTCACCGCGCGCGATCTCGAAGCGCCCCACAGCGATGGGCTTGCGTATGGTCACATAGCGGACGGGACGTTCGTCATCTTGCGAGTCTTTTTCCGCCTTCAGCGCACCCATGCGGAACCGGCCCGTGGGTAGGACGACCAGTTCCGGACATGTCTTGCAATCCCGAAAGATCTTGCCCGCTTCCAGCGTTTTGGGATCGCTGGGCTCAACCTCTGCGACCTGGTCACTCTCTTCGGTTTCCGAACCCGTTTCTGAGGACACATCCGGATCCTCGACAAGCCGGACCCCGCCCTCGGGTCTGAACTCTTCCGTCCCGATAAAGAAGAATTCACCATCGGTCCGGCCATTCAGAGGTCTGATCTGCGGCTCGATGGAATTGGGCCATTTCACATCATCCACGCCTTCGTCGATCTTTTGCTGGATGTAAGCCCGCAATTCGGACAGTGAAACAATGCCATCGGGCGGAAACTCGCGATTGCTCTCATCGGCCCGGCCTTCCGCCCCCAGAAGAAAGGCATTTGTAAACAAGCTTCCGTTCCAACGCTCCGCGGCGATGGTTTTCTGATCTTTCGTCCCTGCCGAGATAATATGATGGGCCTTGCGGCGCAATCGTTTGATCGTCAGTTTCGGATTTATGGGAGAGGCTACGTCTTGCCCCGCCAAACCGCTGAAACAGGCGTCGAGTACGAACAGCATATGCCGGGCCGCATCCAGACGACGCGCCCAGTCCTCCACTACGTTCATGGAGATCATGCGCGAGAGCCGTCCACGCGATGCAGTCAGCACAAGATGCCCAATGGGTCCGGATCCGGACGGCTCAAACTGCGTGCCGTGCCCTGAGAAATAGAACAGAAAGCGGTCATTCGCGCCGATCAGCCGTGGGAAAACGTCCTTCATCAACAGATCGATCCGGGACAAAGCCGCACGTTCGTCTTTCAGGGTGATCACGACATCAAAACCCGCCTTGCCGATCAGGTGATTGCGCATGCGGTCCGGGTTCGGCTTCGTCGCTGGCAGGTCCGGGTGATCCGGGTCGCCTTCATATTCGCTCACTCCGACAACGAACGCGAAGCTTCGGCGGAAATCTTCCCGGCCGAATAGTGTTCGATACAAAGCACCGAACACTCTTTGTACGGCTCCTTCATCTTCCTTCGGAGCGATGTACAGTTCATCCGGCTCAAGAGCGAGGTCGTTGACGAGCGTTAAAGCAGTCTGGCGCCCCATACCGGCCTCGATTAACTCGCCAGCCAAGCCAACGCTTTGCTGCGACAATGCTCCTTGAGAGAAAGTCGAAGCTGCAATTATGCAGACAAGACCAGCGGACACGATAATGCGCAGCATGGGGCCGCCTTTACTTGCGGTTGGAAAAGGCGCTGATCAGGCAGGCAATTAAGCTAATGCCGGATGCGATAAGAGAGAGAACGGCAGCGGCGAAGGAAATGTTGGCGACGGCAAGAGCGTTATCCTCTCCGCCCATAACCTCGACCCCATCCGGCACCTTCGTGGCGTAATAAACGCCCAAGGCCGCCAGTCCAATAACAAACAGAGTGAAGAAAACCCACCAGCGATTCATCGCTCCCCCCATAACCCAGCGTTAAGACACAACAACTCTAAGGCGTCTGTCCGCCTATGCAAGTGTGGTTTGCCATGACTGACATGCAGGGTCACTGCATTTCCGGCTGCTTCCGTAATGCTTCCGTGAAATCGGAAGCCTTTGTCTGGCCTCCGCGCATCGCTTGCAAGCAATTGATTTTCTTGGGAAATTTGGTGGGCGCACTAGGATTCGAACCTAGGACCCGCTGATTAAGAGTCAGC
>CAZTCJ010000191.1:0-2479 GCA_964612085.1 uncultured Alphaproteobacteria bacterium
CCCTGGCCCAGGCGGCCATCGGCGTCGATATAGAGATTAGCGCCTGCAAGGCGCTCCTGGGCATGCGCGCCGCTCAATATGAGGATCAGCGCAAAACCGGCCAGTGTAAAAATCCATTTCATCTGCATCGTGATCTCCTCAATCGATTGCCCAAGGCTTGCAGCTGCTTCTTGCCATCAATACCGCCGCAGGGGTGTTTCGAACAGCAGGATGCCGCCGGAAAAGTGTTTCATGACCGGCCGCCCGCCCCGCACTTCGAGGACATAGCGCATGGTGCCCGATCCGATGGGCCGGGCATTGGGCCGGCAGAAAGAAATCGTGCGCCCTTCGACGGTGGGCAGAGTGCGGATATCGACCACGCTGCGCGCGGTGGTCGTGAACAAGAAGCTGTTGCCGCGCCGGCCGTTCGAGGTCAGGTCCATGGAGCAGGGCCTGGCGCCCTCGTAAACAACCCAGCCCGCGTTCGGGCCGGTCTCCAGCCGGACGAGAGACAGGAAGAAACGGTGGTTGAACCCTTGCTGATCCCGGTATGTCCCTTGCCACCGGCCCAGAAGATCGATGGTGGGAGGTTCGGGTTCATCGTCTTCGCCGGGGTCATCCTCCGGAGACGGTTCCCTCAAAAACCCGCCGAACTGGCGGTTGATCAGCGCCATGGTGTAGACCGTCGCCGTCCCCTTGTCCCCATCAACATCGATGATCATGCCGACCCGCTCGCCGTCCAGAAAAACGCTTGAACCCGACAGACCGGTCTGAATGTCATCGCGATCGGCGGCGATCTGCATGCGGTCGCCATCCGCATAACGCCGCCTGACCCGCACATCGATCAGATCGAGATCGCCCGTCGCACGACGGCGCACGACCACATGCCCGCTCCGGCCCCGGAACATCCCACGGGCCTCCGGACGGCAGAGTTGCCGGGCATTGCGCGTGACCCGCAACAGCGCGAGGTCAATCAGGGCCGCCCTGTCGAACTCGGCCTTACCCCGGACGCCACGCGGGCCCGTAAGCTCGATGCTCCCGGCCTGAACCGGCGGGTCGATCGAGTTATCGCGAACGACATGATCGGCCGTCACGGCGAAACAATCCTCGCCCCGCCAAAATGTGTAGCCCTGGCCCAGACGGCCATCGGCGTCGATATAGAGATTGGAGCCTGCAAGGCGTTGTTGCGCGAAGGCCGGATAACCGATGACCGTGATCGTCAGGACCAGAAATCCCAATGTCCAATTCATCCGCATCATAATGAATATCGCCTCAAATCAAGCCTCTTGAATTTTCGCGCGCGGCCCCAGCCCTCGTCATGGGCCCGTGCCTTCCGTGGTGCTCTCAGGCCCCTGGCAGCCGCCATCGGCCACGCAGGCATCCCATTGGGCGAAGGTCACTTCCGTCCGCCCCACCGCGAAGGGCTTGTCAAACGTCACCTTGCGGCGGGGCCGCTCGTCGTCAGACCCATCAACGGAGCCCATGCAGAAACTCCCTGCCGCGATGGGGATCATCTCCGGATAGGCCGCAACGCCTTCCACATCCCGGAACACGGGGCCTGCCGCCGCAACGGGGCTGTCCGCCACGCAGACCCCGACCGAGACACGGCGCGTGCGCGGCTGCGTCAGCGCGATCGTCCGCCCGTCCGAGGTGGTGAAGCGCGCGCCCGGCTGTTCCCGCGTGCCTTCGCGCACCCAGTCGCCTATGAGCCGGGCGATGAACCCGATGCGTTGGCCCCGGCCCTGCCCCGTCGTGCCGTCCACTGTCGAGAGCATGCCGTAGAACTCGAGGCCCGGTACAGGCTGCCGCCGCTCATGCCGGGTTGCAGCCGGTCATCCGCATCCAGTGCCGAGACACGCAGAGTCCGCTGTCCGATATCGGTGGCGCGCACCGGGATCGGGCGGACGCTGCCCGCCGCTGTCCGGATCACCAGAACGAAATCCCGCGGACCGCCGAGAGCGATGTCAAGATCGCTCTCCCTGTCGCAGAAGCCCGAGCGATTGCGCTCCACACGGAGCGTCGCGAGATCGTTGCCGAAGCCCTCGGCGAAGACCGCCTCGCTGGTCAAGCCACGGGGACCGGTCAGCGTGATGGGCGTGCGCGGGGTGGGCGGCGTGACGGCGCGCGAGCGCGCCACGTGATCGGGCAGGATCACGAGACAGTCTTCGCCGTACCAGCGCGCGAAGCCCTGGCCGCGCTCCTCGCCCGCCCGTACGAAGACCGGATTGGCCCTGGCCCCGCTGCCCGGCGCCATCACCAAGCCAACCAAAGGAGCCGAGGCGCCCAAAATGCCCAACCGCATCGCATCCCCCCGCGTGTCATCATCCCGTTTAGGGGAGTATCGGCGAGCCTTCCGCAACCCGCAAGGGGTGGTTGGGCTGCTTATCCTTGAAGCCTTGGCTGCGGGCCGGACCGGATACTCGGTTTGTCTGGTTCTGTTGCATAGAGGGCTTGGTAAGCTCGGGCAGGCAACGTTCTGGCTTCCAAATTCAGGGAGCCA
>CAZTCJ010000192.1:0-2475 GCA_964612085.1 uncultured Alphaproteobacteria bacterium
TCCAGAAGGGCAATTTCGATTTCGACCGGGTGATCGCGACGCCGGACATGATGGCGGGCGTGGGCAAGCTCGGGAAGGTGCTGGGCCCGCGCGGCCTGATGCCGAACCCCAAAGTGGGCACGGTGACGCCGGATGTGGAGAAGGCCGTCAAGGACGCCAAGGGCGGCGCGGTCCAGTTCCGGGTGGAAAAGGCCGGCATCGTCCATGCGGGCGTCGGCAAGGCGAGCTTCTCCGAAGACCAGCTCGTGGAAAACATCAAGGCGTTCGTGGACTCGGTCGTCAAGGCCAAGCCCACCGGCGCCAAAGGCACTTATTTGAAGCGCGTCGCGGTGACCTCGACCATGGGGCCGGGGATCAAGATCGACGTGTCGTCCGTCGCCAGCCAGGTGATCTGAGCGGCGGTGTAAGAATTCCGCCTCCGTCCTTTTGGGCTGAGGCGGCGTGACGGTCCGGGGTCTGCTTACCGGTGTGAAGCCGGATGAACCGGACCGACCTGTCCGAGACTACAGGTGGTGCGCGGCGCGCGTGTTTTGCGCCAAACGCCTTAAGCCAGACGGGCCTGTATAGACGGGGTGAGAAACGGCAGAGCACAAAAGGCCCACGGTCGGGCCTTGAGCGTTTTGTCGGTTTGGACCCTGAGGGCAGGCAATGCCTTGTCCGTTGACTGCGTATCCGTCAATGGACCAGGCGATCCGCAACCGGCGGATGGCCGTGTTCTTCGGGACAGGGCTTTCAGTCCGCCCTCGTAGAGGAGAGTGCAGTGGAAAGAGCGCAAAAGGCGGAAGCGGTGGAGATGCTCAACGGCGTCTTTGCGTCTGCGGAATCCGTCGTTGTGACCCACTATTCCGGCCTGACGGTCGCGGAGATGACAAAGCTCCGTATCCAGATGGCGGAAGTGGGCGCTGGCTTCAAGGTCATCAAGAACCGGCTGGCCAAACGCGCCCTGGAAGGCACCTCCAAGACGCCGATGAGTGATCTCCTCACCGGTCCCGTCGCGATCGCGTTTTCCGAAGACCCGATCGCGGCGCCGAAGGTTGCCGTCAAGTTCGCCAAGGATAACGAAAAGCTCGTGATCCTGGGCGGCATGATGGGGGAAACCGTTCTGGACCCGGATGGAGTGAAAGCTTTGGCCACCATGCCGTCGCTCGATGAGCTTCGCGGCAAGATTGTCGGCCTTCTGAATGCGCCTGCGACCAAGGTCGCGGGTGTTCTTCAGGCGCCGGCGGGCCAGCTCGCGCGTGTGCTTGGGGCATATGCCCAACAGGGAGAAGCGGCTTGATCGGGCTGCTGATCATCATCAATCCAAACCGACAGGATGTAGAAAACCATGGCTGATCTGGAAAAAATTGCAGACGAGCTTTCGAACCTCACGGTTCTGGAAGCCGCGGAACTGTCCAAGCTTCTGGAAGACAAATGGGGCGTGTCCGCCGCGGCGCCGGTCGCGGTTGCGGCGGCTCCGGGTGCCGGCGGCGGCGAAGCCGCTGCCGTCGAAGAGAAGACCGAGTTCTCGGTGGTTCTCGCCAGCGCCGGCGACAAGAAGATCAATGTGATCAAGGAAGTCCGTGCGATCACGGGTCTTGGCCTCAAGGAAGCCAAGGAACTGGTCGAAGGCGCTCCGAAGGAAGTGAAGGGCGACGTGCCCAAGGCGGAAGCCGAGGAAATGAAGAAGAAGCTCGAGGACGCAGGCGCGTCTGTCGAGCTCAAGTAAGACGTATGCGGATCGTCCGGCTGCGTATCGGCCGGGCGGTCCGTCTTTGTCTCCCATTAGCGTGAGTATGCAAGGAGACGTGTTCAGTGCGGTAACGTTAAGTGCCGAGACAGAAGGCGGTTTCGTTCTTCTGTTGAACGATCGACCGGCGGATGCAGCGGTCCAAACCTGTAGGCGGAGATCCTGGAGGGGCGGAGAGCGCGCAGGCCGGAAAGTGGAACCGGAAGCCTGTGCATAAGCACATAAGCCGGACGGTTCTTGGAAAGACAGTTTGAAGCGGGTCCCCCGGTCCGCTGCCCCCTTCGCCTCCCGTTCATCGCGCACAGGAGGCGAATGCGAGCCACATCGCGAGGATGAGCATGCAATATTCCTTCACAGGTCGCAAACGAATTCGCCGTCAGTTTGGCCGTCTTACGGAAGCGGCGGCCATGCCGAACCTGATCGAGGTTCAGAAGAATTCTTACGATCAGTTTCTGCAGATCGACGTGCCCCAGGATCAGCGGGACAAGGATCAAGGCCTTGATTCCGTCTTCCGCTCGGTCTTTCCGATTTCGGATTTTTCCGAAACCGCGACCCTGGAATATGTTCAGTATGAGTTCGAAGATCCGAAATACGACGTGGAGGAATGTCAGCAGCGGGGCATGACCTTCGCCGCGCCGCTCAAGGTGACGCTGCGCCTCATCGTCTTTGATGTGGATGAGGAAACCCAGGCCAAGTCGGTCAAGGACATCAAGGAACAGGATGTCTATATGGGCGACATGCCGCTT
>CAZTCJ010000193.1:0-2475 GCA_964612085.1 uncultured Alphaproteobacteria bacterium
GACGTGCTGACCTGTTGCGATCGTGGCCCGCGCGGGCATGCAGACGACATTTTGATTATGCGCACGTCTGTAATTGATCCCGGACTTGGCCAATGCATCAATTGTCGGGGTGTTCGCGACCCTTCCGCCGTTGCACCCAAGCGCGTCATAGCGCATTTGGTCTGTAGTGATGAATAGAATGTTGCGCTTCAAAAGTTGAGCTTCCTAGACCTACCCGCTTAACCGCAACGAACAAAGCATCATGGTCCGTGAGACGCTAGAGCAGAGGGCGAATATTTACGACCTATAGTGAGCCGCTGCGTCCGCTTCTGGCCCAGTTTCAGCCGATCGCTATGCCGACGCGAGCATCTGTTCCCGGCGAATTTGCGCCATGCTGCAACAGATGAAGAACGGCAGGCGCGGATGGCTCCTGCCGTTCGAAGTCGTTACAAATCGATGCCTGAAGAGATCTCCAGCGCATCATCCACGTCGACGCCGAGATACCGCACTGTGCTTTCGAGCTTGGTGTGGCCAAGCAGGATTTGCACGGCTCGCAGGTTTCCGGTCTTGCGGTAGATGACCGCCGCCTTGGTGCGTCTCAGCGAATGCGTTCCGTACGTTGCCGGGTTGAGGCCGATCGACGCCACCCAGTCTTGAACGATCCTGGCATACTGCCGGGTCGACAGATGCCGCGAACTCCTTAGCCGGCTTCGAAAGAGGAAGTCTTCAGAGCGTGGCTGGTCTCGTTCAATAAGCGCGCCGACAGACCGGCGGGTGTTTTCGGTGATCTCGAACTGGACCGGGCGACCGGTTTTCTTCTGGATAACCGCACCGCGCGATCTGACCTCGCCGCCTGCGGCGACATCGCCAACTTTCAGCCTGACGAGGTCGCAGCCCCTTAGCTTGCTGTCGATCGCCAGATTGAACAATGCGAGATTGCGCACGTCACCATCGAGTTCTAGCCGAGTGCGGATCGACCATACTTCCTTCATTTTCAGGGCTGGCTTCTGACCCGTGAGCTTACCGGCCGTTATGTGCCTTGGGCTGTTGGTGAGATGTTCGTTGGACGGGTTTTTCTGACCGTCAGTCATGAGTTTCCTCCTTTGAAAGCCGCCGCAAGAGCGCGGTCGGCCTTCAGGAGGCATGCAATCGACTGTGAATCCTCGACGAACCGGGCTCTGCCAGCATAGAACGAAGCGATGGCGAAGGGCGTTTTCACTCACCGACCGAACTCGGTTTATGACGACTTTCCAGAGGCGCAATACCAGTTTCCGAAGCGGTATCTGAACCGCGCGCGGGCATTCGAGGGCGACTGGATTGTCTACTACGAACCGCGACGGGGCGGCGGCCGTCTTGGTTACAACGCCATTGCAAGGGTGCAGGAGATCGTACCCGATCCTTCCGCCGACGACATGTTTCTTGCGATTATCGAGGCGGGGTCTTTCCTGCCGCTTGAAGCCTTCGTGCCGTTCCAGGACCGGCTTGGTTTTGTCGAGAGTGACCTCGGCAAAGCAGACGGCTCGCTGAACAGCGGACTCATGCAATGGGCGGTGCGTCCCATCTCGGATCTGGATTTCTATCGCATCCTGGCGAGGGGCTTTCCGGAAGAGCCTGGAATGCTACCGCGATCGGGCGAGCCGAGTCCGGCAGTCATCCCGCCGCCGGGTCTTCGCGAAGAGGCCGAGCCATTCGTTTTCGACGGACCGCGAGAGCGTGTCGAGCAGGTGGTCACGCGGGCGGTGCGCGACCGGGCGTTTCGGCAGCATGTCCTGTCTGCCTATGACAGCCGGTGCGCGCTGACCGGATTCAAGTTCATCAATGGCGGCGGGCGCGCCGAAGTCGAGGCGGCGCACATTCGGCCCGTCGAGCGCGATGGGCCCGACACGGTGCGCAACGGGCTCGCGCTTTCGGGCACGATCCACTGGATGTTTGATCGGGGACTGATCGGTTTGTCCGATGATCATGATGTTCTCGTTTCACGACATGTGAATAATCCCGACGAAGTCTGGCGGCTCGTAAATGCTGACAAGCGGGCGAGGCTTCCTGCAGCTCCCCATCTTGCGCCACATCCGCGCTATCTGGGCTGGCATCGCGAGCACTGCTTCAAACACTGAGCAAGCCTATAAGCGTTCCCCGCGTCGGGCTGGGACGACGGGCGCGTGTGCCAGGGCGCCGTCGGCGCGCAAGGGCGGCGGGAGGTTGAGGCCGTTTGTTTCACGGGCGCGTCCTACCTTTGCCCGTGCCCGCCGCCTCATCGCGCCCTGCCAGCCGCTTGCCTGCCGCCCCATCCCGACTGTCGGGAAAAATGCTGCCGGGGCGGGAACGGAGCTGCCATGACCACGACCCCGCAAACAGACGCACCACTTGTCGCGCCCACCGCAAGTGCGCGCCCGCGCATTTATGTCGCCTGCCTCGCTGCCTACAATGCAGGCCACCTGCACGGGCGCTGGATCGAGGCGACAACGCCCGATGAAATCCGCGCCGAGGTGCGCGCCA
>CAZTCJ010000194.1:0-2418 GCA_964612085.1 uncultured Alphaproteobacteria bacterium
GTTCGTCTCCTCGGGCGAGCGCAAATGGCTGCGCATGAGCGGTCTCGTGATGCTGCTGCCCCATGGCTATGAAGGTCAGGGGCCGGAGCACTCCTCGGCGCGGCTGGAGCGCTTCCTTCAGATGTGCGCGGAAGACAATATGCAGGTGGCGAACTGTTCGACGCCCGCGAACCTGTTCCATATCCTGCGCCGCCAGATCCACCGGAACTTCCGTAAGCCCCTCATTCTGATGACGCCGAAATCGCTGCTGCGGCATAAGCGCTGCGTATCGACGCTCGACGAGATGGGGCCGGGATCGTCCTTCCACCGGGTGCTTTACGATGACGCGGAACACCGCCCCGGCTATAGCGTGACGCTGAAACCCGACACCGAGATCAAGCGGGTGATCCTGTGTTCCGGCAAGGTCTATTACGATCTGTTCGAGGCGCGCGAGGATCGCGGCATCGACGATATTCAGATCCTGCGCATCGAACAGCTTTATCCGTTCCCGACCAAAAGTCTGTTGAACGAGATGCAGCGGTTCCCGCACGCGGAAGTGATCTGGTGCCAGGAAGAACCGCGCAATATGGGCGGTTGGACCTTCATGGAGCCCCATATCGAATGGGTGCTCGACCGGATCGACGCCAAGCACAAGCGCCCGCTTTATGTGGGCCGGAAACCGACCGCCGCGACCGCGACGGGATTGATGAGTACCCATTTGAAAGAACTGGAGCAGTTCCTGAGCGACGCCTTGACGGTCTCGTGACGAACCGCTCCGTGTTCTGACCGTATGACGGCGGGACGGCGCTGGAGCCTGACCGCGATTTGAGGGATTGAAGATGACGACGGAAATCCGTGTGCCGACTTTGGGCGAGTCGGTGACAGAAGCCACCGTGGCGCAATGGTACAAGAAACCGGGCGATGCGGTGAATGCCGACGAGCCTCTGGTGGAACTGGAAACCGACAAGGTGACCTTGGAAGTGCCGGCGCCGGCTTCGGGCACGCTTGAGGACATATTGGTTCAGGAAGGCGACACGGTCGAGGTGAACGCGCTTCTCGGCATCATCGCCGAAGGGGCGGGCGCGCCGGCGAAAAGCGCACCGGCCGCCACTGAGCCGGCGAAAGAGTCCGCGCCTGAAAAGGCTGCCGCCCAGCCCGCGCCGCAAGCGGCCCCTCAACCATCGCCCCGGCCCGCGCCGTCTTCCGGCGGACAGGCCATGCCCTCGGCTGCCCGGGTCATGGAGGAAAACGGTCTCGATGCCCACGCCATTCAAGGCACCGGCAAGGATGGCCGGATCACCAAGGGCGATGCCCTGGAGGCGTTGGAGCGGCTGCCCGCTCAACAGCCCGCGCCGCGTCCCGCCGCCGCCGTTCAGCCCCGGCCCTTGCAGGAGCGCGAGGAGCGGGTGCGCATGAGCCGCCTGCGCCAGACCATCGCCCAGCGCCTTAAGGAAGCGCAGAACACCGCCGCCATGCTCACCACCTTCAACGAGGTGGACATGAGCCATGTGATGGAACTGCGCAGTCAGTACAAGGATCTCTTCGAGAAACGCCATGGGGTGAAGCTCGGCTTCATGTCCTTCTTCGTGAAGGCCTGTATCCGGGCGCTGCAGGAAATTCCGGCGGTCAATGGCGAGATCGACGGCACCGATGTGATCTACAAGAACTATTACAATATCGGCGTGGCGGTCGGCACGGATCGCGGCCTGGTGGTGCCGGTGCTGCAGGACGCCGATGTGAAATCCTTCGCGGAAGTGGAAGCCGAGATCGCCGATTTCGGACGGCGGGCCCGCGACGGCAACCTGTCGATCGAAGAGTTGCAAGGCGGCACGTTGACGGTCACCATTGGCGGCGTCTACGGTTCGCTCATGTCGACGCCGATCCTCAATCCGCCGCAATCGGGCGTGCTGGGCATGCACAAGATCGAGCAGCGCCCTGTCGTCGTCGGCGGCGAAGTGACCGTCCGTCCCATGATGTATCTGGCGCTGTCTTACGACCACCGCTTGGTGGACGGCAAGGAGGCCGTGACCTTCCTGGTGCGTGTCAAGGAAACGCTGGAAGATCCGCAGCGCGCGCTGCTGGGTCTTTGATTCCCTTTATCCGGATCCGGCAGAAGGCCGGGTCTCTCGCGTAAAGCCCAAAGTCAAACGAGGCAAAAATGGCTGAGTCCTACGACCTAATCGTGATCGGGGCGGGCCCCGGCGGCTACAATTGCGCGATCCGCGCCGCGCAGTTGGGGCTCAAGACCGTGGTCGTGGAGCGCCGGGACACCCAGAAACTGGGCGGCACGTGCCTGAATGTGGGCTGCATCCCGTCGAAAGCGCTTCTTCATGCCTCGGAGCATTTCGAGCAGATCAGCACCCATATGCCGGGCATGGGCATCAAGGTCAAAGGCGCGGAAGTGGATCTGCCCGAGCTGATCGGCTTCAAGGACAAGGC
>CAZTCJ010000195.1:0-2402 GCA_964612085.1 uncultured Alphaproteobacteria bacterium
GCGCGCTTGATGCTGCCGATCCGCCGGATGTCGAGCCGCTGGGACGCGTAGAACTTGAGTGCGTTTCCGCCGGTCGTGGTCTCCGGTGAGCCGAACATCACGCCGATCTTCATCCGGATCTGGTTGATGAAGATCAGGCACGTCTTCGACTTGCTGATGGATCCGGTGAGCTTGCGAAGCGCCTGGCTCATGAGCCGGGCCTTAAGGCCGGGGAGCGATTCCCCCATCTCGCCTTCGAGTTCCGCGCGCGGCGTCAGGGCCGCCACGGAGTCGATCACCAGCACATCGATGGCCCCGGAGCGCACCAGCGTGTCGGCGATCTCAAGGGCCTGCTCGCCGGTGTCGGGCTGGGAGATCAGAAGTTCGTCCACATCGACGCCGAGCTTGCCCGCATAAACCGGATCGAGCGCGTGTTCGGCATCGACAAAGGCGGCGATTCCGCCCGCCTTCTGGGCCTCGGAGACACAGTGGAGCGCCAGCGTGGTCTTGCCGGAGGACTCCGGCCCGTAGATCTCGATCACCCGGCCGCGCGGCAGGCCGCCGATGCCGAGCGCGATATCGAGGCCGAGAGAGCCGGTGGACACCGCCTCGATCTCCATCACCTCGCGCTGTCCAAGGCGCATGACCGAGCCTTTGCCGAAGGCGCGGTCGATCTGGCTCAAAGCCGCTTCAAGTGCTTTTTGACGGTCCATGGGATCCTTCTCGGAAAGGCGAACGACATTGTCGGACATGAGAGCCTCCTTATTTCACAGCGCCTTCACTGGCGCAAATGTACATGGTTTGTTCCATAACGCAAGCATTGGTTTAACTTATTGATTTAATTTTTAAAATAGAGCCTGTCTTCGGGCTTTGTTCCCCAGGCCAGGGATATGAGAGGACGGCTTTCAACCCGCCTGAGCGGTCAGGCCGATTCGACCGGACCGTGCGGCGAAACAAGAATCGACTTTTCGCCGCCGTCCCGGCACGCTGGGTTCAGGATCAGACACTTATGGGTGGGCACTATGCATCGGAACCTCCTCTCAACAGCGCTCTTGTCCCTGGCAATGGCGGCCGGCGTCTTAACCCCGGCAGCCTGGGCCCCCGCAGCCTGGGCCCCCACGGCCTGGGCCAACGACCAGGGCCGCGTGATCACCGGCGAGCGCGCCATTCTCGACTATCGCGCGCGGCCCGACGCGGAGAACGCCATGGTGCGCGACCGGCTTGAGACCCTGCTGCCCCGCTTGATGGACGAAACGGGCATCGATATGTGGCTCGTCATCAATCGGGAGTATGCGGAGGATCCGGTCTATTTCACCCTGGTGCCCCAGCCGACGTTCGCGGCGCGGCGCACGACGATCCTGATGTTCCACCGCCACGGCGATGAATTCGACATGCTGACGGTCAACCGCTATCCCCTGGGCGAGCCTTACGAGGTGGCGTGGGAAGGCGGCGACCTGGAGGCCCAGTGGGAGGCTTTGGGCGCGCTGATCGTCGAGAAGAACCCGGAAAAGATCGGCATCAATGTCTCCCGGGACTGGCCCGTGGCCGATGGCTTGACCCATGGGATGCACAAGCGGCTCGAAGCCGTTCTGCCTGCTGAGTATCGGGAGCGTCTGGTCCCGGCGCAGGACCTGGTGGTGCGCTGGCTCGAGACCCGCAGCGAGGACGAAATTGAGGTCTACGGCCATGTGGTCGGCCTGGCGCGGATGGCCATTGGCGAGGCGTTTTCAAGCAAGGTGATCACGCCGGGGGTCACCACCACCGACGACGTGGCGTGGTATCTGCGCCAGCGCTTCGAGGATCTCAATCTGCCGCCCTGGTTCATGCCGTATGTGAATGTCCAGCGGCCGGGTCTGGCCTGCGAGGAGGATCAGCCGTTCTGCGGCGAGACCGGGGTGATCCGGCGCGGCGATGTTCTGCATACGGATGTCGGCATCTGCTATTTCAAGCTGTGCACCGACACCCAAGAGATGGGCTATGTCCTGCGCCTGGGCGAGGCGGATGTGCCGGGCGATCTGAAAAAAGCGCTGGAGACCGGCAATCGCTGGCAGGATTATTTGACCGACTCCTATGAGGTGGGCCGCACGGGCAATGAGGTGCTGGCGCGCACGCTGCGGAAATGCGAGCGCAACCGGGTCAATTGCAGCGTCTATACCCACCCGATCGGCTTCTTCGGCCATGCCCCGGGGCCGACCATCGGCATGTGGGACAATCAGGGCGAGACGCCCGTGCGCGGCGACTGGCCGGTCTATGCAAACACCTGCTACGCCATCGAGGGCAATATCAAGACCGAAGTGCCGTCTTGGGACGATCAGCTGGTGCAGATCAAGCTGGAGCAAAGCGCCTGTTATGACGGCGAGACGGTGCAGTATCTGGCCGGCCGGCAGACCGAGTGGCACGTGGTGGATTAGGGTCAGGACCCA
>CAZTCJ010000196.1:0-2361 GCA_964612085.1 uncultured Alphaproteobacteria bacterium
AAAGCAAAATCACCCACACACTATTGATCAGGAACGAGCAGGTCTGCATTTGCTGCAGTGTTGAGCGCGTCGCACAGGCAAGACCATGGGTAGGCACCAAAAGTGCGCCGAGCAGAAGACCGCCTATGATTTGCAAGATCGCAATACCGTATAAAAAGCGCATCATCGTCAAGCCTCGAGTTCATCTGAAGGGGGCAGGGTTTACAGTAGGCCGAAACTTAAAGCGTCATCGCAATCCAGGCCATCACTCAGGGCGGGGGCCGTTCACCGTTAGATCGAAGAAGCGCCCCTCCAGAATCAGTTCCCTGTTCTGATGAACCATGAAGCGGTAGGGCCATATCAGGCCCGTGTCGTTTTCAAGGTAATCGAGTTCGAGTACGCTGTATCCCGTGTCACCCAACACTTTGACAATCCGCCCCGTCATCGGATCCAAGCCGACCAATGGAGATGCATGGCCCCGCGCGCGCATACGAAACCAATTGAGGTTTCCGTGGCCCTGGATGTCCTCCGGCCCGATCAGGTCAAGGTCGGACGAAGACAAATAATAGAGAAAGTTCGATGTTAAGGATTGCAGGAGCGCCTTCCGGTCCTGTTTCGGCAACTCGCGTGTTTCGCCTTGAGCGGCGATAGTTCCGCCCTCGGAATCCGCATACCGCGTTTCTGCATTGTCTTGGTCGGTCATGGCAATCGCGCCAATCGAGAAGTCGAGGTCATACCGGCGCGTCCGTGTGCCGGATGCCGGGCTGCGAGTTTCCAATGCGAATGCGATCGATTGGATATTTGACAAGGCGGTCTCGCCCCCGAAGGCCACCTTGAGCTTTTCTCGTGCGGTCTCGGCAAGGGCAGCGCGCAGGGCCGGTACCTGCTTGGTATCGATTCTATAGAGGTCCGCAGCCCCATCATCCTGATCCGGAACAGAAGTGTTGCTCGCAAAATAAAGAACGGCATTGTTTGGAGACAGGCTTGGCGTGAAGTCCAGATTGGCTGTATTGACTGTTGGGCCGAGATTTTCAGGGTCGCTCCATCCGTCATCGGTCAACCGGGCGGTATACAGATCTCCGCTTCCCCGGCCGCCCGGCCGGGTGCTCCACCACAAGGCCACACGGCCGTCGGTAGTCAGTGTAAAGTCACTATCCTGATACTCCGTGTTGATCGGGCTTGGAAGCGGCATTGGGTTTCCAAATCCCGCGGCATCGCGTTTGGCGCGATAGATGTCGAGCCGTCCGTTTTTGCGTGAACTGAAATACAAGAAACCGCCGTTGATTTCAGGGCCGAACTCGCCCGAGAGCGTATTGACCGATCCGAGATGTTCAGGGGCAAGCCAGTTCTCCCCGGCTTTCCGGCTGCGCCAGATATCGTAGTCTCTGTCGTCGTTCCTTGTGTCCCCAAAGAATGCCGGCCGGTTTGAGATGAAGTAGAGATCTTTGCCTGAGGGCGAAAGCCAAGGGTCGGAATCCTTATACCGGCTGTCAGAAAACCCGATGGTTTCAAGATCGGTGATGTCTCCAGCGTCAATGGTGACGTGATAAATCTTGCCATGGGAGTAATCCGCTTCCGCGCGCGTGAACACCGCTTCGCGCTCAGTATCGATGAGCTGGAAGTTCAGTTCACTCTTACCCGTTGAGACCTCTCCAGGGTACAGACGCACCGCACCGTCCTCAGCGGCCGCGTGTGTGACCGCAGGCAGGTGGCTCAATACAAGAAAAACACTGATCATCACGATACGCATGAATCATCTCCTGACCTGTTTTCCGGCATGGTGCTCACGGATGAGCATCGCCGTTTGGATCAACGATAAAAGACATTCTATGACCGCCGGCCGTAAGGCACCCCGGCTGCGGCATCGGCCCAAAGTGGTTAAACCGGAGCGGATGGTGTTGCCAAAGACAGTAGAGTATGGGTCAACCTTTCAGATGCGCGTCCTGGTGACGGGGCGTCCAGCGCTTTCAAGCGGGATGCAAGCGTTCTTTAGCGGCGTCTTTATGGTGCGCTCTTTGCCGATCCCGGACCAGCCGGATACGGGCCCGATGAAATCTGTGCTGACGCGCTTCGCAGGCCGCGAAATCGTAGGTTTGGCAGGAGAAAGACGAAAGGCTGATGGCCGGGGCGCACCCTTCGGCATCCAGGGCTGAACCCGGATTCCGAAAGTGCTTGCCTATCAGATGGGTGAATGGCGCATAGCGGCGGAGAAACTTTGAACCGGCCCGCCTGTGCGCGTTGCGCTACGGCGTGGCACTCCGCTTCGCACGCTGCCGGCGCTTACCGCGCCGTAGCTAGATTTTGCGCGAGTGCGCAAAATCAGCGAATGCCCGTTCGGAGAGATAGGTGACAGAACGTACCGGAGACATGGGTAACACTTTT
>CAZTCJ010000197.1:0-2283 GCA_964612085.1 uncultured Alphaproteobacteria bacterium
TCCTCCGACGGTGTTTAGACCAGCCCCGTCCCGCCCGAAAGCCCGCCCGGCGCGGCCGCGGCATGCTCGGCCCGTGCCGGGCGGGGCCCGGGTCTGGACCGGGCATGCGACCGTGATCGCCGCGTGCACCAGCCGCAAGGGTCACCGGCCCGCGTCTTTTTGGGCGCAAACAAGGGGCCGTGTCGCGCCGCCCGCCGAGCGGACGTGACAACGGCTCGGCAAGGCCCGCCTCGGAAATTCGGTCCGGCACCGGCCTTTGGGGCGCGCCCCTTGACCCGGCTCAAGCGGCACCGGACTTTGGCGGTTGCTAATCGGACAAGCGGCTTTTGGCGCCACGGGGCCGAGTTCGCCGCGTGGATTGATCCGGCAACCCACCGCATGATGACCATCTACGTCGGGGTTGCCCGCCGACTTGTCGCGAACCGGGGCCGGGCCTGGAAAGATGGTGCCCAAGAGAGGCATTGAAGTCCTATATCTTGACGTTCCATGGCGCCCCGTTGGTTTCGTAAACCCCTGATTTTATGCGTTATACCTGTTTCAAGCCGTTCCATCGTGCCCCGCCCTATGCTATATGTTGAGGGTGGACAGATAGGTGGATCGGATGACGAGGGCATTGAACAAGCTGAGCGCTGCCACGGTGAAGGCGCGCCCGCCGGGCAAATACTCCGACGGGGGCGGCTTGTGGCTTCACAAGCGCGCGGATGGCGGCGCGCAATGGTTCCTTCGGGTGACGGTTCACGGGCTGCGCCGGGAAATGGGGCTTGGGCGTTTCCCGGACGTATCGCTCAAGGAGGCCCGGCAGGCCGCTGAGCAGTATCGCGCGCTCGCCCGCGATGGCGTCGACCCGATCAAGGACCGGGAGCGCAGGCGCCGCGCAGAGGCGCGCAACCGGCATCGGCTTTGCGACATTGCCCTCGATGCCTTCGAGAGCCGGAAGGCGGAGCTGAAAGGCGACGGGAAGGCGGGGCGCTGGTATTCGCCGCTCGAATTGCACGTCCTGCCGCGGCTGGGCCGCTTGCCCGTTTCTGAAATCGACCAGCGGGACATTCGCGACACGCTGGCGCCGATCTGGCACACCAAGGCGGACACCGCCCGGAAGGCCATGAATCGTCTGAGCATCTGTCTGCGCCATGCCGCTGCGCTGGGCCTCGATGTGGACTTGCAGGCGACGGAAAAGGCGAAGGCCCTCCTCGGCAAGCAACGCCACAAGGCGGAGCACGTGCCTGCACTGCCGTGGCAAGAGGTGCCCGCCTTCTACCAGAGCCTCGCGGAGCCGACGCTCACGCATCTGGCGCTCCGCCTGCTCATTCTCACGGGCGTGCGGTCCTACCCGCTGCGCTTCCTGCGCCTTGAGCAAATCGACGGCGATCTGTGGACCATCCCGGCGGAGGCCATGAAAGGCCGGTTGAACGCCACCGCGGACTTCCGAGTGCCGCTGTCGCGGGAGGCCCAGGCGGTCATTGATCTGGCCAAGCCCTTCGCGCGGGATGGCTATCTGTTTCCCAGCGTCCGCAAAGGCGTCATTTCCGACGCCACCATGGCCCGCCTGATGGAGCGCCGCGGCATGAAAGCCCGCCCCCATGGCTTCCGCACGTCCCTGCGCACGTGGCTGGCGGAAGCGACGAACGCCCCACATGACGTGGCCGAAACGTGTCTGGGGCATGTGACGGGGGGCGCTGTGGAGCGGGCCTATCGGCGGACCGACTATCTGGAACAACGCCGGGCGTTAATGGAGCGGTGGGCCGGACACAATGCGTCCCGGTCTGAAAACGTCCTGAAAATTTCCAAGCGACGCTCAATTGACTGAGAAAATCCTGCGAGAGGTGTGGGTTCGTTTTAGGCCCTCAGGCCCTGTGCTCCAAAGGCCACCTGAAGGCTTTCTCAGCGTATTGGTGCCAATTCAACCGCGTCACTATTTAGATTCGGGTAGGAAAAAGCAATCGGAACTAACTGGGCCTGGCGAGATTGACAGCAACATTCAGGTTCCCACACCTTGCAGAGAGAAGTGGGATTTTGATCGCGCGGTTAATGATTGCGTCGAGCAGTTCAAACAATTTTTGCAACAGCGCGGTGACGATAAGGACGTTTCACTCAAAAAGCTGGCACTGGACCAGCTTGAGCAAGTTGAAGGTGTCACTTATGGAGCGCCGATTGTAGCTCCGAGCGGTCTTTTGGCACAGGAGTTACTTATTCCATCGTCGGTATGGAAAAAATGCATGAAGATTCGGATCGGAAAGTATGAGATTTCTACGCGCTCTTCCAAGTCGGTTTACAATGCATGGC
>CAZTCJ010000198.1:0-2282 GCA_964612085.1 uncultured Alphaproteobacteria bacterium
ACCGCAAGCATTTCAATTGCTGGGGCCAACTGCCGCCGGTGAACGGCGAAGGCTTCGGCGATTACATGAAAGAATGCCGCAAATTCGGCAAGGCGATCTGGGAGTTCACCGGCAAGGGCAATGATGTGGACATCGTGTTCGAGCATCCGGGCGAGGCGACCTTCCCCGTGTCGGTGCTGGTGGTCAAGCGCGGCGGCATGGTGGTGATCTGTGCGGGAACCACCGGCTTTAATCTCACCATGGATGCGCGCTTCCTGTGGATGCGCCAGAAGCGGGTCCAGGGCAGCCACTTCGCCAATTTGATGCAGGCGGCCCAGGCCAACAAGCTCGTCATCGACCGGCGGGTCGATCCGTGCATGTCGGAAGTGTTTTCCTGGGCCGATATTCCGAAGGCCCACACCAAGATGTGGCGCAACGAGCACCTGCCGGGCAACATGGCCGTGCTGGTGACCTCGCCTTATGCGGGCCTGCGGACGGTCGAGGACGTGCTCGAAGCGGGCCGGTCCTTCGGCGACGGCGGCGGCCGCGTGGGCGGCACCGCGCAGGCGTGATCGGTATTCCGGCTGTTATCCTGGCGGAAGCCAGAATGACGTTTTTTATTTACGGCAAAGCTCCTGCCAATCCCCGCGCTTCAGCCGATACAGCACATGGCGCTTGAGGGGATGGCCTTCGGGCACTTTGGGGTGATCGAAATCGTCCCGGGGATCGTGGGTCATGCCGATCTTTTCCATGACCTTCCGGGAACGGAGATTGGCGGGGACGGTGAGGGACACCAGCTCATCGAGGCCGAGCGCCTGAAAGGCGTAGTCGCGGGCGGTGAGCGCTCCTTCCGTGGCGTAGCCGTGGCCCCAGGCGTCCTTTGAAAGCCGCCAGCCGATTTCCACGGCGGGGGTGAAAGGCGCGGGCCAGTCCGCGTAGATCAGGCCGATAAAGCCGATGAACGGCGCGCCGTCTTTCGCTTCCACCGCCCACAGACCATAGCCATGGGTTGTGAAATGCTGCCGGATGCGGGCCGCCAGGGCGTCGCTTTGGGCCCGTGTCTGGGGACCGAGAAGATACTCCATGACCGCCGGATCGGCGTTGAGGGCGGCGAAAGGCGCCAGGTCCCCGTCCCGCCAGGGGCGCAGGGTCAGGCGCGGCGTTGTCAAAACGGGAAAGCGCGTCATGGGTGTGCTCGTCAAGCGGGGGACATGCGCGGCATTCTGCCCCCAAAGGCCTCAACGGGCCAGGTCTGCTCTATACTTGGTTAGGGTCGTGCCCGTACAAAGGGTGAGCCTGCAGTGGAACGCTTGTGAAGGACAGATCCCATGACCGCGCTCGTGATGCCTAATCTTCTGACCCAGACCCGGGACGCGGTGACGGCCGCCCATGCCCTGTTCGATGCGGCGGCTGAAGGCGTGCGCTCCATGGTGATGGAAGCCGGCGGCGGCGCGCTCGAGCCCGCGGCCCTGGAGCGGTTCCAGCACGAAACCCACGGGCTCGCCTGGCTGAAGGTCTATGTGGCGACGCTCGAACAGATGCAGACCTGGGCGGAGCGCCTGGAGGCGGAAGGCCGCTTCAAGGAAACCGAGCAACTGCTCCATCAGGCGCTGTTCGCCGAGTATCTGGGCCAGATGATGGGTGGCATTCCCATGTCCCAGGGCGAGGCGGTGCGTCTGGGGCAATTGGGCGTGCCTTATGACGCGTTCGCCGCCTTCAATGCGGGCCCAGTGCTGGAGCTGGCGGTCAAGGGCTTTACGCGGGAGGTGAAGGCCCGGCTGGCGGAGCTGCTGGCCGAAAAAGTCAGCGACGCCACGTTCGGCGACTCCGGCCTGGACGAGACGGACGATCTGATCCGGGATCAGTTCCGCCGCTTCGCCGACGAAAAGGTCGTGCCCTTCGCCCATGACTGGCATCTGAAGGACGATCTGATCCCGCTCGATGTCATCAAGGACATGGGCGATCTCGGCGTTTTCGGGCTGACCATTCCGGAAGCCTATGGCGGACTGGGCATGAGCAAGATCGCCATGTGCGTGGTTTCCGAGGAACTGTCGCGCGGCTATATCGGCGTCGGCTCGCTCGGCACCCGTTCCGACATCGCGGCAGAACTGATCCTGACTGGCGGTACGGAAGAGCAAAAGCAGAAATGGCTACCGGGCATTGCGTCGGCAGAAATTCTGCCCACGGCGGTTTTCACCGAACCCAATACGGGATCCGATCTTGGCTCCTTGCGGACCCGCGCGGTCAAGGCGGGCAATGCCGCCTATAAGGTCACCGGAAACAAGACCTGGATCACCCATGGC
>CAZTCJ010000199.1:0-2259 GCA_964612085.1 uncultured Alphaproteobacteria bacterium
GGGGCTTTGCGAAGCTTCGGAAAGAGAAGCGGCCGCCTTCTTCGCGTGGACCCGCGCCAGGCTCACAAAGCGCCTGAGCGCCGGGTTGTCGTTCTCCGGACGCCAAACGAGAGATAATGGAACGCTGGCGCTCGGACCGGCGAGAGCTCGGAAAGCGACATCGGGATAACAATTTGCGGCCCATTGCTCCGTTGTGAGGCTGACGCCAAAGCTGAGTCCGACCATGTTCATCAGCGCTTCACGGCCAATATTGTGCCGCACGATCCTGGGCCTGGCGTTGGCATTGGAGAAGCCAAAGATGATCTGTTCGTGCAGCGACGATTCCAATCCCGGGTGCCCTACAAGAAAAGTTTCGTGCACGAGGTCTTGCCAATAGACCAGCCGTTGCTTGGCAAGCGGATGATTTTCGGGAAGCGCGACATAGATCCGTTGCTTCTCGACGACTACGCTGTCGCCTTGCTCGTCTCGGAAAGCCCCCAGTGCAACAACCGCGTCGATTCTGCGCTGAACGAGCATTGTAAGCAGTTCATCGGCAGGCGATTCCGAGATGAACAAAGCGACATCCGGGTGGTTTGCCATGAACGTGCCGACCATCTCCTTGAGAGCCCCTGCCGACAACGATGCGCACACGCCGATATCGAGCTGGCCTAGCCAGGCTGTGCCCGCAGATCGAGCGGTGTTAATGGCCAATCTGACATCGCGGACGATCGTCCTCGCGCAAACTGAAAACCGCCACCCTGCCGGCGTGAGACGTGCTCCGCTTACGCTTCTCTCGAACAAGGAGACGCCAATATCATCCTCGATCTTCTGCAGTCTGCGGGACACAGCCGATTGTCCCATTTGAAGCGCAATCCCGGCTTTCCGGAAGCTTCCGACCTCCGCAACTGCCAGAACCACCTCAATGTCGAAAAAAGATATGCGCCGTAGCATATCTTTCTCGAACGGCTGGAAATCCCCAAAGTCTTCGGAGATTGGTGGATTGGCTTGGAGAGGTCCTGTTTTCGCTGTCACCCAAGTTACTCTGTTGCTCAATCCTTGCTAAAGCAGTCCAGCAAGCGGCGAAGAAGGATCGGCATAACGTTTCTTCGTCATGCGCCCTGCGAGGTATGCTTCGCGCCCTGCGATCACCGCGTGTTTCATCGCCCGCGCCATTCGGACGGCGTTTTTCGCTTCTGCGATCGCCGTATTCATAAGCACCCCATCGCACCCAAGCTCCATGGCGCTCGCGGCATCGGACGCCGTGCCGACGCCGGCATCGACAATTACCGGTACCTTCGATTGCTCCACAATCAGTCGAATGTTGACAGGGTTGGTGATGCCAAGCCCGGACCCGATCAGGGACCCCAAAGGCATTATCGCACAGCACCCCAAGTCCTCGAGCTTCCGTGCAAAGACGGGATCGTCCGAACAGTAGACCATCACCTCGAATCCGTCGCGGATCAGTTCGCGCGCTGCCCGGACCGTCTCTTCCATCTCCGGGAATAGCGTCTTCTGGTCCGCCAGAACTTCGAGTTTCACCAGCGTCCAACCGCCTCCCTCGCGGGCCAAGCGGAGTGTCCTTAATGCCTCTTCAGCCGTGAAGCAGCCTGCTGTGTTGGGGATGTAGGTATAGCGCTCGGGGTCGAGATGATCGCTGAGGCGAGGCTGGTCCGGTTTGCTCAGATTCACCCTACGCAAGGCTACCGTGACCGCATCGACGCCAGCTGCCTTTGCGGCCTGTGCGTTGACGGCATAGTCGACGTACTTGCCGGTCCCGATAATCAGCCGCGATCGGAACATCCGGTCGGCGATGACCAGCGCATCCGCGTCGTCCCCCTCCTGGTTCGCAGAAACAGTGGCGATATCGGTCATGGTTACCTCCAGGTGACTACTGGCTTACTAGTTACCCAGATGCTATATATCTCACCACCGCAGCGAAGCAATCCTCGTCGCCGAAAGGAAGTCATGGAAATCGAGAATTCATTCCTTCTGGAAGTCGTTTCCGACACGATTTGCCCTTGGTGTTATGTGGGCAAGCGGCGGCTTGAGACTGCACTCGCCGCCATTGGAGACGACATCTCCTTCGACCTGCGCTGGCGCCCCTTCGAGCTGAATCCCGACATGCCGCGCGAGGGATTGGACAGACGGAGCTATCGGTCGGCCAAGTTTGGAAGCTGGGAAAAATCGCTCGAACTCGATGCTCAGGTGAAAGCGGCAGGCGCGTCAGACGGCCTCGACTTCCATCATGAGCGCATGGAGAAGACGCCGAACACCCTGGCC
>CAZTCJ010000200.1:0-2205 GCA_964612085.1 uncultured Alphaproteobacteria bacterium
ACCTGCGACGGCAATATGGAGCAGGGCTCCATGCGCGCCGACGTGAACGTCTCTGTGCGCCGGCCGGGCGAGCCTTACGGCACCCGCTGCGAGATCAAGAACGTCAACTCTGTGCGCTATGTCCAGCTTGCCATCGAGCATGAGGCGCGCCGCCAGATCGATATCATCGAGGACGGCGGCACCATCGATCAGGAAACCCGCCTGTTCGACGTGAAGTCGGGCACGACGCGCTCCATGCGCTCCAAGGAAGAAGCGCACGACTACCGCTATTTTCCGGACCCGGACCTGCTGCCGCTGGAGTTCGACGAGGCTTTCGTGGCGCGCATCCGCAAGACCCTGCCGGAACTGCCTGATGAGAAGAAAAAGCGCTTCGTGGCCGATTACAGCCTGTCACCTTACGACGCGGGCGTGCTCGTCGCGGAGAAGGAGAAATCCGAATTCTTCGAGACCGTGGCAGAAGGCCGCGACCCGAAACTCGCCGCCAACTGGGTGACGGGCGATTTCTTCGGCGCCCTGAACAAGAAAGGCGTCGAGGTCACTGAAAGCCCGGTCTCGGCGGAACAATTGGGCGCGCTGCTCGATCTCATCAGCGACGGGACGATCTCAGGCCGCATCGCCAAGGATGTCTTCGAGATCATGTTCGAGACGGGCGAGGACCCGGCCAAGATCGTCGAGGAGCGCGGCCTCAAACAGGTCACCGACAGCGGCGCCATCGAGGCGGAAGTGGACAAGATCGTCAGTGCCAATCCGGACAAGGTGGCGGAAGTGCAGGAAAAGCCCAAGCTCATGGGCTGGTTCGTCGGTCAGGTGATGAAAGCCACCGGCGGCAAGGCGAACCCCCAGGCCGTCAACGACATCCTGAAGAAAAAACTCGGGGTTTAACCTCACGGTTGCTCCGGCCCGTTCGCTCGGCGATACTATCTTCAAAGTTGCGGATCGAGCGGGTCGGGGGGCCATGGCCGACATTTTCATCAGCTATTCGAAGAAGGATCGTGCGCGTATCCAGCCGGTGCTGGACGGGCTCAAGCGCGCGGGCTTTTCTGTCTGGTTCGACGAGCAGATCGACGCGGTGGACCGTTGGGATGAGCGCATCGAGCGGGAACTTGAGGCCGCGCCCTGCGTGCTCGTGCTGTGGACCGCGAACGCGCTTGCTTCCGATTTCGTGAAGGACGAGAGCCGCTGGGCGCTGGAGCGGGGCAAGCTGATCCAGGCCCGGCTGGAGGCGTGCGTGCCGCCGCTGGGCTTCCGGGGCCTGCAATATGTGGATCTGAGCCGCTGGCGCGGGCAGGAGGACGATCCCGACTGGCGCAAGCTTCTCCACGGGGTCGCTGTGCGGCTGGGCCGGGCGGACGCGCCGAGCGATATCGCACCCATCGATCCGCCTCCGCCCCGGTCCTGGACGCTGCCCGTCCTGGCCCTGGGCGCGGCGATCGTCGCGGGCGGTCTGCTTGTTGCCTTTTGGCTGCGATCCGATCCGCCGCTAGAACCAGAAACTGGCGGTACATCTGGCAATGGGACGGACGGAGAAGTTGAGGTGGCGGACACGCCTCGCTTCGGTCCCGGCGCGGCCCCCGAGCCCGGCACTGTGTTCCGCGACTGCGCGGAATGCCCCGAGATGGTGGTGCTGCCCACCGGCTCCTTCATGATGGGCTCGCCCGCGGGCGAGCAAGGCCGCTTTAGCGATGAAGGCCCGCAGCGGGTGGTCGAGATCGCCTATCCCCTGGCTGTGGGGCGCTACGAAGTCACCTGGGAGGAATGGGAGGCCTGCGTGGCGGATCGGGTGTGCGATGCTGCTGGCCCGGCTGGAGCAGGCGGCGACAATGGCTGGGGTGTCGGGCGAAGGCCGGTGATCGAGGTCGATTGGCAGGACACCCAGGATTTCGTCCGCTGGCTGAACGGCAAGATCGAGGGCGAGCCCTATCGTCTGCCCACGGAAGCCGAATGGGAATATGCCGCAAGGGGAGTGATCTCGCCGAGCGTGGTGCGCCGCTACTCATGGGGCGATCAGGGCCCGGTGTGCGAGGAAACCGCGCCCAACGGCGCTAATTTCAGCGCGTGTCGGGATAACCGCACGCGGCCTGTCGGGTCGTTCAGAAATGCGGCCAATGCCTTCGGTCTGTACGACATGCACGGCAATGTTTACGAATGGATCGAGGATTGCTGGCATTCCAGCTACGAAGGCGATCCGCCGGCGGATGGGTCCGC
>CAZTCJ010000201.1:0-2170 GCA_964612085.1 uncultured Alphaproteobacteria bacterium
GTGTGGATCGGCGTGGAATAAGGACCCCGTTTCGGGGGTAATCGGCGTCCAAAAGGGACCCCTCTGAAGCGGGTGTTCACGGTGCTTCCAGGGATGACCTGGGAGCCGACTTGGGATGCTGGTGGTGGAGACGGTTGCGAAGTTTCGGCGTGCGTATTTCGTTCAAGGCAAAGCGATCAAACAGATCTGCCGAGATCTCCGGCTGTCACGCAAAACGGTTCGCAAAGTCCTTCGGTCCGAGGAGACGGCGTTCACGTACGAACGCAGCGTTCAGCCACAACCCAAGCTCGGCCCGTTTACCGATGAGCTTGACCGGCTGTTGGCGGCCAATGCCGCACGCAGCAGCCGCGAGCGGGTGACGCTGATGCGGATCTTCGAGGAACTGCGCGGGCTCGGCTACGAGGGCGGTTACGATGCCGTCCGGCGCTACGGCGCGTCTTGGCGACGCCGCGAGAGCACAGGAACGGGCGCAGCCTTCGTGCCGCTGAGCTTTGAGCCCGGCGAGGCGTACCAGTTCGACTGGAGCCACGAGATCGTGCTGATCGGCGGGACGACCGTCATGATCAAGGTGGCGCACATGCGGCTGTGCCATAGCCGCATGCCATTTGTTCGGGCCTATCTGCGCGAGACGCAGGAGATGGTGTTCGACGCGCACGACAAGGGTTTTGCGTTCTTCAAGGGCGCCTGCACGAAGGGCATCTACGACAATATGAAGACCGCGGTGGACGCGATCTTCGTCGGCAAGGAGCGCGCATACAATCGCCGCTTTGCTCAGATGTGCGGCCATTATCTGGTGGAGCCTGTCGCCTGTACGCCGGCGTCCGGCTGGGAGAAGGGTCAGGTTGAGAACCAGGTCGGTACCGTGCGGCAGAACTTTTTCGTGCCGCGTGTACGGGTAAAGAGCCTGGAGGAGCTGAACGACTGGCTGACGGACCGGTGCGTCGCTTGGGCCAAGTCGCGGCCTCACCCCGAGATCCAGGGCAAGACGATCTGGCAGGTGTTCGAGGAAGAGCGCGCCAGCCTTGTGCCATACAGCGGTCGGTTCGATGGCTTCCATGCGATCCCAGCTTCAGTGTCGAAGACCTGTCTGGTTCGCTTTGACAACAACAAATACTCGGTCGAGGCGAGTGCGGTTGGGCGTCCAGTGGAGATCCGCGCCTACGCCGACAGGATCGAGTTGCGCCAGGACGGGCGGATCGTCGGCGAGCACGCCCGCGCCTTCGGACGTGGCGAGACGGTCTACAATCCCTGGCATTATGTCCCTGTGTTGGCGCGCAAGCCCCGGGGCTCTGCGCAATGGGGCGCCATTCAAACATTGGGTGTTGCCGGCTGCGATCGAGCGTGTGCGTCGCCGTCTGCGCGCTGCACCTGACGGTGATCGGCAGATGGTTGAGATCCTCAGCACCGCGCTGACAGACGGGCTGCCGGCCGTCGAAGCAGCGTGCGCCCAGGCGCTGAAGGAAGGCGTCCACTCATCGGACGTCGTCATCAACATCCTCACCCGTCGCCGCGATGTCGGTCCGCCGGTCACCATCGTGACGCCCGAGGCGCTGCGGCTCACTTGTCCGCCGACGGCTGACTGCGCCCGCTACGATAGCCTCAGGAGAACCCCGTGATGGAACGATCTGACATCCTGGCCGCCATGGGCGGGCTCAAGCTGTACGGCATGCGCGGTGCCTACGACGGTATCCTCGCCACTGCGGTGAAGCGCCAGCATGAACCCCAGCAGGTGGTCGGGGATCTGCTGACCGCCGAGATCAACGAGAAGCTGGCACGCTCGATCAAGTATCAGCTCACCGTCGCCAAGCTGCCGCTCGCCAAGGACCTTGAAGACTTCGACTTCAACACCGCTGACATCAATGAGACGCTGGTGCGCGACCTGGCCGCTGGGGGCTTCATCGAGCAGCAACGCAACGTGGTGCTCATTGGCGGAACCGGGACCGGCAAAACTCACACCGCGATCGCCATCGCTCGGTCCTGCATCCGCCGCGGCTCACGCGGCCGCTTCTTCAACGTCGTCGATCTGGTCAACAAGCTGGAAGCAGAGACACGTGCTGGACGTCAGGGCCGGATCGCTGACCACATGTCCAGGCTCGACTTCGTCGTCCTCGACGAGCTCGGCTATCTGCCCTTCGCACAGTCCGGCGGGCAGCTGCTCTTCCACCTCATC
>CAZTCJ010000202.1:0-1758 GCA_964612085.1 uncultured Alphaproteobacteria bacterium
CGCCTCCGCGGGGGCGGCCTGACCGGCCGACGGGCCTCGCCCGCGGCGCGTTTCTACCAAAGGTGAAAACGCTTTCTTAGAGGGGATTGGAATTTCGGGGCCGTCCGCATTTCCCCTGAGCGTTGAATAGAGAACCGGCCGCTTTTCCGAAGCCCGGCAAACGGAACGTCTCTCTTTTGTTCGCCCTATCAATCGATCAATTGGATTTGTTTGTGCGCGGATGATTGGTCGATGAGGGCGTCACCCGCTGATTGGCGACCGAACTGGCACCGTTGTGAGACGTGAAATCTCCAGAATTATCAGTAGACTGCGGTTACTGGTATAGCGCCTCGGCCGCTTTCCACGGTTGAGGCAGGGCGAGACATTGTTTCGAAGTTTCAGAATACGGATCAATAAGCCGTCGAAGCAAATGTTAATGCGAAGCAATCGCATATAATGCTGGGGTTAAAATAGTTCGAACAAGCCAATTGTAAAGAAATTGAGAAAATTCTGATACAATCCCCTGATAGGGGAAAAGCCTCATTAACCTTCTTGGGAGTTGGGGTACACATGTCCACAGATAATAAAATCGACCAGGCCGAAATTCACGACGATGTCGAGAACATCGGCAGCAACGCCTCTGGCAACCGTCCCTTTGAGGACGTGCTTGAAGCGCGCCTGTCCCGCCGCATGGTGATGCGCGGCACGCTGGCTGGCGCCGCTGCCAGCTACCTCGCGCCGGCCGCCATCGGCCGCACAAACAACAGCTCGGGCAATGGCGATCTGGTGGGCTTCAGCCCGCTGACGCTGGAGCAGGCCACCGCTGGCGACCAGACCTTCCCGACCGTTTCCGACGATTATGAGTACCAGGTCCTGATCCCGTGGGGCACGCCGATCGAGCCGCGCGCGACCGAGGAGTACAAGGGTGACCCGGACAGCCGCCCGACCTCCGAGCAGGCGGCGCTGCAGATCGGCATCGGCCATGACGGCATGTGGTACTACCCGATGCAGAGCTTCCGCGGTCGCCAGATCGGGATGCTCGCCATCAACCACGAATTCGGCACCAACCCCCACGTTCTGGGCAAGGATGCGCCGGAAAGCATCGAAGACGTGCGCCTGTCGCAGCACGTCCACGGCGTCTCGGTGGTCAAGATCGCCGAGGATGACAGCGGCACCTGGCATGTCCGCCGCAGCCAGAACGCTCGCCGGATCCACGTCAACACGCCGGTGACCTTCTCCGGCCCGGTTGCCGGTTCGGACCAGCTCGAGAATCTCAACGGCAATGTTCCGCTCGGCACGGTCAACAATTGCGGCTCCGGCCCGACCCCGTGGAACACCTACCTGACCTGCGAAGAGAACTTCAACGGCTACTTCGGCTGGACGGACGCCACCTATGTGCCGACCGAAGGCCAGGAGCGTTATGGCTTCCGCGAAACCGGCTTCGGCTATGGCTGGGAAAACTTCGACAAGCGCTTCGACCTGGCCGATCCGGAATACGCCAACGAGCACAAGCGCTTTGGCTGGATCGTGGAAATCGATCCGTTCGACGGCACGCAGACGCCGGTCAAGCGCACGGCCATGGGCCGCTTCAAGCATGAAGCCGTCGCCATTGCCGTGGCCGAGAATGGCCGCATCGCTGCCTACATGGGCGATGATGAGCGGTTCGACTACTGCTATCGCTACGTCTCCAACCGGCCGTGGAAAGAGGCCATCGCAGCCGGCGAGAGCCCGCTCGATGACGGCACGCTTTTTGTCGCCCGCTTCAACGATGACGGCACC
>CAZTCJ010000202.1:1768-2122 GCA_964612085.1 uncultured Alphaproteobacteria bacterium
AGCGACGACGGCCGTTACCTGATGATGCGTCGATACCCGCCGAAGGAGCGCGAGGGCTCCGGCGCGGACCTCGTCCTCCGCGACCTGGAGACGATGATCGACACCAACTTCGGCAACGTCTCTCAGTACCGCTTCAACGATGACGGCACCGGCGAGTGGATCCCGCTGACCATGGACAATGCCGACCTGGCAGCCCGGTTCGTGGACATGGCAGACCTGCTGATCAACACCCGCATCGCGGCCGACATCGTGGGCGCGACCCCGATGGACCGTCCAGAGTGGACCACGGTCGGCAAGGATGGCGAGGTCTACTGGACGCTCACGAACAATTCGCGTCGTGAAGAGGCCGATGCT
>CAZTCJ010000203.1:0-2090 GCA_964612085.1 uncultured Alphaproteobacteria bacterium
GGCCATGCGCAAGGACGTGACCGCCAAATGCTATGGCGGCGACGTCACCCGGAAGCGCAAGCTGCTGGAGAAGCAGAAAGAGGGTAAGAAAAAGATGCGCCAGTTCGGCCGCGTCGAGATCCCTCAAGAGGCCTTCATCGCCGCCCTCAAAATGGACGAGAACTGAGAGACCTTTGGAAATGCGTCGGAAGACGCATTTCAAGATGCCAGGCCAGCCCGCTCCCCCTCCCGGTCACCCACAAGGGTACCCTGAATTGGGTGGCCGGGAGGGGGAGCGGGCCGGTGGTGCCAATTCCCAAAAAGACTCTAAACGTCCTCAAAAGCCGATCAGCCTCAACAGCGTGTGCCACCAGCTTCGCGCCGGGACGATCACCTCAGGATTCGTCACCGCGCGGGTGGAAAATTCCACATTCGGCCTGATCGTCCTCAACAGGGCCTCGACCGGCGTGTTGACCGCGAACGACCGCCGATAGGAATTGCCGTCATAATCCATCACGGTGATGAAGAGACAGGGCGTCAGCCCCTCTTCCAACGTGATCGTCCGTCTGGGGAAGGTTTCCGTGAATTGAGAGGCCTCGCGCGGCGGAATCAGGCTGGTGGTATAGCGGGATGTGCCGTCTTCGCCGATGGCGGGCTGAATAGGATAGTCCGTGGTCGCATAAAGACGCTCAGATACGATGCGGCGGCAGGTCCCATCCCGCCCCAGATCCTCATCGAGCGGCAGCCAGGCCATGGCGGCCCCCAGATAGACCGCATGCAGATTGCCCATGTTGGAAAAGAAGATATTCGCCTCCAACGTGGCCTCGACCGTGCCCTCTTCCTCACCGGCGGCGAAAGCCGCCCTGCTTTCGGCGATGAACTGCACCTCTTTCAAGGGCGCATAAGCGCGGTAGGCGGAGAACAGGGAAATCAGCAGGGCCAGAAGCGCGGCCAGGGCGGTGATCCGGTTGGTCATGGCGTCCGAGCCGTGCGCTTTGGACCGGCGCGGCCGTTCGTCTGTTTGCGGGCGGTCTTCGTCCGTGGACATCGCTCAGCGTCCGCGCCAGGGCGCCCACCCCAGAAGCAGAAAGAAAACACCGATACCGGCCAGAAACGCCCAGAACGGCCACAACAGCACGGGCTGAACCACGCCGTCCCACAGAGCCGGCCAGTTCAGATAATCCTCGCGCTGGATGATCACCTGCAGGCCGTTGAGACTGGTGCGGTCGATGGAAAACCAAAGGCTGCCCACGGTCATGGGCTGCCAGATCCCGGAGGCGAACCAGGCGCCCAGATCGTAGATCAGACAGGCGAGCGCGATCACCAGCACGATCACGCCCGTCAGGGTCACGGGCGAGCGGAGAGACGGCAGGGAGGATCGCCAGTCTGTGGCCATCAGCGGCACCTTGTTCTGTTCCCTTGGGGTTGCGGTCACCCGGGGTCTGATCACTCAGGCGGCTTGGCAGCGCCGTAGCCATGGCCGGTGCCGTTACGCACAGGCTCTCCGACGGCCCAGGCCAGAAGCACCCCGAAGGCGCCGGTCAGCACCCAGGCCGGCAGGCTCACCAGATAGAGCAGGCCCGAGCGGAAAATCCCGTCGTCCCAGGCCTCAAGGCCCGCCCTGGCGTCGCCCAAACGCAGAAGGCCCCCAAGATCGCTAATGGAGCGTAACTGGATCGCGCCCGCTTCCAGGGAATTGAGCGCATCGGCGCCCAGCAGCATCAAGGCCGCCGCGATCAGGATTTGCGCCAGAATCCGCAAGACAATCATGATGAAACGGCCCCGCCTTCCGTATCGATGAGCTCCAACCAGAGCCGCGCCAAGCCCTCATAAGAGTAGTGCGTTGGCCCCCGGGACACAAGAAAGCCGGTGCAAAAGCCGCACGGGGCGAAGCAGGCTTGTCCGCCGCGCGCGAGCTTGTATAGTGCCGCGCTCAACTCTGTGCTTGCGCGTTAGCGCGGCCGGATTCTCAGGATGGGTGGCCGAGTGGTCGAAGGCGCACGCCTGGAACGCGTGTAGGCGGGCAACCGTCTCGTGGGTTCGAATCCCACCCCATCCGCCATGTCTCTCTCGCAACTCGTCTCCGGTTCAATAACGGCGCCGCAAGCCCT
>CAZTCJ010000204.1:0-2088 GCA_964612085.1 uncultured Alphaproteobacteria bacterium
GCGGGTGGGCTCGACGGCCCAGATAAAGGCCATGAAGCAGGTGGCGGGCCGCATCAAGCTCGAACTTGCTCAGTACCGGGAAATGGCGGCCTTCGCCCAGTTCGGCTCGGACCTGGATGCGGCGACCCAGCGGCTTTTGAACCGGGGCGCGCGCCTCACCGAACTGCTGAAGCAGGATCAGTACAGCCCGCTGCCGGTGGAAGAGCAGGTGGTGTCGATCTTCGCGGGCACGCGCGGCTATCTCGATGCCATCAAGATCGAGGATGTGGGCCGGTTCGAGGAGGAACTGCTGGGTGCCATGCGGACCGAGCATGCCGACGTGCTTCGGGAAATCCGCACCGAGAAGAAGCTGTCCGACAGCCTTGAGAACAAGCTCAAGGACATTCTCGACAATCTTGCCCGGACCTTTGCGTGATCCGCGTGTTTTTTGAGGCCGTCTGATGCCGAGCTTGAAAGACCTCAAAGTCCGGATCTCCAGCGTCAAGTCAACGCAGAAGATCACCAAGGCCATGCAGATGGTGGCCGCTGCGAAACTGCGCCGGGCGCAGGACGCGGCGGAATCCGCAAGGCCCTATTCGGAACGGATCGAACGGGTGCTCGCCAATCTGGCGACGAGCTTGCAAAACGATCCGAACGCACCGCGTCTGCTGGTGGGCACCGGTCAGGAGAAAACCCATTTGCTTGTCGTGGCGACGGCGGAACGGGGATTGTGCGGACCGTTCAATTCCTCCATTGCGCGGCTGGCGCGGGAACACATCGAGCGTCTGCGGGCCGAGGGCAAAGAGGTGAAAATCCTCTGTGTGGGCCGCAAGGGCCGGGATCTGCTCAAGCGCACATATGGGTCGCTGATCGTCGACACCATCGAGTTGACCGGGCTGAAGTCCATTGGCTTCGAAGTGGCCCATGAGATCGCGCAGAATATCATGTACCGGTTCGATACCGGTGAATTCGACGTGTGCAGCATTTTCTACGCGCAGTTCGTGTCGGTCATGACCCAGCGGCCCACGGCGCAGCAGTTGATCCCGGCGAACGTGTCGGAAGAAAATATCGGCGAGATGCCCGACCTCAAAGGCGCGCTTTACGAATACGAGCCCGATGAGGCGTCGATCCTCCAGGGTCTGCTGCCGCTCAATCTGGGCGCGCAGATCTATAAGGCGCTGCTTGAGAACGCGGCTAGCGAACAGGGCGCGCGGATGCGGGCCATGGACAGCGCCACGCGGAACGCGGGCGAACTGATCGATTCCCTGACGCTCCAGTTCAACCGGACCCGTCAGGCGATGATCACGAAGGAACTGATCGAGATTATTTCGGGAGCAGAGGCGATCTAACGGGACACGTCCGGGGGGACAGAATGATCACTCTCATACAGGCGGTTTTAATCGGAGTACTAGCGGCGATCATAGGAACACTGATTTACATATTCCACTATGGGTATGCATTGCCTCTGGCGTCGTTCCATGGCGGGCTCATGTTTGGAGGCAGCGCATTTGTCAGTGCTTTGATCGTTGGGTTCATATTTGCAGCCTTTACTAGGCAGGATACCGAGGAAGACTAAAGTCACACGCAGGTCCGTAAGCAGGAAGTAGGCAGATGAGCGGAAACATTGGAAAAGTCACCCAGGTGATCGGCGCCGTCGTCGACGTGCGGTTCGAGGGTCACCTGCCGGCCATTCTAAATGCGCTGGAAACGGATAATAACGGCAACCGCTTGGTGTTCGAGGTCTCCCAGCACCTGGGCGAGGAAACCGTGCGCTGCATCGCCATGGACTCCACCGAAGGTCTGGTGCGTGGCCAGGACGTGACGGACACGGGCAAGCCGATCGCCGTGCCGGTGGGCGAGGGCACGCTGGGGCGCATCATGAACGTGATCGGTGAGGCGATCGATGACGGCCCGCCGGTGGAAGCCACCGAATACCGGCCGATCCACGCGGAAGCGCCGGCCTTTGTCGATCAGGCCACGGAATCGGAAGTGCTGGTCACCGGCATCAAGGTCATCGACTTGCTGTGTCCTTACGCCAAGGGCGGCATGATCGGCCTGTTCGGCGGCGCAGGGGTGGGTAAGACCGTGCTCATCCAGGAACTGATCAAC
>CAZTCJ010000205.1:0-2076 GCA_964612085.1 uncultured Alphaproteobacteria bacterium
ACTCGGCGGCCAAGACCCTTTACATGTCGGGCGGCCAGATGGGCTGCCCGATCGTGTTTCGTGGTCCGAACGGCGCGGCGGCCCGGGTCGCGGCCCAGCACAGTCAGGACTATTCCGCCTGGTACGCCCATGTGCCGGGCCTGAAAGTGATCGCGCCCTGGAACGCGGCGGACGCCAAGGGCCTGCTCAAAGCCGCGATCCGCGATCCCGATCCGGTGATTTTCCTGGAACATGAGATCATGTACGGGCGCAGCTTCGATGTTCCGAAACTGGACGATTTCACCCTGCCCATCGGCAAGGCCTCGATCGTGCGCGCGGGGCAAGATGTCACCATCGTCTCCCACAGCCGGGGCATGGAATACGCCATGGAGGCGGCGGGCGCGCTCAGCGAAGAGGGCATCGAGGCCGAGGTGATCAATCTCAGAACCCTGCGCCCCCTCGACATGGACACGGTGATCGCGTCGGTCTCCCGCACCAACCGCTGCGTGACGGTAGAGGAATGCTGGCCGCGCTGCGGCATCGGCGCGGAAGTGGGCGCGAGCCTGATGGAACACGCCTTCGACTTGCTGGACGCGCCGGTGATGCGCGTGACCGCCAAGGACGTGCCGCTGCCCTACGCTGCCAATCTGGAGAAGCTGGCGTTGCCCCAGACCAAGGACGTGGTCGAGGCGGTGCGCGCCGTATGCTATACGGGCTGAGACAAGCCAAGAGGACCGCCACCCATGCCTATTCCCATTCTGATGCCTGCGCTCTCGCCCACCATGGAAGAGGGCACCCTCGCCAAATGGCTGGTGAAAGAAGGCGATACAGTCGCGGCCGGAGACGTGATCGCCGAAATAGAGACCGACAAAGCGACCATGGAAGTGGAAGCGGTGGACGAAGGCACCATGGGCAAGATCCTGGTGGCGGAAGGCACCGAGGGCGTGCCCGTGAACGAGCCCATCGCGCTGCTGCTGGAAGAAGGCGAGGACAAATCCGCGCTCGAAGGCTTCGATGCGGGCGCGTCGAAACCCTCAGCGCCCTCTCAAGAGAAAGCCGAGCCGCAAAAGGCGGCGCAACAGCCCCAGGCCGCGCCGCAACCCTCCGCCTCCGGACAGGCCCCGGCCCCGGCCCAGAAATTTCCGGGCGGCAGCGGCGTGGCGCAGTCCTCTCAACCGCCCGCCGCGACGGGGACGGACGGGCGGGTGTTCGCGAGCCCCCTGGCCCGGCGCATGGCGGAGCAGGCCCAAATCGATCTCAGCGCGATCGAGGGTTCGGGTCCCCATGGGCGGATCGTCAAGCGGGATATCGATGCGGTGATGCAAGGCGGCGCGGGCCGTCCGTCGGCGGATGTCATTCCCATGCGGCCCGGCGGGGCGCCTGCCGGTCCCATGGCCCAGGCGCAAGGCACGACCGAAGTGCCCTTGACGGGCATGCGCAAGACCATCGCCAAGCGCCTCACGGAAGCCAAGCGCGACGTGCCGCACTATTATCTCAATATCGATTGCGAGCTGGATCAGCTCCTGCGCGTGCGCAAGTCCCTCAATGAGCGCTCGCCGGAAGGCGAGGGCGCCTACAAGATTTCCGTCAATGATTTCGTGATCCGGGCCTCGGCCATGGCGCTGCTGCGGGTGCCGGAAGTGAACAGTTCCTGGGCGGAAGACAGGATCATTCAGCACGGCTCCGCCGATGTGGGCATGGCGGTGGCCATCGAGGGCGGTCTGATCACGCCGATCATCTGGCAGGCGGAACAAAAGGGCCTCGCCCAGATCGCGCGCGAAGCCAAGGATCTTGCCACCCGCGCCCGGACCAAGAAGCTTAAGCCGGAGGAATATCAGGGTGGCAGCTTCTCGATCTCCAATCTCGGCATGTTCGACATCAAGCATTTCACCGCCGTGATCAATCCGCCCCATGCGGCCATTCTGGCGGTGGGAGCGGGCGGACAACGGCCTGTGGTGAAGAATGGCGAGCTTGGCGTCGCCACCGTGATGACCTGCACGCTCTCCTGCGATCACCGGGTGATCGACGGTGCGGTGGGTGCCACCTTCCTGCAGCATTTCAAGGCGTTCATCGAAGAACCCGCGACCATGTTGTTGT
>CAZTCJ010000206.1:0-2044 GCA_964612085.1 uncultured Alphaproteobacteria bacterium
GGCCTCTCGCCCGCGATTTCGATCGAACAGAAAACAACGTCAAAGAACCCGCGCTCCACCGTGGGGACCGTGACGGAAATCTACGACTATATGCGCCTGCTCTGGGCGCGGGTGGGCGTGCCCTATTCGCCCGCTACCGGCCTGCCCATCGAGAGCCAGACGGTGAGTCAGATGGTCGATAAGGTCATGGAGCTTGAGGAAGGCACGCGGCTTTATCTGCTCGCCCCGATGATCCGGGGGCGGAAAGGGGAATACCGCAAGGAATTCGCCGATCTGCAAAAGCGCGGTTTTCAGCGGGTCAAGGTGGACGGCACATTCCACGATCTGGAATCGGTCCCGGCGCTGAACAAAAAGCTCAAACACGATATCGACGTGGTGGTGGACCGGCTGGCGGTGCGCGAAGGGCTCGAACAACGGCTTGCAGACTCTTTCGAGACGGCGCTGGGCTTGGCCGACGGCATCGCCATCGCCGAACTGGCGGACAAGAAAACCAAGGACGGTGAGGCGGAGCGGATCATCTTTTCCGCGAAATTCGCTTGTCCCGTGTCCGGCTTCACGATCCCGGAAATCGAACCGCGCCTGTTCTCCTTCAACAATCCGTTCGGTGCCTGTCCGTCCTGCGATGGTCTCGGTAATGAGATTTATTTCGACCCCACCATGGTGGTGCCGGACGAGTCGCTCTCGCTGCGCCAGGGGGCGATCGCGCCCTGGTCGAAATCCACTTCTCCTTATTACACGCAGACGCTCGACTCCATTTGCCGCCACACCAAGGCGTCCATGACCACGCCCTGGAAGAAGCTGCCGAAAGCGGTGAAGGATCTGATCCTGTTCGGCTCGGGCGATGAGAAGATCAATTTCGTCTATGACGACGGGCTGCGCCGCTACGAGACTAAGAAGACCTTCGAAGGCGTGGTGCCCAATATGGAGCGGCGCTGGCGGGAGAGCGAATCCACCTGGGTGCGCGAGGAGATCGAGAAGTTTCAGGGCGTGAAGCCATGCACCGCCTGCGGCGGCTACCGTCTGAAGCCTGAAGCGCTGGCGGTCAAAATCGGCGGCAAGCATATCGGTCAGGCGGCGGAACTGTCCATCAAGGACGCGGGTGCCTGGTTCAGCGCCCTGCCCAAAAGCCTCAACCGTCAGCAGAAGGAGATTGCGGGCCGGATCCTCAAAGAGATCAATGAGCGGCTGCATTTCCTGAACAATGTGGGACTGGAATACCTCACCCTGTCGCGCGGCTCCGGCACGTTGTCCGGCGGGGAAAGCCAGCGCATCCGGCTCGCCTCCCAGATCGGTTCCGGCCTGACGGGCGTGCTTTATGTGCTGGACGAGCCCTCCATCGGGCTCCACCAACGGGACAATGCGCGCCTGCTCCATACGCTGAAACGCCTGCGGGATCTGGGCAATACGGTGGTCGTGGTCGAACACGATGAGGAAGCCATTCTGACTGCGGATCATGTGGTGGATATGGGCCCCGGTGCGGGCGCCCATGGGGGCAAGGTCATCGCCACCGGCACGCCCAAGGACGTGATGAACACGGCTGAATCGCTGACCGGCCAGTATCTCGTCGGTTCTCGGGAAGTGCCGGTGCCGGAGGACCGCCGCCCCATCTCGGACAAGAAGCGGCTCAGGCTCACCGGCGCGCGGGCGAACAATCTGAAGGATGTTTCCGTGGACGTGCCGTTGGGTACGCTCACCTGCGTCACCGGTGTGTCCGGGGGCGGAAAATCGACGCTCACCATCGAGACGCTTTATAAGGCCGTGGCCCGGCGGCTCAATGGCGCACGGGATCATCCGGGCGCGCACGATACGCTGGAGGGGCTGGAGTTCCTCGACAAGGTGATCGACATCGACCAGTCGCCCATCGGGCGCACGCCGCGCTCCAACCCGGCGACCTATACGGGCGCGTTCACGCCGATCCGCGACTGGTTCGCGGGGCTGCCCGAAGCCAAGGCGCGGGGCTACAAGCCGGGGCGCTTTTCCTTCAATGTGAAGGGCGGGCGCTGCGAGGCCTGCCAGGGCGACGGCGTCATCAAGATCGAGATGC
>CAZTCJ010000207.1:0-1993 GCA_964612085.1 uncultured Alphaproteobacteria bacterium
CGACAATGGGCCAATCAACGACGCCGTGACTGGATGCAACGGCCAGCAGGCAGCCAAGCGCGTGGAAAGATCCTCAGGGCTCCCAGGTCTGCGTCGGCGAATGGCGCCGGCCACAGTCTCAATCATAGTGGCGGGGACCTCAGCCTCATCCGAATGGATCAGGGCGCGGCCAATCAGATCGAGCACCTCATCCGTTGCAGTGACAATCGGGATATCTACATAGCGGCCCTGAATCTTGGCCCAGTCATCCTGCATCTCGGCACCGAAACGGCGCGCATACTGGTCGAAGGATTGGTGCAGGACGCCAACGATCAGCAGCCGGCCCTCGCAGCGCGCGGCAGCTTCTGCAAGATCTTGAAAGAAGTGTATGTCAGCAGTGCCGTCAGCCGCTGCTTCGAGGTATTTGCCGAGTTCATCAATGACTAGAAGCACGCCGGCCTCTGGTCGTGCAGAGGCTTCCTTCACGAGTCGCTCGATTACATCCCGACCTGCTGGATCGATCTGGCGGCGCTTGGTGCGCGCCGGCTTAGCCTCCCGTGCAACCGCATCCGCCAAAGCCTCGCGAAGATCAGATACTGGATCCGCGCGGCGTCCAACGAGGGGGACTACAAGCCACGGTTCTTCCTCCTGTGGGAAGGCGTCATGAAAGCAGGGCATATCTCCAAGTAGCTCAAGGCCGTCTTGGTTCTGCTCGAAGCTGCCGCCGAGTATTTGGCAGAGCAAAAGCGCCAGGCTTGACTTGCCTCCACCATAGGGACCGGTCCAGGTGAAGGCACGCTGACCTGTTTCCTGGAATAGTCGCGCCATAGTCTCCATCGCCTGCCGGCTGGAGCCGTGGCACACATAACCCTGCAAGGCGCCATCGATTGCGTGATCCGTGTCGAGCCGGACCGAACGCTGGAACCGGCGAGAAACTGTTACGACGTCGGACAGCTTGCTCATGCGGCGCTCCTCTGCGTGGCGGTCTCGTAGGCGGAGGCCAAGAACATCATGGGATCAGGGCTGTGCGAGCGGCGCGCAACGTTGCGAACCCCGGCCGTGTCGGACCAAAGGTAAGCGCGGGCAGAGCTTTCCTCGATACGTGCCAAGCGCTCAACCAACGCATCCTCATCAAGCTTGAAGACACGCCCCGGCGAGCCCGGCTCGAAAGCCAGCGCTTCGACCGAGAGCGTCTGCCGGTCCGGCGCATGCCGCATCCAGAACTCATGAAGCGCATAGAGGAAAATGCCATCGGGTAGGGTCGGCTTCGCTCCGCGCCGGAACTGATAGGACTTGCTGCTCACAGCCCGGATCAAACCGAGCGGCACCAAGGCCGGCTCAAAAAGATCATCGCTGAACTTGCCCTGACGGGTTGGCACGTAGCTCCGCAAGAAACACTCGACGTCCCGCTTGATGGTCGCATCGGATGCGCGGATCTTGTTTTTCAAGCGCGCATTCTGCTGATCGCGATAGTCGCGGAGCGGCGCTGCAATCGCGTCGTGGTCGAAAGTCTGAACGGCGAGGTGATTGAAGACATAGAACCACGTCGTGCTGCGCTCAGGCGTACCCGCCATCATCCAATGAAGCAGCCATAGCGTTGCGGGAGCCTCAAGGAAGGGATCGACGCCGGTCTCATCGGCAAACAGATAATCGCCGATGCTCGTAGTGCGGAAGACATCGCCGTCTTCCTCCAAGATACCGCAGGTTAGCGCCCAATGGCGCATAGCGCCGACCATATTCTTGCCAACCCCGAAGGTGACAATGGCCTCAGCATCGTTGAACAGAGATTTTGGCGCGACGCCGCCCTTGGCAGCTGCAACCTGATCGTAAGCCTTCTTCAGCCAGAGATGACGGAGCGGGAACGTCTCATGGCCAGAGAATTGCGCCCGGAAAGCAGGATTAGCAAGGGGGCCTCGGATCATGAAACACTCCTTCTGGACGGTTCGTCCAGTCTGTGAGGCAGGGAGCGAATTCTGGATATGGGGTGATCCATCTTCGCCTTACTCCGCAGCGT
>CAZTCJ010000208.1:0-1956 GCA_964612085.1 uncultured Alphaproteobacteria bacterium
CGAGTGTGTGACGGCGAGCATTTCGAGCATTATGAGGTAGAAGGTCTGTTCCGGCTGCTGCTCGGTGAGGCCCAGGGAATTGACCTGAACGCCGTAGCGGAAGCGGCGCAGTTTGGGGTCCTCGACGTCATAGCGGTTCTGGCAGATCTCGTCCCACAGCTCCACGAACGCGCGCATCTTGCACAGCTCTTCAATGAAACGGATGCCCGCGTTGACGAAGAAACTCAAACGCCCGACCACGAGGGGCAGGTCTTCCGCAGG
This sequence comes from uncultured Alphaproteobacteria bacterium, assembly GCA_964612085.1. Lineage (GTDB taxonomy): Bacteria > Pseudomonadota > Alphaproteobacteria > JAJFIK01 > JAJFIK01 > CAZTCJ01. The sequence continues at coordinate 262 of CAZTCJ010000208.1, forward strand.
CACTTGGCCGGAAGCTTTCACCGTATCGGCCACGGCGCAGGCATTGGCGAGCGCAAAGGCGATTTCCTGGACCGGCGTCGCGCCCGCTTCCTGCAAATGATATGAACAGACATTGATCGGGTTCCATTTGGGAACTTCCCGGTAGGTATAAGCGATCATGTCCGAGATCAGGCGCATGGACGGCGCGGGCGGGAAGGCGTAGGTGCCCCGGGAGAGGTACTCCTTAATAATATCGTTTTGCGTCGTACCCTGAAGACCCTTGCGGTCCGCGCCTTGTTCCTCCGCGACCGCGATATAGAGGGACAGCAGCCAGGCGGCGGTGGCGTTGATGGTCATGCTGGTGTTCATGCGGTCGAGCGGAATACCGTCGAACAGGGCGCGCATGTCGCCGATATGGCCGATGGGCACGCCCACCTTGCCGACCTCGCCACGGGCCAGCGCATGATCGGCGTCGTAACCGGTCTGGGTGGGCAGATCGAAGGCGACCGAGAGGCCGGTCTGGCCGCGCGCCAGATTGGTGCGGTACAGTTCGTTCGAGGCGGCCGCCGTCGAATGGCCCGCATAGGTCCGGAAAATCCAGGGCTTGTCCTTTTGCGGACGGTCCATGCCGTACTCTCCTCTCAAGATCTGCCTGACGGCGCTCGCGCGTCCGTTCCCAGGACCATGCCACGGCTCACCTTTCCCGAAAAGAAACGCCGCAGCTTTCATCCCACCGCTTGCTGCATCGCAAAAGATCCTTGCACGAAAGCGGCGGATAAGGCCATGCTGGACATCCCTGCAAGCCTGCGACGGGTTGAGCAAACCGAACGCCAATGGAAACAAATAGATAACCGGCGCCGCGATAGGTAGGAACGCAGTAGCGTTTTTGTGTGCCGGGGAGGCCTGAGGATGACGACACCGAGTGCTGCCCAAAAGGATCTTTACGAGGTCGGCGAAGTCCCGCCCGAGTTCCACGTGCCCAAGCAGATGTATGCCTGGACGATCCGCAAGGAACGGCACGGCCCTCCGGAAAGCGCCATGCAGGTCGAAGTGGTGGAAACCCCCGAGATCGACGCTTATGAGGTGCTGGTCCTGGTGATGGCCGCTGGCGTCAATTACAACGGCGTCTGGGCGGCCCTGGGCGAGCCCATCTCCGTGCTCGATAATCACGATCAGGACTATCACGTGGCCGGCTCCGACGCCGCCGGCGTGGTCTGGGCCGTGGGCGACAAGGTCAACCGCTGGAAGCCCGGCGATGAAGTGATTATTCACTGTAATCAGGATGACGGCGACGACGAGGAATGCAATGGCGGCGATCCTATGTTCTCGCCGTCCCAGCGCATCTGGGGCTACGAGACGCCCGATGGTTCCTTCGCCCAGTTCACCCGCGTTCAGGCCCGCCAGCTTCTGCCCCGCCCGATACATCTGACCTGGGAAGAAGCGGCCTGCTACACGCTGACGCTCGCCACCGCCAATCGCATGCTGTTCGGCCATCGTCCGCATACGTTGAAACCGGGCCAGAACGTTCTGGTTTGGGGCGCGTCGGGCGGTTTGGGCGTGTTCGGCACCCAGCTTTGCGCGGTCACCGGCGCCAACGCCATCGGCGTGGTGTCCGATGACGACAAGAACGAGTTCGTGCTGTCCATGGGCGCCAAGGGCGGCATCAACCGCAAGCATTTCAATTGCTGGGGCCAACTGCCGCCGGTGAACGGCGAA
>CAZTCJ010000209.1:0-1909 GCA_964612085.1 uncultured Alphaproteobacteria bacterium
CGCGCACAACGGTTTTCGAGACCGCCCCGTTCGACCACTCCGGCACCCCTCCGTCGGGCGGGGCGCGCGCTGAGCCCCATCAGAATGGCGTGGCGGACCCTAGGCCAAGCCTGCGGGCCTGGCAAGGCCAGAAGCACGGGCGGGTGCACTGTTTGCTTGACTCGAAGATCAAGCCGCCTATAGTCGCGGGCTTCGTGGAGCAGGTGCGAAAAGGCCTGCCGTTTCTTAACAATAATCGCGAGTGACAGCCATGTACGCAGTCATCAAGACTGGCGGCAAACAGTATAAAGTCGCCAAGGACGATATTATTCGGGTTGAAAAACTCGAAGCCGCCCCAGGGGATAAGGTCGAGCTGACCGAGGTTCTCATGATCGGCGGCAAGGGCGAACCGGAAGTGGGCACGCCCCTGCTCACCGGCGCCATCGTCACCGCCGAAGTCGTGGAACAGACCCGCGGCGAAAAAATCACGGTGTTCAAGAAACGCCGGCGTCAGAATTACCGGCGCAAAAAGGGGCACCAGCAGGAACTGACGGTCCTGCGCATCAAGGACATTCTGGCCAAGGGCGCCAAAGCGGCGAAGCCCAAGGCTGATCCGGACACGTCGGAGGAGTAAAACATGGCTCATAAAAAAGCAGGCGGTTCCTCGCGCAATGGTCGCGACTCCGAAGGCCGGCGCCTTGGCGTCAAGAAATTCGGCGGCGAGCACGTGATCCCCGGCAACATCATCCTGCGCCAGCGCGGCACCCGGTGGCACCCGGGCGAGAATGTGGGCATGGGCAAGGATCACACGATCTTCGCCAAGGTCGAAGGCACGGTGAGCTTCCGCAAAGGCCTCAGAGGCCGCACCTTCGTCTCCGTCGATACGAGCGAAGCCCCGGCGAAGTAAACGGGCGTCCAAACATTTGGCCGCCCTTCAACACGGCGGCCGTCACACCCAAACGTGAGGGAGATGGGCCGCCATCTCCCTTTTGTTTTGGGTACGGACAGAGACGATGAGCACCACTCTTCATACGGACCGCCTGCTCCTGCGCCCCATGGAACAGGCCGATGTCGCTGTGGTTCCCGCGCTCTTGAACGACTGGGACGTGGTGCGCACCCTGGCGCGTGTGCCCTACCCTTACGGTTTGCAGGATGCCCAGGACTGGTACGACCGTCAGCGGAAGAATTTTCAGGAAACGGGCTGGCCGCGCAATTTCATCATCTGCCTGCACGCGGAAGCGGAGAGCATCGTTATCGGCACGATCGGCCTGATGGTCCAGGGCGACCGGTCCGATCCTGAACTGGGCTACTGGCTGGGCCGGGCCTATTGGGGCCGGGGGATCATGTCGGAAGCGGCCGGGCGGATCGTGGCCCATGCTTTCGAGGATCTGGGCTGCGCGCGGATCCATTCGGGCTATTATGCGGGAAACGCGGCCTCCGGACGGATCCTGGAAAAACTGGGGTTTCGCCGTATCGCGCTGAGCCCGCTGTGGAACCCGGCCCGCGCCCGCTGGGTCGATCATTGGGATATGCTGCTTGAAAAAGCGGACTGGAGAGGCCCATGAAATTTCTCGATCAGGCCAAGGTCTTCATCAAATCCGGCAATGGCGGCGCGGGCTGCGTCTCGTTCCGGCGGGAGAAATATGTGGAGTTCGGCGGCCCGGACGGCGGCGACGGCGGAAGGGGCGGCCATGTCTACGCGGAATGCGTCGAAGCGCTCAATACGCTGATCGATTACCGCTACCAGCAGCATTTCAAAGCGAGCACGGGCGGCCACGGCATGGGCCGCAACCGGGCGGGGGCCAGCGGCAAGGATGTCACGCTGCGCCTGCCCGTCGGCACGCAGATCCTGGAAGAGGACCAGGAGACCCCCATCGCCGATCTGACCGAACCCGGACAGATCATCTGCCTGGCGCGCGGCGGCAATGGC
>CAZTCJ010000210.1:0-1879 GCA_964612085.1 uncultured Alphaproteobacteria bacterium
ACGCGTCTTCCAGGGAGAGAGGGAAATGGCCGCCGACAACAAGCTGCTGGGTCAGTTCGATCTGGTCGGCATTCCGCCGGCGCCGCGCGGCGTGCCGCAGATCGAAGTGACCTTCGACATCGACGCCAACGGCCTTGTCAACGTGTCCGCCAAGGACAAGGCGACAGGCAAGGAACAGGCGATCCGCATCCAGGCCTCCGGTGGCCTGAGCGATGCCGATATCGACCGCATGGTCCAGGAAGCCGAGGAGCACCGGGCCGACGACCAGGTCCGCCGCCAGCTTGTGGAAGCCAAGAACCAGGGCGAGGCACTCATTCATCAAACCGAAGGTCAGCTCAGCGAATTCGGCGACAAGCTGGAAGCGGGCGACAAGGGCGCCATCGAGTCGGCCATCTCGGCTCTGAAGGAAGCGCTCAACGGCGAAGATGCCCCGATCATCCAGCAGAAGACCCAGGAGTTGGCCCAGGCCGCCATGAAGCTCGGCGAAGCCATCTATCAGCAGGATGGCGGTGCCGGTGCCGGCGGCGGTGAAGAAGCCGCAGCGGCCGGTCCGGCCGATGAGACGGTCGTCGATGCCGACTTCGAAGAAGTCGATGACGACAAGAAAAAAGGTCAGGCGTCCTGATCACGCTAAGCCGGTAATCACCCGCTATCCTATAAAGGCTTGTGCGCCCATGTCTTTCGGGGGCACAAGCCGCTAGGATGCGGGCCGACGGGCAAAGCCGCAGGCAAGGGGCGCGAACAGGACCATGAGCAAACCAGATTATTACGACGTCCTGGGCGTGGCGCGCGGCGTCAGTGCCCAAGACCTGAAATCCGCCTACCGCAAGCTGGCGATGAAATATCATCCGGACCGCAATCCGGACGACGCGGAAGCGGAAAAGAAGTTCAAGGAAATCAACGAGGCCTATGACGTCCTGAAGGACGATCAGAAACGCGCGGCCTACGACCAGTTCGGCCATTCCGCCTTCGAAGGCGGGGCGGGCGGCGCGCGCGGCTTCGGACAGGATTTCGGCTCCACCTTCGCTGACGTGTTCGACGATCTGTTCGGCGAATTCATGGGCCAGCGGCGCAGCAATTCAGGCGGACGCACACGCGGCGCCGATCTGCGCTACAACATGGACATCACCCTCAACGAGGCCTTCACCGGCAAAAAGGCGCAAGTGCAGGTGCCGCGCACCTCCGTCTGCGACCGGTGCGACGGGTCAGGCGCCGAACCGGGCTCAAAGCCCGTGACCTGCCCGACCTGCTCGGGCCTCGGCAAGGTGCGCGCGACCCAAGGGTTCTTCACCATCGAGCGGACCTGTCCCACATGCGCCGGCACCGGACGGATCGTGAAGGATCCCTGCCAGAAATGTAACGGCGCGGGCCGGATCGAGAAGGAAAAGACCCTGTCGGTCACCATTCCGCCGGGCGTCGAGGACGGCACCCGGATCCGTTTGGCGGGCGAGGGCGATGCGGGCCTGCGCGGCGGGCCGCCGGGCGATCTTTATATCTTCCTCAGCGTGAAGGACCACCCGCTGTTCAGCCGGGAAGGGCCCCATCTGCATGTCCGTGTCCCGATTTCCTTCACCTCGGCAGCCCTTGGCGGCGAGATCGAAGTGCCAACGCTCGCGGGCACCAAGGCCAAGGTGAAGATCCCGGAAGGTACCCAGCCGGGCCGTCAGTTCCGCTTGAAAAATCTCGGCATGCCGATCCTGCGCTCCGAACAGCACGGGGATCTGTTCGTCCACGCCAAGGTGGAAACGCCCCAGAACCTGTCCAAGCGCCAGAAAGAGCTGTTGCGGGAATTCGACAAGACCAGTTCGGATTCGACCCACCCGGAATCGAGCGGCTTTTTCGGCAAGGTGCGGGACTTTATCGACGGCATCGGCGGGAA
>CAZTCJ010000211.1:0-1850 GCA_964612085.1 uncultured Alphaproteobacteria bacterium
CATGACCAAAGGCAAAAAGTCGTTGGTCACGTTCGTGATCCTGTTTGTGGTGCTCTTGGTCTTGAACCTTGTCTGGCGGCCATACGGCGCAGGCGTCTAAGGAAAGCAAGAACTATGGCAAAAATACTGATCGGCCTCGTTGGCTTGATTGTTGGTGCGATCGGTGGCGCGGTGTTCGGCGGCGCGCTCATCGGCGGGGCCGCAACCGGCATCGGCATCGCGACCGGCGCGTCCGCGGGCATTTGCATGACGGTGACCGCTGCCGAAGAAGAGGGGCTTCTGACATCAGAAGAAATCGACACGGTTTTGAGCCGTGCAGCGGCAGACGCAGCTGAATTCGCCGGTGACGACGCTCCGACCGATATTGTCGGGGCGCGGGACGATTGTGCCGCCGTCATGGAGCGTTTGAGGGAGGCCAGGCAGTGACGTTGATTGCGCGTGCTGCCACCGGCTTCACGGTGGTTGCTGTCACGTTTGCTGCAACGACAGCGTCTGGGCAGGAAGCCATCGAAGACGCGCTTGGCGGCCCGATTGTCGCGTGTTCCGGAGCCATTGCCTGGACCGAGAGTGGCAGCGACGGTCCACGTGTCGAGCCGATGCGTCTCGCGGCTCGTGATGTGGACGATACGAACAGGATCGTTTTGTTTCTATCCGAGGATGACATCGATCCCGAAAATGCTTGGTCCTGCATGGACGGCGCCTGCACGGCAACCCGCACTGTCCGGTCTGGCGTGACCGTCAATGCGCTGCGTCTTCATCACGAGGTGGATTTGGGGAGCGGAGAGGCTGTCTACGGAATGACTGCTGTCTTTGTCATCATCAACGCTGAAGACACCCCCATCCAGGTCTCCGAGACAAGCGGGACCGGCTCGTTCATCTGCGAAAAGCCATTGCCCGAAAGCCTGGTCGCAAACGCGGAGTAGCTATGGATTCGGCGGATGCGCCGTTGAAACCAAGAATTGGACGAGAGACATGGCCTTCACTCAGCAGCTTTCCTCTTGGTCGATTGCGGACGTCGTATTGATGCCAGCGGTAGCACGCGTCGGTCTTGCCGCCGCGGTCGTGGTCGCTTGCGGCAGCGTCGCCGGCGCGCAAGACGCCGCTGCCGATTGCCCGGTCGACCTTGGAGAGGAAACCCTCGGCGTGACGGCCGACTGCGGCCGGATCATGGTGCCCCAGGCCTGGTCGGAGCCCGAGGGCACAATGATCCCGATCCAGTACCTCGTACTGCGCAGCCCGAGCCTCGCGCCGCTGCCGGACCCGGTGATCTATTTCCAGGGCGGTCCGGGCGGCGCGACGATCAGTTCGCGCGGCACGATCCTGGGGGGCACCGAGGCGCTGCGCGCCAGCCGCGACATCATCATGTTCGACCAGCGCGGCACCGGCTTCAGTAACGAGCTCTACTGTCCGATCGACGTCTTTGCCCGGAACCCCGCGACCTATGAGGAAGACGACGCGGCCGCCTCTGCGCGGCTCGACGAGGCCGGGATCGGCGCCTTCAGCGATCCGGACGAGGTCTACGCCGCCGTGCTCGACTCCTTCAGCGCCGAGGATCTGAGCCGCTGTGTGCCGTTCTTCGCGGACCAGGGTATCGCGCTCGAGCACTACAGCACGGCCAGCACCGTGCGCGACACCATCGCCGTGATGGAGCACCTCGGCTATCCGTCCTACAACCTCTTCGGCGGCTCCTACGGCACCGCCGTGGTGCTCGCCATTCTCGGCCACTACACCGAGATGGGCGATGCCGATTTGCCGCCGATCCGGGCGGCCGTGCTCGACAGTGTCGACCCGCCGAACATGGAATTCTACGAACGCGGGCAGGAATACGGCCATGTCATCATCGGCCTGTT
>CAZTCJ010000212.1:0-1797 GCA_964612085.1 uncultured Alphaproteobacteria bacterium
GGCGGGATCGCACCTGCGACAGTCATACCAGGATGCTTCAGCGGGTGAATTCTAGGCTCCGGACTCATAACCAGTAGCTGACGGTCGCAGCGAGACATAAGGCTGAGAGAAAGACATCTGCCTTGCGATCGTACCGGGTGCCGATGCGTCGAAAGTCTTTAAGCCTGCCGAACATGCGCTCTACGGCATTCCGGTCGCGATAGAGTGCTGGCGAGAAGCCGGGCTTATAGCGGCGATTGGATTTCGGTGGGATGTTCGGCGCCGCACCTTTCGCTTCGATCTGCCAGCGGACCGCGTTGCTATCATAGCCTTTATCGCCTTGCACGACATTCACTTGCGGCGGAAGCATGTCGAGCAGCGACGTGGCAGCTATGCAGTCGGGAACTTGACCGCCCGTCAGGACAAAGCGAATCGGGCGACAGAACCGGTCAGTGATTGCGTGGATTTTTGTAGTGCGGCCGCCACGTGAGCGGCCGACAGCCTGGTTTTTCTCCCCCATTTTCCACCGGCCGCTGAGCGGTGTGCTCTTACTGCCGAGCTGTCGATAAGAGCCTGACTGGGCGGCCCTCGAACATCCGCCAATGCCATAAACATGTCCTGCCAAATCCCTTTCTCCGCCCATCGTACGAACCGGTTGTATAGTGTTTTCTTCGGACCGTAGTGGGGCGGCGCATCGACCCATCGGCAGCCCGATTTCAGAACATGCACGATGCCAGAGATCACCCGGCGATCGTCGACCCGCGGCACGCCCCGCACCTTGTCTGGTAATAGCGGCTTCAAACGAGCGAACTGGCCTTCGGTAAGCCAGAATAGATGATCGGACATTGATATTCTCTTTTTGCGAAACCTGAAGCGGAGCTAGACGACTAGGAAAGCTGTTCGATTGCTCGAAGCTTCATCCAGGGCCAAACTTCAAACCGAGCTAGCAGCCCTCCCTCCTTTTCGCGCTGTATGGTCTGCAAATTTGTCCCACGTCTGAGCACCGTATTCGACCGCGCCAAACCCAATGACGATTCTTCGGCGCTCATCTGTGGGGTGCATTTGACGGACGCTCACTGCAGATTTGCCGTTGTCTTGTTCGTCAAACGTCACAAGCATTCGAAACGCGTCCGGATCGTCCGCAGCATCCGTCCCGTGGATGAATTCAATTAAAGAAGGCGCTTCAATGCGCAGGAAACGCATCCGGTTGGAGAACACGGTTCCATCGGGAGCAATCATGTCAAATCGCCAAACACCGCCAGCGCGGATGTCGATTTCGTGAGTCTTTGTGCGAAATCCGGAAGGTCCGAACCATTGCAAAATTTGCTCCAGGTCAGTCCAAGCCAAGAACGCTGTTTCGCGGTCCGCATCGACAACACGGGCCATGACAACTTCCCGGTTGATGGGCCATGAAGCCCATGGTGAGGCGGCTTCATCCATTTGCTCAGTCATCCGATTTTCCTATCTTCACCTTCTCAAGATGAGTTTCAAACCGATCCATGCGGCGTTCCCACTGCACCCGATAGGAGTCCATCCATTCCTCTGCTTCTTTCAAAGTTGATGTGTTCAAGGAGCAAATACGGCTGCGCCCCTCCCGTCTCGACACGATGAGGCCTGCGCTCTCAAGGACACCCAGGTGCTGGGTGAAGGATGGCAGCGCCATATCAAATGGTTTTGCCAATTGAGAGACCGCTGCCGAGCCCTGACTCAGCGCCTGAATGACGGCCAGCCGCGTTGGGTCAGAAAGTGCAACAAATGTCTGTACAATAGAATGGTTTTGGTTAGGCATGAACCTAAGTGTATGGCTTTGGATCACTT
>CAZTCJ010000213.1:0-1676 GCA_964612085.1 uncultured Alphaproteobacteria bacterium
CCCGCAAACCCTCCCCAGTGTGATATTGCCTTGACCCACATGCGATTTTCCATCGACACGGCTTTGTGTTGGGCAGACCGGTGGACCCATTGTCCCGTCTGCTGGAAAAACTAAATTTCAAGACCTGCTAAGGATTTTCAGGTGGCATCATGATCAAAGCGCTTTGGTCGGCAACATCCGACCAGAACCCGCACTGGCTCATTATTGCAGGGGTCGTGGTGCTGGGATTTTGCATGCAGATCCCGGCTCATCCCTTCAATGTTTCGCCCTTCGGGGCTTTAGCCCTTGTTCTTGGGGCCTATCTGCCACGGCGCGGCGGCATACTTGCCGCACCGGTTATGACGCTCGTTTGGACGTTGATCTTTGTTGGGCTTTACGATCTGCGCGTCCTCATTGCCGTGCTCCTTGGGTTTTCCCTCAGCGCTCTGATGGGCCATGTTTTCTTGGCGCAAAAGCGGAGCCTTCCCCGCGGTATTCTCGGGGTTGGTTCGGGCGCACTCGCCTTTTATGCGGTCTCGAATTTCGGGAGCTGGCTCGCGTTCTATCCCCAGACCCTTGAGGGTCTTGTCACCTGCTATATCAACGGCATTCCTTATTTGTGGCGGTCTTTCGTGAGCGATGCATTCTTTGCCCTGATTTTCTTCTATGCCATCGAGTTCGCCGCTGCCGGCTACCGCCGGAGCACCGTATCCGACATGACCTCTTGATCCGGACCCCGCATTATGGCGCTACCCCATTCCATTGTGACGCTGCTGCCGAGCGCGACGGAAATCATTTGCGCTTTGGGGCTTGGTGGACGCCTGCGCGGCGTGAGCCACTCCTGCGATTTTCCGGCCTGGGTCCAGGACTTGCCGAAGGTGACGTCAACCCGGATCGATGAGCAGGCCTCGAGCGCGGAAATCGACGCGCAAGTCCGCGCGGAACTCGGCGATGTTTCCGCCCTTTACGATCTTGACCTGGACGCCCTCCACACCATCGCGCCAGATCTCGTGCTTTCACAGGCGCTGTGCGACGTATGCGCCGTCTCGGAAGCCACGGTGCTCGCCGGTCTCGCGGCTCTTAAAACGCCGCCCAAGCTGATCAATATGGAACCGGCCACCTTTGATGAAGTGATGCGGGTAATCGAGGTGGTTGGCGATACGGCTGGCGTGCCGCAACAGGCGCAGGCCCTTATTGAGACGTTAGAAGCGCGTGCAGCAGCAGTGCGCCACCGGTCCGGACAAATCAATCGGCGCCCACGGGTTTTGATGCTCGAGTGGATCGACCCGCTTTTTTGTCCCGGTCATTGGACGCCGGAATTGATCTCCTGGACTGGGGGAGAGCCTGTTCTCGGACGGCCGGGCGGGGCCGCGGAGACAATCAGTATCGAGAGCGTCTGCGATGCCGATCCGGAAATCGTGCTGATTGCCTGTTGCGGCTTTGATGTCGCGCGCAGCCTTCAAGACGTCCCGCATCTTATGTCTCAGCCGGGGTTCGCAGAGACACCGGCAGGGCGAACGGGCGCTATCCACGTAATTGACGGCAAACACTATTTTAGCAGGGCGTCTCCCAGGCTGGTCGATGCGCTCGAAATCGCCGCGCATTTGATCCATCCGGATGTGCACCCGAAACCCGATCCGCCAACGCCAGAGGCCTGGCGCACGGGGATTTATAGCCTCGGCCGGAACAGCTCAGCC
>CAZTCJ010000214.1:0-1527 GCA_964612085.1 uncultured Alphaproteobacteria bacterium
TGGACGCGGCGCGCTCTACCACCTCCTTCAGAACCGGATTTATCTGGGCGACATCGTTCACAAAGGCATGCCCTATCCCGGCCAGCATGACGCGATCATCGACCAGCCCTTATGGGAGTCCGTGCAACGGGCGCTTGCGGACAATCGCATCGCTCGGGCGAATGGTGCAGACCACGAGAACCCCAGCCTGCTTGCTGGTTTGATCTTCGATGCGCGTGGTGAATCCATGACGCCGACCCATGCTAACAAGCGGGGCACGCGCTATCGCTACTATGTGAGCAAGCCGCTGATTGCGGGATCGAGATCAGACGATGCCGCCGGACAGCGGATCCCGGCCGCAGAGATCGAACCCCTCGTGGTGGGCCGCATTTGCCACTTTCTGAATGATCGGCATGCACTGGTTGAGACATTTGGAGCCGCACTCAAGACCGCCGCCGATCAGCACCGCCTCATCAAACAGGCCCATGCCCTGGCCGCGGCATTCGACGCCTCGAATACGGTTGATCTTTGTACCCAGGTTCAAACGCTCACTGAGCGGATTGATGTCCTTGATGACACTATTGAGATCCGCCTCAATCGCATTGCGCTATGGAAGAATATCACGGACACAGATTATATATTAGATGCTGAACGGGATGCTTCTGACGCCGGCCCCATCGTTTTGACCATCCAGGCCAGCCTCCAACGGACTGGCATCGGGAAACGGCTCGTGATCCGCGACCAGCTCCATGCTCCCGATCCGGATCAAAATCTGATCGACCTTATCCGTCGGGCCCACCGGATCCAGCAACGCCTGCTCGCCGATCCGGGTCTAACCCTGAAAGAAATCGCTGCGCAAGAAGAGGTGGTACCGTCCTACATCACCCGGCTCCTGCGATTGTCGTTCCTGTCCCCCGGCATCGTCTGCGCCATTCTCGATGGCCGACAGCCCGCCGGACTCACCGCAACCCGGCTCTCCCATCTCAAGCGCCTGCCCATCAAGTGGTCCGAGCAGAAACGCCTTCTCGGCTTTGCTTGATCGACCCGCTCACACCCTCTCCCATCACTATGGCACCGGCGGCGCCATGTCAGCCGAGATCTCGGCGAATTGTGGACGTACCGGCGGTTTGCAGTCCTGCTCTCCAGGCGCTCTTCGGCGCATCATAAGAGAGACAGACGTACCGGCGCTCTCGGGCCTTGGAGACTTTTGGCTAATTCAGCCGGAGACCGGCAGCGAAATCGTCTCTACTATCGGGCGAACAGTTCCGCAGCCCGCTAAGCGCCTGAAATCACGGCAATACTCGCAGCGTATCGAGAAATGAAGGTACTAGGGAGGAAACACGGGACTGGCTGGCGGTGGAGACAGTCTCACGCGAACCTGTCTCCTAGCCCGTTCCCTGATTTGCAGGGAAAGAACAGGGCAATTTGCAAAAACCAGATGTCTCCGGCCGCATGCAGCCGTCCGAAACCCGCAGAATCCGTCGGTCTCTTCTGCAAATTCCCTACACGCAGGAACAGCGAATTTGAAACGGGGATCAGGGAATACAA